>JAHCML010000003.1:0-600000 GCA_019192455.1 Alphaproteobacteria bacterium SS10
GGAACGGGAAAAGATCAAAAGGAGGACCATGAAACAACGGCGCTTGCTGCACAACAAATCCGCTGCTTAACTGAAATCCAGATGTGCCAGACCCTCCTTTAGTCAGGCCGCTTGCTGTCTCAATTTACCTGACGACGGACATTCGGCATCATTCGTCGAAATCTTACGTATTGGTAAGGTAACGTGCTGATTTCAAATGCGTTCTAATCGGGTTTGGGCTGTTTCCGGTTGTCGCTTACGCGCAATCGTCGTATCCAAATCCCCAAGAAAGAAACGGGACGCAGGATTTAGCCGCCGGGGCATGGGCGGTTAACACACAAGAGAACATCAGAAATTCAATTGCCCGCGCGGCTGCGCGGCGCCGTTTGCGGCGTGGCTTTGAGCGCCATTCGCCGCCTTGAGCATAGGGATAAGATCACCATGAGCTCCATCAACGACTCTCTCCAATCCGCCAATGACGACTCCCTCTACGGTGGGACTGACAATGACACCATCCTCGGCGGTGCCGGCAACGACACGCTAGATGGCGGCGCGGGTAACGATACCCTGTTCGGTGAGACTGGTAATGACAGCCTGGTCGGTGGCGACGGTAATGACCGCATTTACGGCCAGGAGGGCAACGACTCCATCGACGGTGCTGCGGATAGCGACGACATCTACGGCAATGCCGGTAACGACACGATTGATGGTGGTTCCGGTAGAGACGAGATCTACGGCAATGACGGCGCTGACGTCCTTTATGGCGGCGGCGACGATGACGAGATCTACGGTAATGATGGTGCCGACCTACTCTATGGTGGCGCTGGCAATGACGAAATCTATGGCGATGATGACGATGACAGCATCTACGGCCCATTGCCGGCATTTGATGACACGCTCTATGGCGGTGATGGCAATGATGAGATCTATGGCTTCGGCGGCGACGACCTGATCTATGGCGGTGCTGATAATGATGAAATCTATGGCGCTGTTGGTGATGACACCGTTGATGGTGGCACTGGCAACGATACCGTCCAGGGTAAGGAAGGCGAGGACCTAATCTATGGCGGCCTCGGTGACGATAGCCTGGCCGGTGGTAAAGGTAATGACACCCTCTATGGCGGCAGCGGCGATGACTCGATCCGCGGCGGCTATGGTGGTGATGCACTCTTTGGTGGTGAGGGTAATGACACCCTTGTCGGCATTGCTGGCGACAACCTGCTTGTTGGTGGCGATGGCAACGACTCGATCTATGGCGACCGCCAGGGTCTTGGCGCCGATACGATTGAGGGTACCGCCGCTGAGCTAGACGGTGATCAGCTCTTCTCAATCTATGGCAGTGTTGACCAAATCCATGTCACGGATGCCGATAGCTTCACCGTCTCAACATCGGCCAATGGCGGTGGCACGCTATTTGAGCTGACCGGCGGTGACCTTGGTGCCTCCACGATCTCGATCAATGTGGATGGCGGTACCACCTTTACCGCGGGTGCGGTTTCAGGCGGTGCCTTCACCATCAACGCTGACCCGCTGATGAGCGGCAGCGCAACCGCTGGCAATGACAGCATTTACGGCACGAATGGCAACGACACAATCAATGGTCTGGCCGGTGATGACAGCATTTATGGTTATGGCGGCGCCGACCTGATTTATGGCGACGATGATTCCGATCTGATCTACGCCGATAATAAGCAAGATAGCTTCAACGATACCGTTTATGGCGGTGATGGCTCTGATGACATCTATGCCTATGGTGGCGATGACCTGATCTATGGCGATGCCGGCGATGACTACATCTATGCCAGCGCCTATGGCGTTCAGGACGCTAATACCGTTTACGGCGGCACCGGCGATGACCAAATCTATGCCTATGGCGGTGATGACCTGCTCTATGGTGGTGACGACAATGACACCATCTATGGCGATGCCGCTGACCTTCTTTACGGCAATGACACCCTCTATGGCGATGCCGGTAACGACAGCATCTATGGTGGCCGTGGCGATGACCTGCTCTATGGCGGTGCGGATAACGACACCATCTACGGCGTCTATGGCGGCGACACCATGTTTGGTGAGGATGGTAACGACTTCCTCTACGGGCTCTACGGCAATGACTACGCCGATGGCGGTGCCGGTGATGACAGCATCTACGGCAATACCGGCGATGACACCCTTTACGGTGGTGATAACGACGATACCGTCGTTGGTGGCTATGGTGGTGATGCGCTTTATGGCGGCGATGGCAATGACCTGATTTACGGCACTGGTGAGTTCACCTTCCTTAGCAGTGGCGACTACGGCGACGAGAACAATTACATCGATGGCGGCGCTGGTAACGACACCCTCTACGGTGGTGATCAGTTTAGTAGCATCGTGGAGAGCGCGGACACCTTTGCCGGTGCGGCGGCTGAGCTTGATGGTGACGAGATTCACTTCTTTGAGAGTAATCACGACACCATTCTTGTCACCGATGCCACTGGCTTCTCGATTGGCGTCGCCAACATCTCAGGCACCCAGACCGACATCACCTTGACCGGTGGCACCCTGGGCGGACCGGTTACGTTCTCGGTCTTTACTGACAATGGCAACGTGACCGCGGGGGCCGTCAATGGTGGCGCCTTTACCCTTGAGGTTAACCCGACGGCAGCCAATGACGTCCTTTATGGCGGTACCAGCAATGACTCAATTGATGGTGGTGTCGGCGACGATAGTATTTTCGGTCGCGATGGCGATGATACCCTGCTCGGCGGTGCGGACGATGATCGGTTGTTTGGTAACGGTGATGATGACAGCCTATCTGGCGGTGCTGGTAATGACACCCTGATCGGTGGCACCGACAATGACGACACCACCGACTCTGATACGCTTCAGGGTGGCGATGGTAATGACCGACTATCCGGTAACACCGGCGACGATGTTCTGTATGGCGACGCTGATGAGGATACTCTCTCAGGTGGTACCGGTAATGACACCATTTATGGTGGTGACGGTGCCGACGTCGTCTATGGCGAAACCAGCGATAACCTGTTTAGCAGCGGCATCGAGGATCTCTTTGGTGATCCAGAATACGGGGTGGTTGCCTTCAACGGTGATGACGTCATCTATGGCGGGGCCGGTAATGACAGCATCTATGCTTATCGTGGTGCTGACACGATCTACGCTGATGGCGGCAATGATTTTATCCGGCTGGATAACAGCGGCGGCCGACAGATCCCTGGCTTCCAGGATCTAATTGTGGTCACCGATACTGGTGCCAGCATTACCATCCAGGGCTTTGAGGCGCAGACCGATGCCATCGACTTTGATGGTGCTGTGACGATCAACCAGGTTGGTACCAATGCGACGGTGACTGGTGGCGGCACAACCTTCACCTTCATCGATCTGTCGGGCACGCTAGAAGCCGATAACTTCGACGGTCTGCCCGATACCACTGGCGGCGGCAGCAGCGGCGGCGGTGGCGGCTCCTTCGGTTCGGATGAGGAAACCCTCACCGGCGGCGAAGGTGAAGTGGTTGAGCTGTTGGATGGCGATGACACCGCGACCGGTTCATCAAGCGCTGACAGCATCGATGGTGGTTCCGGTAACGACAGCATCAGCGGCGCTGGCGGTGACGACAACGTCCTTGGCGGTGACGGCAACGACGTTGCCTACGGTAACCAGGGCACCGATATCGTTTACGGTAACAAGGGTGACGACACCCTGTTCGGTGGCCAGGGTAGCGACACCAGCTATGGTGGCCAGAACGAAGACGTCGTCTATGGCAACAAGGGCGATGACGGCATCTACGGTAACAAGGGCGATGACACCATGTATGGCGGTCAGGACAGCGATGTTACCTATGGCGGCCTCGGCGACGACATTGTCTACGGCAATAAGGGTGATGACACCCTGTTCGGTAACAAAGGCGATGACCTGCTCATCGGTGGGTCCGGCAATGATGTCTTCACCTTCGGTGGCGACTTCGGTGACGATGTGATCAGTGACTTCGGCGACGGGGATGCAATCGATCTGGGTGATGCCACGATCATTGGCAGCCAGGTGACGCCGGAAGGTCTGTTGATCACCACCGATGGCGGTACTGTTCTCCTGGTCGGTATCACCAGCGAGGATGACGTGACCTTCGTCTAACCGACATAAAGCGATTAACGAGACGCCCGCCCTGGACCCCCAGCGGCGGGCGTTTTGTTTTGTGGCCTTTCTTAATACGGGTGTATCGATTATCAAATGCGCAATCAGTGCGCGGGATTTTTGATTGGGCTCTTGGCCATCTATGCGGCAGATACCAACCCATATCGCGGATAATGACCGTCGGTTTTTAGCCGATGTGTTTGCCGCCCATCCGGACGTTGAAAAGCGGTTCCGGGCGATTTGGGCGCGCCAACCTGCGGACCGGCCCAAGATGGTGCATGAGATCATGGCCCGCCCGATGGAGCGTGTGGCCAAATCCCTCAACATTCCTGAAGCCTGGCGGCAAAGCCGTGCAGAGCGGGCGAAGAGCCGCTCACAGATTGCCCAATGGTTCGCCCCGCAGACCCTGCCAAATCCACAACGCCTCGGCCATATGGCCCGGATGGATGAGGAAGTGCGCAGCGTCATCGACTATGTGGCTGGTGGCACCGATCTGGGTAAGCAGGATCGCCATCGCCTCGGCGTGCTAGCAGCGACCGAGATTTACCCGCCCAAAGATTGGGAACAGCTGAAGATCGCTCGACGGGTGTCAATCGGCCGTGACCAGGCGGATCGCTGGGTCGCCGATACTGGCCGCTTACAGACCCTGACCCGCGCCCTACAATTGGAAGCGCAGCTGCCGCATCTTAAAGATGACCTTGATATGATCTGGATCCGCTCCGGCGGTGGCCAGATGCGCAGCGATGGTGGCAAGGCCATGCGCCGTGCCCTGGTACTTGAGCGGCAGGCGATGCATCGGCTGGAGGTGGTTGAAGACACCCGGCCCTATGAGGGCACGACCCCGCTAATCCGCATGCTGGGTCAGATACCGGGCAAAGAGGGCTTGCAAGCCAACCTTACCGGCAACACTGCGGTATCAGCAGTCACACAGACCGCCGCGCCGACGCGCAGAACCTAACCAAACCAATATCCTGATTTAAGGGGGTGAAGACTATGGCAATGGCCCGTTACAGCGGCTCTCAGCTGCGTATGGATGTGCGACGCATTATGCTCGAATTTGCCGCCGAGGCTCGCAGCAACCCAGAGACCTTCGATCTCGTTAGCCCACCTTCCGGTCGCCGGGCTGGTGTCGATGCCTATACTGAGGTTGGTGGCTTCTCAGCGGATGCCGAAGCCCATGTGGTGACGCCTTTGCTTGATGCATTTCCGGGCGGTGCCACCCAGTCTGAATTGGCGTAGTATCTCAAGGCGTTGCCAGACACTTTCCAAACCTGGGCAGAGAGTGCCGGCCCCTACATGGTTGAGGCCACCCAGCGCCTGATGGCTAAGCTTGCACCAGATGTTCTGGCCGCCGCTGAGCCACCGAAGCATGAAGTGCCAACGGATGAGTTCGTTGCGGCCATGGCTGGGTATAGCCATGAAGAAGGCTTCTACCACCACCGGTTACTAGAGCAGGCAGTGAAAGCCATCGGCCAGCCCGACACCCTGACCGAGCGCAACATGCCAGAGCTGCTAAGCCGTTTTGAGGCGCTCTCTAGCGATCAGATTAGAGATCCCGACGGGATGGATTACTTCTGGGAAGATGTCACAGATAAGCTGAATGGCACCTTCAAATCGCTTGATGAGCAGCGGAAGGCTGCGGCCGCCGCAGGGCCTGCCGCCGATGCTGCAGGCCCATCGCCAGAGGTTGCGCGCCGCAAGCTCTAATCAGCCCCTAAGCCTGACCATCAGGCGTCCGTCAATCGCGGCGAGACCAAGGCCGATCAGCGCCATCCCAATCAAATGTTTGGGCAGCAGCACCTCGCCTAGGAAACCGATGCCGAGGGCGATCGCACTGATCGGGATCAGGAAGGTCACCAGCAAGAGATTGGTGGCCCCGGCCCGGGCGAGTAGTTGGAAATAGAGAATGTAGGCGAGCGAGGTCGATAGGGCTGCAAGCCCGACCAGCGCGGCAATCGTCTCGAAGCCCGGCATCGGTAGGGTCCAGGGTTGGTCGACCACTAGCATGGCTGGGATCATCAGCATGCTGGATGCCGTCACCTGACCGGTGGCGGTCGCCATCGGTGACACGCCCATCGCCTTAAACCGCCGTCCAAAAACCCCGGCAAAGGCATAGGTGAGGGCGCCACCCAGGATTGCCATCTGGGCCCAGACCTCTAAACCGACCGCGGAACTTAGGGATTGCAGTGCCGTGCCACCAATCATCACGGCAACGCCAATCAATCCCAAGATCACGCCGACAACCTTGCCAGCACTCATCCGTTCATCCGCGGTGAGCAGATGGGCAACCACCACGCCAAAGAGTGGGGTGGTGGCATTCAGGATCGCGGCCACACCCGAGGCGATATGCGCCTGGCCCCAGACAATCAGGCTAAACGGGATCGCATTGTTTAGGAGGCCCATGCCAAAGAAGGCGAGCCAGATGCGGCGTCCTTCTGCGGTCGCCATGCTGGGCATCTTCCGGCCCGTCACCATCATGATTGCCAGCAGGATTAGGGCGGCCAGTACCACCCGGCTGACCACCACAGTAAAGGTCGGCAGCTCGGTGACCGCGACGCCAATAAAGAAGAACGACCCACCCCACAGCACCGATAGCAGGATAAGCATCCCCCATTCGGTCAGGCCCATGGATGGTGTGGTTGGGCTAGCGGTGGCGGTGGTCATGGCGCGGCCTAAGGGGCTGGTGGAGGAACGCTCCACCCTAGGTGGCTTGCCAATGGCTAGCAGCCCGTTTCTTACGATTTGCCGCTAGCCACTGGTCGCCCAGAAATGGTGGGTGGGGCCGTGGCCCTGACCAACACTGAGGTCTTCCGACGCGCCAATCAATGCCATTCCTATCAAGTGCTTGGGCAGCCCAGGCGTGAATGAGTTGATCGCTGTGATCATGTACATGGCAGCAGGCGTTGTGCCGGACATGCCGAGTGATCCATCGGCTGCGGTAGTCAGTTCTTCCATAAACTCGTATGATTGGATCACTGCAGTTATGCCTACTCTGATCCATTTAGGACATAATCCATTCAGCGGTGATAAAATGTATAATAAAATAAAAAACACAAAAAGATTTATACCCATTATTCTAATGGGGTTATTTATTCTTGTCCCTCAAAAATCATACTCAAAAGACGGTGCGAAAAATTTCTTATGCCCATGTTTGCGAGATTCAAATAACCAAGAGTATTGGAATGGTCTTAGGGGTATTGATACATTAGTAATATTTATTTCTGTTAAAAACTCTGAAATGATGAACTGGAGTAACTTGAAAAGTTGCTCTCTGGGTGAGCGGAGTTTTTCCAGCGAACGAGAGGAAATTGTCTATAGGAAAGAAAATATACAAAACAATCAAAGCTTCATTAACTCGATGCTTCTTTCATACGAAAAGTCAATTTTAGAGGTATCAAAGAATTTGAATGTGGATCGAAATTTAAATATAGTTACTAATTATGAGAATTTTATTAGAGAAAAATCAGACAATAATATAAATTATGCTTTATTAAATATTGTTTTTGATTGTGAGGTAGTGGGGGAAAATTCTGCTCAATATGAGTTTTTGATAAATTTAATACATGTTAGTGGCGGAAAAATATTTTTAGGTGAGTATGCCCTGCTTAATAGAGCCGCTAATATATTAAAATTTGTATCGTCACACGAGAACATTGTTAATGAACTTGAAACGCGCTCAGCCAATGCTTTTGTCAGAAGATTGTTAAAACTTATCTATTCTCAACATGAGTGCAATCTTGTTTGTAAGTAAACTTATTTCTAGAGGGTGATGATGCCTTTTCCTGAGGTCGGAAACGCCTTGTCAAGTAGTTCTGCTTTCTATGATCCTGTTTTTAGTGCATCCACATTTAATTTTGGCGCGAAATTTATTATTGGTGGTGTTCACTACAGCCTGCCATTAGAGGAAGCGATTTGCCGTTAGGTGCTCGCCGCCCAGAAGTGATGGGTTGGGCCATGGCCACTGCCAACAGCCAGTTGATCAGCCCCAGCGATGGCGCCAGCAATGTAGGCCTTGGCCTTCTGAACCGCTGGCTCCAGGCTGTCGTTCAGTGCAAGCTGGGTGGCCAATGCAGCTGACAGGGTGCAGCCGGTGCCATGGGTGTTCTTGGTCGCAACCCGTGCCCCGTCGAACCAGGCCTCGCCCTGATCGCTTAGCAATAGGTCTGGGCTCTGATCACCGCTCAAATGACCACCTTTCAGCAGCACCGCTTTAGGCCCGAGGGCCAGGAGGGCGGCGGCGAGATCGGCCATCTCTTGACGCCTGGTGATTTCCGGTTGGTTGGTAAGGGCGGCGGCCTCCGGCAGGTTTGGTGTAATGACGGTGGCCAGGGGGACGAGGCGCTCACGCAAGGTGGTAACCGCTTCTTCGGCCAATAGACGGTCACCGCCCTTGGCCACCATGACCGGGTCCAGAACGATGTTTGTGGCCCTATTGGCGGTGAGGGCATCGGCCACGGCAGCCGCAATCTCTGCCGTCGCGATCATGCCGACCTTGACCGCATGCACCTCGATATCGGCGAACACGGCATCAATCTGGGCGCGGACAAATTCTGGTGCGACGAGTTCAACACCGGTGACACCTTGGGTGTTCTGTGCCGTCAGTGCCGTAATCGCAGCCATGGCATAGCCGCCATTGGCGGAGATGGCCTTGAGGTCAGCTTGAATACCGGCGCCACCGGAGGGGTCAGAGCCGGCAATGCTAAGGGTATTGGGCGGGGTGGTTGAGGGCATTCTATTAGGGGTGCCTGATTTAAGGGGTTGTGCCGGGCCGGGGTGCGTGGCTCAGTATGCCTCTGTTACGCTGGTAAGGATGTAGTCGCCCATGTTTGATATCGCCACCTATCTCGCCTTTGTCGCCGCATGTGTCGCGGTGGTGATTGTGCCTGGTCCGACCGTGACGGTGATCATCGCCAATTCCCTGCGCCATGGTGCCCGCGCCGGTATCGCCAATGTGGCGGGCACACAGCTTGGTCTTGCCGTCATGTTGGTGGTTCTGGCTGCGGGCCTGCAGCTGGTCATTGAGGCCATGGGCGCGCTGTTCTTCTATGTGAAGATCGCGGGCGCTGCCTATCTCATCTATCTAGGTATCAAGATCATCCGATCGCGCCATGACGATCTTGAGGATCCGGAAGCTCTGGCCAAGGATAGGCCCGCCAAGTTTCGCTGGTGGCATTACTTTTGGCAGGGCGTGCTGGTGATCTGGTCAAACCCCAAGGCGCTTTTGTTCTTTGGCGCGTTCATCCCGCAGTTTGTGGTGCCCGGCGATTTAGTTGTCGGGCAAACTCTGATATTGGGCGCCACCTTTATGGTGGTCGCCACCGTGCTCGACGGCGCCTATGCCGTCGCGGCGGGTAAGGCCGGCGGCTTCCTGACCGCTAAGCGGCGCAAGTTGCTCGATTGGTTTGGTGGCACCGCACTGATCGGCGGCGGTATCTGGCTTGCACTAACTAAGCGGGCCTAGCCTGGCGGGCTTACAGATTAACCTACGGTCCGTTTGGTCTGTCCGCTGGCATGGCAACGATTTCGATCTCGAGATCGGCATCATCACTGCCGTATTCGGCGAGGAAGGCTGCGATTTCGGCATCGGCCTTATGGTTCGCCTTGATGCCCAGGTCCTCAAGTCGGTTTACCACGGTGGCCTGGACGCGCCTGGCCTGCTGCTCAACCAGCTGGTCACGATAAAGCGTGTGATCAACGGATGAGCTGACATATCCATGCACTAGGCCATCGGCAAAGATCGCACCCGCGACGTATTTCGGGTCATCCTTTTCAAGGAAGCCCTTCTCATAATCCTCACCCAGCTGATGCTGGCGGCTATGGGTGTTCTCATGAACCGTGGTGCCAATGACTTGAACGGGATCTTCCCAGAAATCTTCAGCTGCCCGATTGACAGATATGTCCCGACTTCTGGGGCTGTAGGTGCCGCGCCTGGTCCTTTTCTGGCCTTCGGGTCCTATGACGGTCGGCCAATCCTTGGTCTTCACTTCGACCGGCTGAAAGCCGCCCAGCTTGGCCTGCTTGTTGACCACATGCTGAAGCACGTTGAGCCGCGCATTCTCGTCCATGCCCGGCCAATCCATCAGCGCCTGCTGCACCATTGGGTCATGGGCCAGGCTATCGGCCAGTTCTTGGCGATATTGGGTCTCTTGCTTGTAGTAGGGCTCACCGGCATCGATTGAGGAATGCAGCACCCCACGTGCCTTGGCGATAGCCTCGGTCGGTTCCCGGGCGACTTGTAGCGCCCTTATCATCTTAATCTGGGTGTCGGTCTGCAGCGACATCGGCTCAAATTCAGGCAAGCCGTTGATAAACTCCGCTGTCTTGTTAGCGGCGAGCTGCCCGCCAAGCGGGCCCAAATGCTCAAAATAGGCGAGGTCGAGTTCAATCCGATCGAGCTGGGCAAATTCACCAGTGCCGAGTGCCAGTTCCCGCATTCGGCTTTGGGCCTCTTGCTGATGGTCCAACACCGGCTCGGTCTTTAGCGCCTCATTCAGCTTATCGCGCATTGGCTGCGACAGGCCGTAAAGCAGGGCCTTTGGTGCCGCATTCAAATACTGCGCGGCGATATCCCCCCGCATGTAGTCGATTGCTTGGTCGATGCTGCTGCTAAGATGGGTCTCGAAGTGGGTAGGTTGAGCGGGGCTGCTGGCGGACGGTGCATCCCCATTCGCTAGGCTTACTAAATCCCTACTCAGGCCGCTCGACATAGGCGCGCCAATATCCCCTTCCTTCGTGACGATTACATCATACACGAAGCTTGCTGAATCACCGAATTTCGAAAGTCAGGGCCTAGATGTCGGGAACGCCGCGTTTGTCGGCGTTAGGGCCTGCGGCGGCGGGTGCAAGCTCTGCCATTGCGGCCTTAGCCTCAACGGCATGGTCAAGGTCACCCCGTATCCGGGTGGCCGCTTCCGACATCCGATCATTCAGATTGATCGAATAGCTAAGCCGAACGGCGGCTCGTTCAAAGGCCAATAGGTCTTCATCAACCGGGTACAAACCGCCCGCCTTCGCGATATCGCTTTCAATGACGGCGTGGCTCTCTTGAGCCTCGTTTAGCGCCTCTAAGTTTGGGGCCAATGCATGCCCGACCCAGTACTTCGCTCGGTGCCGCTGCTCATCACTAAAGATGCCGCGACCGGTTCCCACCATCCGGCCCAGCTGGCCAGGTCGGCGGGTAAGCTTGTCGATGGCCTTCTCGAAGCCCATGGCAACGGTCAGGTCCTCAAACTTCTGCTTTGCCTCAGCCGGATCGGCATAGATGGCACGGAAGTTCTGATCTACCTGCGTTTCCAAGCGGGCCAGCTGCTTGGGCAGGAACGGGTCATCGACATAGAAATGCTCGTTAAAGTCTCGAGCCTCGTGGGCGTGGGTGAGGGCTTCTTGAACCTCTGGGCGTGCGAGCACTTCATTCGCCCAGGCATCCAATTCTTTGATTCCCTTAAAGGCACGATACTGATCAATCGGGCTTACTGGCTGGCCCAAGCTGCGGCCAGCGTAGAAGCTTCGGGTATCGCCATGCTGGCAGATTGAGAGCAGCTCTTTGATCTCACCATACTGGGCGCGGATTTCTGTTAGGCCCTTAGGAACGGTGAGACCCATCCGGTCGGCATAGCCCCGGAAATCGCCCAAATTTGGGGGTTGCCCAATCTCCAGCCAGAAGGCATTGGCCTGCCGCGGGTTCAGCGGGCGGTCTTGGGGATCGATGCGATCGATCTCATCACGGATGAACTGCCGCCGCCACGCCTGACGGCGGGCGGGGTCCTCGCTTGTGCGGGCACCATCCGGAATGCGACCCTCGGGAGTTTGGATCATTGTCTCAACTGCCTTACGCAACTGGCCTTATCTTGATTTTCAGGCTGTGCACTGCCTGGGCGCCAGTTGCGCAACTGGTATAGTTCACCCCGTTGAAAGAGGCTAAAGCGCAGGGCGGCTGGGATTTAGAGAGTTGACCCATAGCAGGCTTGCTGTAGACCTTGCAGCAATTCCTAAAAACACGCTTGTCGAAGAGATTTCTGATGATCCGAGTTGTAAGCCTGTTCGCGGTCGCTTTGTTGCTAGCTGCCTGCGATGAAGCCGCCACTGATACTCCTGTTGAGCCGCCGGTTCGTGGGCTGATTACAACGCTGGTTGAAGATACCGGGCAGAGCATTGAGCGCCGCTATCCGGGCGTGTTGGAGCCGCAGGAAATCACCACCCTCTCCTTTGAGGTGAGCGGTCGCCTTGGTGAGCTTGCCCTAAGTGTTGGTCAGCAGGTGCAGTCCAACCAAGTTCTGGCCAAACTGGACGTTAAGCAGTTTGAGACCGAGATTGAAAACCGCGCTGCCTCGGTGGAAGAGGCACAGGTTCTGCTGAACCAAGACCGCGAAGACGTCGAGCGCCAGGCCTTCTTGTTAGAACGCGGTGCTGGCACCAAGCTGGCCTTAGATCAGGCAGAGACCGATTTCCAGGCCAGCCGGGCGCGCTTGACCCAGGCTGAAAAGGCCCTGACGGCAGCACAGGAAGACTTCGAGGACGCCACCATGTATGCGCCCTTTGATGGCGTGATTAACTCGGTGGATGCCGATAGCTTCCAGACCGTCAGCACCGGTCAGGCCGTTGCCTCGATCTACAATCCCAATGTGTTTGAGGTCTCTTTCTCGGTGAATTTTGAGATCGTCTCACGCATTGATGTGGGCATGCCCGCCGTGGTGCGTTTGGCGGATGACCCCTCAATTGCGCTGCTTGCGGTTGTCACTGAGGTTGGTAAGCGAGCGGACACCGTCTCCTCCTTCCCAGTGATTGTCTCAGTTGCCGAACGTAACCCGCTTATCCGTGCCGGCATGTCGGTTGAGGTTGAGCTGGAGTTCCCGATTCCGGCGAATGAGGGCTTCCTGATCCCATTGAGTGCCGCAATCACCCAAAAGCAGATCAGCGAAACCGCAGGCCGCGACCCTGTCTTTCCCCTGCAGATGTATGTCTTCAACCCGCAGTCTGGCACCGTTGAGCGCCGTGATGTGACGGCGGCTGGCATGCGCGACAACATGTTCATGGTCATTGAGGGGCTGGAAAGCGGGGAGCGTGTTGCCACCGCTGGCGTGTCCTTCCTTCATGACGGCATGCGCGTGAAGCTGATCGAGGATCAGCCATCCCAATAGTTGGCCACTTAATCCCCGCTATTGGTCCCCGTAAATGGCCCTCGTCTCGCATTAGGGTGGAACCCACAAAATGATTACCGTCTTTGGCCTGGAAAAGAGCCGCTTCACCTACCTGCTGATGGTCCTGGTCCTGTTTATGGGGATCATGTCGTATTTCGACATTCCAAAGCGCGAGAACCCGGCCATTACCATTCGAACGGCCGCCGTCGCCGCTTATTTCGAGGGCATGGCACCGGAGCGGATTGAGGAGCTTGTGGCGATCCCGATCGAGCGCAAGATGCGTGAGATTGGTGAGATCGAGGATATTCGAACCACTGTCACCAATGGCTCAGTTCTACTCTATGCCGACCTCTATGATGAGGTGCCCAGCGCGGATATTGAGAACGCTTGGGAAGACCTCCGTAACAAGATGGGCGATGTGGCGGCCGAGCTGCCCGATGGAACCCAAGGTCCGTTTGTGAACACCGATTANGGTGATGTGGCCATTGCGACGGTTGGCATCACTGGTGATGGCTTTTCCCTCGCCCAATTGGAAGACATCGCAGAGGAGTTACGGCGAGAGCTGTACCTGCTCGACGGCATCTCCAAGGTAACCCTGCATGGTGTTCAGGATGAGCGGATTTGGCTCGACCTCGACACCCGTCGCCTAGCGTCTGTCCGTGGTCAGATCGGCCAGCTGCTTGAGGATTTGGCGGCGCAGAACGTCATCTTGCCAGCGGGTGAGATTGACGCCAATGGCACCCGTGTCGTGCTGGAAGCCAATGGTGATCTAGATTCAGTCGAAGAGATCAGTGAGGTCCTGACCAAGGTTGATGGGTTGGACGGCTTCATTCGCCTGTCGGATCTGGTTGAGGTTCGCCGGGGCTATATCGACCCCAAGGATGATCCGGTTTTCATCAATGGCGAGCCCGCGGTGATCCTGGCCGCTGAGATGGCGGAGACCGCAGATATTCAGGTTTTGGGCCGGGCCTTACGGGTTGCACTCGATAACTTCGAACAGCGTCAGCCAATCGGGGTAGAGCTGCACATCTCAGCATTCCAAGAGACCAACGTGACGGCGGCGATTAACAGCGCCCTGTCCAATGTGGGTCAGACCTTCATCGTTGTCTTCATTGTGATGCTGCTGTTCTTGGGCCTGCGCGCGGCCTTTGTGATCTCGTGTATCGTGCCGTTCACCGTGATGTTTGCACTCAGCAATATGGGCATTGTCGGTGTTGATATTGAACAGGTCTCAATCGCCGCCGTGATTATCTCGCTCGGCCTGTTGGTCGATAATGGCCTGGTGGTCGTTGAGGATATTCAGGGCCGCATCAAAGACGGGGTCGACCCGGCTGAGGCCGCAAAGCAGGCGGGGTCGCAATACATGATCCCCCTCGGCGTGGCGTCGATCACGACCATCTCTGCCTTCGTGCCGATGCTGATGATGACGGGTTCATCCGGTGAGTTTGCCTTCTCCCTCGGCGCGGTTGTGTCCTTGATGCTGTTAGGCTCATGGCTAACAGCCCTCTATGTCCTGCCTTTCTTGAGTGCCCGCCTGTTCAAGCAGCCGAAGCAGGAAGAGAAAGAGTCCGCCAACAAGCTTGCTTGGTATGGAAGCTTGACCCGCAAGCTGCTGCCTTACGGCATTCCGCTAACGGTGCTGGTCTATCTGCTGGTCGCTGGGGCTGTGACCCAGTTCTCAAACGTGAAGCCGGAGATGTTCCCGCTTAGCGATCGCGGTGACTTCATCATCTATATGGATATGCCTGAGGACACGGCGATCTCAGAGACCGAGCGCTATGCCCTCGAGGTTGAGGCTTGGCTGTCGGATAAGTCGGTCAACCCAGATGTGGTGAACACCGCCACCTATGTTGGTTATGGCGGCCCCCGTTTCTATCTGGCGCTAAGTCCTGCTGACGCTAACCCGTCGAGCGCGTTCTTCGCCGTCAATATGACTGATGTCGATGCGGTTCGGGAGATTGTGCCCCGGGTGCGCCGTGCCTTCATTGAACAGTTTCCAGCCGCCCGGTTCCGCATCACCCGTCTCTCAATGGGCGGTAGTGAGTCTGGCATTGTCGAGGTTCAAATCACCGGCCCTGATGCCGCTGTCCTGATGGATGCGGCCGATAAGGTTGAGCGCGCCTATGCCGGTGTTCCCGGTATCAGCCGGAACGAGATTGATTGGGGTAAGCGAGTTCTGAAAATCGTCCTCGACATCGCCCAGGATAAGGCCCGGGAATCTGGCATTACCTCAGAAGACCTATCGCAGGTGATGGAAGCCTACTTCTCAGGCTCCGCCTATTCAGTGTTCCGGGAGGCCGATCAACAGATCCCAATCGTTCTCCGCGCGGAAACCCGAGATCGGGATAGTATTGAGGACCTGGCCAATATGTCGGTCAATGTGGGCGATCGCCTTATCTCTGTCGATCAGGTCGCATCCTTCCAGCCGCGCTTGGAGTACTCGGAAATCCGGCGTGAGAACCAGGTCCGCCAAATCACCATCTATGGCAAGAGTGAGAACTTCTCTGCCCAGGGTCTGTTGGCTGAGATCCAGCCGGTTCTTGATGGTTTAGATTTGGGGCCTGAATACGCCATCACCATCGGTGGTGAGCTTGAGGATAGCGGCGATACCTATGGTGAGATTGGCGGCAATCTGCCAATCGCGCTCGGCATTATGCTGGCCGCCTTGGTGTTTCAGTTCAACTCTATGCGCCGGACTTTGGCGACCTTCATGACCATCCCGGTGATCATGATCGGTGCCCCCTTCGCCCTGATCATCACGGGGCAGCCAATGTCATTCTTTGCCGTGCTTGGTTTGATGTCCCTGATGGGGATCATCATCAACAACGCCATCGTCTTGATTAACCAGATAGATCTGGATGCTGAGACCATGTCGATTGAGGATGCCATTGTCAGTGCGGCCCAGAAACGGGCAACGCCGATCATGCTGACCTCACTGACCACGGTGTTTGGTCTGGTGCCGCTGGCCCTTGCCGGTGGCTCGTTGTTTGAGCCGATGGCGACGATCATGATTGGTGGTCTATTGGTGGCCTCGCCACTGACCCTGCTATTCGTGCCGAGCCTCTGCTACACGCTGATGAAGCGGGAGCAGCGACGGGCTGCTGCGTCTTGAGGAGGGCCATTGGCGCCATTTTTTCGACGCCTGGGTCAAAATCACCTGTTGAGTATTTCGGCATGGGCGGCCATAGAAGGGGCAGCTAGCGTTTTTCTAATCGGACCACTGCCTTCCGTTCCTACGGCTACCAGTTGAACGATACAGACTGACTATGCCGGGCTGCCGCATCCCGTGGGCAGCAAAATTGAATAGGAGAACACGGAAATGGCCACTGGCACCGTGAAATGGTTCAACAACACCAAAGGCTTCGGCTTTATCGCCCCTGAAACTGGCGGCAAGGACGTTTTCGTCCACATCTCTGCCCTGGAGCGTGCGGGTCTTTCCACCCTCGAAGACAACCAGAAGGTTACCTTCGATCTGGAGCCAGGCCGCGATGGCCGCGAAGCTGCAACCAACATTGCACTCGCTTAATCGATAAGAATTCTAAAAAGGGCGCCTTATGGCGCCCTTTTTGTTTTTTGGCCTAGGCTTTGTCCGACCGGAATTCTGGCTTGATCTCTTTCATCGCAATGCGATCCAGCAGGCCAGGCGCCAATAGGCGCAACCAGCGACCCAGATGGGTCTGCCGCGTCATGATGATGTCCCGCTTACGGGCATCCATGCCCTTCATAATCCGCGCGGCGCATTCTTCCACCGACATCGCTTTGTCTTCCCGCACACCACTTTTGCCGAGTGGTTGGCCGCCAGCCGCATAGCCACGCTCTCGGATCGCGGTTGCCACCACGCCGGGATAGGCGATGGTGACGGTGATGCCCTGATGGGCAACCTCACTGCGTAGGGATTCAAAGAACCCGCCCATGGCCCACTTGCTAGCGCAATAGGCGCTGCGTCCCGGCACCCCAACCAGCCCAGCGACGGAGGAGACGGCCACAATCTGGCCCTTGCTCTCAGTCAGGTGCGGCAGCGCATCCTTGGTCAGCCATACCGTCGACCAAAGGTTCAGGGTCATCAAATCCTGATACCAGGCAAGGTCATCATCGGTCAGATCAGCAAAATTCGCATGGGCCGACATGCCGGCATTCTGAACCAGCACATCCAACCGGCCATGGGCTTCAATCGTGCCATTGATCAGTTGGCGGCAGGCCTCCCTGTCGGTGACATCGGTCGGGATGACGGTGGCGGCAGCCCCCACGGAACGCACGGCATCGGCAACGGCATTCAGCTTGTCCGCATTGCGTGCGGCAAGGACCAGCGCGATGGCCGCGCCGTGCTTGGTCGCCAGCTGCCGCGCCAGCTCCGCCCCAATGCCGTCAGAGGCACCGGTGATGACAACCGTCATGGTCATACTGGTCCCTTACTCCTCCACCGGCGGTAGCCAGGTAAGGGAGGAATGGTGGAGGGAGATCAGCACCCGGCCATCAAGCTTATGATAGGCGAAGGTATAGTCGGCCCGGGTCGCATTCCCGTCACCATCGACGAAGGTGTAGTGGCCCATATCCTTATAGCCGAGGCCGCCAGCCTTCAGGATTGGCCCAGCCGCACTTTGGAAGTCCACCCGCACCCAGCCCCGGTTCAGGAACCCATCATCATTGGGATAGCTGGGGTTGCCACCAACGAAGTAAGAGCGGGCGCCCGCCCGGTCTAGGCGGATCACATCAGCCAGGGTTGGCTTAAACAAAACCGGTTCATCCGGCGCGCCAAAATCATAGAGGTCGAGTAGTGCCTCAACATTCTGCTCGGTCACATGCTTCGACCAGGCACGCTGGGCGGCCACAACCTCAGCCTTCGTCACAGTTTCAAAATTACGCTTAGAAATAGCCCTGCCCTCGCATCACGGATCATTGTCTGGTGTGATTGCGAATAACCAACAGTGCGGCTGGCTGCAACTCAATTGAACTGCAGCCAGCCGCGCTACTTGAGGGGGTAAGTCTAACTAAAGGGATTAGCCGTCAGTGTCTTCCTCACCCGGATCATCGGAGGGGTCGTCGTCGGTCCAGCTTGAGATGATGTCGCCGGTTTGTGGGTCGAGCATGAACTCAACCTCATCGCCCTGATCGGTAAGCACCTCAATCTCGATGAAGACCTTGCCATCCTCCCGCTCCAGCGCGATTTCTTCGATTGTGCCTGGTTGCTGTTCCAAGGCGATGGCGATTGCCTGGTCAAAGGTTAGGGGGGAGGCAAGCGGCGGCTTTGGCTCTGAGTCAGCCAGGGCCTTGGCGCCAATAATGCCAAGTGGGATGGCAACGGCGATGGCGGTGGCCAGGATAGGGACCCATTGAATGCGGTTTGGTCGGTCACTCATTTGAGTTTCCTCAATATTACGGGACGGGCATGAACACTGCCCACCCAGCAATATGAGGCGACGGATATCGCGCTAGCCTGTCACCAAGTTTACAAATCTGACAGCTTCGCCGCCCTGGCTTACAAAACTGTAAGGTGCAGAGCGGGCGCTTGTGATTTACCAAAGTCTCACGGGCGATGACGCGTAGAGATAGGCTTAATGCGATTACTGGTTCTCGAAGATGATGACACCCTTGGTCCCTGGATCCAGAAGGGGTTGCGTGAGGCTGGGCATGTGGTCGACCTATTCGCCAATGGCAAGGATGCCCTGGTTGCCGCCATGGGCCAGAGCTACGACGTGCTGATCCTTGATCGCTTGGTGCCTGGGCTTGATGGCCTTTCGGTACTTCGTTCCCTCCGCCAGGCCAAGGTTACAGCGCCGGCGATTTTCCTCACCGCGTTGGGCGAGGTTGATGATCGGGTTGAGGGGCTTCGGGCCGGCGGGGATGATTATCTGGTTAAGCCCTTCGCCTTTAGTGAGTTGCTGGCCAGGATTGAGGTTTTAGCGCGGAGCCAGGGGGCGACGGAGCAGCAGAGTTCAGAACTCACCGCCGGTGACATCATTATCGATCTGCATAAACGCAGCTGCACCAGGCAGGGCCAGCCAATCGATTTGAACCCAAAAGAGTTCCTGTTGCTCGAGGTTTTCATGCGGTCCAAAGGGCGGGTGCAGACCCGCACCATGCTGTTGGAACGGGTTTGGGATATGAATTTTGATCCCACGACCAGCGTTGTAGAAACCCATATCAGCCGCCTGCGCGGTAAGATCGAAAAGCCGTTCGGCGATACCCTCATTCGCACCATCCGTGGCACGGGCTATGTTTTTGAGCCGAGTTAAAGCCCTGTTGCGCCTGTCCGCCATGCGTCAAACCCTTTGGCTGTTGGGGCTGTTCTCCCTAATCACCTTGGTTGCCTGGGGCGGCACCTATTGGTTGGTGCAGCGGGAAATGACCCTCGCCGTCGACACCAGGCTGAATGAGCGGATGGAAGCGGCCATCGCGGCCTTGGATGCAGGATCGGGATTGCCGCTGCCGGATACTGGTGAGACGGCGGCCATCGTTCGAACGGATCAGGAAGATGGTTTCGAGACGGTGGATATGGCCCCGCCGGGTCCTGAGATGCGGTTCCTGTTACAGACCACTCAGCATGGGCGTATTAGGCTTGGCGAGAACACACAGCGTCAGGAGGAGCTTCGCGATATCCTGACCGCAGGCATGCAGGTCAGCCTGTTCGGTGCGTTGTTGTTAAGTGGCCTGGTTGGTGTCTGGCTCGCCAGGCGTGGGCAGGCGCGACTGAACACAATCAGTGCTGGCTTGGCCGAGGTGGCCCAGGGCCGACTGAACCAGCGGATTGTTCTGGATGGTCAGGATGATTTGAGCGAGTTGGCCGATCGCATCAATGACACGACGGCGCGCCTCGACGATGCCATGACCCAGATGCGGGTTCAGTCATCCAATATCGCCCATGATCTGCGTACCCCGCTGGCCCGCCTTCGTGCGCAAATCGAAACCAGCCTCATCGCCGCGACAGAGAGGGGGCATGCCGTCGAACCGGCCGAGTTGGAAGCAGCGCTGGAGCAAATTGACCAGATCAGCGGCACTTTTGAGGCCTTGCTGCGCTTGGCCCGGATTGAGAGTGGCGCCGGCCGTGAAGCCTTTGCCCCGGTTGATCTTGGTGAGCTGGCCGATGACATCGCCCAGACCTTTGGTCCGGTGATTGAGGATACGGGCCACGCCCTGACGGTCGACCGGCATCAACCTGCCAGCGTAAATGGCGACCGGGCCCTGTTGGTCCAGCTTCTCGCCAATCTGGTGCAGAATGCCCTCCGCCATGGTGCGGAGGGGCAGGCTATCGTGCTACAGGTTCAGGGCGCCATGTTGACCATCAGTGACCAGGGCGTTGGGATCCCCGCCGGGGAGCGGGAGAAGGTTCTGCAACCCCTCTATCAGGGGGAGGCATCGCGCCAGGGTGAGGGGGCCGGGCTGGGTCTGTCGCTAGTGCGTGCGATTGCCGAGCTTCACGACGCCGAACTCACGCTTAGTGATGGTCCCGGTGGGCGCGGCCTGACGGTTTCGGTTCGATTTAAGCCCCTTACAGAAATGTAAATCTGCGGTCAGGAAAGGCGTGGCCGGGCGCCCTATTTTCCAAGCTCTTAATCATTGAGAAGGAAAGATCATGACCCGCTTCATGAAGTCACTTGGCATGGCCGCCGTTTTTAGTGTCGCGTTCGCAGGCACCGCAAAGGCAGAGCCCCATGTTGAAATGAGCATCCCGCTCAATTGGGCCCTAGAGGCTGCGACGGTGGCATCTGACGTCTGTGCTGAGATGGGGTTTGCTACAACCGTCACAGTCGTTGACCAAAGGGCGCAACCTCGTGTGCAGCTAATGCGAGAAGGTGCCTTCCCGCATACGGTTCAGACCAGTAACCGGAAGGCCATCACCGCCGCATCCCGTCGCGTCGCCACCTCGGTGATTGAGGCGGAGAATGAGCATGAGCCAACCCTAGGTGCGGTGTTTAATGAGATTGGCCTCATCACCCTCTCTGGTGGTGTTCCAATCCTCTATGACGGTGAGGTTATCGGCGGCATAGGCATTGCCGGGTCACCAGGTGAAGATGAGAGCGGCAAAGAGTTCGATGATATCTGTGCCGAGGCTGGCATCGCCGCCATCGCCAATAAGCTGAAATAGGCTAAATGCCTTACCTGTGGATAGGATCAGGGCGTTACAGATTTGTATGGCTGACGCCAATCTGATGTGAATCCGCTGGCTAAGGATGCCCCCATCAACAAGGGGGCATCCATGGCGCTTTTTAAACAAGATTTCGTTCGGTCAAAACGCTGGTGGATTGCCATCGGCATCCTGCTCTGTGCCACCTTCTATCCAACGGATCTTGAGGCGCATTACAGCGAGTCCCGCAATGGCCGGGACAACCATCTCGTTGTTGGGGTTGAGGAGTATGGGCGGCATCTGAACACCATCATCCCAATCGTCATTGCCATTGCCCTTCGGGATGTCGGCGGCCTCAAGCAGGCAGCGGCAATCGTCTTCACTGGGATTGTCGCCTCCCACGGACCTAAGCGATTGTTGAATGATGTAGAAGTTATGGGCACCCGATTGGGTGAGCGGCCAAAATCATCCGATAGCCGCCATAACATGCCGTCAGGCCATTCAACACTCGCCAGTGCAGGCGCTTACTACACGGTCCGGCGATACTCGCATTGGCTTGGCCTCATAGTCTGGCCGGTTCTGTTCCTTACCATGTATGCGCGCTTCATGCTCGATGCCCACACCGTCTCCGCCACCATTGCGGGCGCGATGACGGGCATCTTGGTTGCGGCACTTTTCACCCGTCCAAGCTTCCGCTTCCGACGCCTTATGGTGACGCTGTTGGCAAGATGATTATTGGGCGGCGAAGGTCAGGAGTAGGTTGTTCGCGGGCATTGCATCGGTTGCAACTTGGGTAAGGCCCGCCTTGGCTGCCATCTCCACGACCGCTTCTACCGATTTGTAGCCAATCGTCGGGTCGCTGGCGCGTAGTGAGCTGTCGAAGGCCCAATCACCGTCGGAGGCGTAGTCCGTCCCCCGCATAAACGGGCCATAGATGATGACCTGGCCCCGATCGTCCAAGGCTACCCGGGCACCCGTGAAGAAGTGGGTGACATAAGGCTCGGGGATGAGGTGGAGCAGATTGATGGTCAGTACCGCCTGCATGGTGCCGGGTGTGATTGGCCATGGGGCAGAGACATCGATCGTTACCGGTGCGGCCAGGTTCTTCAGGCCGCTCTCCCGGCGCCATGCTGCGATACTGTACAGCTGCGCCGGGTCCATGTCTGATGGCACCCATTCCAATGTTGGAAACGCCTCAGCGAAGGCAGCGGCATGCTGGCCCGTGCCGCTCGCCACTTCTAAGACACGCCCACGGTCAGGGAGCCTTGTCTGCAAAGTCTCGATAAGGGGAGCGGTGTTTCGGAGGGCGGCTGTGGCGGTTCGCCGACCATCACCCCCATCAACCATGCGCATGATCATGGTTAGTTGACGAAGGGGGCATCGGGACCCCACAGGGCCTTAACCCGTGCGTCACGTCCGCAGCCTTTACGGTAGCGTTTATAGGCCTGCGCCCGGGTGATTGGACCAAAGCGGGTCAGCACGATGGCGCTGCTCTTGTAGTAGTCCTGGTGGTAATCCTCAGCCACATAGAAGGTAGCGTCGGGCAGGATTGGGGTCACGATGGTTCGGCCCAGCTCTTCTTGCGCTGCCGCCTTGGCGGCCTGGGCCTTGGCGGCGTTGTCGCCGGTTGCAAAGATTGCCGTACGATAGCTTTCGCCGCGGTCACAGAATTGGCCACCGGCATCCGTTGGATCGATTGAGCGGAAGAACAGGTCGTACAGTTCGCGTGGCTGTATCTGTGTGGGATCATAGATGATGCGCACGGCCTCATAATGCCCGGTACCGCCGCCGGTAACCTGCCGATAGGTTGGGTTCTCGGTTCGGCCGCCAATGTAACCGGACACTGCCTCAACCACGCCCTCGACGGATTCAAAATCCTTCTCAACGCACCAGAAGCAACCGCCGGCCACGATGATCTCTTCAGTCTCGGCCGCCTGGCTTTGGTTGGTACCGATGGCCATGGCGAGCATGGCCAAGACGCCCACAAAGATAGAGCGGATTTGGCGATTCGTGGGGGTGGCCAGCGATAAGGGCATCATGGTTTCCATCCGGTTAGCGTCAAGATGTCGACCAAGGGCGGGCAGCAGCAATCTGCCAGTGGCCGATAACTGATGTTCGCCGGATTTTATTGCTTAAGCTACTGGTAAATGGTGCCGCAGAGAGGACTTGAACCTCCGACCCCATCATTACGAATGACGTGCTCTACCAACTGAGCTACTGCGGCATCGCGGGTTTCGGGGCTTGGCGCCCCCACGCGAATGAGCGCGGAACATACAGCCTCAATTCGGCGTGATCAATTGCTTGTTCTCATTCGCAAGGCCTATCAGGACGGCCGATCCGTCTTCCGCGACCTTAAGGACGGCAAATCGACCGGTTTGATAGAGCGGGGCGAGCCCTTCCTGGAAGAAAAAGCTGTCGATCCCGTACTCAACCCGGCCGCCGCGACCGAAGCCACCGCGCTGGGGATGATAGCGCAGCGTGATGCGATCAACCGCCCCTCGGGCGCGGTCGAGATTGACCGCACCATTCGAGGCCTGTTCGGAGCGGGCCAGCACAACCCCATCGGCATCGATATCAAGTTCAATACTGCCAATGCGAGGCTCAATATCCTGTGGTGGCAGGATGTCTTGTTGAAGCAGCAGGGTCATATAATCGCCCTGGATGATAGAGCGCGGATCAATTGGTGCTAAAGGCAGCAGCACTGTCTTGCCGGTGGCAATAACGTGCTCCCGGCTCGTCACAGCCTGGGTGGCCACAACCCCAACCAGAGCTAGCCCGACAAGCGCCCCAATGGCTGCTGGCCGCATTGGGTCGAGGGAGGCTCGCTCCACCGCCCTAGGCTTTGCGAACAGGTCGAACCAGGCAATCAGGGCAATTACGCCGATTACTGCCAGGATGACAGACTTCACCAGCAGCGTTTGATCAAGGCTGTAGTAGAAGCGAGCAATCGCCACGACCTCAAGCAAAGCCGCGATGATAAGTAGGCCGCGTGAGACGACGACATAGGCCAGGATCATCAACCCAAGTGCTGCGGCAGTTGTCAGTGGGCCAAGTATCATCAAGGCGAACACCGCGGCCATAACTGACCAGAGCTGCTGTTGCGTTAGGGCTGGCTTCATGCGGGCTAATGCAAGCCAAGCCATCCCCATCCAAGCAAGCTTTGTGGGCCAGCCAGCAAAAGGCTCAGCGCGGCCATATTGGATAACCAGATCATTCAGTTGACCGCCGTCTACGCTTAGCATTAGAGCGCCAGCAGGCACCATAAGTAGCAAGCTCGCCGCTGCTGCGATCCGGACAGGTTTGTCACGCTGGCTAAGCATGGCCCATCCCCCGGCCACGATCGTTAAAACCATAAGAACGTCAAAGCCGTAAGGTGCCTGAAGCTCTTCCAAAGCAACAGCTGCTGCAATGCCGGTCATGATCGTGGAGAGGAAGGCCAATGCGGCGCTAGGGTGCTTGGCCACCAGCAATGCCGTGACAGCAAGGCAAACCGGTAGAGCCCCGAGCCCGTTCTCGATGCCGATCACGGCCCCTGCTGCGGCAAGTCCTTGGCCACTCAAGCATAAGAGGAGGCTTGCCTGTTCGCGAAAAATGCTGGCTTTGCCGGGGCCAATCACAAGGCCGCCCACTAGGCTAGCGAGGCCGAGTATTGCTATTGGCCAGCCATAATCACGGAGGTCGAGCAGGTGCATCAGCGCGAGGCCGGTGCCAATGCCAAACATGGTGGTGATCCAGGCGCCAAGGCCAATCCAGGCCTTCACGAACCAGGGGGTGTCATCCTGTTCATGATCGTTGGCCTCACGCTTGGCGGCTATCGCTTGGGTGTCAGTGGCGGTCATTCTGTGGCCTCCTGACTGATGCCCTTCATTTGTGCCCATTGCCGCTTAACCCAGGTGGCGTAGGCGACAACCAGGCCCAGACCACAAAGCGTCATCACGATCAGGCGCGGCAGGATCTCATCAACACCACCAAGGCTGTCATCGAAGATCAGTCGGGCCGCCAACATGCCAGTGGCAAGGGCCAGGGTTGCACCGCCAAGGCTAGCGATCGCGAAGTTGTGGCGGCGGCGGAAGAACAGGGCAAAGACAATCCCCAGCCCAATAAAGCTTCCGGCACCAATCCAGGCAGCGGCGCTATCCCCATGGTCCCGGAATGACCAGATCAAACCTAGTGTCACGGTGCCTAGATAGCCGAGGGCCGAGAGCGCCATCAGGCAGGCCAGCCAAAGCGGCGCCTTCGGCCAGAAGGGGATGAATCTGGGGGCATGGACCGTGGTGAAGAAGATGGCCGCCCCGATCAGGCCAATAATGGTCAACGCGCCTTCACGGCTAACCCAATCCAATGGTATCGCGTACTGGCCCGCGAAGATGGTCGCTGCAACATGGGCAATAACCAGCCAGATCAACCAATGGGCCGGATGCCGCGCGATCAGCACAAAAGGCAGGCTGAGCGCTGCCCAGGCGGCGAAGAGCTGCCAAGCATCGGCGCCGGTTTGATAAATCTGGCCAATCACGGCGAATAAGGTGCCGGTTAGGACGGTGGCGACCATGGCGCCGATATGGCCGGCCAGATCACCGGCGGGTCTGAAAATAAAGATGCCAACACCGAGGGTAATACCGGTGCCAATCACGCCCAGCTTGGTCATGGGCGCCATCGCGGCCCAGTTGAAAGCAAAGAAGAAAACAACCGCCGCCAGCAGATGGCCAACCGCGATGGCCAGCAGCGCGCGACCGGCCCAGGCTGGGGCGATGATGCCGTCGCGCCGTGCTTGCCAGGCCTCCAGGGTGCTGGGTTCGTTAGCGTCTATGGTGGTGCTGTCACTCATGCTCGCACTGTGAGTGATGTGGCGATGCCTTGGCTACCGGGCTGGTGCAAGTGCCGCTCACCCTCTGTCGCCTCAGGCCGCTGGCTTCGGCTGCGCAGCGGCATCCCCGTTGGCATCATCTGCCTGTTTCTCATCAGCGTCTGACGCGCCATCCTTCTCACCTTTGCCATCAACCTCCTGATAGGGGGCATCAATGGTTGGTGGTTGGCTGGCGGCATCGGCGATGGCCTTCTGGGCTGGCGGTGCGATGCTGATGGTGTTGGTGCCTGCGGGTGCCGGAACCAACCAAGCCAGTACGTCAAAGCGGGCCGTATCCTTTGAAAACGGGGTCCAGTTTGATTGGGTGGCACCGGTCTCAACGGAGACCCAGGTTGGCGCAGGCGTGGCCTTGCCCGCCTGATCCAGCCAAGCCGTCGCGGCCACGGTGTCGCTGGCCTCTTTCAGCTCAAGATCGGCGAGCAAGCGCATGGCGCGCACGCCGCCATTCTGTTCCAGTGCGGCGAGGAGTAGGCGTCGCGCCTCTTCCCACTCGGCATTCTCGAGCAGGACCGGGACGAGGGCCAGCTTGTCTTCAACGGTCGTTCCAGCGCAGAGACGGCGCATCCAGCGCAGCTTGCCTTCCGCATCATCACAGGGGGACAGGCCAACCCAGCTAGTGGCCAGTTCCGGGTGCGGGTTCTGTGCCCAGGCCCGGTCCAGGATATTGCGCGCCTTGCGAAGCTTGCCGCCATCGGCATGGAATTTGGCAAGGCGGGTAACCGCGGGGGCAAAGCTTGGCTGCAGCTTCACCGCCTTCTCGGCATAGTTCCGGGCATCGCGCAGATGCTCCTTCGCCTCGGCTGCCATACTGCGCGCAAGATAGATGGCCGCTTTGCGCTGCTTGGCGGTGTCGGCATCGATCAGGCCGACGCGCCGCATCTGATCGGCAAGGCCAAGGCCGCGATCATAATCCTCGGCCAGCATCTCAAGATCGAAAAGGGTTTCAACGACCCAAGGGCTTGATGGCTCAAGCCGGAATGCCTCGCGGGCTAGGCGCAGCGCTTCTCGGTTCACCTGGCCAGTGCTGTCCTGGCGACCCTCGGTGCGCAGCTCATGGGTTAGCAGGCCACGAATGCCGAAGAAGGCCAGTTCAGGCTGGTCCAACATGGCGCGGAAGCTGTCCCGAGCATTCTCGGTATCACCGGACAGGTGCGCCGCCTGGGCCGATAGCAGCATGGTGAGCGGCGCATCATCCAAGAGCTTGCGCGCCTTGGCGGATAGCTTAACCGCCATGGCGCCATCACCGGCGGCAACGGCGATCAGACCTTTCGTTAGGGCCTCATAACCGCGGCTGCGCTTTTTGATCCCCCGGCCAATGCCCCAGCGGGATGGCCAATCAAGCAGGTTGCGGTAGAGGTGATAGATGATGGCAATCGCGCCGATACCAACCAGCGCCATTAGGGCGACGATCGGGGTGTCGGCACTGACGATATAGCCTTGCCAATCAAGGGTCAGGGTGCCTGGGTTTTCAATCAACCAGTAGCCAATGGCCAGGATGATCGCGATTTTGATCGCATAGCTGAGGATCTTGATCATCGGCCAGCACCCTCGGCTAGGGCTAGATCAGTGGCGCGGGACAGAATAATCCTGCTCGCCTCTTCAACATCTAGCCGGGCCTCTGCCTCACCACGCCAGGTGGCCAGGGCTTCGGTTGCCGGTGTTGGCAGGCGACCAACCAAATCCAGGGCGGCGCGAACATTACCGGCGCGCAGGCTATCCTCAGCTCGCGCTAGCAAAGCGGCGGGGTCATCCCCCTCCACCTGGCCAGGGGCGCGGCGGACGGTAACCAGCCCTTGCAGCTGGCCCAAGGTACGGTCGAGTAGGGAGGCATCCTCATCCATATGGATCGCTTTCAGCGCGGCACCGGCATTATCGGCGAGGCTGTCGGCAAGTTGTTGTGCCGTTGGAACGCCGCTATTGGCATGGGCCTCAAGCGTGGTGATGGCCCCACCAATTGCCGGGTCCGATGGGCCCAGGCGGATCAGGGCGGATAACTCAGCCGGGAAGGGGGATGAGCCGCGAACCGCGCTCAACAACGTACCGGCAGCCAGCACGGTATTGACCTGGCGTGCTGGAACACCCGCCTGGTCCGTCGCTTCAAGGGCATCGAGGCGGTCATTCAGATCCTGGATGTTGCTGGCTAGGGGCTCCAAATCACGGCCAATATCGCGGCGGAGGCGTTCGATAGCCTGCGGGTTCGCGGTGGGCGCAGTGCTGGTTACACCAGTACCACTGCTTGCCACACCCTGGGCTAGGCTTTGCTCCAGCTGCTGGATGTCTTGATCAATACGGGCGATCACCTGTTGAAGCTGCTCAACCTGTACCCCCTCGCCACGACCAGACAGGCGGATCACATCTTGGGTCAGCTCGGTTAGGGCGGTGTCCATACTGTTTAGGCGGTCACTCGGATTCCCGCCCGGTGCCGGTTTTTGCCATAGGCTGTAGAGATCGTTGACCCATAGGGGTTGGGTCGCAATCGCGCCCAGCGCCGCAAAACTCATCAGTACGGCAAGGCTCGCACGTTTCGAGCCGACAACCCGAACTTTCGCTGGTGCTGCTGTGTTGCTGGTTGATGCCGTGCTGGCCGTTCCAGAACCGTCCGCTGGGCGTGCCGCTGTTTCGCCCCGGCTGGCGGCGGCACGCTCTTTCACCTCACGTGCGCGATCGATGGCCGATGGGTTCTGCTCATCCGCTGCTTGGCGTGCCTTCGCCGGGTCATCGTCTTTAGCCGGGCTAGCGTCTTTCGATGACGCTTTGGTGTCCGTCTTTGCCGCTGCGTCAGTTTTATCGGAGCTGCTTGCGGTCTTATCTGTCGTGCTTACAGCCGCGCTGGCGGTCTTTGTTTTCTTGGCCGTATCAGCTGCTTCATCTGGCGCTGTGGAGGCGAGCAAATCGGCGGGCAGTTCAATCTCAAGCTTGGTTGCACCGGCGGCAATCTCTTCATGCCGGTTGGCTGGGATTGCCTGACGCTTCTTCCAGCCCTGAACCGTTGTGACAGGTATTTTGAGCTTGGTTGCCATGGGGCGAATGCCGCCGAATAGCTTGATTAGCTGCTCGGTCGCTGATGGATCAGATTTGATCCCGCTGCCGGTTTCCGATGTGCTGGTCATGGGCGTGTTCCAGTTGTTGGTCCCTGATAGGGCCAATTTGTATGCTTGATTTGCCGCTGTATTGGCGAGAGCTCGCCTAAAGCACCCGTACCTTACACGCGGGTTTGTGCAGGTACAAACAATTGAGTCAGCCAATTTTGGACATCGTCCACCAGGATTGGGGACGGCGTACGCAGGCCTTGTTGCTAGCCTTCAACTAAATCGCGCAGGCAATCGATCATTGCCTGCTCGCGCGGCTCATCCGCAATGCGAACCGAGCGCCAGTGGGCGGCCACGCGCGCGGCCTCGGCTACCGCCCTGGACATGCAGATCGCCGTCATTTGTGGGGCCGCCGCCGCAAACCCCTGATTGCGACCAAGGATGCCAAAGGTCTCAGCGGTTCGGGGGGAGAAGAACATGACATACGGTATTTCGCCCGCGTACATCTCGTTCATGATCTCCTTCTCAATACCCTCACTCGTACGTGCGTTGTAGATGACCGTGCTTTCGGTCTGATAGCCTTTGGTCTGTAGGCTTTTAGCCAGGTCATTGGCCACATCTGCGCCACGTACGTGTACGATGACGCCACCTTCCGGTTTGGTGCTAGCGAGGACCAGTCGTTCAAGATCAGCGCCGTCGCCTTTAGCGTTCCGGATCTTTTTGAAGCCCGCCCGCTCAGCTGCTGCTGAGGTGGCATCGCCAACGCAATAGGCTGGCAGGTGACGGGCATCGACCTCGTTCTCGCGACACCGGCGGGAGAACATGTTCACCCCATGCTGGCTGGAGAACACGAGAGCCTGGGCATGGTTGACCGGCGGGATGGCCGAGACCATGGACTCAATCTCCAGCATCGGCGCGACGGCACATTCGATGTCATGAACCTTCAACTTCTCGGTTAGCGAGACCGATTGGTCGAGTGGACGGGTCAGCAGGACTTTAGACAAGTGGTAATCCGAGAGGTTGGATCTGTGATTGGTTGAGGGTAGCGATATTAGCCGGGCAGCGCGAGCGACAACAGAGTATGGCGTGCATCCAGGACTATCAGTCGCTGTTTAATATCCGATCAAAGTGGGGGCGAAGTTTCTCCCCCAGCGTATGGCCAAGTTCAAAGGCATCCCCACTGTCGCCTTCAATTTCGTCAGCGGTATGCATGCCGCCGGTGGGGTGGGTAACCGATCCCCGTAGCCAAATGCGCCCATTTTTGTCCGACAGTCGGGCATATCCGGCGATTGGTGTGCGGCATGAACCATCGAGAACGCCAAGCATTGCGCGCTCTGCCGTGACCTGGGTGGTGGTGGCCGCGCAATTGATGCCAGCAAGCAGCTGGGTCGTTCGATCATCGCCAATACGCTGCTGGACCCCGATGGCACCCTGGCCAACGGCGGGCAGCATTTCCTCCGGCTCTAAGGGGGTCGCGATCGACATGTCTTGGTCAATACGCTCTAGCCCTGCAATGGCCAGGAAGGTTGCGGCAACTTCACCGGCGGCAAGCTTCTTTAGCCGCGTATTGATGTTGCCACGGATCGGCACGGTCTTCAGATCGGGTCGCTGGCGGAGCAACAGGGCCTGGCGTCGAACACTAGCGGTCCCAACCACGGTTCCGGGCGGCAGGTCGGCGATGGACTTATGATTGAGCGATATCAGGGCATCACGCGCATCGGCCCTGGGCAGCAGGCAATCAATGATCAGGCCATCGGGCATCTGATCCGGCATATCCTTCATCGAGTGCACGGCGAGATCTGCCTCACCGGACAGCATTGCCTCCTCCACCTCTTTGGTGAAAAGACCTTTGCCGCCGGCGGCCTGCAGGGTCCGATCCTGGATTTTGTCACCCGTGGTGGTGATGGCCAGAACTTCAAACTGCTCTTTGGTCAACGCCGGGTGGGCGGCAAGCAGCCGGTCCCGCACCTCATAGGTTTGGGCAAGTGCCAGGGGGGAGGCGCGGCTGGCCAGTCTGATGGGCCCGTCAAAGATGCTGGTATCGGCCATGGCGGAAGAGTGCGGTCGGTTGGGCCTGCGATGGGGCCTGGATGAAGGCTCATATCGACGCGGCCAGTGGCAGGGTGCTAAGACCGCGAGCAAGAACGAATGACACCTATCATTAGGGGGCCATTGAGGCCAGCAGATGCGAATTCTTGGTATCGAAACAAGCTGTGATGAGACCGCGGCGGCCATTATCGGGCTGGACCCGGCGAGGCCCGATGGTCCCGGGCAAATTGTGGCCCAATGCTTGTTAAGCCAGGTTGATGAGCATGCAGCGTTTAAAGGCGTCGTGCCCGAAATCGCCGCGCGCAGTCATCTAAGTCATCTTGACCAGCTAATCGCCCAGGCTATGGAAGATGCGGGCTGTATCTGGAATGACCTTGATGGCATCGCCGCCACCGCTGGACCAGGCCTTATCGGTGGGGTGATCGTTGGGGTAACCATGGCCAAGGCCATCTCGCTTGCCCAGGCCAAGCCGTTTATCGGGGTTAATCACTTGGAGGGGCATGCCCTGACCCCGCGCTTAACCGATGGTCTCGCCTTTCCCTATCTCTTGCTCCTCGTTTCTGGCGGGCATTGTCAGCTGCTAAGCGTTGAGGGTGTTGGCCAGTACCACCTATTGGGCACCACCCGCGATGATGCGGTGGGTGAGGCCTTCGATAAGGCAGCGAAGCTGATGGGCTTCGGCTATCCGGGCGGTCCAGTGATTGAGCGCCTGGCTAAGGATGGTGATCCCAAAGCGATTGATTTGCCGCGGCCCATGATGGGGCGGGCTGGCTGCGACTTCTCTTTCGCTGGTTTGAAGACGGCGGTTCGGCAAGTTGTTGAGGGGTGGCCCGACGGCGCCCAGGATCAGCAGCTGATGGCCGATCTGGCCGCTAGCTTTCAGGCCGCAACGGCGGATGTGCTTGTTGATCGTGGCCGCCGGGCGATGGCGGTGTTCAGGGAAAAGCACGGTGATGTTGACCGTCCTGGTTTCGTTGTGGCCGGTGGTGTTGCGGCGAACCAGTTCCTGAATGGTCGGCTTAGCGAGCTTGCCGAGGCTGAGGGGTTCAAGTTTTGCGCACCGCCATTGGCCTTGTGCACCGATAATGCGGCGATGATTGGTTGGGCGGGTCTTGAACGCCTGCGCTTAGGCCTGATCGATGATCTGACCTGCCAGCCGAGGCCCCGATGGCCGCTGACTGAATTGGGCGCTGCATGAGCAGTGATCGGCGCGATCTGTTTGGTGAGGTGCCGGATGAGGCGCCTGAACTTCGGGCACGCTGGAAGCGACTGGTGATGGAAGACATGCCAGCGGCCGCTGACGGGCGTGATTGGCCGGTTCATCTGGACCATTGCTTTGCTCGCATCCTGCTCGACAATGCCTGTGGCCGGGCCTGGCGTGAGGTTATTCAAGCGCCCGCCTGGCGAAACGCACCGGCGCCCATCCTGGCGCGGGCGGTTCGGTTGGGTGAGGCGGTGCTAAATGATCGTGCGGATTTGCATGCCCTAAACCGGAAGTCGTTGGCCCTGCGCGGGAAGCTTAAATCGCCAGCGGGCTAAGGGTTCTGCAATCAGAGGCTTGCCAAGGCGGATAACGGTTTCTATACCGGCAGAATGAGCAAGCGCGATGACATTCTGGCCGCCGCAGAGGCCCTGTTCGATGCCAATGGTTTTCATGCCGTGGGCGTTGATGCGGTGATTGCCAAGGCGGGGGTTAGCCCACGCACGCTATACCGGCATTTCGTCTCCAAAACCGCTTTGGTTGAGGCCGTGCTGACCAGTCGTGACGAACGGTTCTGGGCCTTTTACGGCAGGATGACGGCCGAGCATCAGGCGAGCCATGGCGACCCGGTCCTGGCGGCCGTTGATGCCATTGGTGACTGGCTGGCCGGGGAAACGGCGCAGGGTTGCTTGTTCCTTAAAGCGATTGGTGAGTTTGGCGATGCCGAACCTGGCATCATCGAACAGGCCCGTGCCCATAAGGAAAAGCTGCTCGCCGATCTGTGCACCCGTGCGGCTGCACATGAGAAGGCCGCCGTCGATGACGCCGCAGCCCAGGTTCTGGGTCGTCAGCTGTTCTTGCTGGTTGAGGGGGCGATTGCTGAGGCGCGCCTTTTCGGTGCTAATGAGGCAACGGACTATGCCCGCGCTGCGGCCTGGGCGCTGGTGCAGCAGCCGGTTATCGCGCCCGCCTAATCTAGCGCCTCTACTTCCACAGCCTCTGTCTCAACAGCATCGATCTCGTCGATGATGCCGTCCGCGCTCTCTGGCTCCGATGGTTCGGTGATCGGTGGGTTTACAACGCCCTGGCCGATCAGCCAGCCCGTTGCCACCGATGTTAGCGTCCGAAGGATCCGCGGGGTTTCCGGGTCAGGGCCGATATGACCGCCATCAATGGTCAGGGTGTCCTTCGGGCTCGGCGTTAGGTTGGTCAGTAGCTCAACGGAACTGGCCGGGATAACGCTATCCGCGCTCGCATTCACCACCATGAATTGCCCGACCAAGCGGGGTAGATAATGCGATGGTTCGACGGGATAAAGCGCACGTCCGGCTGCCCAGGCCACGGCTTCTTGGGCCCAATCGCGACCTTCGAAGATCGGGGATTGGGCGAGTGTTGGGTTGGCGCGCACCATTTGATCAATGCCGGCACCACCAAAAGCCAGAAGTGTGGCGGCAAGTGGCTGACCCTCGGTTTGCTCTTGGATCAGATACTGGGCCGCAGGTGCGATTAAGGCGCCGAGCGATACACTCACCAGGCTAATACGGTCTGCATCAACCCAGGGCTGTGACCTTGCCCAATGATAGATGGCCGCGATTTGCCCGGGCGCTGCCAGGATATCCGTGCGTAGGCTTGGTGCCGCAGGAATAAGGTCCCAGCCACGGGGCATGTCGTCTGGCACTGGCATTGGCCAGTCGAGCGAGATGACCGCATTCTGGCCAACCGGCGGCATATAGGTCAGAGCCTGCCGCCCCTCTGGTGCACCGCCGAGCAGAATGATAACGGGCAGGCGTTCTTCCTCTTCCAGCTGTGCTGGCTTCTGAACGGTAAAACCAATCTGGCCTAAGGCTGGCTCCTCGATGGTCCAGTCCTGGAGGTGGGGTGCCGTGTCGAGGTCCCCAACCGGTTTTGGCTCACCCGAAGCGCGGGCTGTTGCGTCACTGCTTGGTCTTGGCAGGGCGTCTGGCGGTGCCCGCCAATCGACAGTCTCAAGCCACAGGATAAGCGCTAGCGGCATCGAGATGGCAAGCAACAGCACCATCGAGAATAGGCGCCGGATCATGCCAAACAGGCCGGAGCCTTTCGGTTTTACCGCGACAGTTCTTGTCGGCTTGACCGCTGGTTGGACCTTCGCGGGCGCTTTGACGGCGAGCTTTTTCTGCGACATGGGTTACTCGGCTGCTCTTGGTTCTAAGTCCTGGTGGTCTTGTGATGACCAGGTTGCAGTGATCTTGCGGCATTCCGATGGCATCTTGCCCGTCTTGCCCCATATCGGTACCGTCCCGCTTCCAGTTGTTGCCGCGCAGCCGCGCTTGGTGACACCCCTAAAAAACGGCTAACAGCCCAGAAAGGGCCCGACATGGCATTCTATTTCCTTTGTAAAGATAAGGCCGGCGCCGCCGAGGTTCGGATGCAGAACCGTGAAGCGCATCTTGCTTATCTCGGCCAGCATAAAGAGCAGCTGGTCGCCGCTGGTCCGCTTCAGGATGAGGCGGGTGAGGGAATGATTGGCAGCCTGTTGATCCTAAACTTCAATGATCGTGCGGAGGCCGATGCCTTTGCCGCCGGCGATCCCTATGCCAAGGCGGGGCTGTTTGAGAGTGTTGAAATCGGCCGCTGGAAGCAGGTTGTTCCACCCGTTGATGGCTAAAAGCGTTAATCGTAAGGTATATTGACGATGCAGTATTGGTTGGTGAAATCAGAACCCTTCAAATGGTCCTGGGACCAGCAGGTCGAGAAGGGGGTTGAGCATTGGGATGGTGTCCGTAACTACCAGGCCTCCAACAACATGAAGAAGATGGAGCTGGGTGACCGTTCCTTTTTCTACCACTCCAATGAGGGGTTGGAGATTGTCGGCATTGTTGAGGTTGTGAAGCTCTACTATCCAGATCACACCGACGAGACGGGCCGGTTTGGCATGGTGGATTTTAAGGCACTTTACCCAATGAAGACGCCGGTGACCCTCAAGCAGATTAAGGCCGACCCAGCACTTGAGAACATGGCGTTGATTAAGCAGTCACGGCTGTCGGTTTGCCCGGTCAGGTCAGATGAGTGGCACCACATCTGTAAGCTTGGCGGCGTCGACCCGTAAGCTGAGCTCGCTGTCAGTGCTGTGCTGTGCTGGTGGCGCTAAATTCAAGCTGATCGCTGACATCCTGTACCCGCTCCATCATGGCGAGCGCGCTATCGATCCTTGATTTTGCCAGGGCGACGGTATCAAGGGCGACTTGATCCGGGTGGCCAACTTGCCCCGCTGCGGTCAGCACAAGGTTCAGGGCTTCTAATGTCGTCTGCCAGCCAGCCTCCGCTGCATCCAGGCGTGCTTGATCGGCCATGTCGGCTGGGTTTTCGTCGTTTAGCTGAAGTGGAAGAACCTTGTTCGGGGCGCTCATACGGGCCTGACTCCTGAAAGCGGGGATCGACCGGTGACACCGGCCTTGTCATGCACGATGACGGCAATTGCCTAGGGCTTCGTTAATTCGCTTTAGCCAGGCGTGGTGCGGCGCAGCACGGACAAATTCCTTGTCGCGCGGGCCGCTACATTGCACTCTGCTGTCCACAAACAAATTACCCCGGGCCCAGCGCTGCTGAGAAACCGGCGAAAAGACAACGAATAAGAGAGTAAGCGGAGGATTAGACCCATGCCTGACGGCGCGATTTTCCCTGTCAAAGAGTCAGTGGCGGCCAAGGCCCTGATCGACCAGGCAACCTATGAGGCTTGGTACAAGCGCTCTGTCGAAGACCCAGAGGGATTCTGGGCTGAGCATGGCAAGCGCGTTGAGTGGATGAAGCCTTACACCAAGGTGAAGAACACCTCTTTTGACCCCGTCGATATCAAATGGTTTGAGGATGGCTCCCTAAACGTCACTCAGAGCTGCGTTGACAGGCATGCTGAGAAGACACCAGATCGCACCGCCATCATCTGGGAAGCCGACGACCCGAACGAAGCGCCCCAGCACATCTCTTACGCTGAGCTGAAGAGCCAAGTCTGCAAGTTCGCCAACGTTCTTAAAGCTCAGGGCGTTAGCAAAGGTGACCGGGTCACCATCTACATGCCGATGATCCCAGAGGCGGCCTACGCCATGCTCGCCTGCGCGCGGATTGGTGCCATCCACTCCGTTGTCTTTGGTGGCTTCTCCCCGGACGCCCTGCGGGACCGGATCATCGATTGTGACAGCAACTGCGTGATCACCGCGGATGAGGGCCTTCGCGGTACCAAGAAGGTGCCGTTGAAGGCAAACACAGACGCGGCTGTCGCCCAGGCCGATATGGTTAAGTCGGTCGTGGTCGTGAAGCGTACCGGCGCTGACGTCACCATGCAGGACGGCCGGGATGTCTGGTACCATGATGAGGTGGCCAAGGTTTCCGATGACTGCGCGCCAGAAGAGATGGCCGCGGAAGATCCGCTGTTCATCCTCTACACCTCCGGCTCCACCGGTAAGCCAAAGGGCGTGTTGCATACGACGGGTGGCTACCTCGTCTATGCATCCTTCACCCACCAATATGTCTTCGACCTGCAACCTGATGACATTTACTGGTGCACGGCTGATGTGGGTTGGGTCACTGGCCACTCCTACATCGTCTATGGCCCGCTGGCGAATGGTGCGACCACCCTGATGTTTGAGGGTGTGCCGAACTATCCAGATGCTTCCCGGTTCTGGGACGTCGTGGACCGGCATAAGGTCACGATCTTCTACACCGCCCCGACCGCCATCCGCGCATTGATGCGTGAAGGTGAAGAGCCGGTTAAGAAGACCGATCGATCCAGCCTCCGCCTGCTCGGCTCGGTTGGTGAGCCGATTAATCCTGAGGCCTGGCTTTGGTATTATGAGGTGGTGGGCGAGAAGCGTTGCCCAATCATCGATACCTGGTGGCAGACCGAAACCGGTGCAGCGCTGATCACGCCGCTAATCGGCGCGATCCCGCTGAAGCCGGGCTCTGCAACCAAGCCATTCTTCGGCGTTCAACCGCTGCTGGTCGATAACGATGGCAAAGAGCTAGATGGTGCCACCGAGGGTAACCTCTGCCTCCGCGATAGCTGGCCTGGTCAGGCCCGCACCGTGTTCCGCGATCATGAGCGGTTCGTCCAAACCTACTTCTCAACCTTCAAGGGCCTCTACTTCACCGGTGATGGCTGTAAGCGGGATGAGGATGGCTATTACTGGATCACCGGCCGGGTTGATGACGTGATCAATGTCTCCGGCCACCGCATGGGTACGGCAGAGGTTGAGAGCGCGCTGGTGTCCCATGACCTGGTCGCTGAGGCCGCTGTGGTTGGTTACCCGCACGATGTGAAAGGCCAGGGCATCTATGCCTATGTGACCCTGGTTGCAGGCGAAGAGCCGACCGAGGAGCTCCGCATGGAGTTGGTCAAATGGGTGCGGAAAGAGATCGGCCCGATTGCGACGCCTGATCTGGTGCAATGGGCGCCTGGCCTGCCAAAGACCCGGTCGGGCAAGATCATGCGCCGTATCCTCCGCAAGATTGCCGCCAATGAGCATGATGCGCTGGGTGATACCTCAACCCTCGCCGATCCAGCCGTCGTCGATGATCTGGTTGAGCAGCGGATGAACAAGTAAGGGCAGTCGCTCTTAGTCAGCTTGATGAAACAATAAAGACCAGGGGCCTGCGATTGGCCCCTGGTCTTTTTCGTTCTGCACAAAGCGCAATGCCGATCCCAGCCTGTGTAATTGGTGTTTTCAGTACAAAGGCGCTAATTGCCCGCCAGCAACTTGGCAGGCCCGCTAGCATAAGCGCCCCATGCCAAGAGTTAACAAAGCAATGGAGGCCGCAAATGGCCCAAGCATTGGCAAGTGGGCCGCATGCCCTCGATCACAGCATGGCAGAGCGTCTGCGTAAGGTCCTGACAACAACGAACCTTGATCGGACGCTTAAAGAGCCAGTACGACGCGCGGCTAGATCAGCCCTTGGTGTCCTCGACAATAAGAGCGTCGATTGGAGTGTGGAGGGCGTTAAGGCAGGCGTACACAGCAGCCTTCATGCGGTCTCCACGGTCAAATCAGTGCTCTCGACCATTGCTGGCGCGCTGGAAGATACTGGCCGTCCAGAGTTGGCGCGCAAGACGAGCCGGCTGTCATCCCGCTTCGCGCGTCTCTATAAGCCTGAACGCGAACCCTCCCCAATGGCCGGGGTCGCGGCGCTGAAGACGCTGCAGGATATTGGCCGCCCACGGATACGCGCTTAGGCGGCTTCTTCCTGTTTGAGGAATTCTGGGCGGAGGCCCTTGCGGAAGTCGTTCATGATGTCGAGGAACTCTTCTGCGGTACAGTTGGTCTTGCTTTCCGTCCCAAAGCGGAAGTCCCAAAAGGACATCGCGTGCTTAATCGCCGCGATTGAGGCTCCCAGATCGTAAAACATCTTTGGTGCATCATCGAGGAAGGCTCGGAATGCCTTCGGATCGCGCGAACGGATCAGCCCTGATTTATAGGCGTGATCATATTTGGCGATGGTCTTTTGGATCTCCACCAACTCACGCTTCATGCCGGTGATGGTCGTGCTGCGCATGTCCTCGATTTGGAACTCAATGTCCTTACTCGAGAAGTGGGTGATCCGCATGTATTTGACCCGGTTCTGGAAGCCCTCAAACTTCTGCTTCACCATGCCAAGATTACTCTTGTAGTAGATGAAGCCCTTCCAGGCGAAGAGCACTTCTGGCGCATCCTCGGGCTTGATCTGCAGGCTATTAATCAGCGGGCGAATGGCCTCAACATCCCGGCTGTCCCACATCTTGTCGACAAGCCGCTGAATGCTCTCATCACTGGTGGCCCCACCTTCGGATTGGCCCTCATAGGCAAGCTCAGCCAGCGGGGTGAACTCGCGTTCGACGAAGCCGCGGATCTGCTTGTACTCCGCCGGGTTCAGGTCGAAATACGCCATGTGAGGATTGTAGCCCTCAAGGCGCATTTTCTCGCGTAGTAGGAACGGATCAAGCGACGGCAGATGGTCTAGGATGCGGAGCAGGTTGATGTCCTTCACCACATCGTCTGGGTTGGTTTCTGGGCCTAGGCCAAAATGCTCATGGAACACGTCGGCGGCGCCGCGTTGATCCACGAAGATATACTTGCCGCCTTCTTCCAGGCGGTCGGCGTTAAAGGCAGCGAAGATTTTGGTGCCGACACTGCGGCCACCATCAAAAATCTCTAGCTCATCCTCGCGCAGGCGGTGCTTGAGGAAGATGCCGTGATTAAGGGATGCATTGCGGAAGAAGGGGGCGAAGTCACCATCCGTATCGGCCACCATCTTGGCGACGGAGGGGGTGCGTTCCAGCAAGTTTAGGATCCGAGCCGATGAGGGCCGATCCTTGATGTTTGCCATGTTGCGGTATGGCGTGTTGACGACAGCCAATGGTCCCCTCACTGACCTCTAATCGGCTAACCTACAGCTTCGGGAGGCTAGGCCGAGTTATTCTTCGTCGTCACTATTCACGTGTTCGAACCACTCCGCAAGTACCAGTTCGACGATCTGGGCCCTGGTCTTATGACGCACCGCTCCAGCGTTATCGAGGGCCTGAATGGTGCGGGCGGAGAGCTTCAGTTCAATTGTTTCTGGCTCGTTGTCATCATCGGCGGGCCAAGGCTCGATCATCACCGCCAACCCCTCGCCATGTTGTGGGTCGCGGGCGAGGTCATAGAGATTGGTTGGGCGCGGCGGCCGGCGTCGCAGTTCCATGAGGCCTTGTAGATGAAGCGCCAACGCCTCGCGGGCGGAGAACAGCGCCTCTTCAATCGTCCGGCCAGCAGTCACACAGCCAGGTAGATCTGGGAAATACATGCTGTATTCGGAATCCGGATCCTTGCTCAACACACCGGCATAGGCCGTCGGCTCCAACGCATCCAGTTTCACCCGGGCGCGAAGATCACGGCCTGGGCGCGGCGGTGCGCCAGCACGTGCTGGGCGTCGAGAGGTTGGGCGATCACGGTCAGTCATGGGGAATAGGGTGCATTAGCGGTGAGCAAGGAAGCAAACTAATCCGCGATTTATGACGGTTCGATGCTCATGCGCAAGCAGGCTTTGCGAGCCGGGCCAAACTTAAGGGGCTGGCCGTGACGTATGGTCCGTCGCTTCCCTTGGCTTGATACCGCGGTTGCGGAGGTCGATCCCGGTACTGCGCTCAATACCGGCGACGGTGCCCACAGACAGCACCCGCTTCATCTTCGGCACTGTCACATAGCGCCGGTCACTCTCGCGGAACCATTGGGTATGGGTACCCTTCTGGCGCTTCATGACGAAGCCCTCTTCCTTGAGGCGATCGGTTATTTGCTTAACTTTTAAAGGCACGAAACCAGCCTAAGCTGCGACAAGCGGTAACACCCTTGTAACATTAGGCCGGTTTGATGAAAGCCCCGCGCCCGCTTTAGCAGTAAAAAATGACGCTTAGGGTAGGTAGGCCATGGCAAAGATGGCGGTTTCTGCCGGAACGGCGGCCTGCAGAATGGTCAGGCCCATAAAGACCAAGGCAATCACCAGATTAATCGCCCGGGCAACGGGGCCACGCTCGATTGAGATGGGCTCGATGCTGCGCCAGAACCCAAATTTGCGCAGAAGGCGCAGCGGGAAGGTGGTGAAGATGCCGGTGCCCAAAGCCAACCAGGTCAACGGATTGATCAGACCCTCAATCGACCGGCGCAACTCAACATTAAGGCCGCCAGCATACTGTTCGACATGGTCCCGAACGTAATTCGCATCCTTGATCACCAGATGAGTGTGGCCGTTTAGGCGGTTCTTGCCGACATCGGCGATCAGGTTGATGACCAGGTGGTATTTGGAGAACAGGAATTTGGCGCCACGTGGCTTGTATTTAACAATGCCCAGGCGGCCCATATCCCGTTGAATCCGACGGGCGTGCCGGTTCAGCCACTCAAAGGTCCGGCGGTTCCGGCCCTCTTCAGCAATCAGAAGATCGAGCTTGGCTAGGAAGGTCTGGGCGGTTTGGCGCCGCTCCCAGTCGCGAAAGAGCATTGCCCCGCATCGACCTAGGCCGAGCAGCATAATGACGATCAACATGATTGGCGCGTAACCGATCAGTGTTGCGAACACGCGACGTCGTCTCCCTATGCTTGTTGCGGGTAATGACCTAGGCGGCGCCTAGACCCGGCGGTTGAATGCCCCTTTGCGAGCGGCGGTTTATAGCGCCAATTCGAAATAAGGCAAAATTGTGTCCAAATCTGTTTTAGCGGATGGGTAAGAAAGCCGCTGGTGCTTTAAATATCTGTAACATTCGATGAATGTCTGAAGTGCGTAATTGGCAGGGCTGGTTTGTCAGCTGTTTCTACCGCTGCTTCTGCCCTCAAATCTTACAACAGCCCAGCGAAAGCGCGCGCTTCCGGATTACAGATGGCCAACGCCTGATGGGCGGTGAATAGGGCAAGTGGGCTTGATCAAAGAATCACAGTTCGTTGAGAAAACACGTCAGAGTCGTCGTCGCCATGGGCGTTTTAGAAAGACTCGCCATAATGCGAACAGCGTAGTGATCAGGCCGCCCGATATGGGCTATCGCCGTTGATCACGGTCAGACTGCAGAATGCGGCGGAGGCGAAGATGCGGCGTGTAACGGTTCTTATGGTGATGGTCATGCTCGGCTTGGGCGCCTGCACGACATCAACGCAGCCAGCTTATCTCTACGGTGAACGGCCAGATAGCATGACGTATCCGAAGGCGCCGCGGCTCACCCCGCTGCAGCAGTTGGAAGGCTACTGGACTGATCCTTACTATTGGCCTTCCGATTTAGATCCGGCCAACTAGGCACAGCAATATTCGAAAAATTTCCCGTTTGCGGTTTAACTGGCGTACTGGCAGTGTATGTTATTATCTGTGCGCGATTGTGTGCTGCGTGTTCATCGCTACGCATTCCATGGAATGTCGAGCGGGGTTTGGCAAATCTCAATGGGGTTGAGATTGGTCGTGACCTAGATGCATGGCGGATAGTTGCGGCCGTTTAAGAGGGGATACTTAATCCTGAACTGACTAGCGTTAGGGTGCTGGCACCTTAACCTTCGGGCCTTATGGCTCTCGGAACAGGTGGGGGATTTATGCTCGAATATGCGCGGATGGTGCGTGCTATTCTAACTGATGACGCCGATGATCTTCGTCGTGCGGTCCAGGGTCCGGAAGTGGCGAACAGCTACGATGAAACCGGCCGTACACCTCTGCATATCGCCGTTATGCACTCACGGGAGAAGGCGATTGAGCCTTTGATGGCCGCTGGTGCTGATAGCGAGCTACCAGCCAGCGATGGCCGCACCGCGAGTGAGATGGCGGAGGAGAAGGGCGGTAAGGTGCACCAGCATATGATCGCTGGTCAGATGTCCCAGCGTATCGCCATGGCGGAACAAGCCGCGCGAACCAATCGCCTTAAACAGGGTGAACGGAAGCCAACCTCAAGGGATGCCGTTGACGCCTTTAAACAACAGCGTCGGAGTGCCGCGCTACTCAGTGATAACTAGGCGAACTAGCCGGTAGGCGGCGCAAATTGCGCGATACATACCATTGTAAGTTTTGATTAGGGCGCCCTCGGGCGTCCTTTTTGTTTTCCAGTCACTTAGTGGTTAGCACCACTTCGCTTGCTCTTCGGTCTTGTGAAGGATACTCTGCCAAAAGTGTTTCATTTCGCATCAGTTTTAAGATCCCTTTATGAGCAGCATGACCAGTACCGTGGCCTTGGATGCCAACCTGATCCTGTTCAGTGATAAGCCGGTATTGATGCGGGCGATCCGTGACCATCTGCGCGAATGCAAGTTCACGAATGTAACCGTTATTACGGATCCTGAGCGTTTGATGACCGCCATGCGCAGTCAAGGCGCGGATCTACTGATCGCCGATATGGATGTTGAGCAGGACTGCTCCCTCAAAGTGATGAAGAAGATCCGTGAGGATGATCATCTGTTTCGGGTGCCGATCATCGCCCTTAGCGGTAATGCCTCCAAAGATACGGTGCTTAAGGCCGCGCGTGCTGGCGCCAATGACGTGGTGGTTAAGCCATTCCCGCTAAAGCAGCTTCATGATCGTGTGGTTGCTGCCCTAAGCCGCGACTGATACTTCCCAACTATGACCGCAATTTCGCTGCCCCCTGGTGGCGCTGTTTGGCATGTGGATTGGAGTATCCGACCAGCTAAACGCTGGATGACCGCTATTACCATGGCCACTGATGGCCGTTTGATAGCCTCTGGCCCACAGCCTTTTCAGCCCCAGCTCGACAAGTTACTCAGCATTGATGGCGTTCTACCCGCGCCGTTGGTGATCGGGTTGGACATGCCCATTGGCCTGCCTGAGCCCTATGCCAGAAGGGTCGGGATCACTGATTTTTGTCGCTTCCTCAAAGGTGAGGAGGGGCCAGATTGGTCGGATTTCTCAACCGTGTCTGAGCGGCTTGCGACCGTTACCCCGAACCGCCCCTTTTTCCCGAAGGGTAATATCGCTGACACTGACAAGCAGGGCGGCAAGCCACAGCAGAACTGGCTAAAGCAGCTGGGCATGGAGAAAGCGGAAACCTATCGCCGCTGCGACTTGGGCACGGATGATCGCGCCTCAGCGGCAAGCCTGTTTTGGACCAAGGGGGCCAATCAGGTAGGTAAGGCAGCGCTGTCCGGCTGGTCTGAATTGATCGCACCACTGCTTCGCCATCAGGCGGATCAGGTTGGCCTTTGGCCATTCGATGGTGACCTTGCGGCACTCGTCCAGGACCGGCGGGTCACAGTCGTTGAGGCCTATCCGGGTGAAATCTATGGCTGGTTTGGTTGCAAGCCCAGATCAAAGACCAAGCGAGACTCCCGGTTGGAGCAGGTCGTAGCTTTAGAAGCAGCAATCGACCAGCTGGAGCTTCAGCTTTCATCTGACGCTAAGCAGCAGCTGGCCGATGGCTTTGGCGATGATGATAAGGGTGAGGACCGTTTTGACTGCTTTGTTGGCGCGCTGGGGTTGGTTGCCGTGCTTGCCGACCACCAACCGGCACCAACCCCAGAAGACCCAATCTTCCGATCAATCGAAGGATGGATCTTGGGGCAGTCGCTGGATTGTTTAGAGCGCTAGCGGTGCCGCTTACTGTTGTGCGGTTTCTTCGCTTTCCGCATAGGCGCGGGGGCGGAACACCGTCTCGGCCAGGCGGCTGAATGGACGGCCCAGGGCTGTGGTCGTGATCTGCACCTTACTGAACAGTGGCAAATCACTCTCAGTGTGCATGAAGTCGATGCGCACCAGCTGGCGACGATCCGTTGGCTCGAAGGTCCGTTGGAATTCTTCACTCAGTTTGGAGGCGACTGGATAGATGTGCTTCACCCGGCCAGACATGCTCTCAACACCCGCTTGGATAACGACCTCTTGCTCAAGCTCTAGGTTATAGGCGGTGCCGGTAGGAACCTGCGCCAATACAAAGGGCTTGTTGAAGTAGATCTCCATCAGGCTATCGCCGGGTTCAACGACGGCACCTTCAAGGATGTTCAGATTGGCAATCAGCCCCTCATGGGCGGCAAGGACATCACCGTTGTTGTAAGCGTCTTCCAGAAGGCTCAACGCCTCAGTCAGCTCATCCAGGCTGTGGCTCATCAACTCGATCGTGTTGTCGATGGTCTTGGCGTCAGCAATAACCTGCTGCGCGTCGCGCATGCTGGTGAACGCCTCATCAACCGCATTGGCCAGCCGGTCGGCACGAACCAGGCCACGCTCTTTCGCGTCGCGGGTGTTGCGCAGGCTCTCTTCCAAAATGCGGGAGCGTTCGAGTGCGGCGGTGCGGGTCGCGAGCAGCACCTCACGCCGGGAGACCATGGCGTTCAAATCGCGCTGCATGGTGAGCTGTTGGGAGCGGAGGTCGGCCAGACGCTCAAGCACGTCACGGCTGCGGATACGGGCCAGCAAATCGCCCTTCTGGACGACGGTGCCTTCCTCAACAAACAGCTCCATTACCGTGCCGCGATGCTCAGTCGCGACGGCGTAATTGTCCTGCATCACCTGACCATCGGCATCGAGGTATAGCAGGTGACCGAAGGCCAGGTCGGCGATGCCCAGGGCAACAATGCCCAGCAGCCCCAGATAAATCTGGCGGCCATAGCTCTTCTTAGGCTTACGCTTTTCGGTAACCAGTTGGTCGACGCGGGCCTTGGGTTTGATACGACGCATTACCATTGTTGGACGCTCCGGCGCACTTTCTCCGGATAGAAGCTGTCTTTGTAGCTGCTGCGGAACGCGAGTTCCGTGAAGCAGGCGGCAATCCGGATGAAACGTAGGAAGAAACTAACATAGACGCTGTAGCCCGGGATGTAGATCCAGAGCCGGTGCATACCGCGGCGCGGCGCCACCAAAGCGCAGGTGAAGAAGGTGAAAGCAGACATCGTGGTGTAAACGGCCCAAAGGAACAGGACCAACGGCACCAAGAGATGCGGGAAGAAGATGACCACGTAAGGCAGGTACAGCAGCCAGCTGAACGGCAGCAACACATTGAAGAACAGCGCATTAACGCTGGCAAAGATATCGCGCCAGCGGAACTGCTTAGAGGTCGGGCTGAACACGCTGCGGAACTTGCGGAAGCGGTTGCGGATCAGGCTGCGATCCCAACGCATGCGCTGGCGGATAACGCCCAGGTCGCTATCTGGCACATTCGTTAGGCACCAAGCATCCTCAGCAAAGCCAACCTTCCAGCCGGCACGGCGCAGCTTGATGGTCAGGTTACTGTCATCGCCCGGGCCTACATCCCAGCCGCCGACACGCTCAACGGCTTCACGCCGGAACGCACCGAACGCGCCAGAGACGATCATCAGCCAATCCATCTGATCGAGGAACTGACGACCCAGGCTGATATTGTCGAGATACTCAATCGCCTGGAACCGGGTGATCAAATTGTCGTCAACATTGCGCGCGGCAATATTGCCGGACACGGCGCCAATTTCATCATCGGATAATAGGCGGGCGACGATGCGCTCAATCGCGTCATCATCAAAGCTGGTGTCGATATCGCAGGACACCAACACATCATGCTTACAAAGACTGAAGCCCAGGTTGAGCGCCGCTGCCTTACCACCACGTAGATCGGTTGAGCGGTAGTCATCAATCAGACCCTGACGCTTTAGGCGGCGGGCGACTGAGCTCATATCATCGGTTGAGCCATCGTCGATTACGACGATCTGGATGTTTTCCTGGGTCTGGCGGCGCAGGGTGCGAACCGCTGCCGGCAGGCGGCTGCCCTCGTTATGGCCCACTAGCAGGACACTAACCGGTACCTCGCGGCGGCTTGGCGCCGGTGGACGCCGGACCAGGGCCCAGGTCAGGCCAACTGCCAGGGTTGAGAGGGTGAAGCGCGGCAAGTCAAAGAGGAACAGTGGCCAAAACAGGTAGAAGGCTGCCTGCCAGTCAAGCTGGCCAGCCAACAAGAACCCCTCTTTGAGCCAATCGGAAAACATGACGCCGCCCTAACCCGTTACTTTCAAGCGGCTGCGCTTAGGTCGGACCAGTTGGCCTCAACCGTCACATCAGTCTCTTCACCACCAGACAGCATGGCAAAGCTTGGGTCGATGCCGAACAGGTCGTGCAGCGAGCTGGACAGCTTGTTCACCACAACCTGCACATTCTCAGGTGGTGTGTCGGGCATCAGCACATAGATCTGCGGGCCACGCCAAGCGAGCAAGTCACTATCGCGTAGACGCTCTGCGGTCACCTCAGCGGCCTGCTTATACAGGGCGTTGATTGAGGCCATGCCTAGGCGCTCAATCTGTTTGCTGCTGGCTTGCAGCGTCACGCGCAATACTACATGCGGGCGATTGCTGCGGCGGGTGCGGCGACCCTCAATGATGACCAGGCGATCAAACTCTTCGACCGAAATGATCCGCGCGGGCTCACCGATCTGACCCAGCAGGCCAGGTAGGGCACCCGATAGAACAGCCTGACGGCCATCGGCGGTTAGGTCGTAATGGTAGATATCGCGGGTCGCGGCATCCTTGCCGGCGGTGTGCTCACCGCAATCCATGCAGGTGAAGCCAACTTCCACATCACCGGATTGGTGGCCGCAATCATTACAATGGGTCACGTCACCTGAGATGTCGTAGTCGACACCGTAATGGCGCAGGCGCTCATTACATTTTGGGCAGACAAGCCGCTCACCCTGCACAAACTGGCTGCGTAGGCCCTGGTGGCCACAGCTGTAGTGGTGGATCAGAGGCAGTGATTGAATGTTGCTGGAGTGGCAGCTCTCGCATTCTTCCTGCGCGATGAGGCGGGCAGAATCGCAATGGCTGCACTCATGCACGCGCTGGAAGAAGCTGCGTTGAAGCAGGCCATCATTCGCCAGGTTCTCAAGTCGTTCGTTAGAGAATGGGATGCCGGTCAGGGTTGGGTAGGCAGTCACACCAGGCTTGTGGGGGGCCCATTGTGCGGTGATCTGTTGCTGGCGTGAGTAAGCCATGGCGAGAACCAGGAACTCTTCGCGTTGCTCGCTTGGGATCTCAGGGATGTCATCCAACAGGTTGCGAGCGTCTTCGATTTCACTCAGGGCTTCACGCAGGGTTTCTTCCGTAATCCGGCGGATGCGGGCATCGGCGCGTGGGAGATTGCCGATGGCATCGATTACGGGAAGCAGGCTGCGCTGGTTCGCCCAAAGGCCACGGAACATGCGTGATGGGTTGGCACCCGGCATGGCCAGCAAGGCATCGGTGTTCTTGCTCAACCGGCGCTCATAGGTAATGCCAGAAACGGGTGGGAGGTTTTCAACATCGCCGCCGACGACACAGAGATGCCAGCTGGTCCGTGGTGCACGAACTGGCCGTGTTGGCTGGTTTGATCCCCGGGTATTCTGTTCAGCAACGGGCTTGCGGCCGCCGATAGTCACAGCGCCGGATTGGCCGTTCTGTTTTCCTTTACTAAATCCCCACATGGTCGCACTCCCTTACGTGACCCATTCTCACCTGTTTTTGAGGCGGTTTTTGCCGCCTCAGAGCCCCCGGATTTGATCAACAAGCCTGATCAATAGGAGGGTGTCATATTTTGAAAATGTTTAAAATTTAAGCTTTATTTTTTGTATTACACACACTATCCAATGGCGGCCGACCGGTTGATCCGGGGGCGTAACCCTAATTCGTTGATTTAAAACACTTTGTAGTGGTGTGGTTCAACTCGCCTAAGCGGGTAATCCACTTTCACGACTGTGTATGACACAGTTTTTACGCGTGCTTTGCGAAAGTGCCGAACTCACAAGACATGGCCTTTCTGCATAGCTGGAATAAGCAAGTTTCGGACCAGTTTGGCGTCGGTGCTTTCGTTAACCGAGATTAAGCCCCGTACACAGATTAGCCGTGCTGCTTTTTAGATATCGTTAACGCGAGTTTGGTTTCGTTGAGAACTGAAGCGTTGGGGTAGCGTCGCGGTGACTGGCCATAACGGCCAACCGGTTGGGTGAAACTCAGCCGCGTAGATAGAACGCTTATTTGCAGGATGAAAAACCATGACTGGCCAAATCAAAATCGGCACATCCGGAAATGACACCTTCTCCACCGGTGGTGGTGACGACCTTCTTAAAGGTATGGCTGGTGATGACTCCCTGCGCGCTGGCTATGGCCAGGACACGCTGAACGGCGGTGACGGTAATGATTACGCCCATGGCCATAAGGGTGATGACAGCATCCTCGGCGGTCGCGGCGACGACACCCTGGTCGGTGGTCAGCAAGACGACACCATGCGCGGCGGCGATGGCAACGACACCCTTTATGGTGACGGCCACAATGACAGCCTGACCGGCGGTAACGGCAACGACTTCATCACTGGCGATAATGAGCGCGGTACCCAGAGCCCAGGTTACGACACCGGCTCTGACACCATCCGTGGCGGCAATGGCGACGATACCCTCGACGGTGGCGCTGAGGCCGACACCGTTCACGGTGGCAATGGCGCCGACTCAATCGATGGTGGCACCGGCGATGATCGCCTGACCGGCGGTAATGACCGCGACACCATCTTCGGTGGCGCTGGGGCTGACACGATCCATGCTGGCAACGACGAAGATTATGTTGAGGGCGGCGACAATGCTGACCGCATCGGCGGCGGCGAAGGCGCCGACACCCTCTATGGCCAAGACGGTGACGACACCGTCCATGGCGGCAATGATGATGACCTCATCTATGGCGGTGAAGGCAATGACAGCCTGACCGGCGGCAATGGCGATGACACCATCATCACCGGCAATGGCGATGATACTGCCCGCGGTGGCAATGGCGATGACTTCATTGAGGGTGCCGATGGCAACTACCTGCTCTCTGGTGGTGAAGGTCGTGACACCCTATTTGGTCAGGCTGGCGATGACACCATCCACGGTGGCCGCGACGCTGACACGATTGAAGGTCGCGATGGCAATGACAGCCTGACCGGTCACACCGGCGACGACACCATCAAGGCTGGCGAGGGTGCCGACACCCTGCGCGGCGGCGAGGGCAATGATTTCCTCGATGGCGGCAACGGTGCTGACTCTATAGCTGGTGGCGGCGGTGATGACACCGTCTTTGCTGATGATGGCGATGACCGCGTCCATGGCGGCTCCGGTAATGACAGCCTGCGTGGCTTCCACGGTGATGACACGATCCATGGCGGCAATGGCGATGACCGTGTGTTCGGTGGCGTCGATCCAAACGCCGATGCGTTCGATCCAACCGAGAGCGATAATGACAGCCTGACCGGCGGTAATGGCGATGACCATCTGTTCGGTTACAACGGCGCTGACACTATCCGTGGCGGCAATGATGATGACACGCTTGAAGGCGGCAACGGTGCTGACAGCCTGGCTGGCGGTAGCGGTAATGACGAGATCTTCGGCGGTACCGGCGGCGACCGTGCCCATGGTGGCAATGGCGACGACATGATCCGCAGCTTCACCGGCGATGACACCGTGTTCGGTGGCAATGGTGATGATGTCATCATCTCCGGCGTTGGCACCGATGATTTGGCTGAAATCTCACCGGATGAGACCGATAACGATCTGGTTCGTGCCGGCAATGGTGACGACACCGTTGAGGGCCAAACCGGTAACGACACCCTGTTCGGTGGCAACGGTAATGACCGCCTGGACGGCAATGATGGCGATGACATCGTTCGCGGTCAGAACGACAATGACAGTCTGAACGGCAATGGCGGTGATGACACCGTCTATGGCGACCGCGGCAACGACACCGTTCGCGGTGGTACCGGTAATGATGACCTCTACGGTGGTGATGATGCCGACACCCTTCAGGGCAGCAGCGGCGAAGACTATCTCGATGGTCAGCGCGGTGATGATGTTCTGGAAGGCGGTAACGCGGCAGACATCTTCGTTCTGACCCGTGTTGGCGGCCACGACTTCGTGCTCGACTTCGGCAACGGTAACGACCGCATCGACGTTTCAGCCTTCAATGTGAATGGTGGTGTCGACAGCCTGAACATCTCCCAAAACGGTGATGGCGACGCGGTTATCGATTTCGGTAGCGCCTCTCTGACCCTTGATGATGTCGATGGTGAAACCCTCACCGATAGCGACTTCATCTTCTAAAACCCTGCCCTTTAGGGCTTTGACATAACGACGGGCTCTCCCCATTCGGGCCTCGCATCACTCCCCATCCCTTAGGATGCCAGGTCTTGCTCGTCGCCATGAACAGACCGGATACGTCCAGCCGCATCCCCCATCCCATTCGCGGCGGACACGTATTCGGTCTGTTTATTTCTGGAAGGTACGTTAAAGCGCCAAAACCGGTGGCTTAACGCCTAACCGTCGTCAGCATTTTCGGCTGGGTTCGGGAAGGTCACGGTGATCTTCGTGCCTTCACCGGGCGCGCTTTCAATACCAAACCGCCCGCCATGCAGCTGTACTAGCTCACGCGCTAAGGGCAGGCCGAGGCCCGTCCCCTCGCGCTTTGTGGCAAGCTCGCTATCAACCTGCTCAAACGGCCGTAGGGCGACCTCAACCTCTTCGGCGGTCATGCCGATGCCGTTATCGGTCACCGTCACCTCAACCCCGCTCTGGTCCTCAAGCGGTTTTGCCGCCAGGGCAACGATGCGCCCCTCTTCGGAGTACTTAATGGCGTTGGAGACCAAATTGACCAGGATTTGCTTGGCCGCCCTTGCATCGCCGAACAGGCCATCTAACCCCTCCGCGATCTCGACCTGCACTTCCATCCGGTACTCTTTGGCGTAGCCACGGGTCAGGGTGACGACGGTCTCAAGCATCGGCTTTACCGATTGCCACTCCGGTTCAATCACCATCTTGCCCGCCTCAATCTTGGAGAGGTCGAGCAGATCGTTGATCATCGACAGCAGGTGCTGGGCACTCTGTCCGATATAGCCTGCATATTCCTTATAGATATCGGCCCCGAGGGGGCCGTGCAGCTCATCCCGGATCAGTTCATTGAAGCCGATGATGCTGTTTAGCGGTGTACGGAGTTCGTGGCTCATCTGGGCCAGGAACTCGGATTTATTGAAGTTGGCTGCCTCTGCCGCCAGCTTGGCTGCCTCAAGCTCAGTATTCAGCTGGGCCAGGCGGTCTGCCTGCTCGGCCTGACGATCGCGGGCGAATTTCAGGGCCTCTTGGGCCTCTTTGATCTCAGTGATGTCGATGATTTGCGAGACGAAATAGATCGGCTTGTCCTGATCATCGCGGATCAGGTTCATCTTCAGCATGCCCCAGACCATCTGGCCGTCTTTGCGGTAATACCGCTTCTCCATATGGCCAGAGGAGCGTTTGCCGGCCAGGATCTCATCGACCATCGCCTGGTCGGGTTCAATATCGTCGGGGTGGGTAATCTCACGCCAATGAACGCTGCCCAGCTCTTCCAGATCATAGCCGATGAAATCAGCCCAGGCCTGGTTGCCACGGACCAGCGTGCCATCCGCCATGTTCATGCAGATCGGCGTCGGCGCGTTGTGGAAGATGATGGAGTAATATTCGTCGGCAAGCAGATGCTCAGGCGGGCTGTCGAGGGACAGCTTGCCGCCCCCATGGCCAGCACCCAACTCACGCATCTCTTCGGATTTACAGCCCGCACCGACGAGTGGCAGCGCGTCCTTATCAGTCGTCGCTTGCGACAATAATCACTTCCCCAAAGGGCACGACAACGTAATTGCGTACCCCATTACCGCTCATGCAAATATCAGCATTTATCCTGCAACAGGCAAAGTGTAACGCGTTTTGGCGGGTTTGAGAACGGTTTGGCGGGTTTTGAGTGCCCTGGTACCGCCCAACGCTACAAACGGTTCACACCGGTAATGCCAGCGCCGTCGCTTTTTAGGGTCCAGCTGGCCACCTCTAATGCGGGGTCAATGCTGACGGCCATATGGGTCGCATTGGCGTGAAGCATTTGGGTGTCATCCAGCATTATGCCGATATGGCCGGGGAAGAATGCGAAATCGCCGACCTTGAGTGGCGTGTCCGGTGGCAGCATTTGGCCCAGCCCCTCACGCTGCTGATCCGTATCACGCGGGCAGTCATGCATCCCGGCGAAGTTTAGTGCCAGCTGAACAAGCGCTGAGCAATCAAGCCCAGCACCGCTGCGGCCACCCCAGATATAGGGCAGCTCCATAAACCGTCTGGCGGTCGCGATGTAGTCCTCGGTAACCGTATCTAGGGGTTCAACATGGCGGCTATAGATCCAGCTGCCATCGGCCTGCTCGACGAACCGGTTCTTCTCCTGCCCGGTAAGGGAAACGCGGCTGCCGATGCTGCGCCAGCTGATCGTCGGTTTCTTCAAATCAGGCTCGGGGAATACAGGCGCCCGGATGGCCCGTACCCGATGGGTTGGCGGGTTGGTGGCGGCCTGCAATGCCTCGGCGGCGACATAGCCGACATAGCCATCAACATCCGATTGGCACCAGGCGAGGCCACCGCGAATATCGAAGACCTGTACCGTCTCACCATAGAGCAGTTCACTGCCCCAACGGCTGTCGAGGCGGCTGTTCTGCCAAAGCGGAACGCGGGTCACGGAAACGGTGAAGGTGGCCCCATCCACAAAGCTGGGCGCCTCAATCTTACCTTCCAAACGCCGATCGGCCATGTCTGGACGATAGGCGTGAATACGCGGGTCTAGGGTACTGCTCATACTGACACTGGCTTAGCCGTTAGGGTCAAAGGGGTCGCCGCGTTCGGCGGCATAGTCCCAGTTCACCCGCTGCATCAGATCGGCGAACTCACTCAAAAATACGGAGCCTGGCACCGTACGCTGGATCAGGACCGACCGCCGATCCTCAGTATCCACTTTGCGCTTCACATAACCGAGGCGGGAAAGGGTATCGACGGCCCGGACCACAGCCGGTTTTGAGATGCTTAGTTGCTCGGCCAGCCCCCGCACCGTGTGGGGTGGATCGTTCATGTAGACAGCTAGCAGCAGCGCGTATTGCCGGATCGTCAAATCCGGCGCGTCTGAGCGGACGATGGACAGATGTACCCGGCGCCAAAGCTCCAGCGGTTCAAGCCGTTGCGACATGCTCTCGCCGGTTAGCTTGGTTAGACCGGCGCCATCACCGCCTGGCATCCCCCCATTGGTTTCGGCCTGGGGGTCGGCCTGGGGATCGGTTTGGGTATCGATGGTCTCGCTCATCTTGCCTCACTNATTCTCTTTCTTGGGCCGGCTCAGCTGGCCATATCATCTATGCCACCATAGCGTTTGCTGATCAGGCTGAAGGCGGCGCGCATGGCTTGTGCCTCCCCACCATCCGGCTGGCCTGGGCGACCGGATGGCGTCCAGGCAAAGACATCGAAATGGGCCCAGGATTTGGACTTCTTCACGAACTTCTTCAGAAACAGGCCAGCGGTAATCGTGCCAGCGAATGGCGCGCTGCTGATGTTGTTGGTGTCGGCAACTTTGCTATCCAACCACGGGGTGTACGGCTTCCATAGTGGTAGGCGCCAAACCGGATCACCCACCGCCATGCCAGCCTGGTAGAGGCCGTCAGCCAGCTCATCATCATCGGTCATCATGGCCGGAAGATCGGGGCCCAGCGCGACCCGCGCGGCCCCTGTCAGGGTCGCGAAGTCGATCATCAGGTCGGGTTCCTCGGCATCGGCAAGGGTGAGGGCGTCGGCCAGAACCAAACGACCCTCGGCATCAGTGTTGCCGACCTCAACCGTCATCCCAGCGCGGGTGCGGATTACATCGCGGGGACGGAAGGCATTTCCAGATACGGCATTCTCAACCGCCGGGATCAGCACGCGCAGCCGAACCGGCAGATTGCGCGCCATAATCAGGTGGGCAAGCCCCAGCACCTGGGCTGAGCCACCCATATCCTTCTTCATGTTGAGCATGCCGTTGGATGGCTTGAGGTCCAGGCCACCGGTATCAAAGCAGACGCCCTTGCCAACCAGCGTCACCTTCGGTGCCCGTTTCTTACCCCAGCTGAAATCGATCAATCGCGGGGCACGGTCACTGGCTTTACCAACGGCGTAGATGGCCGGGTACTCCCGATCCAACTCCTCCTGATCATCGATTACAGAGAATTTCGCCTTGTGATGCTTTGCTAGTGCCTTAGCAGCGGCAGCAAGTTCGGCCGGGCCCATATGGTTTGAGGGTAGGTTGACCAAGTCGCGGGTCAGCCAGGTGGCTCGGATGTGGTGGGATAGGGCATCCAAATCCACCTCGTCACCAGTGACCAACAGCGTTGGCTCTGATGTCGCCTCTTTGCTCTTCATCATGGCAAAGCGATAGCTAGCGAGGCCCCAGGCGACGGTGATCTTGATTAGGTCATCCTTGGCCGGTTTGCTGCCATCGATGCTGGCGATCCGGTATGCACCCGCCGGTAGCTGGGGGGCCAGATAGGCCGTCTGGTACAGCGGCCGATCACCCATGGCGGTGCCTAGAATCTGGATCGAACCATCACGGTTCGGCAGGGCCACCCAACGGTTAGCACTGGCTGAGAAGTCGATGTTCTCAAGATACACCTGATGGGATTTGTTCGCCTTGCCGCTCCAGGCGGTCAGGGCCGCCGCATCGCGAACGAGATGAATATCGGTCACCGGTCCATCATGGGTAGCGGCGATAGGCAGGTCGCAGGTGAGGGCGGCGGTCGAATTATGCGGCTTGGTCATGGTTTGGATAACGGGCCCGAAATCAAAGGACATCGTTATCCTTCCGCTACCGAAATGATGCGGCAAGGCCGGTTGTGGGATTGGCCTAGAAAAGCCGTCGGGGCGTCAGGAGCGCTGCGCCGGTGACACAATCAGCGGCAGCCTGGCGGTCAAGTTGCCTCTGGCTGTTGAACCATGGTGTTGCCGAGGACGCTAGCCTCACCGCAATACTCAATCGATTCGAGACCGGCAGCACTGGCCGTCAGATAGGCCTCACCCGCCTCACCCATATCCAGAGTGAGCTGGTCTTCCTCGGCGCGGGGGTCAAACTCAAACGCGACGGTGGAGGTTGGACGAATGGCCTGGAACTGGCCCTTCTCCTCATCATCAACCGTGTCACGGACCGTGCTTCGATAGGTGCCAAACGCGGCCATGCCGCCACCAATAACCAGCACGAATAGGAAGATGCCGGGGCCGATGCCGGTGATCAGCAGTAGCTGACCCGCAATGGCGGGGCCGATGACCGTGCCGATGCCGTAGATCATAAGCAGGCCAGCACTGGCCGCCACCATGTTCCAGTTATCGACAAAGTCCGTGGTGTGGGCGACGCCGATTGAGTAGAGCGCCGGGATCAGGGCGCCACTCATCGCGATCAGGACCAGCGCCATCACCTTGCCGTCGATACCAATCATCAGGCCGATCAGCCCGGTCACGCCGGTGGCGGCACCGCAGGCGATCAGGACAATACGCCGGTCAAACATGTCCGAGAGACGGCCAAGCGGTACCTGAAAGACGATGCCGCTCAAGATGAAGGCCAGCATCAGCTGCGCAATCCAGGCATTGTCAGGGTCAATGGTCCGGCCCAGCACGGGCACGAAGTTGGCGAGGACAGAGTTCAAGACCCCCGCTGCCATCACGGCCAAGCAGCCCAGGGGCGAGACCTTGAACAATTGCCTTAAGGCAAAGCGTTCAGTCTCAATCGGTGTTGGCGCCTGGATCGTCACCAGCATCAGCGGCAAGACCGAGGCGCAGACCAGGAAAGCGGTGAGTAGGAACATAAAGCTCTGCGCCGGGTCGACGACGGCTATAAGGCCCTGGCCCAGGCTGATGCCGAAATAGTTCACGACCGTATAGGCGGCCAGAACCTGGCCACGCACGGTGTTGGGCGTGGATTCATTAATCCAGCCCTCAACCAGGGTGAAGATACCGGCGATCGAGAAACCGGCGACCAGGCGCAGCAGGGCCCAGAGCCAGGTGTCGACATACAGGCTTTGGGCCAAGGCACTGATCACGAACAGGCTGGCAAAGGCGGCAAACACCCGGATATGGCCGACCTGCCCAATGAATTTCGGCACGATCAGGGTGCCGATCATGAATCCAATGGCATAGGTCGTGCCGACGATCCCGATGGCATCGGATGAGAAACCTTCAAGGTCGAGACGGATCGCCGTCCCGGTTCCAATCAGCCCATGCCCCATCACAAAGAAGGTGAAGGTCAGCAGTAAGGGCCCCAAGGACAAGATGACGGCTCGGACATCGCTGCTCATATCGGCGGTGATCCAGGCGGTTAAGATCGCAACTTTGCCAAGCATGCGATCGGTGTTTTGAACGAAGGTGCGGGTGGCCTTGGCCGGGTCAGCGTCGTTCGCTGTGCCCTTAGTACGACCGGGAAGTCTGAACTAGAAGCGTTACCTAGAATTGCACACTAGAACGGCAAGTCAGCCCTGGCTCATTTAGCCGCCATTGGCAAAGCTGGCATTGGCATCGAGCACGCGCTGCTCCGCATTCTGGCGCAGCCCGTAAACACAAGGCACGTCTGCCACATGACGCCACTTGATGTCTAGCACCGCATCCCAGTCATAAACGTCAGGTCTGAATTGCACGGTGCCATCATGGTCAACCCAGGCGGTCCGATAGATCAGATGCACGGGCATTGGATCATCCAGGGTCACGCTGCGGGTCTTATAGCTCTCAACCACGCCTTGCACCCGATCCACATCCCATTTGTCATGGGCTGAGGCCAGATAGGCCGAGATATCGAGCGCCCCATCGACACGTACACAGCCAGAGCTAAACGTACGGGTCGCTTGTTCAAACAGCTCCTCATTCGAGGTGCCATGCAGATAGACGGAGTGGTTGTTGTTGAAGTTGAACCGCACCGGGCCAAGCACATTCCAAGGGCCGGGGTCCTGGCGGAACTTGTAGGGCAGGTTGTCGATACCGTCATAGGAGAACCAGTCGATCTCCTCCGGCGGGATCTCCTCGGCACCGTTGCTAAAACTGGTCAGCACCCGAATACCGTTATTGAAGAAGTAGTCGGGGTCGGTTTGGATCGCGGGCAGTAGATCGCGACGGGCGATGCTGTCCGGGCAATACCAGAACGGGTTGAAGTCGAGGCGCGTAATCTTGGAATGGATAATCGGCGTGGTCCGATCAATCCGGCCGACGATTACACGGGTGTCGAAAACAGTGTTGCCACCCTCAATCAGATGCAGACGACCGGCGGCGATGTTCACGGCGATAAAGCGGTCGCCATAATCCTTCGCCCATTGCCGGGCCCGCTCCACATTGATGACCAGGGTCGCCAGCCGCACATTGGCCGGGACGTTCAGTTCAGCCAGCGTTGCCGGGCCCACGGCACCATCCGCCTCAAGCCCATGGCGAGATTGGAAGGCTTTAACCGCATTCTCAAGGCTGACATCAAAGGTGTCGCTGGTCTGATCGGCCACACCCGGCAGATCGCCACTTAGGCGCAACCGGCGCCGCAGAAGGCCAACCGCACGGTCGGTAACATCACGCTCTAACACCAGGCCAGGATCAGGAATTACTGGCCAGCCGCCAGCCTCGACCACGGCGCGGTAGTGTTGGACAGCACCGCATAGCCCACTGGTCAGACCATCGGGGGTCAGCTGCACCCGTTGCGGCGGTACGCCACCGGCGACCGCCTCAACAATTGGGTCATTAAGCCAGGGATGGAAGTAGCCACGCGCTGATGGGGTGATACCGGCTGCAAGGTTTTGCGCCACGGCGGGATGCTTGGCCAAACCAGCCAAACCACCGGCCAGGCCAGCGGCAAAGCCCGCGCGCAAACAGTCGCGGCGCGAGATATGGCTGCTGCGGTTTCCGGTCCGCCCTGGTTCAGAATCCCCACGGCTCATGGTGTCTTATCCTTTAGCCCGTGTCATTAAGCCGGAATCCTGACCCGAATTGCATCAACTGACAAACGAAACCGCCGCGGCAGTTTTCAAAAATTCGTGCCTGCGCAACCTGCGCCACACCTTGGCTTTAGCGGTGGTGACCGTCATGTCACCCGGGCTACAGGGCCGGCTGCATGGCAGTCGCGCCCAACAAGAGCTTTGAATTCAGGCCGGTTGGGCAATATTCAAAGACAACAAGATCGCCCGAAGAACGATAAAGAACCGGTATGACCCCCGACGAGACCGCCCCAAAGACTGACACTGGCACCGCCGATCTGGCCGCTAGCAATGCCGCGAGCTTGGCCATGCCTGATGGTGATTTGGGGCCCCGTGTCCATGGCCGGGTTAACTGGATCGGGTTTTGGACGCTCTATGCCAAAGAGGTGAAGCGTTTCATCAAGGTCTATCTCCAGACCATTTTGGCGCCGGTGATCACCACGTTACTGTTCTACACCGTGTTTGCGCTGGCGCTTGATGCTGGGAACCGAAGCGTGGCCGGTGTGCCGTTTTTGGAGTTTCTGGCGCCCGGCTTGATCATGATGGGCATTACACAGAATGCCTTTGCCAACACCTCCTCCACCGTCATTATCGCCAAGGTTCAGGGTAATATCGTTGATGTGCTTCTGCCGCCCTTAAGCTCGCTTGAGCTGGCCATGGGGTGGATTTTGGGCGGTGTTACCAGAGGCATCGTGGTCGGGCTATTTATCTATATCTCGCTCGTCATCTTTGTCGGTATTCCGATCCACAATCCCGGATTGATCCTGTTCCACGCGATTAGCGGATCGCTGTTGCTCTCCACCCTGGGTGTGATCGGCGGTATTTGGTCGGATAAGTTTGATCACATCGCTGCCGTGACCAACTTCATCGTTACGCCGCTGACCTTCTTGTCGGGCACGTTCTATTCAATCGAACGCCTGCCGAGTGAGTGGCAGTTCATGGCCCACCTAAACCCGGTTTTCTACATGATCGATGGGTTCCGCGCGGGCTTCATCGGCCATGCGGATGGTGACTTAACCACCGGCATCATCGTTGGCGTTGTGACCAATGCGGTTCTGCTTGTCCTGGCACTACGTATGCTGCAGAGCGGCTATAAGTTGCGACCATGAGTGATCAGGGGCGTTCGGTTGATAACGCCAAACCCGCCTTTAGTTTGAGCCCGGTCGGTTTTGCGCGCTGGGCCTATGGCACAGCACCGTTGCTGCTGTTCTGCACCATGATGTTTTGGGCAGGAAATGGGGTCGTCGGCAAATGGATTGCCTTTGATGGCGACCTACCACCGGTCGCCGCTGCGTTCTGGCGCTGGAACCTGGCTCTCTTGCTGGTTTTGCCGCTCGCCTAGCGCCATCTGCCGGGCGATTTGCCCGCCATGCGGGCCAAGATTTGGCCGCTGATCCTATTGGCCGTGTTCGGGATTACCGCCTTTAACACCCTGGTCTATTGGAGCCAGTACAAAACAACGGCCGTGAACCTGTTCCTGTTGAACGCCACTGTGCCCCTGCTGATCCCGGCCTTCTCGTTTCTGCTGTTTCGCGACCGGGTTAATCGCTGGCAGGGGCTAGGCATCGCGCTTGCGATGGTGGGGGCGGTGACCATTATCCTGCAGGGGAATTTGGCGACCCTGTTAGACCTCACCGTTAATCAAGGGGATGCGGTAATCCTGTTAGCGATGGTTCTCTACGCTATCTACTCAACCTGTCTGCGGTTGAAGCCAAGCATTCACCCGATGTCGATGCTGGTGGCTCTGTTTGCCCTCGGCAACCTATTCATCCTGCCATTCTTTATCTGGGAGCATCTGTTCGTTGCGCAGATTGAGTTCACGCCAAAGACCATCATTGCTCTGATTTACATCGGCATCTTCCCGTCCTTCCTCGCCTACCTCTTCTTCAATCGTGGGGTTGAGCTGATCGGTGCAAATCGCGCCTCGCTCTATTTCCACCTGATGCCGATTATGGGTACGGCCTTCTCTGTCATGCTCTTTGGTGAGCCATTTGCCGGGTATCATTTTGCCGGCACCGCCCTGATTGTTGTGGGTCTGATCCTTGGCACCCGTCGCCCAAAAGCATCGGCTGATTGAGTTTTCGACCACCGAGATGGCGGCTTAGGCTTCGCATCGGCTCCAATCCGGGTTAGGTTGCCCGGGTTGGGAATGCGGCAAAAACATGGCGGGTTGGTCCTTGACGCTAGAGGGCCGGGCTAAAAACACCCGCAAATAAGGGAAGGCAGCATGTCGGATCTATCGGCCAAGCCACCATCCAAGACGCCCGATGGGCGCATCATGAGCCAACAGAAGTTTCGTCTGATCACGCGAAGTGATTTTGACGGGCTGGTCTGCGCGGTTTTGTTCCGGGAAATGGATATGATCGATGAGATCTTATTCGTGCACCCAAAGGATATGCAGGACGGCAAAATTCCGGTTAGCCGGCGGGATATCACCTGTAACTTGCCCTATCAGAATGGCGTCCATCTCTGCTTTGATCACCATGTGAGTGAGTTCTATCGCAACGAAGATAAGAACAACCATATCCTCGACCCCCATGCCGAAAGCGCGGCCCGGGTGGTTTACGAATATTACGGCGGCCGGACCCGGTTCCCTAATGTCTCCAACGACATGATGATGGCGGTCGACAAAGCCGACAGCGCAAATTTCACTGAGGAAGAGATCCTCGACCCGCAAGGTTGGGTGCTGCTGAGCTTCCTGATGGATGCCCGCACCGGCCTCGGTAGGTTCCGGAACTTCACCGTTTCGAACTACCAGCTGATGCTGAAGCTCGTGGATATCTGCCGCGAATATAAGGATGTGGACGATATCCTCGCCCTGCCTGATGTTGCTGAGCGTGTGGACCTCTATGAGGAGCATGTCGAGAACTACATCAACCAGGTTCATGCCTGCTCTGAGAAGTATGACAACCTGATTGCTCTCGACCTGCGAGAGGAGGAAGTCCTCTACGCTGGTAACCGCTTCATCATTTATGCGCTCTTCCCGGAATGCGATGTGTCTATGCACATCATGTGGGGGCGGCAGAAGCAGAACACCGTCTTCGCGGTTGGTAAGTCGATTGTTAATAGGGACAACAAGTCGAATATCGGCAAACTGATGCTCGAATATGGCGGTGGCGGCCATGAGGCGGCTGGCACCTGTCAGATTGATAATGACAAGGCCAACGAAACTATGGTCGAATTAATCGACCGCCTGACATCAGGCTGATTTCGAGATTTTGAGACGAACATGTTGAGCGCAACAAACAGCACCAACCGACGCCGTCGCCGCCGTATGGCCGCGACCGCTTTGGTGCTGCCTGGGTTCCGACGACGACGATAACGTCATCCCAGTGTTTGTTTTTACCAATGGCCGGTCCGCATCAATCCAGCGACCGGCCATTTTCTTTTTCCACACCCGGTTCTTTTTCGAGCGCCGCAGTGCTATCGAACCCAATCAAGGACATAACCAATGTCAGCCATTACAAAACCATCCGCCATGGCGACCAATACAGCGAACCAATCAGCAGGCAGTGAGCAGACCGATTTCCCACCGGTTATGCCAACCTATAACCGTACCCCATTGGCTTTTGAACGTGGGGACGGCGCCTACCTTTTCGCCACCGATGGCGAGAAGTACCTGGATTTCGCCGCTGGTATTGCCGTTAACGCCCTCGGCCATAATCACCCGCATCTGGTCGCAACCCTTAAGGATCAGGGTGAGAAGCTGTGGCACGTCTCAAACCTCTACCGCATTCCGGAGGCTGAGCGGCTGGCCGCCCGGCTAACCGCCGCGACCTTCGCCGATACGATGTTCTTTACCAATTCCGGGGCCGAGGCTTGGGAGTGCGGGGTGAAGGTCATCCGGAAATACTTCCACCATAAGGGACAGCCTGATCGGTATCGGATCATCTGTTTGGATGGTGCGTTCCATGGCCGGACCCTGGCTGGTATCTCCGCCACCCGCCAGGCCAAGATGATTGAGGGCTTTGCCCCTCTCGTTGATGGCTTTGATGTGGTGCCATTCGGTGATCTGGCTGCGATTGAGGATGCAATTGGCCCCAACACGGCGGCAATCCATTTGGAGCCTGTGCAGGGTGAGGGCGGTATTCGCCCGCTAGATCCCGAGTTCCTCAAAGCCGTCCGTGGCCTATGTGACCAACATGATCTGCTGCTCTATCTTGATGAGGTACAGTGTGGGATGGGCCGAACTGGCCGCCTGTTTGCCCATGAATGGGCTGGCATCACCCCCGATGTGATGTGTGCCGCAAAAGGTATTGGCGGCGGCTTTCCGCTGGGGGCCTGCCTAACCACGGCCGAGGCTGCATCCGGCATGGTTGCCGGTACCCATGGCTCAACCTATGGCGGCAATCCGCTGGCAACCGCCATTGGCAATGCGGTGCTCGATGTGATGCTTGAGCCTGGCTTCCTTGATCAAGTGGTGGCCAAGGGTAAAGCGCTTCAAGAGGCGTTGACCGGCCTGCACAACCAATTCCCGGTGATTGAAACCGTGCGCGGTAAGGGGCTGATGCTGGGCATCAAGCTTAAGGATGAGTTGCCCGCCGGTGACCTGGTCCAGGCACTGCGTGATCAGCATCTACTGACCGTGCCCGCAAGTGACAACACGGTGCGGATATTGCCGCCACTCACCATCGAACAAACCCATATTGATGAGGCGGTCGCCGCGATCGCTAAAGCGCTGGGAGCGCTGAGCCAATGACCATGATCCAACCTGGCCTGAAAGGGCGGCACTTCCTGGAAATCCGGGACCTGACGAGCGAACAACTTCGGCACCTGGTCGATTTGGGCGCGAGCTATAAAAAGGCGCTGAAAGCGGGGAAGGAAACCCCAACCCTTAAGGGTAAGAGCTTGGCGCTGATCTTTGAGAAATCATCGACCCGGACCCGTGTCTCATTCGATGTCGGCATGTTCCAGATGGGCGGCCACACGGTGAACCTGCTGCCCAACGACATGCAGCTGGGCCGTGGTGAAACTGTGCCGGACACGGCGCGGGTGCTCTCCCGTTATGTTGATGCCGTCATGCTGCGCACCGATATGCCGCGTAAGATGACCGAACTGGCCGCACATGCCACGATCCCGGTGATCAACGGCCTGACCGATGACACCCACCCCTGCCAGATCATCGCCGACATCATGACGTTTGAAGAGCATCGCGGCCCGATCACCGGCAAGGTGGTTGCATGGACCGGCGACGGCAACAATGTGGCCGCCAGCTGGGCTGAGGCAGCGGTTAGACTCGGCTTTGAGTTTAGGCTTGCCTGTCCCGCCGAACTAGCGCCGCCCGCGTGGCTCACCGACTGGGTTGAGGGTGAGAAGGTGGCCGGTGCCACCGGCACGGTCACGGTCATGCATGACCCCAAAGCGGCGGCGGAAGGCGCGGATTGCGTGGTTACCGATGCCTGGACTTCCATGCACCAGGAAGGAGATGGCATTCCCCGCAATCAACTCTTGGCACCATTCCAGGTGGACGAGGCGTTGATGGCACTGGCGAAAGATGATGCACTATTCATGCATTGCCTGCCGGCACACCGGGGTGAAGAGGTCACCGACGCCGTTATTGAAGGCCCGCACTCCGTGGTCTTTGATGAAGCGGAGAACCGCCTACACTCGCAAAAGGGTATCTTGCACTGGTGCCTGCTGGGTGATGCGCCACTGGCGGTATGATCGCTGGCGGTCTAAAGCTACTGGTTAAAGCACTCTAGTTACTGAGACGAGATCACTAATCCCAATGGACGATCAGACACCACAATCCGACCGCCCAGAATCAGCTCGATTAGAGGCCTCGTTTAAGCAAGACACCGATATCATTCAGCCATTTCAGCTCGAGGCGACCAATCTGCGCGGTCGTCTCGTTCGCTTGGATGAGGTGCTGGACGATATCTTGGGTCGCCATGACTACCCCTTGGTGATCAGCGATCTGCTCGCTGAGGCGCTGACGGTCACCGTGGTCTTGTCTTCCGCCCTTAAGTATCAGGGTATCTTCACCCTACAGACCCGGGGCGATGGTGCCGTGCCCATGCTGGTTACCGATGTGACCAGCGACGGTAAGCTACGCGGCTATGCCAAGTTCGATGAAGAGAAGCTGGCCGAGCTGCTGAAAGATGTGGAGCTAGACGGCGAGCGGCCTTCCCATGCAATCGGCTTGAACAAGCTTCTGGGTAAGGGGTATCTCGCCTTCACCGTAGATCAGGGTGATCATACTGAACGGTATCAGGGCATCACCGAGCTGACCGGCGACAGCATCGCCGATTGCACAGTGAACTACTTCAAGCAGTCAGAGCAGTTGGATACCGGCGTCTCAGTTAAGGTGCAGCACCATCACGGCCATTGGCGCGCCGGTGGCCTAATGCTGCAGCGTATGCCCGACGACCAGGAGGCGATTGTTCAGCGCCGCCTCGGTAATGATGAAGAAGATGGCTGGCGCCGGGCGATGGTGATGCTGGGATCGCTTACCACCGATGAGATGGTGGACGCGGGCTTACCGGCCAATGACCTGCTGTATCGCTTGTTTAATGAGGATGGCGTCCGTGTTTTTGAGCGGTCGGCAGTTGAGCGCGAGTGCCGCTGCAATGAGGTGAAGATCCGTCGCATGCTGAAGGGGCTACCACCCGATGCGCTGAAGGATATGGCCCTGCCGGTTGAGGGTGAGGACGGTGCGGATAATCCGGACACCGTTGATGGTAAGGCACTTGAGGTCACCTGTGAGTTCTGCAGCACGCTCTACGCCGTCCCTCTCGGCGATATCCTGCGGGACGACATGACGATTAAGGATTTCAAAGATGACGATGGCTAACCCTGGCCAGAAGGCTGATCGGCAACTGGTGATCAATCGTCGCCGCCTCATTCAGGGTGGCCTGGCCAGTGTTACCGTGACGGTTGCGGGTTGTGCCTCACCACCGCCAACCGCCGACCTGCCACGTCTGACCTTTGAGCAGCTGCGCCCCATCCGCTTCGATGTGGCCCAGCTTGAAGTGCGCAATAACTACCAACCTAAATTCTTCCCACCCCATGTTGAGCATAAGCTGGTCCAGCCGCCCTATGAGGCGATGGATCTATGGGCTAAGCGGCGCATTCAGCCAGTGGCAAACAATGGTGAGGCCTTGCTGGTCATCCATGATGCCAGCATGACCGAGCAGCAGGTTGCAGGTGGCAAGCGCCTTGGGCCCATCACCGTCAGCCAACCGGTTTATGAGTATTTCGCGAATTTCGCTGTTCGGATGGATGCGGTCTCACCCTTCTGGGATTTGAGTGGTTTTGCCGAGGCGCGGGCCGAGGGGCGGTTACGCCTTGATGACCAAAGTACGCTTGATCAACGCGAGCGCGCGCTCATCGATCTGATGGATCTGACGATTGCGGATCTGGATCGGGCCTTCGTTGCCCAGCTTCAGCGCAATCTGGGTGCCCTTATCGCAGCGTAAATCTGGTGCTTAGCGGCGCCAGAAATGCGGTAGGAACAGCACCAGCACGGTGAACAACTCCAACCGACCGAGCAACATGCCAAAGGCGAGTAGCCATTTGGCGGTATCTGGCAGCAGCTGGAAGGTGCCCGCCGGGCCGATATTTGCACCCAAACCAGGCCCAACATTGGAAATGGCGGTCGCCGCACCCGAAATGGCGGTCAGGAAGTCCAAGCCCAAAATGCCCAGAGCCACTGCCAATAGGCCGAAGGCTAGGCCGAACATGGCGAAGAAGCTCATCACCGCGAGCGGGACATCATCGGGGATCGGGCGCCCGTTATAGTAAGCTATGAAGACACCATGGGGCTGCAACAGCTTCAGCAGCTGGGCCTTTGCGACGGCGTATAGCACCTGAAACCGGAAGATCTTCACCCCGCAGGTGGTCGATCCAGCGCAGCCGCCGATAAACATCAGGAAGAAGAAGGCCATCAGCGGGAACGCGCCCCAGCCATCATAGCTGTCGGTTGCATAGCCAGTGCCGGTCATCACCGACACCACGTTGAAGGCGGAGAGACGTAAGGCCTGGCCTGGGTTATCGGCGATTTCCCGACCGGTGGTGTAGAGGGTCATGACGATGATTGCGACGGCCAGGATCGCCAGGAACCAGTGGACCTGGCGGTCATAGACAAATTGCTGCCAATTCCCGCGCAACGCCATGATCATCAGGATAAAGGGCAGGCCACCGGTGATCATGAAGGTGATCGCGATGGTATCGATGGCCACACTATCGAAATGACCAATTGAGCCATCCCGGGTCGAAAACCCACCTGTTGAGATCGTGGTCATGGCGTGGGCCACGGCATCAAATGACCCCATGCCGGCAAGCCCGTAGCAGATCGCGCAAAGCAAGGTTAGGGCGGTGTAGAAAAGGCCGATTGCTGAGGCCAACTGCGCGGTGCGCGGTAGCGCCTTCTCAGACGTCTCGGAAGATTCCAGCTGGAATAGCTGCATGCCGCCGATGGACAGCATGGGCAGAATTGAGATCGCCATTACAATGATACCGATCCCACCTAGCCACTGTAGAACAGCCCGCCAGAGCAAAATGCCCGGTGGCGCCTCCTCAAGCCCAGTAATAACCGTGGCACCGGTGGTCGTGATACCGGACACCGCCTCAAAGAAGGCGTCGGTGACGCTCAGCTCAAGCTCTGACAGGGCCAGTGGTACGGCGGCGAAGATCGATAGGGAGAGCCAGGCCACATTGGTCATCAACACGGCTTCCCGTGCCCGCATCGTGCCCTTGGTAGAGCTGCGATTGGTCAGCATCAGCAAGCCGCCGAGGAAGATGGTAATGGCAGAGGAGGTGGCGAAGACCTTCCAATCCGGGTTGCCCAAGACCAGATCGACCGCCGCCGGCACCAACATGGTGGCGCCGAGCGTGGTGACCAGAATGCCGGTCACAAAGAAGATGAGGCGGAAATTGATCATTGGGTGACACGGGGTGACATTGGTCACCCTAAGGACCCTGGTTTGGGCAAAACACGCGGCCGCGAGCGCCAAACAGCACAAACAGGCGACCTTACGACTGTCGAGCAAACGGCAAAGCGCCTGCCCTGTCCAGCCCAGACACAGCTATCCGCGATAATTTAAAGAGTTGTTGGCCCTGTTAGTCCCGGCCACGATCAATCATCGCGTAGAACTCACGACGGGTTTCTGGGTCATCACGGAAAGCGCCGATCATACGGCTGGTCTTCATGATCCCACCCTGCTTCTTCACACCACGCATAGTCATGCATTGGTGGGTCGCTTCAACGACCACGGCGACACCGCGCGGTTGCAGCGCTTCCTGAATAGTGTCGGCGATTTGCGCGGTCAGGCGCTCCTGAATCTGCAGGCGCTTGGCGAATACATCAACCAGGCGGGCCAGTTTTGATAGGCCCAGAACCTTCTGGTTTGGCAGGTAAGCAACGTGCACCTGGCCGGTGATTGGCAGGATATGGTGCTCACAATGCGAGTTAATCTGGATGTTGGTCAGCGCGATGATCTCGTCATAGCCACCAGCCTCATCAAAGGTGGTGTTGAGGATATCCATCGGGTCTTGGGTATAGCCGACAAACAGTTCCTCATAGGCGCGAATGACCCGTGATGGCGTATCGATCAGCCCCTCACGCTCCGGATTGTCGCCAATCCAACGGATAAGGGTCGCGACTGCTGCTTCCGCCTCTTCACGGCTAGGGGCCGTTTCCTTTGGCGCATCAGCGGTGGTGACCTGACCGGTTTCGGCCGTGGGTTTGGTTTTAGAGAACTCGTTCATCTGCTTTTCTGCCTTCCCAGCAGGTTGCGGCACAACTGCCAGCCATTAGAGATAGTACGCCAGCTTAGCTTCGCACTAATCAAGCGCCACTTTTCCATATCTGCGGTCAATACGGCGCAAAAAACGTTCATTTTTGCGTTATTGCTGCGTGTGACCGTTTCGGGGGTCTAAGTCCCTGTTAATTCAGTCGAACAGCCTGGTGTGGGCTGTCGAGCGAGAAAGCGGGCACATCGATATCGAACTGATCGCCGCTCTCATCCTCCATCGAGTAGCTGCCCGTCATAATCCCACTGGGCGTGGTGAGCGGGGCGCCGGAGCTGTACTCAAAGCTGCTGCCCGGTTCCAGCCATGGCTCTTCCCCCACAACGCCGGGGCCACGCACCTCTTGCACATGGCCATTGGCATCGGTGATACGCCAGTAGCGGCTGCGCAGTTGCACGCGTCGCTCACTCTGGTTCTCAATCCGCACATGATAGGCCCAGACATAGTGGTTCTCTGTTGGCGATGAGCGCTCATTGAGAAACTCAGGCTCAACCTCAACCTGTATGTCGAAGGTGGTGGCGGTATAGCTGCTCATTAACTGGGTCCTGGTGGCCTTGCGGCCCAACGTAACCTTGGTTCCTGCGCTCAGATATAGGTCAGTCTGCGCGCATACAACACCCAAAAGCCCAGCCTTGTATGGCGCCTGGGCAAAGAAAAGGGCCGGTATCGGGTGATACCGGCCCCTCTTATTCGTTTAGCTAACCGATCTTGGATCGGTCTTAGCGCAGGATGATTTCAGCGCGACGGTTGGATGGCTCACGGGTGCCGTCTGGGGTTTCCACCAGCAGGGCACGCTCACCACGACCAGAGGTGGTCATGGAGCCAACATCAATACCGCGTGAGGACAGAGCGGATTGAACCGCAGCTGCGCGACGCTCAGACAGGGCCTGGTTGTAAGCAGCAGCACCGGAGGTGTCAGCGTGGCCAACGATGTCGACAACTGCGCCGTCGCTGTCGCCGATCACCCGGGCAGCGTTCGCCAGGATGCTGGCAGCGCTAGCTGGGATCTCAACGCTGTCAAAGCCGAAGAAGACGATGAAGCGGTCAGGTGAAGCAGCAGCAACAGCTGGGCCAGCATTCAGCTTGTCTTCGATCGCAGCCAGTGCAGCGCGGAACTCTTCACGGCAAGCGCGGATGTGGTCGAGCTGGAAGCCTTCTTCCAGCTGCTCGAGCCAGCAATCAAAGCGGGTTTGTGCAACCGCAGCTTCGTTCGGGAACAGGTTGCGGGCATCGCGGTTGAACACTGACATCAGGCGACCGCGAGCAGCGGAAAGCTCACCAGCGTCAGCGGCTTCGATGTAACGCTCGCTCAGCTCGGATGGCAGAACAACTTCACCGGAAGCAGCAGCCAGGCCTTTAGCGGCGTGGTAGCGGGCATCGCGGTAATCGAACATTTCGAATTGCTCGAAGTTAGCCAGCTCACGGTACTCGCTAGCGAGTGCGCGGGTGAACTCGCTACCAACAGCAGCGGTGTCGTTGAGCTTCTCAACGTCGTTGATGCTGGTTGCAGCAGCACAACCGGCAAGCAAGGTGATGCCAGCGAAGGCACCGATCAAATTCTTGAATTTCATGATCTTCCCCAATGGTGATGACGTCGAAACAGTTTCTACGCCTGATAAAGCTGCGCCCGACGTTTTTGGGCGGTGAGAACCACCGCGCCAGAGATAACGCCGAGATACTAGCGGAACTTCCGACAGCGCGCCAACGTCACAAATTATCGAAACGTTCGTGCAGCCGACGGCCCTGATTTTTGGCCGGTGTCCGCTCGCAAAAGGTGGTGGACGACATAAGCCATGCCGATTCACCGCTATCAGCTCTCTGACACCACCATAAACCTTTATTTTTAAGGCTTTCCGGGCAGGGTGTTGCAGGATTACCATGGTTGTTGTGCCGCTGCCACGGTGGCGATTGGCTGCCAAGCACGGAACGGGGCTGACAGTCGGCTTATCAGCCGGTACTCATGATTATTGAGTACTGGGGCCGATGATCGGCCGGGATGACGGCGAGACGTCGATGATCAAATTGCTGGATGTGGTGGCTGAGCGGCCTAGCCATGGCGCCGCAATTGAACGGCTGAATGACCGTGCCTTTGGCCCCAATCGCCTTACCAAGACGGCTTATAGGTTTCGCGATGGCATCCCGCCAATTGCGCCGCTTGGCTTTGTCATTGAGCCACCGGATGCGCCCGGCTCGGGCGAGGTGGCGGCCAGCATTCGATTTTGGCCAGCAGTTTTACCGGATGGTTCGGTTTCCGCGCTACTAGGCCCAATTGCGGTGCAAAGTGACCTGCGTGGTACGGGCTATGGCAGCCGATTGATCCACCATGGCCTGATGCGCGCCCGGGCCCTGGGTTACCCCGCCGTGGTTCTGGTTGGGGATCGGCCCTATTACGTCCAATTTGGCTTTAGTGCTGAGTTAATGGATGGGTTGCGGCTACCGGGTCCGGTTGATCGCTCCCGGCTGTTGGGTCTCGAATTCACCGCTGGCGTGCTGGACCACCAGGCTGGTTTGATCCGCCCTATGGCCGCCGATAACAGTCAGGCCTCACGGGTTTGAGCTGGTTAGGAACTGCTTCAAGCTGAGCAGGGTATCGGTCGGCGCTTCCTCTGGCAGGAAGTGACCGCAGTTGAGAGCCTGCCCCCGTAAATCAGTGGCATAGCGCTGCCAAAGTGGCATCACCTCAAAACGCTTACCGATGAAGCCTTGCCCCCAAAGCACCAGGGCGGGGCAGGTGACGAGGTTCTGGCCGAAATCAGCGGCGTCATGCTCAAGGTCACTGGTTGCCCCGGCGCGGTAATCCTCACAACTGGCGTGAATGGCGGCCGGGTCAGCAAAACACCGCTCATACTCCGCCACGGCGGCGGGGTCGAAGCTGTCGAAACTTTCAGCCCAGGCCGCAAGCTTGGCCCGCAGCCACCAAGCTGGATCACGGCCGATCATGGTCTCTGGCAGGGGGCTCGGCTGGATTAGGAAGAACCAGTGATAGAAGCCAGTGGCGATGGCCTGATCCGTGCCGGTGAAGATCGCATGTGTGGGGACAATGTCGAGAAAGGCCACGCGCCTGACCCGATCGGTATGATCGAGGCATAGCCGGTGCGCGACCCGCGCGCCCCGGTCATGACCCACCAGGTCAAATCGCCCGATGTCCAACGCATCCATAAGGCCGACGATATCGGCGGCCATCTGTCGTTTGGCGTAAAAGAGGTGGGAAGGATCGCCGTTCTTTGGACCACCCGCAGGCTTGTCACTATCCCCATAGCCCCGCAGGTCAGGCAGGATGACGGTGAAATCCTCGGCCAGGATCGGGGCAATCTTGTGCCACATCACATGGGTTTCGGGATATCCATGCAGCAGCACCAGGGGTGGGCCGGACCCGGCCCGCCGATAATGGAGGGTTACATCCCCCACCTGTTGAAACGCGCTTTCAAAACCCTCGAAAAGCGACGCCATACATGCTCCCGGCTCAACGCAGCGCTAGATCACTGCCCAATAGTCATATGAATAACCTGGGGTTTTCAACGACATACGCAAGTCGCTTTAGCAGTCTCGCATATACGCGTTGCGCATTGTGACCGGATGAAGACGTCGTTGGCTGGCTTAGCTAATCCGCCATTTGATAGAGCAGCCCATGGAGGGCATCTGTGCCTCTGGTGGGTTCTCGCCTTTGCCTAAGGCCAGCATGGCATCGCGCAGCTCAAGCTGCCCACGGTCGCTTTCATTTGGGTTGCGGCGGCTATCCAGGCGGCCGCGATAGGCCAGCTGTCCATTCCCGTCCAAACCAAAGAAATCGGGTGTGCAAACCGCGTCATAGGCCCGGGCGACCGACTGATCCTCATCAAGCAGGTAGGGAAAGGTGAAGCCGTGTTGCTTGGCGAAGGCCGCCATCTTATCCGGCGCATCATCAGGGTAGGATCGGAAGTCATTCGGCATGATGGCAACCACGCCGATACCAGCCTCCTGAAGTTCCTTCGCGTCACTCACCAGACCATCGATGATCGCCTTCACATAGGGGCAGTGATTGCAGATAAAGGCCACGACGAGCCCGTGCTCGCCCATCACACCATCCCGGGTGACGGTGTCCCCTTGAAGATCCGGCAGGGCAAAATCAGGGCCGATCAAGCCGTTTTCAGCGGCGGGTGAGTGAAGAAGGGCCATGGCAATCGGTCTCTCGAGCGTTGGGACTTACGTTAAGCCCAACGTGGAGAGCGATGATGGATCAATCAAGTCCCCGTTGGCATCAGGTGCGGAGGCCGGTTGCGGCGAACTTCTGTTTGAATGCTTTTCTGGCGGCCTCTGCCCGGATCGGGTCAGAGATATCGACGGTTAGCTTCTTATCGAAATCCGGATGGCGAACTTGCTTTAGAAGTCGATCACGTAAGTGATTGAGGGCCGATCCCTCGGGCAGGATATCGGCACTGCAGAGCTCTGCCAGCTTGAAGATCTGGTCTCTTGCCGTGGCCGGGTCATGGCTCGGCTTGGCCGTAATGCCGCTTTCTTCAATGTAAAGCCACATGGCCTCATCCACGAGGCTCAGCGTGCTGCGCCGCCACTCTGGTGAGGCTGGCATCCGGGCGATTGAATCAAAGGCAGCGCGCATGCGGGCAAGGCGGGCGCGGTGGCTCATCTTTGCGGGTAGCAGCATGTTTAGATCAATGCTGTGCTCCAGCACCTCACGAATATGGCCCATCAGATAGCGGCGCAAATCAGGGTCTTCGAAGAGCTTATAGAGTGTGGCCTGATAAAGGATGGTGAGGCCCGGTTGCTCTAGGATGTTGGAGACATGGCGGGCAGCGGCGACCCGGTCATTACACTCAATCTCGCTATGGCGGTGGAAGCGGCTGGTGATTGCCTCAACGAAGTCGGGTTCCTCCAACAGGTGATAGAACCGGGCCGCCGTCTCGAGCACCATTCGGTAAAGCTGATCATCGGTATTCTCATCCCGCGCTTCGAGGGCGTTGCCGCTGGTCAGAACTGAGTTCACCTGATCAATCAGATGGTGGCGCAGCGAGGGGAGGCGGCCACGCTTCAAGGCGACGCGCAGCCTAGCGATGGCGATGTTGAGCTCTTGATCCTTGGTCGGTCGCTTACCGTCTTCGGTTAGCTCAGCGCCCTCAGCCAGGCGCATAAGGCGGATCAGCCGCTCGCCCAGATTGCTGCTGAGGCCGGTGATGGTTTCGGACAGTTCACTCGCATGGACCAGATCAGACAGCAGCAGGTCCACGGCTTCGTCCAGCATGGGATCATGATAGAGATCAATCAGGCTGAGAGCGTAGATGAACTGGTCAGTCGTTGAGCCCTCACGTTTCACCCGCATCAGTAATGCGTGGGATAGTAAACGCCGTTGATTGGCTAGTTCCTCAGGCGGCAGGTCGCGCAGGTCCGGCAGGAACTGCAACCGCTCTGCCAGCATGGCATCGGCATCGGCGGGCGGCCGTGGCATCGCCTGGGTCACTTGGCGCATGGCTTGGACGATATCCATGATCGTCTGGCGCCTGCGCCTGCGCAGGTTCTTGGTCTTGGCCTGCGCTTGTGCCGTCAGGTTGATCGCCTGACCGATCAGGGAGGAGTGCTGCAGTAATCGGTCGAGCAACCGCTTGTCATATAGGATGTCTGAAACCAGCAGGCCATGCTCATCACAATAGCCAGCGAACAGACGGTTCAGGGTTAGCCTGGCACCTGCTTCATACAAGTCATGTGGGTCACGGCAGAGCGGCGGATTGGCAGGCGGCTTACCCAGCTGGCCTGGCTTTCGTGTGTTCTCAATGACCGTCTCCCTTGTGTAGACCACACGGGATTTCAGGTTCAGATCAGGATCATTTGGCCAGGTCTTCAGAACCCGGACATGGGCGTGACGTTCGGCGATGATGTCTGTTTGGGCGGCGCCAATGGCATCCGGCTCATCATTGAAGACCTGTTGGATCTGCCAACGCCCATCAACACGCGCCTGATATTCATAGACAGCAGCGGGTGCCGCCTGACGTGAGGCGCTGGCGCCATCCGTCGTCATGACATTGCGTTGCCGGGGCGTATCCTGCTGGAACGCAGAGGTGTTGGGTCTGGAAGCGGGCTGGCTCATGCCCGCATCGTGACCTGCTCAAGCTACTGAAAACTTAATGCGCGGATCGTTAAGGTGTTGGTCAATCAGCCCTTAACCGGTCGTCGCCATTGCCAAAGCAAGGCGCCCGGCAGTGAGATCAGTAGAAGTAGCATGCCGAAGGTGAGGGATAGCGAGAGGGCAGCGGCAGAATTGACGCCAAGGCCCGCAAGCGCAGTCACCATCACCCCTTCGCGGACACCCCACCCGGCGAAGGATAGCGGGATGACCGTCGCAAACAGGGCCAATGGGGCCACCAATAGTGCGCTGGTAGGATCAATCCCAACCGGCAAGGCCATGGCGATAAGAACTATCGCGATGATTGGCGGTGCCTGACCGATCACCGATAGCATCAACAACACAATGGCCCGGCCAGGTTGAAGCGTTGAAACCCGCCATTGCTCAAGCAGTTTGAGGATCAGCGGTCGCTGTAACCGCGCCTCCAACCGTCGGCAGCCCCAGAGAAAAATGTAGAAGGTTGCAACCAATCCCAGTCCAGCCAACAGCGTTAGCAGTGCAGCGCTCGTCCACGGGCTCTGGCCGCTGGGCAGTTGGTTTGGCATCAGAAGGGGCAGGGTGGGCAAGATCATCAAGGTGACCACGATCAGGCCCCAGGTCCGCTCAATCAGAATGCTGAGGGCGGCGGTTGGCAAGCTGCACCCATAGCGCCTCGCCGCCACCGTGCGAACCGCATCGCCACCAACCGGCGGCGGCAGGACCTGATTGAAGAACAGCCCAATGGTGATCAGGTGGCTTAAGGTAGCGAGTGAAGGTGATTGGTTGCCCGGGGGCCAAACGTAACGCCAACGCCAGGCATTGGCCGGGATATGCAACGGTAGTACGGCTGCTGCCGCGATCATGAACCAGGGGTTCAAACCGGCGATCGCGTTGCCAAGGCTGGCGATATCCACGTCGCTTAGCACCCAGGCCAGCAAGCCAATTGATACGGCAATCTGTACAATCAGGATAAGTGCGTTGCGTAAGCGTTGGGGCCGCTCAGACACGCTGGGTGTGGCTACCGCATCGTCCTCATCCTTGCCTTCTAGAATGGCATCAGTGTTACTCAACGCAGTTGTACCTATCTCTTACTTTGGGCAGCGGTCGCTGGCCCTTATCTCGTCTAGCTATCATCAAGCCTATCGCCCCACCAGGATGGTGTGGGCGCTGGAGATATCGACATGGCAGATCCACATGACATTGCTACGTTGGTTGCCCAAGCTTTGGATGGCCAGTTCGGTGAGCCCCTTGGCGATGGTCTGTGGGGCCAGGTCTATGACCTACCCGGTGGTAAGGTTCTAAAGTTGTCGCGGACCGAGGGCGGCATCGGCGATGGCCGTGACCTGATCCGGCGTGAAGCTGCGGCGCTAACTTTTTTTGAAGGCTACCGAGGCGATGTACTTGCCCTGCCGGCCTATCACGGACATGGCGAATTTGATGCACTGCGCGGCGGCTTCTCCTGCTGGTTGCTGATGGATCAACTGCCCGGTGAGCGGATGTATGAGGCCCGATACAAGGCCATGTCATCGGCTGAAAAGCAGGCGCTAAGCATGGCGTTGGGTGCTGGGTTGGCCACCTATCATGGTTTAAGCCTATCGCGTCCCGATGCCCGACCGTCCACGGAGGAGCTGGTGGCGACCAGCCGCCGGGACTGGCTGTTCGATGAGATGATGCATGAACTGTCAGCGGAGGATCAGGTGATCGCCAAACGGTTGCGTGCCCGCTATCGCCAGTTGCTTGAAGCCTGTGAAACCCCGGTGCTGGCCCATGGTGATGTGAACCCGACCAATATGCTGTTTGCCGGTGGAACCGGCATTGGGCTCGTCGATTTCGCTGAGAGTGGGTGGGACTTGCCGGCTGTCGACTTTGCCCATTGGGTCACCCTTGGCTGGTTGGATCAGCAGGTTTTGGACAGCTATTGGGCGGCTGGCGGCCCGGCCTTTAACGACGACGCCCTGGGTGTGGTCGGTGCCATCAATGCCATGATTGGCCTGGTCCTAGATCGTCGCCTTGGTGATACAGCCGCCGTCAAACGTGGCGAGGGCAGCCTGCTTACCTGTCTTGAGCGGGCGGGGCTGGCGGGTTAGGTGGGCCGGATGGTGCCTCACCCGAAGGTGGTGGCGGCGCTGGTTCCAAACTATCGCGCGGTGCAATCAGCATGGTGATGACGAAACCGCTGATCAGGCCGGACAGGTGTAGCGGCGAAGAGCCTTCGAGATAGGTCCAGTCGAACACCGTCTGAATGGCGACAATCATTAGGATCGCGGTCACATCTTGGCGTGCCTGGAACAGTTTGGTCCGGCGGTAGGTCAGGATCGCCATGGCCAAAACCGCGCCTAAGATGCCGAAGATTGATCCCGACGCCCCCATGGCCAGTAGGGGCTCAGTTGCCTCAGACATCTCATAATTGATGACGGCGGCCACCATGGAGCCGATGCCGCTCAACAGATAGATGGTGATAAACCGTCCATGGCCGATCCGCTTCTCAACGGCGAAGCCAAACAGCGCCAGGGCCAGCATATTAAAGCCGACATGCAGATAATTCAGGTGCAGGAATGTGGCGGTTAGCAACCGGTACCACTCACCCGTTTCGGCGATGTAGGGGTAAACGAAGATGGCGTCTTGCAGCACGCCACTCTCGATATTGATCTCACCACCAAAGCTCGTGGTTAAGAGAAATATCAGGACATTGAGGCCCATAAAGGCCAAAGCTGCGAGCGGCTTGCTAACCCGGGTTTGGTAGTAGGCGCGGGCGTTAACCTGCTCTTGCCTTAGGGCCTGCAGCTTCTCCCGATCCTCATCACTGACCGTTTGGCGCGGCTGTGAGCCGCCGGCCAACCACTGCTCAATTCGTGGCGTCATTGCGCCGCCGATATTGGGTCGCAGCCGTTCCATGGTCGCGTTGAAGACAGTCCAATCGCCATCGGCGAAATAGGCAGCACGTGCAGCGATCAGCTGCCGCTCCGCATCGGGCAGGATGCGCAACACACCGTTCAAATACTGTTCAGCTGCTTCCACATCACCAGCATGGGTGAATAGGTTCAGCTTGGTCATCGCCTGATCCATCGGCGTTGTGAATGCCTGGAAGCGGTTGGCCTCAAGGCGGTAAGCCTCAATCGCGTCGCTTAATCGGCCAATTTCGGCGAGCCCCCGAATACCCATAAGGCGAACTGACGGGTCTGCCTGGCCGGCGGGGCCAGCCGCAATCTCAACCAACTGCTCATACTCGCCTTTGATCAGGTGCAGCTGTGCGGCGGCGCTGGCGGCATCCTTGCCGGTGCCATTGGCAATCTGCTCAAGTGCATCTAGCCCTGCCTCAACCTGGTTGGTTTGGATCAGGCCATAGGCCTGCATCAGGCGGCGCTGCCGGGCGAGGGAGGGGACCGGCATGACTAGGCGAAGCCAACGCTCGCTCTTAAACGCTTTATCGAAGTCACGGCGTAGCAGGGCGCCAAAAGTCACCGCGTAAAGCCGCGGCACCACAAAGGCGTATAAGATCCAGAGAATGACCGAGACAGTGACGGCTTGGGGTAACTCAAGTAAGTGCCAGCCCAGCACCACGAGCATTAGGGCCCCATACCAGGCAGCCATCTGCCAGGCGCGCACCCGCATGTAGCGGGCGGCGAAAATGCCGAAGGTGATCAACGGCACCCAAAGGAAAATGATGTCAGGGGTCATATCGGTTCAAGATAGTGGGACCCCCAACAAAAGATGGCAAGCCGTGATGCCACGGCTTGCCATACGCTTGAGGTCGCAGGTCTTAGCTGGCGACCTGATGCATGTAGACGTCTTGCTGTGGGAACGGGATGGAGACGCCGTTCTTGTCGAAAGACTCCTTCACCGCCTTTGGCAGGCTGAAGGTCACTGGCCAGAAATTGTCGGCATCGCACCAGACGCGCACGGTGATATCGACCGAGCTTGCGCCGAGGTTTGAGACAGCGACGAATGGCTCCGGATCAGCGTGGATACGGTCATCAGCCTTAATCACGTCGTGCAGCAGGCCCATCGCCTTATCCATGTCATCGCCATAGCCAATGCCAACAATCAGTTGAACGCGGCGGGTTTCATGGTGGGAGAAGTTTTTGATCGCCGCACCCCAGATATCGCCGTTTGGCACCACGATCTGAACATTGTCAGGGGTGGTCAGTTCGGTGGTGAACAGGGTGACATCGGCAACCGTACCGGCGAGGCCAGCAGCTTCAACATAATCGCCATTTTTGAACGGGCGGAAGAGAAGCAGCATCACGCCGGCGGCGACGTTCGACAGGGTGCCTTGCAAGGCCAAGCCAATGGCAAGACCGGCGGCACCGATCAGGGCGACAAAGCTGGTCGTTTCAACGCCAAACCGCTCGAGGACCGCGATGACGGTGATGGCGATGACGCCATATTTGGCGAGGCTGGCGAAGAAGCCGCGCAGCATGCTGTCGACCCGCTTAACGCGGCTGAGGGCAGTGCGGACGGCCTTGCTGACCCAACCGGCGGCGATAAGGCCAAAGATAAGGATGACAAAGGCGCCAACGACGTCGAGGCCATACTGGGTCACCAGCTGGACGGCCTGGTCGGTTGCGGCTTGAAGCTGCGTGGTCGCTTCTTCCATGGTTCCAATTCCTTAAGCTGAAATATGATTGCGCTTGTTCTGTGTCTTGTTCTGAGGGGGACGAACAGGTGATACCTGCGACAGGCCGCCTCAGCCGGGCGGTTGTCTAGCAAGCCTTGACCGCAGTTTCGAGAAAAATTCTTAAGCGACCGGCTGGTCCGCCTCGGCTGGCATTAGCCCTTTAAGCAGGTCGGCAGTGGGTTTTTGGTTCCAAAACCGCTCTATCCAGGCGCCACCATCTTGGCCGATGGCGGAAATGGCGCCGGTCGCCGTCTTCAAGGTTTCATCGCGGGCACGGAGGGCGAAAGCGCCCGGCACCATATCCAGGAAGAACCGTAAAATACCGTTTGAGGAGATGATCAGAACCGTCTCATCCGGCCCCATCGAACCGCTGATATCATTGACCAGCAACTTCAGATCACGGCGCAGATCACTTAAATCGGGCTGCCAATCACCGCGCTCTGGCCATTGGCCACGGGCATTCCAGGCTTGGACTGAACTCTCACCATGTTTGGCGATGATGTCCTCGGTGGTTTTGCCGCCCCAGCTGCCATAGTCGATCTCACGAAGCCGTGGATCGATCTCAACTGATGGGCCCTCAATGAGGGTTGAGATGATTTCCCCATACTCGACCGTTCGCTTGAGCGGGCCAGCGACAATGCGGGTTGGCACCAGTTTGGCTTCCGCCAACGCCTTGCCAAGCGTTTCAGCCTGGGCCTTGCCGGTTTCAACTAGGGGCAAATCCTGGTCGGCACCAACCCAGACGGGTGTATCGCCGGGACCAAAGGTGTTGCCGTGACGGGCGAGTAGCAGGTTCATAACGGGCTTCCTATTTTCAGCGCCAGGCGGTTCTGAATGGTCAGGTGAGGTCGACCAGCTCGCCTTCCTCGGCGATTAGCTCTTCAACCTTCACCACATCCTCTGGGGCATCGACCGACCAATGGGTTCGACCTCGGTAATCAACTTCAACTACCTGGATACCAATGCCGTTTTCGAGGGCGCGCAGTTGTTCCAATTGCTCTGCCTGCTCAAGCGGTCCTGGCTCCAGGCCGCACAGCGTTTCCAGCACATCCCGGCGATAGGCATATAAGCCAATGTGGCGGTAGATCGGCGGTGCATCTGATCGCCCACGGACATAGGGGATTACCCGTTTGGAGAAGTAGAGGGCGCGGTATTTGCTGTCGAAGGTGACGGTGGTGCCACTAACTTGGCCGTCAGCTTTCGCGGCGACCAAATCTGCCACTTGTTTTGCCGTCATTCGTACCGCCGGGGTTGCCATCGTGAGGCCGACATCATCCTGCATCGCATCAACCAGCGCCTGCAAAATCCAGGGTGGGGTTAGGACCGCATCGCCCTGAAGGTTCAAGACGATATCTGGCTGTACGTCGATTTCTGCCAGGGTCGCCAGTGATCGCTCCGTCCCGTTCCGGCAAGTGGTCGGGGTCATCACCGCCTCACCGCCGAAATCGGTGACTAGCTTGGCAATTCGGTCGTCATCAGTGGCGACATAAACCGCATCCACCCGCTCTACCGCCTTAGCGATGCGCCAGACCCGCTCCAGCATGGCGGTGCCAGCAATCTTTGCCATTGGCTTGCCCGGAAAACGGGATGAGCCATAGCGGGCAGGTATGATGATCGCGGTTTGTTGATGGGCGCTGGCCATGAGAACGGGTCGGGTTTGATTTGTTGCTTGATGGGTGGGCCTTGCCCGGTTTTGCGCCCTTTTGTCAACCTGGCTACCACGCGCTCACATTCATAGGTGTTGGCGCCATGCCATCATTGATGAACGGGTTTGCGCTTCCATGCCGTAAGGGATTGAATAAGGTTGATCTGTTGGCGCAGTCTTCCCAAGACTGACAATCTTCCAAAGGGTTCTCAGAACCCACAAGCATGCAAAGGACGGGTGGACACGTCTTTATCGCCGTGGATGTTTGAGTGATGCGCGCATTGCCATCGCAGGAAACATCACCGTCGACCGATATGACCAATCCGAGATCGCATGGATAACAACCAGGCCAACCCGGCATCGAATGATGCAACAGATGCGTCGCCCGAAGAGGCGATGCCTGTTGTTGTGCCAACGGGTAAGGGGATCGACCCGGCCGGTTCCAGTGATGAAGCGAAGAAACTCCGTCAGCAAATCTATCGTAAGCGTGCGGTCGATTACTTACTGATCCGCAACTGGCCGTTCTGGATTAAGTTTTCCGTCGCTCCCTTGGTCGCGATGGCCTTCCTGGCCATTATTGCCGCCTTCGGTAGCTTGGCGCTGCAGCGTCAGCAGCAAAGCCTGAATGAGGTTGTCACCAACAACCTGAACAGCGGTCTGGAGATTTCCCAGATCAATAAAGAACTGTTCGTCCTCAACGCGGCGGTCTATCGCGCGATCAGCCTTTATATCGGGCAGCAGGATCAATCAGCGGCGGTCACCGATATTGATCCGGGTCTGGGTGCCCTGATTGCCCCATCGCCGCCAGTGGTCGATCCAAACGCGTTCGGCGGTAATAGCCTGGAGCGCGAGCTACAAGGCCTGATTAGTCCTGTGCCGGAGGCAGAACCGGATCTGGGCGGCGGCCTGATCGTCCCCTCGCCCAGCGGTGACGATAGTCTGATTGTTCCATCAACAGGGGATGGCGACATCGGTGGCAGCAATCTCTTTGTTGGCCAAGACGAGGTCGGGCTGGCCGCTGAGTTCAGCAAGCTAACCCCGAGCATTGAAGCGCTGTCGCAGCGTATCCAGACCTACAATCAACGGTTTCCTGGCAACGACCAGTTTGCCCAGTTGGAAGAGTTGGTCGAGCTAATCGACAACCTGCTGTTTGAGCTGCCAGCCCTGGCAGTCGCGATTGAGACCGAGGGTACGGCAGGCAATAATTTTGGCACTGAGCTGCTGATCTCGTTTGATGAGAACCTTGCTGAGGTCAGTGCCGCGCTTGAAGAGAGTGTCGGCACCATCGAAACCGCGGGTGAGCGGCAGGTTCGGATCGCTGAGCAAGCAAGCGATTACACCCGACTGGTCTTTGTGGCTGGCGCAGGTATCGCGGTGCTGATCGTTTCGATTGCAGCCTTCATCCTGGGTACGGCCACCGTTAGCTCAATTCGCCAGATCGCCGGTGCCACCCGCGAGTTGGCCGAAGGCAACCGCCACGTTGATATCGACAAGCTGCGCCGGATGGATGAGCTGCGCGCGATCGTGACGTCGTTGCGCCGGTTCCGTGACTACATCATCCAGGCCGATGAGGCGGATAAAGAGAAAGAGCGGACGCGGAGCGAGGCGGATGCCGTCCGACGTCAGGCCTTAACTGAGATGGCCGAGAGCATCGACCGCGAGACCGAGAAGGTCGTCGGACTGGTTGGTGCTAAGGCTGGTGAGATGCAATCCGCTGCCATTGATATGGATGCCACCTCCGGCCGGATGGCCGAAGAGGCAACCGAGGCAGCTGGCGTTGCCCAAGATGCCTTGGACACGGCGCAAACCGTTGCTGCTGCGGCGGGTGAGCTGTCTGATGCGATCGACACCATCGCTATGGAAGTGAACCAGGCCCACTCAAAGACCGAAGTTGCGGTTGCTGAGACGGCTGATGTGCAGGACGTCGTGAAGGGTCTTGCCCGCACCGCCGCGCAGATTGGGTCGGTGGTTGAGATCATTTCCGGTATTGCCGATCAGACCAATATGCTGGCGCTCAACGCGACGATTGAGGCGGCGCGCGCTGGTGAGGCTGGCCGTGGCTTCGCGGTCGTTGCCTCTGAGGTGAAGGGGTTGGCCCAACAGACGGCAGATGCGACCAATGAAATCGCTGGGCAGGTGGATGCGATCCAGCGCAGCAGCCATAAGGCCGCGACCACCTTCTCAACGATTACCAAGACCATTCAGGATCTGGGTCACATCTCAAACACCATTGCGGCCAGCATCAATGAGCAGATGGCCTCAACCCAAGAGATTGCCTCGGCCATCCGGCATTCGGCTGATGTGTCCCATGACGTGGCGGATCGCATGCAGCGCCTGCTGTCAGAGGTGGGTGAAACCAGTCGCCTTGCCCAGTTTGTGAAAAGCAGTGCCGATGAGCTCAGTAATGAGACGGGCCAGCTTGGTCGGACCCTGACCACCATCGTTCGCAAGGCGACCGAGGCTCAAGAGCGTAGCTCTTAAGGCAACCAAAGCGCCGCCGATCGACCGATAGAGCTCAGCTCGCGGTAACATTTTGTTGTCGCAAGCAATGGCAATCTCCTCTTGTATCCAGGGGCGTGGCGCAACATCTCCAGCAATGACCGAAACCTTCAGGCCGCCGCCGCTTCTGGCGTCTTGGCCTCCTCGTTTCAGCTTGAAAAGCAATGGAATTGTTAGGATCGAATGATGACCAATACGAACCATGCCGCCCTGTTTGAGCCGCTAAAGCTCGGCGGGATTGATGTGCTAAACCGGGTCTTAATGGCCCCCTTAACCCGTAACCGAGCCCACCCTGACGGCACCCCCGCTGAGATGGCGATTGAGTATTATCGCCAGCGTGCTGGTGCCGGCCTGATCTTTACTGAGGCGACCCAGGTTAGTGCCATGGGTAAGGGCTATATCAACACCCCTGGTATCTACACCGACGGCCATGCCGCTGCATGGAAGAAGATTACGGATGCCGTGCATGAGGCTGGCGGCAAGATTGCCATCCAGCTTTGGCATGTTGGCCGGATCAGCCATAGCTCGCTGCTCCCTAACAATGCCAAGCCCTATGCCCCATCGGCGATAGCCGCCAAGTCCCAGACCTTTATTGAGACGGGGATGGTTGATGTGTCAGAGCCGCAGGCGATCACCGTTGAGGAGATCAAGGCGACTGTTGCCGAGTACCGGCATGCCGCCGAACTGGCCAAACAGGCAGGTTTTGATGCAATCGAGATCCACTCCGCCAATGGCTATCTAATCGACCAGTTCATCAGGGATGGCAGTAATAAGCGGACCGATGAGTATGGCGGCCCGATTGAAAACCGGATCCGGTTCTTGAAAGAGGTGACCGAGGCCGTGCTTGAGGTCTGGCCTGCCGATAAGGTGGGTTTCCGCCTATCACCAACCGGTGGTTTCAACGACATGTCGGATAGCGATCCGGCGGCCACCTTCTCTGCGGTGGCAAAGGCGATGAATGCCTATGGTCTCGCCTTCCTGCACATGGTTGAGGAATTCCCAGGCGAGGAAAGCAGTGCCGAGGATCAGGCGGTGAATAAAGCGGTGCGCGAGGCTTGGACCGGGGCGTATATCGCCAATGGCGGGTTTGATGCCGCAAAGGCTGATGCCGCTGTCGCCTCAGGCGCTGCCGATGCGGTTGCCTTTGGCCGTCCCTTCATCTCAAACCCTGATCTGCCTAAGCGGATTGCAAAGGGTGCAAGCCTAACTGAGCCAGACCAAACCACCTTCTATGGTGGTGATGGCAAGTGCTACACCGACTATCCAACCTTGGAGCAAGAGGCCGCAGCCTAAGCTCTAGTACTTGTTAGGCGCCGGGCTTATGGTCCGGCGCCATGACAACCAACCCACCAAAAGCCGAGCATGATGATGGCCCGCTGGCGACTTGGCGTGACGATGGCACGCTGATCTCTGGCCGGTTTAATGATGTCTATTTCTCGGTTGAGGGCGGGCTCGCCGAAACCCAGCATGTGTTTTTGCAAGGCTGCGACCTGCCGCAGCGTTGGCAAGACCGTCGCGTCTTTACGATTGGTGAGACAGGCTTTGGCACCGGCCTCAACTTTCTGACGACCTGGCAGGCGTTCCGGGAAGCACCAGGCAGTTGTAAGCGACTTCATTTCATCTCGGTTGAAGGGTATCCGCTGGCCGTTGATGACTTGGCCAAGGCACTTAAGCCATGGCCGGAGCTGGCCGGGTTAGCCGATGCCTTGCTGGCGCAATACGGGCCAGCCGAACCAGGCCTCTATCGCTATAGCTTTGATGATGATCGTGTCCTGCTGACCCTTGTGGTTGGTGAGGCGGCAGAGGCTTTTGGTAAGCTTGAGGCTAAGGTCGACGCCTGGTTTCTCGATGGGTTTTCGCCCGCTCGCAATCCAGAAATGTGGCGCGATGAGGTGATGGACCAAGTTGCGCGGTTGAGTGCGCCCGATGCGGTTGCCGCAAGTTTCACCGTCGCCCGTGCGGTACGTGATCGCCTCGAGGCCAGAGGCTTCACGGTCGAGAAGGCAGCTGGCTTTGGCCGGAAGCGAGATTGTTTGAAGGCGTTCCGGTCAGGCCAACGGCCATCGCTGCGCCACCCTAATGGTAAGGTCACGGTCATCGGTGCCGGTATTGCGGGCGCCTGTCTGGCCCAGGTGCTTGCCCAACGTGGTCTGACCGTTTCAGTCTATGACCCGCACCCGGACGGTGCGCAATCGGCATCCTATAATCCCGTTGGCATTGTTATGCCGCGCCTGCATCTGGGTGAGGATCCGGTAGCTGAGTTCAACCGGGCAGCCTGGCGCTATGCCACGGACTGGTATGGCCGACTGAATAGCACTGGTGACTGGCTCGACCGCTGCGGTGTTCTGCAATTGGCGCGTAGTGCAGAAGAAGCGGAGCGCCAACAGCGCCTCGCCGCCGCAAGCAATGTCGTTGGTCGATATGGTGTCTGGGTCGACGCCGCCGCCGCGGCTGAGAAGGTTGGCGAGCCGGTCGCTTTCGGCGGGCTTTGGTTACCTGAGGCGGGGTGGGTTTCCCCAGCCGCATTATGCCCGCATCTCTTGGGTCATCCCTCGATCACGGTTCATCAGCAGGCGATTGGCTCGCTCATCCAATCAGGCGATGGTTGGCAGCTTCTGGATAATAGCGGCGAGGTTGTTGGCGAGGCGCAGACGGTTGTCGTCGCCAATGGCCTAAACAGCCGGGTGTTTGATCAACTGTCCTGGCAGCCGCTAAGGCCGAAGCGGGGTCAGCTTAGTTTGGTTGAACAGACCGACCCAACACAGGGGCCTGATTGTGTCGTTACTTTCGGAAGCTATTTGGGGCCGGTGATCAATGGCCGTCGTGCCTTGGGCGCCACCTATGACAAATGGGATGACGAACGTCCGATTGCTTGGCCAGTGCCGCTGGGTGAAAGTGACGATAAGAACTTGAGTGCCTTGGGTGAAGCATTGCCGGTCTTGGCGGCCCAGGTGTCCTTAGGTGGCAAGGCACGCGCATCGCTTCGGGCAACAACGCCTGACCACCTGCCATTAGCCGGGGCGGCGCCCAATGCCGCGTCGCTGTCGGACGATCTGCCGGGCCTGTTCATGCTCACTGGGTTGGGCTCTACCGGTTTGGTTACAGCCCCGCTTTGCGCAGCCCATATCGCGTCGGCCCTGTTGGGTGAACCGTCGCCGCTTACCATGGCAACGAGCGCTGCGGTTGAACCTCGGCGTTTTCTAACTCGCGCTGCCAAGCGTGGCACCCTCGACAACCTTGTCAGTGGTGGTGAGTGACACTCTCATCAAAGCGCTGTGCCGGTACCTGGTGGAGGGTTAGCGTTGGTGTGTAAGTGAGTGCTCACTCATTCAATCGTTCATCTGATAGGGCGAGCCATGCCAAGCCTTTACGATATCAAGCCAGCTTTTCAGCGCTTCTTGCAGCCAGTGCTTGATGCCTGCATTGCCTGGCGGATCAGTGCAAATGCGCTAACGGCGCTGGCGCTTGGCCTGTCTATCGCTGGTGGCGCCATGCTCTGGGTTAGCGGTGGTGCCGCTTGGGCCCTGCTTTGTTACCTGCCGCTTTTATTCCTTCGCATGGCGTTGAACGCTCTGGATGGGCTGGTGGCCCGTCAAACCGGGACCAGTAGCCGTGCCGGGATGATCTTTAATGAGGTGGCGGACATCACCAGCGATGTCGCCATGTATGTGCCATTTCTCGCCGTGATCGGCGTTGACTACGTGGCTCTGCTGGCGGCGGTGTTAACCGGTGTTGTGGTTGAGCTGTCGGGCATCTGGCGCCTCAAGGGTGATGGCTATCGTGCCTATCATGGGCCGCTTGGTAAGAGTGACCGGGCCTTTGCCTTTGGTCTGCTGGCGGTGCTGCTGTTGGTTAGCCTACCGATGCTGCTTGTCACGGTTTATCTGGTGACGCTGACCGCGATGCATCTTCTCACCATTCGAAACCGTCTTGTTCGGCCAGTTGGGCCGCCGCCAGGTAATTGAGGAGGCCTAGCCCTTGGAAGCCGTTATCGAACCAGTAGTGACCACACTGACCAGCCTTGGGGTGGTGCTGCCAGCCATTGGGATTATGAAGGTCATTTTTGGCGCTGTGTTGGTGCTTGCCCTGGCCACCGGGTTGACCCTGGTGCTGCAGAAGCGGCGCGGTAAGGCCAAGACGGCAGAACTGACCGCCCGCATTCTGGGCTGGTGGATTATCTTCGGCTTCCTAACGCCTGTCTTGTTTGGTCCGCCGGTGGTTGGGGTGATCGTACTGGCCCTGATCGCCTTCCTGGCTTTGCGTGAATATGCCTCGATCATGCCGCTCCGCCCCGCTGATCGCTGGGCCTTGGCTTTGGCCTATTTAGCGGTGCCGGTCCAAACCTTCTTCATCGTCACTATGGAGTACGGGTTCTTCATTATCCTGGTGCCCGTCTACCTCTTTATGATCTTGCCGGTTGCCCTTGTCCTAATGGGCGAGACCCAGCGGTTCATCGTCTCCCTCGGCACGTTGCATTGGGGGGTGATGATGGCCGTCTACGCCCTCGGTCATGCTGCATTCCTCCTCATGTTGCCTGAGATGCATAACGGCCCCGCCGCGGTGGGTGAGGGGCTTGGCCTGCTATTGCTGCTGTTCATCATCACGGGCGGCAATGATGTGGCGCAGTATTGCTGGGGTAAGCTTCTCGGGAAGCGCAAGATCGTGCCCCAGGTCAGCCCAAACAAAACCTGGGAAGGGTTTGTCGGTGGGGTGGTGACCAGCGCCTTGGTCGCCGTGCTAATTGCCCCCATCCTCTCACCAATTGAGGGTTGGATGGCCGCCGCTCTGGGGGCTGGTTTGGCCGCCGCGGGTTTCCTTGGTGATGTCACGGTATCGGCGGTGAAGCGCGATCTGGGCGTGAAGGACACGGGCACGGCGCTGCCCGGCCATGGTGGCTTGCTAGATCGCTTGGACAGCACGGTGTTCACCGCACCGCTTATGTTCCATGTGTGCCGCTACTTCTTCTATAGCTAGGAACTCGAGCTTATTGCTGGGTGAGTGCTTGGAGGCCGAACCAAAAGCCCAGGAACCCAAACGCCGTCAGGTGAATGATGTAAATCTCCAGCGTGTACCGACCCATAAGGCGGAACAGTGGTGAGATCACCGGGATAGATCCGGTATTTGGGAAGATCACTAGCTTGGTCTTGGACAGGATGAAGATTACCGCCGCGGTGCCAATCCCCGCCGTAATTGCCTGGGGCACCGCGAACTCAAACACGATCACCTGGACGTACATAAAGGCGATGAAGATGTAGACGAAGAACAGCTGGTACCAAGGCCCGTTCTGATTGTTCCGAACGAAATAGCCCATCAGGCCGAACAGGAAGGCCAGCGTTCCATACTCAAACAGGTCATAGGTAAACAAGATCAGGAACGACCAGATGAAGATCTGGAGGATGATCATGTCGTTCGCTCGGGCAGCCGGGAAGTCCATGATCCTCAACGTAATCCGCATCAAGATAATGGTGACCAGGGCATTTACGGGCAGAAGGTCATAGCCGGTCAGCCCATCAACTAGGACTAACAGTATGGCGCCGCCGATCAGCCGCATCGGCAGGTCCCGCCCGCGGGCATAGCCAATCAAAAAGAACCAGATTGGAAAGCCAACCCGACCAACCGCCCGCCACCACATGTCATCGACGAAGAAAAATGATCCGATGTGGTCGATCACCATGATCGGCACGGCGAAGCATTTCAGCAGGTCGAGTGAGGTCAACTCCGGCCCGTGCTGTCTTGCAAACCAGTGCTTCTTGGTCTTCTGCTCTTCTGGTTGAGCGGGCGGTTCTGCTATTTCAGACACCGTTAGGGCCCCAGATCTCTTTGATGATCAGCGTTGTTTAGCAAGGTCTAAACTAGCCCGGTCGCGACAATACGACCATGAAAACGGACGCGGCTCGGATATCAGGCGTCAGATGTGTTTTTCTGCCTGTTTTCAGGCTGGTTTTCTTCGCCGTGACGGTTTTGCGCAAACTCTGTGACGGCATGCGACAAAAACATAGCATTTCGGGGCCCTCGCCATGTTGCATGGCGTCAAACCCTATGCTAATCACCGCCCCAAGTTTGGGATGGGCGGTCCAGCCGCGCGCAAATTCAACGTTTGTGCCCTGTCGACCCGGCCGAGACGCAACGAATAAACGGTTCACCAGTTCAAGGTGGGCCGCCTTTTGACGAAACATCTTGACCGAGGGCTACCCATGGCCAGCCAAAGCCGGGGTTTTTCCGAAATCGCTGAGCGGTATTCAGCCGCGTTGTTCGAGCTAGCCGATGAGGCCAAGCAGGTTGATGCCGTTGAGGCTGATCTGCGTGGTTTGAAATCGCTGCTGGGCGAAAGTGACGACCTCCGTCGCTTGACCCACAGCCCGGTTATCAGCCGAGAGCAACAGTCCAAGGCTGTCGCTGCTATTTTGGAGGCCGGTAAGGCCAACCCAATCACCACGAAATTCTTAGGGGTTATCGCCGCCAATCGTCGGCTGTTTGCCCTGAACCCAATCATCGACCGCTTCCTCGCCGACCTGGCTGAGCGCCGCGGCGAGCTGACCGCCGATGTTACCTCGGCGGTTAAGCTGTCTGATGAGCAATTGAGCGCGTTGACCGACACTCTGAAGAAGACGTTCGGCGCGAAGGTCTCAATCAACCCAACCGTGGATCCAGCGATCCTGGGCGGGCTGATTGTCAAAGTAGGTTCAAAGCTGGTGGATGACAGCATCCGCAGCAAGCTGCAAAGGCTGCAACTGGCCATGAAAGGGGTTGGCTGATGGAAATCCGCGCCGCTGAGATTTCTTCTATCCTTAAGCAACAGATTGAGAACTTCGGTGCTGAAGCCGATGTCGCTGAGGTGGGCACCGTGCTCTCCGTTGGTGACGGTGTTGCCCGTGTCCACGGGTTGGACAACGTTCAGGCCGGTGAGATGGTCGAATTCCCGGGTGCAATCCGCGGGATGGCGCTGAACCTCGAGAGCGACAATGTTGGTGTCGTGATCTTCGGTGAAGACCGGACGATTAAAGAGGGTGACCAGGTCAAGCGGACCGGCGCCATCGTGGAAGTGCCAGTTGGTAAGGGTCTGCTGGGTCGCGTTGTCGACCCGCTGGGTAACCCAATCGACGGTAAAGGCCCGATCGAAGACGCTGAAATGAAGCGTGTGGAAGTTAAGGCCCCCGGCATTATCCCACGTAAGTCGGTCCATGAGCCGATGCAGACCGGCCTCAAAGCAATTGATGCCCTGGTGCCAATTGGTCGTGGCCAGCGCGAGCTGATCATTGGTGACCGTCAGACCGGTAAAACCGCGGTCGCGATTGACTCGATCCTGAACCAAAAATCGATCAACCAAGGCGATGACGAGAGCAAGAAGCTCTACTGCGTCTATGTCGCGATTGGTCAGAAGCGTTCCACGGTCGCCCAGATTGTTAAGACGCTCGAAGAAAACGGCGCGATGGAATACTCTGTTGTCGTCGCTGCGACCGCGTCTGAAGCGGCACCGCTGCAGTTCCTGGCGCCATATGCCGGTTGCGCGATGTCCGAGTACTTCCGCGACAACGGCATGCACAGCCTGATCATTTATGATGATCTGTCCAAGCAGGCGGTTGCCTATCGTCAGATGTCCCTGCTGCTTCGTCGCCCACCGGGCCGTGAAGCGTATCCTGGTGACGTCTTCTACATTCACTCCCGTCTGCTCGAGCGTGCGGCGAAGATGAATGAAGACTACGGCGCTGGCTCACAAACCGCCCTGCCAATCATTGAAACTCAAGCGGGTGACGTCTCGGCCTATATCCCGACCAACGTGATTTCGATTACCGACGGTCAGATCTTCCTCGAGACCGGCCTGTTCTATAAGGGTGTTCGCCCTGCGATTAACGTCGGTATCTCGGTGAGCCGGGTTGGTTCCGCCGCACAGATTAAGGCGATGAAGCAGGTTGCTGGCTCGATTAAGCTTGAGCTTGCCCAGTATCGTGAGATGGAAGCGTTCGCACAGTTCGCCTCCGACCTTGATGCCTCAACCCAGCGCCTTCTGGCCCGTGGTGCCCGCCTGACCGAGCTTCTGAAGCAAGGCCAGTACAGCCCGCAAAAGGTTGAAGAGCAGGTTGCTGTGATCTTCGCCGGTGTGAACGGCTTCCTCGACGATATCGAGGTGAAGCAGGTCGTTGCCTATGAAGAAGGTCTGCTGCAAGAGCTGCGTGCCGGTGGCAAGGGCATCCTTGACAAGATCGCCGCTGAGCAGAAGCTCACCGATGAAATCGAAGCTGAGCTGAAAACCTTCATCGGCAACTACACCGAGAGCTTCGCCGCCTAATTGGTGGCTGGGTGAACCAGGAGCAACGGATCGGACATGCCGAGCCTTAAGGACCTACGGAACCGGATCGACAGCGTGAAATCCACGCGGAAGATCACCTCGGCCATGAAAATGGTCGCGGCGTCCAAGCTACGCCGTGCCCAAGAGCAGGCCGAGGCAGGTAAGCCCTATGCTGACCGGATGGCGACCATTCTGGGCTCGCTCTCGGGTCGTGTGTCATTCGATGGCGCCACGCCTAAGCTGCTGGCTGGCTCCGGCGCGGAAGATACCTACCTGCTGGTGGTGATCACCGCTGACCGTGGCCTCTGCGGTGGTTTTAACACCCAGGCTGTTCGCCTTGCCCGTAAGCGGGTGGCCGAGCTTCAGGCTGATGGTAAGACCGTGAAAATGCTGCTGCTGGGCCGCAAGGCACGCCAACAGCTGCGCCGCACCGCGAATGTTGAGCAGTTGGAGCCGCCGAAGGATCTGACCACCTCAAACATCGCGTTTGAAGAGGCGAAAGACGTTACCGACATCGTCCTGTCTCAGTTTGAAGCGGGCAATTTCGATGTCGCTGAGCTGATCTATAACGAGTTCAAATCCGTTATCAGCCAAGAGCCATCGGTTAAGCAGATTGCGCCTGTCGCACTCGATGACGAAACCGATGCCGAGAACGATAATGATGCACCGGCTGCCAAGTCTGACGACGCTGGCGGTGTTGAAAAGCAGTATGAGTTCGAGCCGGATGAAGAAGCCATCCTGACCGAGCTGCTGCCACGGAATTTGGCTGTGCAGGTTTACACAGCACTGTTGTCCAGCGCTGCCGGTGAGCAGGCAGCACGGATGACCGCCATGGATAACGCTACCCGGAACGCTGGCGATATGATCGACCGGCTGACCCTCGACTACAACCGCAGCCGTCAGGCTCAGATCACCAAAGAGCTGATTGAGATCATCTCCGGTGCTGAAGCTGTCTAACGGCTACTACTGACTAACAGACACACCTCGTATTAGAGACGACGATCCATAGGGGATTAAACAATGGCTAAGGCAAGCAACGTTACCGGACAGATTTCCCAGGTTCTGGGCGCTGTCGTCGACGTGCAGTTTGAAGGCGACCTGCCGGCGATCATGAACGCGCTGACCACCAAAATCGATGACCGGGAGTTGGTTCTCGAAGTGGCGCAGCACCTCGGTGAAAACACCGTTCGCGCGATCGCTATGGACACCACCGATGGTCTGGTTCGTGGCCAGGAAGTTACCGATAGCGGCAACGCCATCTCCGTGCCGGTCGGCCCAGCCACCCTTGGCCGGATCATGAACGTGATTGGTGAGCCGATTGATGATGCGGGCCCAGTGAACGCTGCTGAGACCGCACCGATCCACCGCGACGCGCCAGAGTTTGTCGATCAGGCAACCGAAGCTGAAGTCCTCGTCACCGGTATTAAGGTCGTTGACCTCCTCGCCCCTTACGCAAAGGGCGGCAAAATCGGCCTGTTCGGCGGTGCTGGCGTTGGTAAGACCGTTCTTATTCAGGAACTGATCAACAACATCGCTAAGGGCCACGGTGGTGTGTCCGTGTTCGCCGGTGTTGGTGAGCGGACCCGCGAAGGTAATGACCTTTACTATGAGATGGTCGATAGCGGCGTCATTCAGAAAGACGGCGACGGCTCTAAGGTGGCCCTGGTCTTCGGTCAGATGAACGAGCCGCCAGGTGCGCGTGCCCGTGTTGGCCTGACCGGTCTGACCATGGCTGAGTATTTCCGCGATAAAGAAGGCCAGGACGTCCTGTTCTTCGTCGATAACATCTTCCGCTTCACCCAGGCGGGTGCAGAGGTGTCGGCGCTTCTCGGTCGTATTCCTTCAGCGGTGGGTTATCAGCCAACCCTGTCTACCGATATGGGTACGCTGCAAGAGCGTATTACCTCGACCAAGAATGGTTCGATCACCTCGGTCCAGGCCATTTACGTCCCTGCGGATGACTTGACTGACCCGGCACCAGCAACCTCGTTCAGCCACTTGGATGCAACCACCGTTCTGTCGCGTCAGATCGCTGAGCTTGGCATCTACCCTGCGGTTGACCCACTGGATTCCACCAGCCGGATCCTTGATCCACGGGTTGTTGGTGATGAGCACTATGCGGTTGCCCGTGAGGTTCAGCGCGTTCTGCAGACCTATAAGTCCCTGCAGGACATCATCGCCATTCTGGGTATGGATGAGCTTTCCGAGGAAGATAAGCTGATCGTGGCACGCGCCCGTAAGATCCAGCGCTTCCTGAGCCAACCATTCCACGTTGCTGAGGTCTTCACCGGCTTCCCAGGTGTGTTTGTTCAGCTGGAAGACACCATTAAAGGCTTTAAGGCAATCTGCGCTGGTGAGTATGACCACCTGCCAGAGGCTGCGTTCTACATGGTCGGTACGATCGAAGAAGCAGTTGAAAAAGCGAAGAAAATGGCTGCTGAAGCTGCTTAATTGCAGCATCGCATCTGTAGAGTTTGAGGGCCTAGAGGCATGGCAGAAGAGAAAATTCGCCTAGAGCTGGTTTCACCAGAGAAGCTCTTGCTGACCGAAGAGGTTGGCATGGTGATTCTGCCTGGCTCCGACGGTCAGTTTGGTGTGCTGGCAAAGCATATCCCACTGGTCTCAACCCTCGATCCTGGTGCGATTGATGTCTATCAGGACGGCAAAGTCGATCAGCGTATCTTCGTCTCCGGCGGTTTCGTCGAAGTTGATGGCGAGCGCTGCATCGTGCTGGCTGAAGATGCCATGCCATTGGACAGCTTAGAGGCTGATGATGTCCGCCAAGAGTGCCGCAACCTCAAAGAGGATCTGGACGGCGCCGATGGTGAGGCCGCCACGATCCTCGCGCGACGTAAGCTTGACGTTGCAGAGGCAAAGCTGGCCGCGGTTACCGGCGAAAGCGTCGCAACCTACTAGTAAATAAAGTCTTTCATCGATATCGATGCGGATGGGGCCAAACTTGGCCCCATTTTAGTCAGTCGGGTAACAACCTCGCATCCAGCGCCCTGGATACATTGTATGCCCGGCAGATCAGCAGTATGATGCAATATTAGCGCGTGTTCATCACCGCACGTCTTTGGGGTAGCCGGCACGGGGCCTGTGACCGAGAATAACTTTCGCAATGATAGAGATCGGTTTCTGGCATTTGCTTTTGCCACCGCCGATTTGTTGATCGAGGTATCACCTGACGGCGAACACATGCGGTTCGTTGCTGGCGCGTGCCAATCGATCCTCAACTATAAGCCGAAAGAACTAGTCGACCGTCGTTTGGTCGATGTGATTGCCGTATCTGATCGCCCCCGCGTGCATTCCGCGCTTCGTTCCATTCGGGCTGGCCGCCGTATGCAGCCGCTGCGCCTGCAGTTCTTGAACCGGGACGGTAACTCAATCGACGCCGTGCTAGCGGGCTTCCGGATGCCGGATGGGGATGAGGGTACCTCCTCGATCCATATCTCGGCCAACTTCCCGCGTGGCGCTCAGATTTCGTTTGTTGGCGCGCTCGGCGATGACCGCAGCAACGAATTCGTCAGCATGGACGATATGATTGCGCTGGCGACCGGTGAGACCACGGCGTCTGAGGGGTTATCACTTACCTTGCTCGACCTTGATGGGCTCTCGGATATTGAGAACCCAGAGGTGTCCGCTGAAGTCACTGATAACCTCTTGAACCTCCTCCAATCGAGTGAGGTGTCGTCCAAGGCGATTGGTAAGCTTGGCGAGGATCGGTTTGGCGTCCTCCACCCTGAATGGATTAATGCCGACGACCTCAAGTCCAAGGTCACGCAGACAGTTCAGGCAACGCACCCGGACGCCGCCAAGATTGCCGCGACGACTAAGGCAATCGATCTTGAGCAGGAGAACCTCTCAAAATCCGATGCGCAGCGCGCCCTGCAATATGCGATGGAGCAGTTTGCCCAGGCCGACAGCGCAGATGAGTTCGATATCGATAGCCTCTATGAGAGTGTCACCGAACTCACGAAATCCACGACACAGCGGATGGCAGAGCTGCGCTCTGTCATCAACTCCAACGGCTTTAAGCTGGTCTATCAGCCGATTGTCGATTTGAAGACCAAGCGCGTCACCCATGTGGAAGCGCTTAGCCGCCTGGCCGATGGATCCTCAGCCCATGAGGCGCTGACCCTGGCTGAAAGTACTGGCGTGATTGAAGATTTCGATCTTGCCGTTTTGAAACAGGCCGTTGAATGCGTCCATGACGCCAATAAGGGCGGCATTCGTCCCCTGATTGCGGTCAACATCTCCGGCCGGTCACTGCAGAGTAATATCTTCGTTGAGGCCGTCTCCGACCTGCTCGACGCCAATGCTAGTGTTCGTGAGCAGCTGATCCTAGAGGTGACAGAAACCTCTGAAATTAAGGACCTCGCCGCAGTGAATGAGATCCTGCAAGGGTTCCGCGAGAAGAAGAACAAAGTCTGTATCGATGATTTCGGTTCCGGTGCTGCCGCGTTCCAATATCTCCGCACCCTTGATGTGGATGTGGTGAAGATCGACGGCTCTTACATCGATCGCATTCTCTGGGCCGATCGTGATCGGGCGCTTGTCCTCGCGATCCAGCGCCTCTGCTCTGAGCTGGGCATTCAAACGGTCGCTGAGAAGGTTGAGATGCCTGATCAGGCACAGGTTCTGCGTACCATCGGTATCGATAAAGGCCAGGGCTGGCTGTTCGGCAAGCCCGACGAGAACATCGAACAGTTCTTCCGCCGCAAGCGCGACACCATCAGCAAGAAAGAACTGCTGGACGAGGATAAGGCCAATCTCGACGCCGAACCGCCTGATGAGGCGGAGGCCGAGGCGAACCAGGCTGCGGCCACCTCATAGGTTAAGCTTAGATGGCTTAATCCCTCGGCTTAGGGAACCAGCCTTTCGGCGCCATTTCAAATCCTGAGAATTCAAAGGCCGGGCTAACCGTGCACCCAACTAGGGTCCAGGTGCCTAGGCTCTCAGCGGTCTGCCAATAGTTGGGCGGTACAATCGCCTGTGGCTTCTGGCCCAAATCTAGCTGTGCACCCAGATGGATCGCTTCAGCATCGTGGCCGTTGGAAGACAAGGTTAGCGCCAGCGGCCCACCCGCATACCAATGCCAAATCTCGGCGGCATCAACGCGGTGCCAGGCTGATAGCTCACCAGCCGCCAGCAGGTAATAGATAGCTGTGCCATGACCCCGGCCACCATCGGCCGGCTGGTCACGCCAGGTTTCGCGAAAATGCCCGCCCTCTGGATGGGGCTGCAGGTCGAGATGCTCAATGACCTTCTTCGCATCCCAGCTGCTGATATCGCCGGTGCCGGGAAGCATTAGGCACCTGCCGGTGGTTCGGTTTGCAGATAGCTATCCCGCTTGGCGAACTTCTCATGCCAGGCGGCAGTCTTAGGTGCACGGGCGCGCCACTCATCACCGGGGTGGCGGAGGTCGAGATAACCCAACGCGCAGGCCAGGGAGATTGTGCCAATCGTTGGTGTTGGGCTTAGATCGCCAGCATAGCTCTCAATATCGTCAAGGGTTCGGTCGATTGCATCCTTCTGACGGGTAACCCAATCGGCTGAGCGCAGGCTCTCTTCTCGCTTGCCCTCAAGCACGCGCAAAACCGCTGAGTCCATAATGCCATCGGCCTGGGCCTGCAGGCGCAGTGAGCGCCAGCGATCGCGGCCAATTGGTGGGAATAGAACCGGCGAGTTGCTTAAGGTCTCGAGGTACTCACAGATAACCGGGCTGTCGAACAGGGTCAGGCCGTCATCCAGCACTAAGCAGGGAACCTTTGAGAGCGGGTTGTTCTTTAGCAGCTTATCGCCAGACTCCCACGGATTGGTCGGAACCTTATCAAGGCGGTCGTCAATGCCCTTTTCAATTGCAACCATGACAACCTTGCGGACGTAAGGGGAGGTTGGGCTGTAGAAGAGCGTAAGCATCGTTATGACCTTGCCATTAAATGGGGAATAGCCGGTGATCGGCGTCTTTGCGCTAGGCTTAGCCGATTAACTGGCCCTTTGCCAAGGAAGGGCGGATATGCGCGGCCCTAATCCTTTTTCTCGGCTTTCTGCCGGACAGTGTGAATGCTGGGCAGTGACAGATACTGCATCCGTTTAGCCTCCCGCCGACCATAGGAAACGGTGTCGAGGATCAGGCCACAAGCCAGGCTTAAGAAGCCAAGAACCATCAGGCCGGTTGCCAGGATTGCCGTAGGCAACCGAGGAACTAGCCCGGTTTCCAAGAACGTTGGCAACAACGGGAGCGCCAAAATCACAGCGGCCAGAGCAAACAAACCAGCCACTAATCCGAAGAGCGGCAGCGGCCGCTCCTGACGCAGCAGATTGACAATCGTGAACAGGATGCGGGTGCCGTCACTATAGGTGCGCAGCTTGCTGGCCGATCCGGCCGCGCGATCACGGAAATCCGTCTTCACCTCAGTAACCGGCATCTCCAAGGACAGGGCATGGATGGTCAGTTCGGTCTCAATCTCAAAGCCACGAGACATGACCGGGAAGGATTTTACAAAGCGGCGGGAAAACACCCGATAACCGGAGAACAGGTCGCTAAAACCCTTACCGAAAAGGGAGCGGACAATGCCGGTTAGCACCTTGTTGCCCGCGGCATGGCCAGGGCGGAAGGCCTCATCGATCACGGCCTCGCGGGCGCCATTCACCATGTCCAGGCCATCATCCACTAGCCGATCAATCAGGGTCGGTGCGGCGTCAATGTCATAGGTACCATCACCATCGACCATGACATACACATCGGCCTCAATATCCGCGAACATCCGCCGGACGACGAAGCCCTTACCCTGCCGGGTTTCTTGCCGAACAATGGCGCCGGCGGCGCTCGCCACCTCGGCCGTCTTGTCGGTTGAGTTGTTGTCATAGACATAGATGTCAGCTGTCGGCAGCAGCTGCTTTAGCCGCGATACCATATCCCCAATCGCCGCTTCCTCATCCATACAGGGGATTAGAACCGCCACTTGATGATCCAAATGGGCAGCTTGGTTCTCAGGTTGGTCGGTGGCAACGGCGGTCATTTTTATTCTTGGTTTGCTTCGGGAGCGGCTGGCGAGTTTGAGTAGCCTGCTTCTTCGGTGTTAGCGTCTTCTAGATCGCGTTCATCGACAAAGAACACAGGGGCCCAGTCGCCAAGAAGGCTGCGCCGCGCGAGAATGACCCAGCGACCGGGAATGATCAATGCTGGTGCGTAATCCTCATCACCACCGGCGAGGGCCCAGCTGTAAACGCCCGGTCGTTCTAGGTCCGGTTGATCAATCACTGGCTTGACGCAGACGCCAACCAGATCAATCGAGCGGTTTTCCAGAATCATCTGCGGCACGCCTTCTATCTCATAGGCGCTGTAGAAGCTTTGGCTGGCGAGAAGGCCATCCTCATTCCGGTGATAGGGTGCGGCGACCACCCGAATGCCCGCCGTATAGACAAGAGCTGGGCCAGGGTTCTGCGGGAACATGCCGTTCAACTTTTGGTCCGACCCGCTCGCCACGCTGAGTTGTGGCACAATTTCGGCCAGCTGGTGCACCATGGGGAAGCTGTCGCAGGCCGCCTGGCCACCGGGAAAGGTAGCCGGACTGTTCGGGCGGCCGCCGATCTCTTGCTCATAGTGCTGCTCAAGTTCGCCATTGGCAGCCAGGGCCAATTCGACCGCACTGCGTCCAAACAGGTTGTATGTTGGCTCCCGCTCTTCACTCACCGCCTTGTTGATCGCAACCGTGACCAAGGGCAAGGCGAGCATGAGGGCCACTGTCTTGTCGGGCTGAAGCCATTCATGGCCATATTCAGCTAGCCGTTTTGGCAAGTGGAAGATGAACGGTGCTACTGCCGCGACGGCGTAATAGCTGAAGCGATAATGAATGATGCCAACCAGAGTAAGGCCAGCACAGCAGCCGATTACCCCAAGCAGAAGCAGCTTTTGGACACTGATCCCTTCCTCCTGATCTTCAAGCAAAAGGGCGAGCGCAATCAGGCCAAAAATCGGGCCGGTGTAGTTGATCAATATATCGGTGATCTTAGTTGCAGGTTGCATCTCCTGGATCGCACTGATCCAGGGTTCCATCGCTGGTGAAACATGATTAAGGGCGCCAGCAGGGGATTCTGGGAACGCGAATAGGAACAGGCCAACAACCGATAGCCCAAGTATGCCGGTTGCCAGGACGCGCTGAATGAAGCGTTTGCCGGGCAACGAAGGGTTTATTGCTTGGGCAAGCGGGGACCTCGCGACCAGCAACATCCCGGTGCAGCAGACAAAGGCCAGGTGAACAATCGAAATGCGATCATAAGCTGGCGCCCATTGCCCCTCAAAAGGCGGGTCTATAAGGACCGCTGCGGTGGTGCCCAACAACCAGGTCACTGCCAAGATGCCATCATTAATCAATCGGTCTGTCGGTGCCGACACCACCACCTTCTCTAGGTTTTGGCAGAGCCGGTACCAGATCTGAAGTGCGATCCCACCGACCAGGCCGGGCATGGTTTCTGGGGTTGTCCAAAGCGCCAGGGCGGCAACTAAGCCCGCGGCGATGCTGGCAAGGCGTCGCCTTTCGCCAAGCTCCATCCCAGCAAGCGCGACCCAGAACCAAACCACCGTTGCGAGGGCCAGCATGTGGTGATCGGGCCGCCCCAACTGACCGTAGTTAAATATCGGCTGACAGCTAATCGCCACCACGGTGCCAATGGCCGCCCATCCCGGTGTCGTTAGGTACCGAGTGAGCCGATAAAGCCCAAAGGCGACGGCAATCAAGCAAAGGAATGATGAGAAGGAGCCAGCTATGGCTACCGCATCACCCCAGGGAAGAATAAGTGCAAACGGTGCTGCCAGGGCTGTGATCAAGGCCGGAAACGGAAACGTCCAGTGCAGAACCGTACCGAAGGGGGTGTTGTAGGCCGCAAACTGCCCGCGGTCGGACCACCATTCGGCCTCCGTCACCCGGATCATGTAGGTAAAGGTGTCGGTGTAGATGCTCTCAACCAGAGAGCCTGGCCACGCTTCGCCAAACACCAAGTTCCAGCCGAGCGCGAACACAACAATGGCGAACAGATAGAGCGTATCGCCCTGCCAGATGGTAGGTTTAGCTGTCGGCGTCATCCTGGAATACCCGGTCGAGATGCCAGCTTAGAAGGTCAAGGCGGTCCTGGCCCCAGAACGGTTCCCCCCGGAACACGTAGCAGGGGGCACCGATAACGCCTGCCTCGATCGCTTGCTTGCTCTCACGGGTGATGCGGTCGGCGGCCTCTTCGTCTTCTGCCGCTTCCTCGACCCAGTTCGGATCATCGCCCAATTCAACCAGAATGGCGCGCAGCACCTCTGGATCATCGATGTTCTTGTCTTCCAGCCAAACGGCGCGGCCAATGGCACGCACTAACGGCGCCACCTCTGCCATCTGATCTTCGGCATAGTTGATCAGTTGATTGGCGCGTTGGTCATCGACGGGAAAGTGGGTGGGCTCCAAATTGATCTGGATGTCGTGATAGTCGCGCCAGCGCTTCAACTCATGCATCCGATAGTCTTTTCGGGCTTGGGCCCGTTTTGGCAGGGGCACGCCACCGGTTTCGGCGAAGACATCGGCGAGGCGAATGGGATGATAGGCCACGGCCAGCTTATGCTTTGCCACCAGTGCCATGAACTGATCATGGCCAAGCATGGTCCAGGGCGATGAGGCCGAGAAATAGTAGGAAATCGTGCGTGGCATTGGGCTCTCTTAACGAAGACTGGTTGGCATAGAATGGCGGGTGCCAAAGGGCTGGGATCAGGCCGCGTCTTTCCGGCGACGGATCTCTGCGAAGACGGCGTTTGGGTCGGCGCCTTGCATGTCCAGATGTGCCTGGATGTCGGCATCACCGGCCCGCAAGAACGGGTTGGTGGCCAATTCTTCTGCCATGGTGGTGGGAACGGTGGCAAGGCCACGGGACCGCAACCCCTCAACCATCCGCAGGCGGTCGGATAAGGCATCGTTGGTGGGGTCAACAGAGCGGGCAAACCGGGCATTGGCCACGGTGTACTCATGCCCACAATAAAGCTGCGTGTCGGCAGGCATGGCCATCAGCTTGGTCAGGCTGTCCCACATCTGGTCGGCATTGCCTTCAAGCAGGCGCCCGCAGCCCATGACGAACAGGGTATCGCCGACAAAGGCGATCTTCTCTTCCTCAAACCAGAAGATGATATGGCCGCTGGTATGGCCGGGCGTCTCAATCACCTTGGCCGTATGTGGGCCGAAGCTAACCGTCTCCCCCTCGCGCACCATCTCATCCAGTTCGGGAATGCGGCCGGTCTCGCTGGCTGGGCCGATGACCGTTGCATCAAACCGCTGTTTTAGGGCGTGGTTACCGGCGGTGTGGTCACCATGGTGATGGGTGTTGAAGATATGGGTGGGTTTCAGACCAGCATGGTCCACGGCCTTGATCACCGGTCCGGCATCGCCGGGATCAACAACGCCCACATGCTCGCCATCCTCGGCGATCAGCAGATAGATGTAGTTATCGTTTAAGGCCGGGATGACCTGGACCTGTAGGCTCATTGCCGCCTGCCCTTATCTCGCGTGACGGCGTCATCGGCCGTCCTTAGTCGGGCCCAGACTGCCGGGTTTGTTGGGATGGCGCAACCGGATCATCAACCGCCTGCTCGGTAACCCCTAATGCCGTGGCCAGCCTGGTCGTGGCAGAGCCGGGGCGGAGTGGCTGGGGTTGTGAGGCATCGGGCCGCCAACCAGCCATAAAGATGAGGTCAAAGCTGACCGGCACCCGGCCATCATCGCCCCCATAATGCCGGCGATAAAGCTCCAACGCCCGGAACAGAACGTCCCGGCGAAGTGGGGATCTAGCGCGGTCGGTTCGAATGTTTGCCTCCCCCATGGCACGAAGCTCGGCCAAAAGGGTCAGCGGTTCGGCATAGCGGACGGTAATTCGCTCATGATCTGCCACCGGTAGGGCAAAGCCAGCGCGTTGGAGTAGGCCCGCCATCTGCCTAAGGTCGGCCATGGGTGAGAGGCGAGGGTGTACACCGCCGGTAATCTCACTCTCAGCCGCCGTCAGGCTAGCACGAAGCTCTTGCAGCGTATTGCCGCCCAACATGACCCCCTGGAAGAAGCCGTCCGGTTTAAGCGTTTGGGTAATCTGCCAGAGTGTGCCAGGCAGGTCGTTAACGTGATGAAGGCTCAAATTGGCCAGGACCAGATCAACGCTGCTGGGCGCGAGGGGCAGCTGTTCCTCATCCGCGGCCACTACTTGATAGGGTGCCGCCAACCGACTGGCGAGGGTCGGCGACAGCTCGGTTGCTAGGAACAATTCCCCATGCCGTTCGGCGGGGAGATGTTTAGCTAGCGCGCCATGACGGGCGCCAAGCTCCAACACAGTTGGGAATGTGCGGCGAACATCTTCAAGCCGCTCGACCAAGCGCTTTGCCGCCTCTTCGAATAAGAAGTCGGTCGCTGGCATCACCCCTGTTTCCAAGCTTCTGGCCAGACGCTCACGCCGTGCCCGCATCAGTCGCCGGTCAAATGGTTCCACCAATTGATCGGGTTCTGACGCTGTCGGTGCAGCAGGGGATGGTGTGTTGGTCGCCATGGGGGCAATATAGCGGGCTATGAGCGCATCGCCAGACATCGCAGCCGAGAAAAAACCGTCTAGCCAGGCTTTGCTGACTGTTCGCGCTGGTGTCCGGCGGGTGCAGGGTGGAGTGATGCGGATTGTTGATGCGATCCTGCCGCCGCGTTGCCCATCCTGCGGTGAGGAGGTTGAGGCAACGGGCCTCATCTGCGGCAAGTGCTGGCCCGACCTCCGGATTATGGAGCCACCCTGGTGCCAATGCTGCGGTGTTGCCTTTGATTTTGAAGGGCATAAGGATGATCGATGCCTCGATTGCCTAAGCCAACCGCCCGCCTTTGATCACGCCCGTGCTGCCTTTGCCTATGAGGGGGTGGCGCGTCAGCTGGTATTGGGCCTTAAACATGCCGATAAGCTGTTCTTAGCGCCGTTTCTGGCCCCTTGGTTGGGCCGCGCTGTTGCTGCCATTCCTGAGCTTCCTGCCGGGTCCATTCAAGTGGTGCCGGTGCCCTTGCATTGGCGCCGGATGATTTCCCGCAAGCATAATCAATCGGCGGAACTCGCCCGTAACCTGGTTCGCTGGCACGGGCGGCAGGGGGCGGCCACGGATAGGCCAGTGCTGCACTATGAGCCCCTCTTGGTTCGCCGTCGCCGGGCGACACCACCGCAAGGCTCGCCCAAGGCCCCATCACGCCGTATGAACATCCGGGGCGCTTTTGAGGTAACCAGGCCCGCTAAGGTTGCCAATGCTCATATCCTGATCGTTGATGATGTGATGACCACTGGCGCCACGGTGAATGAGCTCGCGAAGACCTTAAAGCGCGCTGGCGCCGCCCGGGTCGATGTGGTCACGGTCACCCGCGTTGGATTGAATGACTGATCACGCGAAAATGCACGCCTCGCGCCTTGCAAAACTACCCGCAAACCGCAATTTAATCGGTAAGCGTTCAACTTATACGAGCGAGGGTTAGTGACATGACCGCCCAGGTCGAAATGTACGTAAAAATGACGTGCCCGTTCTGTCATCGGGCCAAGGCACTCCTGGATAAGAAGGGGGTGGACGTCAAAATGACTGAGATCTCTTTCAAACCGAAGCTGAAGGCTGAGATGGTCCAGCGATCCGGCGGCGGGATGACCGTGCCCCAAATCTTCATCAATGGTGAGGCGATTGGCGGCTGCGATGATCTTTACGCGCTTGAGGATGCGGGCAAGCTGGACGCTAAGCTAGCGTCTGCATCAGCTTGAGCACGCTCCATACGGCCTGCCTGCAACTCACCACCGGGCCGGATCTCACAGACAATATCCAAGATAGCTCTGCGCTGATTGACCAGTCTGCCGACGTGTTGCCTGACGGCGACCGGCTGATTGCCACACCGGAAATGACCTCTGGCCTGCTCAAGGGGCGCGACCGCCAGATTGAGCGGGCCTTGCCTATGGATGATCACCCGATGATTGGTGCGTTGGCCGAGAAGGCGCGGGCGCATCAAAGCTGGGTGTTAATCGGTTCCGTCGCGATCAAGCTTGAGGATGAAAAGCGACTGGCCAACCGCTCGGTCTTGTTGAACCCCGCTGGGGAAATCGCCGTCACCTATGACAAACAGCACATGTTTGATGTTGAGGTTGAGGATGGCCAAACCTACCGAGAAAGCAGCACCTACCGTCCCGGTGATAGAACCGCATTGGCCGATATTGGAACTGCTAAGCTCGGCCTGACCATCTGCTACGATGTGCGCTTTCCGGCGCTGTACCGTTACTTGGCCCAGGCGGGTGCGACGGTCCTCGCTGTGCCCTCGGCCTTTACCGTGCCGACCGGCCAGGCGCATTGGTCAACGCTGCTACGGGCGAGGGCGATAGAGAATGGTGCCTTTGTCATCGCGCCAGCCCAGACCGGTGAGCACGAGGGCGGGCGCCAGACCTATGGCCATTCAATGATTATCGACCCCTGGGGTGCGGTGCTGGCGGAAGCTGATGATCAGCCCGGCTTCATCACCGCCAGCCTTGATCTTGAGGCGGTTACCAAGGCGCGCCGGACCATCCCATCGCTTCAGCATGATCGGCCAATTGGCTAGACCTATCGACGGTCTATCGTCTTCGCGTTCTCGCCATCGGCGGTGACGGGGATTTGCAGCCAAGTGATCTCAGGCTCCGCACCGTAATTGGCGGCTAATCGCTCGAGCCACATGCCTTGGTGGAAAGCTCGGGCTTTGGCTTCGTCATCCCAGAAGTACAGGCCGCCACATAGGCCGGTGGTCGGATCATAGTGATAGTCCTTGCGCATCAGCCCATCGACATCGTGGTAGAGCGGTGCCGTATCAACGAACTTGGCAAACAGCTTCTCCTCATCCCAATCGCTTGGTTTGGGGAAACGGACATAGGCGATAACCGGGATAGCCATGGGTCACTCCTTAGCGTTGGTCTTGGGCGCGTATTCGGGATCGTAATCATAGGCGGGCGGTAGGTCCCGGCTGACCAGTGCCGATAGCCGCAGCAAACGTGCCTCGGCCTGCTCGATATAGCTGTCGACAGCACCGGTCCACTTCATCGGCCTGCCAACCCAGCCACGGCAGGCGAGCGGCACCGGTACCGGCGCACCGCGGGGCCAGGAACGCCCCAGATTGGTTAGCCAGACCGGCGTCACGGCTGTGTCCGGCATGGCGGCGATCAGGTAGCCGAGCCCCTTCTTCACCTCGCCAAACTGCTCTGGCTCGCCGCGTGTGCCTTCGGGGAAGAAGATCAGGATCGAGCCTTTATTGAGCGCGTCCTTCGCTGGTGCCAGTGGGTCGTCATCGGGCCCCTTCCGCTGGCGCGCGATGGGCACGCCGCCCAAGATGCCGAGAACCAGAATGCGGCCCCATAGGGTGGTGGCGAAATAGTCCCCGGCCACGATCGGACGGGCGCGAAGGATGCCACGCCAGGGCAGGGCGGCCATCAGGACCAGGGCGTCGAGGTGGCTATTGTGGTTGGCGATCACAATGCCAGGGCCGTTTGAGGGCAGGCGATGGCGGCCGCGAATGCCGCTGCCGGTAACCAGAAACAGGGCCGGGCGCAAAATCAGCAAGATGATGGTCAGGCGCAGCCAGCGCATGGCGGTCCCAATAGCTTGGTTAAGCTTAAGGGCTCGGCAATGGCCTTGGCGCGAGCCCAACATGGCCAGCCATATCACGGAGGCGGCCAATCAAGCCATGGCGGGTTGCAGGGGCTTCGGTTTTTGGTGCTGGCGTCTGAACCAGTACTGAACCATCGCTTGGCTTTGCAGGCTCTGCGGGCAGGGGGTCGCCAGGCATCGGGGCTTTACCGGCCAGCTCTCGCTGGGCCTGCCGCAGGTTCTCTTGAACCTTGCGCTGCATCTGGCGGCCGCGATTACCTTCGCCGAAATATTCAAACGGGTACCAATCATCCCGCTGATGAGGCGGCCGATCCTTGGGTTTGAACGTACCGAACTTAAAGTACTCGGTCTCCAGCGGTGACTTCAGGCGGTCTTGCATCTGCTGCAGGCCAATCGGCCCGCCCTCGAATAGGGATGGGTCGATAAAGAAGCGTCGCGGGCTGCCGTCGATCATGACCTCGGGCGTGGCGATGACCACATGGGCGGTCCAGGGCACTTGGCCATCAACTTGCATGCCCTCATCACTGGCGGGCAGGAAGTAAGCCATCTCAAAGTCTAGACCCGCCCGCTCTGCCAGGGTGGCCATGGCATAGGCGCGGTCATGGCAGTAGGAGCCATTATTGGCGTAGGGAATGCCCGGCTGGTTCACCAACTCATATAGGCGTTCCGCATGCTGCCTGAGATCTTCAAGAGCTTGATTGCGCATGAGGTACAACATGCGCTGTATACAAGAAAGGCGCCAATCATTGCTGATGGCGCCTTCATTGTTTCTTATTGTGAGCCAATAAGGCTTACTTCGGTGCCAGGCGGACCGAGCCGTCGAGGCGGATGGTTTCGCCGTTCAGCATGCTGTTCTCACAGATGTGCAGGGCTAGTTCCGCATACTCTTCTGGCTTGCCCAGACGCTTCGGGAACAGGGTTGTGGCAACCAGACTCTCATAAACCTGTGGCGGCATGCCGGACATCATCGGCGTTTCCATCAGGCCGGGCGCCACGGTGTTCACCCGAATGCCAAATTTGGACAGCTCACGCGCGGCCGGCAGGGTCATGCCAGCGACAGCGGCTTTCGAGCTGCTATAGGCGGCCTGACCAACCTGGCCATCAAAGGCAGCGACGGAGGCAGTATTGATGATCACGCCACGCTCGCCGTCATCGGTAACCGGCTCTTCCTTCGCCATGGCATTGGCGGCGTAGTTCATGACCGAGAAGGTGCCCATCAGGTTGATCTCAACCGTCTTACGGAAGCGGCCAATATCATAAGGCGCTTCACGACCAACGATCCGCTCACCGGTGGCAACACCGGCGCAGTTGACCACGATACGGGCAACGCCATGGGCGGCATTGGCCTGATCAACCGCAGCCTTCACCGCGTCGTCATCGGTCACATCGCATTTGATCGCGAGGCCGCCAATCTCCTTGGCAACCGCGTCCATGCCTTCCTGATTGACGTCGAGCAACGCAACCTTGGCGCCTTTGGAGGCCAAGAGCTTGGCCGTCGCGGCACCCAATCCCGATCCACCGCCAGTTACAATCGCGGCTAAACCCTGCACATCCATGTCGGACCCTCATTTATCTATTTGCTGATAGACATGCGGGAGGTTCCCGCACGCTCAGGTGAGGGCGATGGTGTAGCAGAGGCGGGGCCAGCGGGCCAAGCGATATGGCGCCCTAGCCGACCCGGATTACTGGCTCTGCGTCCCGGTCAGAGACGAGGGCCACCATCAGGTTGCCAATCAGCGTCGCCTTGCGGTCATCATCCAGGTTCACGGTGCCGGAATCACCGAAGTGGCCAAGCACGTCATCAACCATGCCAACCGCATTCTCAACGATGAAGCGGCGGGCGGCGATCACGGCCTCGGCCTGCTGACGGCGCAGCATGGCGGCGGCGATTTCGGGGGCGTAGGCCAGGTGCGACAGGCGGGTTTCTTCCAGCACCACACCGGCGATTTCCAACCGGCCCTGAAGCTGCTCAATCAGGTCGGCGGCCACCTCATCACTCGATCCGCGCAGGGTGGTTTCATCATCGCTGCCATCATAGGGGTACTTGGCAGCAACGTTGCGGAGTGCGGTTTCTGACTGGGTGTGCACGAATTCGGTGTAGTCATCGACGTTGAATACGGCCTTGGCGCTATCAACCACGCGCCAAACCACGATGGCACCAATCTCAACCGGGTTACCGCGCACATCATTCACCTTCAGCTTCTCACTATCGAAGTTGATCAGGCGCATCGAAACGCGTTGGCGGGCCGATAGCGGCCAGGTCCATTGGAAGCCGGGGGTGCGGATTGAACCCTTATACTTGCCGAAGAAGACAATCGCCTTTGCCTCATTTGGCTGCACAACGGTGAAGCCGGTCATGATGAGAAAGGCGATGATACCCAGCATGATGCCGGAGAACGGACGAACGGTCATGCCGAGGGCGGCAAGCCCGGCAATGGCGATAAACACCGCCAGCATGAAGAAGCCATTGATGCCAAAGGCCTTGAATTCCTGGACGTCGTCGATGCTCTGCTTAGTCATTTGATGGTCCCTTATGAACTGCACACGCTTAAGTTGTTGACGCGCCGCAGCGTATTTTTCTTGGGTTTTCTTGGGCTTGCGGGTGCGGTAATCGCTTGTTGGCGACCTGCACTACCCGCATAATCCGGCGCCATGATGGGACGGAAAAAGACCAAAGCGCAAGCCGAGGACGCTGATCAGAATGACAGCGCCGATGATGCATCGCTCTACATTATTGAGCTGGTGCGTCAGGGGGATGAGTATGTCGATGCCCAGGTTTTGAGCGAGCAAGAGCGGTTTGTGGCCGATGGCTTCTGGCCCAAGGTCGTGCGCTACATGGCGCAGATCCCGTTTACCGGTGACCTAACCGCCGCCTACTACGCGGCCACGGATCCTGAGACGCCAGCCTTTGTGCGGGCTTGGCTTTTGGCAGCGTTGGGTTATTTCATCATCCCGACCGACGCGATGCCGGATTTCCTGTTCGGCATTGGCTTCACCGATGATGCGGCGGTGCTCGCCACCACCATGCAGATGATTTTCACCCACATAACTCCAGAGCATCAGCAGCGTGCTGCTGCGGCACTGGCTGAAGTTAGGGCAGGGGAGAGGCAAGACCCGTTTCAGGAGCCCCCCAAATGAGTATGTCTGGAACAGAAGCAACCACGCCAATCGTCGAACCAACGCGCCAAGTGCCGGGTGATCAAATCCCACTGCCGGCGGCGGTGCTTGGCTACGGTGGCCTAACACCCTTTGTCTTGTCGGCACTCGGCATCTGGCTGCTGCCGGTTTCAATCGCCACCTTTGTGGTTAGCGCGCAGATTTTCTATGCCGCTATTATCATTGGGTTCTTAGGCGCAGTTCATTGGGGTTGGGCGATCATGAAGGATTTCGATGCCCCGACTACCAGCTGGGAACCCTATGCCTGGGGCGTCACCCCGGCGATCCTGGCCTGGGTGATTGTGGTGCTGTCGGCCTGGCCCACCAGTACCGCACCCGGTGATACGATGCTGGCGTTGGACCAGACCGTGTCCCTGATGATGGCGTTACTGCTGCTGACGCTGCTGATTGATCTGAAGCATAGCCGGACACCAGACGCCGGTGCACCGCCGCGTTGGCCCGCCTGGTTTCGGCGCCTACGCTGGCACCTGACCATTGGCGCCGTGGCCAGCCTGGCGATCTCCCTGATCCGAATTCTGAGCTATGACGCGCCCTAGCTGGGGGAGCAGCCTGGCGTTTTCGTTTGCGCCTTACTGCTGTCAGCCTTGGCCAACTTGGCTTCCCGTCGTGCGATGTAGACGGTGGAGGCGGCAATGACGGCGGCGCCGACCCAGGTCCAGATATCCGTCACCTCACCAAACACGATCCACCCGGCAAGCGCGGTCAGGGGCAATTTGGCGTAGTCGAAGGGGGCTAGAAAACTCGCATCGGCATAGTGGAAGGCTTGCGCCAGGCACCCCTGAACACCCGTTGCCACCGCCCCGATTACCACGAGGAAGCCCAGGACTTCCCAACTCGGCGTGGTCCAAACGAACAGTGCCGGTATTAGCGAAAGCGGGGTCATCCAGAACATGGTGTAGAACAGCATTGTCGCTGTGCTCTCAGTCCGCGCGAGCGATTTGATAAACATCATGGTGATGCCCAGGCATAGGGCGGAGCCGAGGACGATAAACGCCCCCTCATCAATGATCGCAACACCGGGGCGGAGGACGATAAGCACCCCACAGAACCCAATAATCGTGGCCGTCCAGCGCCGTGCCCGCACCGTCTCACCGAGGAAGATGGCGGCCAAAATGGTGGCGAAGAGCGGGGTCGTAAAGCTCAGCGTTACCGCCTCGGCCAACGGCATGATGGTGACGGAGTAGAACCAGGTACACATGGCCGTCAGACCAACAGCGGAGCGAAGCGCATGCATCACCGGGCGCTTGGTCTGCAGCGTCTCCCGCGGCATCTTGATCATCCACGGCACCATCAAGAGCAGCGAGAAGAGGTTGCGGAAGAACGCAATCTCTAGCGCGTGCACCTCTTCGCGGATGTATCTGATCAGGGTGATGATGATGGTCATGCAGACGCCGCCAGCCAGCATCCACAGCATGCCCTTGGTCGGGTTCGACAAGGCCAACCCCTGCTTTGTCAGCAGGTCACGTATGGATGACAGTGGGTTGGTGTTAGCAGCCATAGAAAATAGTTAAGCATGGCTGACCTATTTACACAGCCCGTCAACGCGGTTGGCAGGTATGCGCCCGGCGCTATTACCGCGTATCAGCCATATAAAAACAGCGTACGACCATGGCGGCGCAGCCAGGTCTTAGCCTCGGCCATGGTCCCATCGGCGAGGCGGGCATTCAGAGACCAGAAAGCCTCGCTGTGATCCATATGGGTGAGGTGCGCAACCTCATGGGCGACCACGTAATCGAGGACCGAAGGTGGCGCCAAGATCAACCGCCAGGAAAAGGAGAGGCAGCCATCATGGGTGCAGGAACCCCAGCGGCTGGTGGTGTCCCGCACGGTAACCCGGCGCACAGCACGGCCCGATTGTTCTGCCTTACGCTCAGCTAATGGCACGATCCGGTCTTTAGCCATGCTGCGGCAGAACCGGGTGATGCGGGCGGCAAGGCGGTCCGGCTCACCCGGCACATGCAAATGGGTGTCGGTTAGTTCGGGCAGGCCACGCAGGCTGCCGGTGGGGGCAATGACCCTTGGAATGCCTTCAATCGGTATCTCAGTGCCGGGTTCCAGGGCGATGCGCTCGCCCTTATCCGCCAGCTGTGCCTCTACCCAATCCCGGTTCTCATCGATGAACCGTTGCACCTCGCGCGCCGGGATACCCGGTGGGGTCGTCACCCGCAAACCCTGGCCGCGTGGGTCCAACCGCGCGGTGAGACGCTGCGAGCGACCATGGTGGCGCCACTGAACCGGCAGGTCCCGGCCATCACTCAATTGTAGGGATAGGGTCTGGTCTGGTGCCATCGTTGGGGCTGTTGGGTGCCGGTGGTCCCGGTGTGGCTCGATTGAAAACAACACCCCAAAGATAGAAGGCGATGCCGATGCTCACCAGGGTGGTGGTGAGAATTCCGAAGGTGAGGGGTAGGAAACCGCCAATCTTGGCAATGGCAAAGGACATGCCTGCCCCCGCGCCGATTTGAATCCCACCAACCAGGGCGGAGGCTGAGCCAGCGATTCGTGGGAACGGTTGGATCGCTCCAGTTGCCCCATTCGGGAGCACTAAGCCTGCGCTAAAGGCCCAAAGGATACAGGGCGCCATGAACAAAAGCGGCGTCAGGGTGATAAGGCCGCCGCTGGTGGTCAGGCCCAGGCTCAACATTGAAATGCCAGAAACCAGGCCAATGCTAAGGCCGATTTTGATCAGCACGTCATGATGCACTTCACCGGCCACACGGTTGCTGATGAAGGAGCCAATGAAATAGCCGCTGACACTCAGCACGGTATAGAAGCCATAAAGCGTCGGCGGCACGCCAAGCTCATCAATCAGGACAAAGGGGCCAACGCTATGGAATGAGAAGATACCGCCCAGCGCCGCCCCAACCGGCCCGACATAGCCTAGGAAACACCGGTTTCGGATTAGGGTCTGATAGGCGCTTAAGAACGGCTCTCGCGTTCGGTCGAGATTGGTTTCGGGCAGTACCTTGGCAACAAGGATCAGTAGGCTGACACCAACTGCCGCGAGGACGAGGAAGTTTGCTTCCCAACCCAGCCGCGTTTCCAACTGACCACCGAGCAGCGGGCCGATGGCAGGGGCCGCCGCCAAGGCCATGCCGATGAAGGACAGCATCTTGGCGATGTCGCCCTTCTCATAAAGATCACGGATGATGGCCCGGGACATTACGGCCCCAGCGGAGGCGCCAAGGCCCTGAAACGCGCGGGCGACCAATAACTGCTCAATCGTCGTCGCCATGGCGCAGGCCAGGGAGGCGAGCACATAGATTGAGAAGCCAACGAACAAAACCAACCGACGACCGTGGCGGTCTGATATCGGGCCATAGATCAGCTGACCGATCGCCACCATGGTGAGGAAGATGCCAATTGTTGCCTGCACCAACCCCTCACTGGTCGCCAACGCTTCGGTGATGGCTGGCATGGATGGGGTATAGAGCGACATCGTCAATGGGCCGAGCGCGATCAAGCTGGCCAGCAGGTATCGGATCGGATGCCGTGTGGTGTAGCGGGGTGGGGTGGTTTGCTGTGCGATTTCCATAGCTGTCTTCAGATATGGCGGCAGGCTGCGCTAAAGGCTAGCCGCGCCGATCCCTTGCATGGCAGCCGCGCGTGTCGCAGAACAAATCCATGGAGTTAGAGAGCTTTCCACCATTCCCGATTGAGGCGGGCGATTTCCGCCTTGCCATGGGCCTCCGCCCGGTTCAGCCCAGCGACTGGTTGTTTAAGGGGCCTGACCACGACCAGCAGATGGCGGAGCGGCATCGCCTATTCGATCAGCAGCCCCAGGATGTGGTGGCCTGTGAACCCAGCGCCGAGGCAGCCGCGTGCGTCCTGCACCGTCTGGTGACCGGTGAGGCGGCACCCGGCACGGGCTTGGAAGCTTTAGAGGCAATTGGCCGAACGGTGCAGGAGGATATGTGCATCCTGCAGAGTGATGGTGATGATCAGCCCTATCACCTGATGGGCGGTGTTCTTTGCTTTCCAAATCGATGGTGCCTGGCGGACAAGCTTGGCAAACCATTGATGGCGATCCATGACCCGGTGCCAGATTACGATCGCAAACTGGGCCCGGCGGTGGATCGCTTCTTCGCCCGGTTAAAGCCCGACCACATCACCATGCGGATGAATTGGAGCCTGCATCCAGATGCGGTGTTGTTCCATCCCGTAGCACCTCAAGAGCAGCCATCAATTGAGGCTGATGATGTCTCAACCCAAGTATTCCTGCGGGCTGAGCGTCAAACAATCAGGCGCATTGAGGATGTTGGGCCCGCAACGGTCCTATTCACCATCCGCACGATGGTTGCACCGCTGGGTGCTGTCCTGACCGATCTGGATCGTGTTCATCGCTTAGATCATGCCCTGGCCACCATGCCTGCGGCCCTTTTGGCCTACAAATCAATGGATACGCTGGTGGCCCCGGTCCGCGCTTGGCTTGCTGAGCAGCGACCGTAATACTGGCCATCAATAAGGGGGGAACCGGATTATGGCGGCAAAATACACCGAGGTTGTGAGCTCCACCGGCTGGGGTGGCAATGTCAAACGCCGTGGGAAGGGCGCCATCATTGGCATCCTGCTCTTCATCCTCGCGTTTCCCCTGCTCTGGTGGAATAAGGGGCAGCTTAAAGAACAGCATGAGGGGCTGGATTGGCTGAAAACCAATACGGTCAGCATCGACCCGCGTGAAGCGGCGGCCGATACTGATGGCCAATCCGTCCATATGATCGGCACCCCGCAAACCGACGAGACAATCAGTGATCAACGCTTTGGCTTAGCGCTGAATAGCCTGCTGCGCCTTAAGCGTGAGGTGGAGATGTTCCAATGGAAGAAAACGGAGACCACCCGCACTGAGGATACCGCCGGCGGCGGCTCGCGTACGGTGAAGGAATACACTTACGACCGGGTGTGGTCAGAGCAGTTCTATGACAGCAGTGGCTTCCGCTACGCCGATAAGCATCCGAACCCGCCAACGATGGAGTATCAAAGCCGCTGGCATAACGCCCAAAACGCCAGTTTCGGTGTTTTTCGGTTAGAGCAGAATGTCATCGGCCAGCTTGATGAGACGCGCGACCTGCCCCTGGGCGGCTACTCAATCACCCCACCTGAGGGGTTCCAGCTGGCGAGTGAGACATACCTGTTTCGTGGCGCCGGTAGTCTGAACAGCCCACAGATCGGCGATTACCGCACCGTGTTTCGGTATGTCGCCCTCGACCCGATCAGCATGATTGCCCGTCAGAGTGGCAATCGCCTTCAATCTGTCCGCACCGCGAACAACCTGGAATACCTATTGGTTGGGCAGGGCCAGTTCACGGCTGAGGATTTGATTGAAAAGCGTCGCGGTGAGGAAGAGCTGAAGGCTTGGATTATTCGCGCCGTTGGGATGATCATGATGGCGATTGGCGTGCAGTCGGTTTTCGCCCTGCTTGGCTCCCTGCTTGGCTTCATTCCATTTGTTCGCGGTCTGGCCGGCGGCATTGGGTTCATTGCCGGTGTGATGGTGGCCATCACCCTCGGCTCCCTTACCATCGCCATGGCTTGGCTTGCCGCACGTCCGGTTTTTGCCATGGGATTGCTTGCGGTGGCCGCGACGACATTGATCGCTGGTGGTTTCTTCGGTAGGCGGAAGGTCAAGCAGAACAACAGCCTGGCCAAGGCCTAGCGAGATTGAAGGATCGACGTGATGAGCACACCGCAATTGGACACCCGTTTTCACCTGGCCTTCCCAGTGAATGACATCCCGGCCACCCGGCAATTCTATGTCGATATCCTTGGCTGTCGTGAGGGGCGCTCAGCGGAGCGGTGGATCGATTTCGACTTCTACGGCCATCAGATTTCCGCCCATCTGGTCGATGAGATGGATAGTGCCGCCACCAACGCGGTGGATGGCGATGCGGTGCCAACCCGTCACTTCGGCTGCATCTTGCCTTGGGATAAATGGGAGAGCCTGTCAGAGCGGCTGCAGACTGCCGTGGCCGATGGGATCACCCGCTTTATCATCGAGCCAAAGATCCGATTTAAGGGTGAGTCAGGTGAGCAGGCGACCATGTTTGTCACCGATCCAAGCGGCAATGCCTTGGAATTCAAATCCTTCCGGGATGATGCCCAAGTTTTTGCGTGAAACCGGCCTGGACATCACCGGCCAATAGGTGCAGTTAGGGCCGCATCACACCATCCCACAGCCGGTGATCCGTCCCATGTTTTTCGGTAAGAAACGCCAAGCTGCTGCGCCTGCGGCACCCGTTGAGCCAGCACCTGCTGAACCTGAAGCTGAGCCAGCCGCGCCAGCCCCGGCGGCGGCCACGGCCGATCTGCCCAATCAGTTCTATCTGGTTGACCCACCGCACCATCAGCATGGCTTCGATCTGTTCAAGGGCGAGTGGTCGTCTGATGTGCCGGGCTATGACACCGGCCATGCGACCCTGTTCGATGATGCGCGGCTGAACTGGATTGCCAAGCGCTGCGGCGGCTATGCCGATAAGACGATTTTGGAGCTGGGCCCGCTGGAAGCTGGCCACACCTACATCATCGCCAAAGAGAAGCCGAAGCGGCTGCTATCGCTTGAGGCGAACACACGTGCCTTCTTGAAGTGCCTGGTCGCAGCCAATGCGCTTCGCATCGATGCGGAGTTCATGCTCGGCGATTTTGTGCCTTACCTGGGCGAGACCGAGGATCGCTTTGACCTGCTGGTCGCGTCTGGTGTGCTCTATCACATGAAAGAGCCGTTCAAGGTAATTGAGGGGATGGCCCGGGTCGCCGACCGGATTGGTATTTGGACCCATTACTACGACCCGAATGTCGCGACGACCAACCAGACGCTGGCGCAGCACATCTCAACCGAGCCACAGGAGGTTGAGTTCCACGGCCAGACACTGCATCAGCATCGCTATGATTATGAGGGCACGCTGGGTTGGGCTGGCTTCTGCGGTGGTACCGCACCCTTTGCCAATTGGGTGCCACAGGCCGATATCGTCAAAGCCTTCGATCTACTCGGCTTTGATACGGATATTGGTAATGATCAGCCGGATCACGCCCATGGTGCCTGCATGATGCTCTACGCCCAGCGACGCTAGGCGCTGCCGGATCTCGGAATAAGAAAAAGGCGCTGTCCGATGGGACAGCGCCTTTTTGCTTAATTGTCTTAAGCAGCGATCAGCTTGCGTTCTTAAGCTTGATCACCTTGCCGTCTTCCGATGCCTTTGGCTCAACACGTGGTGCGGCGCTGCGCTTTTTATCGTTATCCCGGATGAAGTCACGAACCCGTGGCATGATCTGCTCCCGCCAACGGCGGCCGTTGAAGATGCCGTAATGGCCAACCGACTTCTGCAGGTGATGGCGCTTCATATCTTCTGGCAGGTTACGGCAGAGGCGATGGGCCGCTGCGGTTTGACCAACCGCCGAGATATCATCCAGCTCACCCTCAACGGTCATCAGTGCCGTCTTACGGATTGCCGCCGGATCAACCGGATCGCCGCGGTGGCGCATCGCACCGCGCGGCAGTGAATGCTCCTTAAACACCTTCTGAACGGTGTCGAGGTAGAACTCAGCTGGCAGATCCATGACCGAGAGATACTCGTCATAGAACTTGCGGTGTGCGGCGGCACTCTCACCATCACCCTTAACCAGGTGCTGGAACATCTTCAGATGCGCGCCGATATGCCGGTCCATATTCATGGACATGAAGCCGGATAGCTGCAGGAAGCCGGGATAAACCGCGCGGCCAGCACCCTTGTAATAGGGCGGGACCACGGCAATCACGTTCCGCTCAAACCAGCTCATTGGCCGTTGTTCGGCGAATTTGGTGACGGCGGTCTCTGCCTCACGCGTATCAATCGGCCCACCCATCAGGGTCATTGAGCGCGGTTGATGCGGCATGTCGTTGGACGCCATGACCGAGATTGCGGCCAGCACTGGCACGGCAGGTTGGCAAACCGCCATGACATGGGCATCGGGGCCAATCGTGGATAGGAAATCGATCACGTAATCGATGTAGCTATCCAGGTTGAACACCCCATCGATCAGCGGCACATGCCGGGCATCGATCCAATCGGTGATGTAAACATCATGATGCGGTAGCAGCGCTTCAACCGTGCCACGTAGCAAGGTTGCGTGGTGACCAGAGATTGGTGCCACGATCAGCAGCTTTGGGTCGTTCCGCTTAGTGTCCCGGGCAAACCGGATCAGGCGGCAAAACGGCTTCTCAACGACCACCTGTTCGGTGACCGCCACTTCTCTGCCGTCAATCTCAGTTGTCGCAAGCTCGAAATCCGGCTTCGCGAAGCGGCGTGTAGTACGCTCGAACATTTCGGCGCCGGCCGCAACTGTCCTGCCCAATTGGGTGTAGGACAGCGGAAACATAGGGTGTTGAAAAGCGGCTTGAGTAACTTCGGCGGCAAGGCGCATGGGCGCCAATGCGGCCTGATTCATATCGTATAGATGATAAAGCAAGTGTTGGGACCTCAATGTTGTTCCTGCCCCGACCATCGCCTTGCGCCTTGTTTTGGCACTGCCGTCTTTGCGGTCTCAATACGATGCAATCGACATATTCCCATTACGTTAATATGGCCGCAAACAATCGCCGCCAGCTAATGGGAATACGGTTTGATGCGGTTTTCGCCTGGGGGCGTGGTTATCGCTTGATTTGCCAAAAATTACTCAACTAACTGACCCAAAAGAGTTTTTTGCAGTTGCGAAGGCTGAGAGCTGCTGGGTTTTCAATTCTGCATGGCAGCTATGCGTGACCGGACGGTGAGCGTTTTTGGGCTGAATTGCCGAATCGTTCCACCGAGTCCATGCAGCCAGAGTGTCCCATCATGCTGTAATCGCAGCATTTTGCCACGGTTTGGCTTGCCTCTACGGCCCCACTCCCCAATATCGCATGGGTGTCTGTCATCCTTGCTCACCAATACACGCTGATGGTGGTTGAGGGCGGCTGACCCAGAAATTCTGACTAAGGACCCACCATGAGCGATTCGTCGATCCCCAACCCACTCCGCTTTATCAAGGACTTCCTCAAAACTGAGGCGGCGGGCGGGATCATCCTGATGATCACGGCGGCGGTTGCGCTGATCATTTCGAATTCGCCTGCATCTGGCCTGTACCTTGGTCTTCTGGATACCAAGATCACCTTCGCCATTGCGGGTCTGGTTAATATCGATAAGCCGCTGCTGCTTTGGATCAATGATGGCCTGATGGCGATCTTCTTCCTCTTGGTTGGGTTGGAGATTAAGCGGGAGCTGCTGGTTGGTGAGTTATCCAGCTGGAAGAAATCATCGCTGCCTGTCTTCACCGCGATTGGCGGTATGGCGATCCCGGCGCTGTTCTATGTGGCGGTGAACTGGGGCAATCCCGATACGATCAACGGTTGGGCGATCCCGGCGGCCACCGATATCGCCTTTGCACTTGGCATTCTTGCCCTGCTCGGCACCCGGGCCCCGGCATCCCTTAAGATCTTCCTGCTCGCGCTCGCGATCTTGGATGATTTGGGGGCTATTACGATCATCGCCGTTTTCTATACAGCCGATGTGAAGATGCAGGCGCTGTACGTTGCCGGTGCCGCCCTTGCCGTTCTGGCGACCATGAACCTCGCTGGCGTTAAGCGGCTTACCCCTTACATGTTGATCGGGCTGATCCTCTGGACCGCCGTTCTGAAATCGGGCGTCCATGCTACGCTGGCTGGTGTGGCACTGGCTTTCTGTATCCCGCTCAAATGCAAAACCGATGTCGATACCGATGCGATCACCAAGCATAGCAGCCCGCTAGAGGTGCTGGAGCATTCGCTGCACTACTTTGTGGCCTTTGCAGTTCTGCCGATATTTGCCTTTGCCAATGCGGGTGTGTCGCTTGCTGGCCTGCAGCCCTCGGCCCTGCTTGAGCCGGTGCCGCTCGGCATTCTGCTTGGCCTATTCTTCGGTAAGCAGGTGGGCGTCGTCGGCTTCGGCTATATCGCCATTAAGGCCAAGATTGCCAATCTTCCGGATGGGGTGAATTGGGCGCAGTTCTACGGCGTCTCGATGCTCGCCGGTATTGGTTTCACGATGAGTTTGTTTATCGGCAACCTGGCCTTTGCCGACCCGGCTTTGGCAACCGATGTACGCCTCGGTGTGTTGGCCGGTTCCATCCTCTCGGCTGTCTGTGGCTACTCACTCTTGCGATGGGCCGGATCGCCCAAGCGGATGAAGCCTGCGGAAGATGCCGGTGTACAAGATGGCGGCTCAACGGCTAAGGAAGTGCCCGCACAGTAGGTCCAGCAACGGGCACATGCGTGGGAAACCTGCCTGAACAAATCATCGCGTTGAACGCCCTCTCGGCCAGTCTGGCCATTGGTGCGTTGGCAATCCTGATCGAGCTGATCTTTGGTCAGGCGGCGGGCTTGCGCGGGCTGCGGTGGCAGGTGGCATTGCATGGTTTCTGCCGTGGGCTTGAGCGTCGGCTCAATCGGCAAAAACGTAGTGACAGCGCGCGGCTGATCCGGGGGCTGTTGCTGACCCTAACCCTATTGCTGCCGGCCCTGTTTGTTGGGGCGATACTTACCTTCTTCATTGGCAATATGCCGCCACCGATTGCGGCCCTATTGGTTAGCCTGATCCTGGCTGGCGGCTTGCGATTTGGTGCTGCTTGGTCGGTGGCGGGCGCGTTGCGTCAGGCCGTTGCCGCCGCTGATCGCCAGCAGGCAAATCGCCTGATCAGGGCCCATGGCCGCCTCGACCCCGCCGCTATGGACGATCACGCCGTGGTTCGTGAGGCGGTGGAGCTCGCGGCACGTGGCTGGGATCGTGGTCTGATCGCCCCGCTGTTTTGGTTTTTACTGTTCGGGTTGCCCGGCTTGTTCGCGGTGATTGTCGTCCAGGCCGCTGATGATGTGGTTGGCCGCGGTGATCAACGTACCGAGGCATTCGGCATGGTGATTAGTCGCCTCGACACCATCCTTCATCTCATCCCGGCGCGTGTTGCCGGTGTGTTCCTTATCGGTGGTGTGGCGCTTGCCAAACCTGGCCGCGTCGGCGCTGCGCTTAAGGCCCTTGTGGCCGCCGCTAAGGCTGGGGTCATGCTAAATGGCCGTTGGGCCTTGGCCCCCTTTGCCGGTGGCCTGGACATGGCCCTGGCCGGTCCGGGCAAGGCGATGAAGGAACGCGCCTGGATTGGTGATGGCACCGCACGGCTTGAGCCTGAAGCTATTGGGCGGGCCAAGCTGCTAATCGTCTTTGCCGGTCTCTTGCTCACCGCCGCCATGGCTGCCGCTTTTATCGGTGCCGTGACGGTAGGGTTGTAGCCCGACCGCTAGACCGATTGCGGCATATCAAACCGGATGCCGTAGCGGGGCGGCATGTTCACGACACCCACGGTCCAATGCGCCGCCGATGTGGCGGTTGCTGGGAAGAACGTCACCTCGGTGATTGACAGGTTGTCGATCTGGAAACCCAAGGCGGTCTCTGGCGCGATACCCATCACATGGGCGATGACCGCCCGGATGGTGCCGCCATGGGCAAAGCAGATGATGTCTTTACCGGCATGGTGCTTATTCTGTTCCTCAATCCCATGGCCAACGCGCGCGAGTAGGTCGAGGAAACTCTCCCCCGCCGGTGCGCGGAGATGGGCCGGCGCAAGCCAAAGTGGGTGGTCGCGGCCTAGCTGGTCCCGGATGTCCTGACGGTTCTGGCCCTGCCAATCACCAAAGCTCTGCTCCATGAAGGATTGCTCAATCTGCCAGGGTGGTGGGGTGAAGCCTGGATCGGCTGCTTTGCGTGCCGCGATCACCGCTTCCCCAGTCTCGATCGTGCGCAGAAGCGAGGTGTGCATCCAAACCGCATCCTGCGGCAGCAAGGCGGCGAGGGAGGCATAGGCCTCTGGATCGTCGGTATCGGCGTGCAGATCGCCCTGGCCATAGATCGTGCCGGATGGGTTGATCACCGGGGCATGGCGGATCCACCACCAACGGGTGGTGTCGGTGCGACGGCTGCGGTTTCCGGCCTGGCCAGCGCTGGCGGCCCGGTTTGTAGAGGCAGACATGGTTGGGCTTACTCCCCCATTTGCAGGATTTTCCCCACCTTGCGCGCATGGGCGAAGGATCGCTGCAGCAGCCAAATGGCGAGGATGAGATAGAAAAGGTTGAGACCGATTGCGATGGCGAGTTGGTCCAGCCGAACCTCACCGCCAAACATGATCGCGCGCATGCCCTCAAACACATGGGTTGCCGGGATAGCGAGGGCCACAGGCTGTAACCAACCCGGCAGCGCTTCCAGCGGATAGTAGACGCAAGAGAACGGCGCCAGGACGAAAAGCGACATCCAGGCGATGCTCTCCGCCCCCAAACCGTGGCGCAGGATGACACCCATAATCAGGATGCCAAGCCACCAGCCCATCATCATGAGAGCGGCGAAGAAGGCGACCATCGGCATGCCAAGGTCAAAGACTGAGAAGCCGGCCAGGAATGCGGCGGCGATAAAGGCTGGGACCAGGCCAATTGCACTCCTGATCATGCTCATCACCACGAGAGAGGTGGTCCATTCAAGCGGGTGCAATGGGCTGACAAACAGGTGGCCAAGGTTGCGCGACCACATCTCTTCAAGGAAGGAGAGGGTGACACCCAGTTGGCTGCGTAAGACCACTTCCCAAAGCAGGACCGCGCCAACGAGTACACCGGCGGCTTGCGCCACCCATGAGCTGTTGTCGACCAGAAAGCCGCTTAGGAAACCCCAGATCAGCAGCTGAACGAGAGGCCAGTAAATCAACTCAATCAGCCGTGGCCAGGAGCCACGCAGCAGGTACCAGTGGCGCAACACCATGGCGGACACCCGGGCGCCCATGCGGCCATCACGTTCGCCTAGGGAGGTGGGTCGCTTTTCCGTTTGGCTAAGATCGGTCATGCCTCATCCCCATCAGGTCCTTGCCGACCCTGCCGGGCAATATCGAGGAACACCTCTTCAAGGTTCTGGCGACCGTAGCGTTCGATCAGCCCCGCCGGTGAGTCTGCATCATGAATGCGCCCGTCACGCATCATCAGCACTTGATCACACAACCGCTCAACCTCGGTCATGTTATGGCTGGCGAGCAGCATGGTGGCCCCCGTCTCTGCCAGGTAACGGCGCAGATATTGCCGGACATAGTCGCCGGTATCGGGGTCGAGGGAGGCCGTTGGCTCATCCAACAGCAGCACCTCTGGCCGGTTGATCAATGCCTTGGCGAGGGTCAGGCGGGTTTTCTGCCCCGCTGATAACTGACCCGATGGCCGTTTGAGCAGGCGTGTCAGGTCCAGGTCCTCAGCCAGTTCGGCAATCCGATCCTTAAGCTTCCGCACACCGTAGAGTGAACCGAAGACCGAGAGGTTCTGCTCAACCGTCAGTCGATAGGGAAGCTCAACATAGGGGGAGGAGAAGTTCATCCGTGCGGCGACGGCATAACGATCTTTCGCCATATCGGCGCCAAGGATAATCGCCTTACCTGATGTGGGCGTCAGTAGGCCCAGCAGCATCGCCATGGTGGTGGTCTTACCGGCGCCATTGCCACCAAGCAGGGCAGTCGCGGATCCCGGACCCACATCAAAAGAGACATGATCGACCGCGCGCTCTTGCTCGTAATCTTTGACCAGATCCCGGGTGCTGATGGTGGCCTGCCCATCGGGCAAGGTGATCCGCTCCGCTAGGTCTTTTGGCGGCTTCGGAAGCTTGGGATTTGGGGCGGTGGAGACCGTGTCAGGCATGATGGCCGGAATATGCGCGGATCATCAACGCTTGGCCAGTGTCCATTCTGGTACTACCTCTGTGGCACAGTCGAAAGCTGCTGAAACCGACATTGCACCGATGCCAACTGATTTAACCCAGGCCGATATGGCCGCCGCCGAACCCATGTCGCCAGCCCAAGCGCCCCGTGCGTTTGGCAATGATGGTGCCGATGCCACTGACCGCAGGCTAGGCGAGGGGCGGCGGGGCCGGATCAGCCAACGGTTGCTGATCATGCACCGTTGGATCGCGATTATTGGGCAGACGATTGCTGTTATCGTGGTCCATTACGGCCTCGGCTTTGATATGCCGCTGGTCTCGACCGGTCTGCTGATCTCGGCCTCCGTTATGCTCAACGTGGTGGTGATGGCGCAGCGCAGCAGGGCGGCCCGCCTCGATGATCGTGCGGCGGCACTCTATCTCGCCTTCGATATCCTGCAGCTCAGCGCGTTACTGTATCTGACCGGCGGGTTGCAGAACCCCTTCGCGGTTCTAATGCTGGCGCCCGTTACCGTGGCCGCCACCATGTTGGCGCGACAGGCCGTCTTCGCCGTTGTTGGGTTGGCGATTGCGTGCCTCAGTGTGCTTGCCGTCTTTTATCAGCCGCTGCCTGGTCCGGGTGGATTGTCCTGGGTGATTCCGCCGACCTACCTCGCCGGATTTTGGACCGCTTTGGCGCTCAGCTGCTTTTTCATCAGCGCCTATGTCTACCTGATTGAGCGGGAAGCACGACGCATGTCGGATGCCTTAACGGCGACGCAAATGGCGTTGATCCGTGAACAGAAGGTGTCGGCCCTGGGTGCACTGGCGGCAGCCGCCGCCCACGAGCTCGGCAGCCCACTCTCAACGATCAGGCTGGTGGCGAAAGAGTTGGTCCGTGACCTGCCGCCCGACAGTGCGTTGAAGGAAGATGTGGAATTGCTGGTCAGTGAGAGCGACCGCTGCCGGACCATTTTGACGGAACTATCACGCAAGCCGGAACCAGCAACCGCGAACCCGTTTGATCGCCTTGCCCTACCAACCCTGGTTGAGGAAGTCGCACGCCCTAGGCTGCCGCCAACGGTGAAGTTTGCGCTGGAGATTGATGCGGATCCGGCGATTGAGCCACCCGCAGCTTATTTCGGGCCGGAGCTTCAGCATGGCCTGGGCAATATCATTCAGAATGCCAGCCAGTTTGCCGGGCGGAAGGTAACGGCCCGCCTTTATTGGACCGACCAGGTGGTCATGATCACGATTGAGGATGATGGCCCCGGTTATCCAGCCCATATCCTTGATCGATTGGGCGAGCCCTATGTCTCAGGTCGTGCGACGAAGGGCGAGAATTTGGGCCTTGGTATCTTTATCGCCCAGACGCTTTTGGAGAGCCTGGGCGCTGATCTGAGCTTCAGTAATCCACCGGCTGGTGGGGCACGGGTGACGATTCATTGGCCGCGAAAGCTTTTCGAGCAGGGTCCAACGACCTAAATCAATTCTCGAGTGATAAGAGAGCAAGAACAACCACCAGGGATTTGAGGCCCGTTATGTCGAGCCAATTCACCGCCCCACACCCAACACCTGGCCCCGCTGGTCAGCTTGACACCTCGCAAACCCTGCTGATCGTCGATGATGATCGGCCGTATCGCGAGCGCCTTGCCCGCGCGATGGAGAAGCGCGGTTTTGTCGTTAGCCAAGCCGATACGGTGGATGAAGGCATGGACATGGCCAGGCAGGTTCAGCCGCGCTTTGCCGTCCTTGATCTTCGCCTAACCGATGGCAGTGGCCTGGACATTGTGAGTGCCCTGCGTGAGGTGCGGCCCGATTGCCGAATTGTCATGGTAACCGCCTACGGCAATATCGCGACGGCGGTGGCAGCGGTGAAAGCCGGTGCGGTTGATTACCTCTCTAAGCCGACCGATGCTGATGCGGTTGAGGCTGCGTTATTGTCGCCTGGTGATCGGGCCCTGCCGGAACCGCCAGAGAACCCAATGCCGGCCGACCGCGTTCGGTGGGAGCATATCTTGCGGGTTTATGAGCAATGCGATCGCAACGTGTCGGAAACGGCGCGACGCCTGCGAATGCACCGCCGTACCCTGCAACGTATTCTGGCCAAGCATGCGCCGCGCGAAGGTGCGTAGGCTTTCGCTCTAGCATTTCCGGGGGGATGGTCGTAGAACCCCAACCGCTATGACAGATATGAACGACATTTTGACCGGGCTGGTCGGGCGCCTGAACCAGGCATCCGTGCTTTGCATCGGCGACATCATGCTGGACCGCTTCGTCTACGGATCGGTTGACCGCATCTCGCCTGAGGCGCCAATCCCGGTTATTCGCGTGACCCGTCAGACCACCTCCCTTGGTGGTGTCGGCAACGTGGCTGCCAATGTGCACGCGCTGGGCGCGAAGGTTATGATTGCCGCCGTTGTCGGCGACGATGGCGCCGGTGCGGATATCCGCGCCATGACGGCTGAACTGATTGGCACCGATAATGGTCTGATCACCAGTAATGATCGTCCGACCACGCAGAAAACCCGTTATCTCGCCCGGAACCAGCAGCTGCTGCGTTCTGATGAAGAGAGCACGGTTTCCTTACCAGCCCTAGCGCGTCGTAAGCTGATCGACACGGCCCTCGCACAGATTGAAGAGGCGACCGCCGTTGTCCTCTCTGACTACGGCAAGGGTGTGTTGGACGCTGAGAGCGTGAAGCAGATTATTGAGGCCGCTCGCGCCCGCGAAATCCCCGTCGTCGTTGACCCAATGGTTCGCGATTTCGGTCGCTATCGCGGTGCCAGCGCGGTTAGCCCGAACCGGAAAGAGCTGTGGGAAGCCACCTCAATGCCGACCGGTTCGGATGACGAGATTGAGTCCGCCTGCTGGCACATTATTGATACCTGCGGCATCGACGCCGTGGTCGCCACCCGGTCTGAAGAGGGCCTCTCGGTCGTCAGCGGCACCGGTGTGATCAAGCACATGCCAACCCATGCCCGTGAGATTTGGGATGTGTCCGGCGCTGGCGATACGGTGGTGGCTAGCATGGCCGCAGCCCTTGGCCTCGACCGTGATCTCGATATGGATGAGCGGCTGACCCGCGCTGCCGCTGTAGCCAATCTAGCCGGTGGCATTGTCGTCGGTAAGGTCGGTACGGCCACCTGCTCGCGTGATGAGCTGTCGCACGCCCTGCAAAAGCAGAACAGAGCCTCCGCCCGCGAAACAAAAGTTATGTCCCTGCCTGAGGCGTTGGACCAAATCACCAAATGGCGTCGTCAGGGCCTGCGTGTCGGCTTCACCAATGGCTGCTTCGACATCCTGCACCCTGGCCATGTCTCCCTGCTTCGGCAGGCGCGTAGCCAGTGTGATCGCCTGATCCTTGGCCTCAATGATGATGCGTCGATCTCGCGCCTCAAAGGTCCAACCCGCCCGGTCAACACCGTGGCCGACCGCGCTAATGTTTTGGCCGCGCTTGAGAGTGTCGATCTGCTGATCGTCTTTAGTGAAGACACGCCGATTAAGCTGATTGAAGCGATCCGCCCAGATGTCCTGACCAAGGGGGCCGATTACACGGTTGAGACCGTGGTCGGCGCGGATATCGTGATGAGCTATGGCGGCCGTGTTCACCTCGCCGACCTAACGCCGGGTGTCAGCACCACGAACACGATTGAGCGGCTTCAGAAGGGTGAAGAAGAAGCGGATGAGCCAGCCGGCGCCTAAGCGCTAGGTAAGACCAGCCCGCAAACTCTCACACCACGGATCCTCTGCGATAAGCAAACGCTGTGCTGAAAGCATAGCAAACCGGTTCATCAGCGCCTTGCGCCGACCGGCGGCCAACTTATCCGGGACGGCCTCGCGCAGGATCACCGCATCATAAGCATCAGCCCGGATCAGCCCCGTATCCTCTGGCAGGATTTCGTCTGGAAAGCGCTGATCAACGGCGAAGTAGAAGCGATCACAATAGGCGAGGTAACTCTCCCATTTACTGTCGCTTCGGAAGTCCGCAACCGAGGATTTCACCTCAACAATCGTGATTTCACCCCGGTCATTGATGGCCATGATATCGGCCCGGTGACCATCAGGTAGGGTCACCTCAGCCAGGCTAGCCCAGCGGGCTGCCAGCAGCATCCGACGGGTGCCGCGAAAGATGCGGGCAGCACCGCCTTCGGGCTCCGATGGCTGCGTCGTGCTGGTGCTGGGGTTATCGCTAGGCTTCAAATCGGCGGTCATTTGGCGTAAAACATAAAGAATATGCGAAGAAGCGCATATGGGATGCTGTTGATCATCGCTGAACGATGCCATCGAAACAGTGTGATTGTCACAGCGTCAACCGATCCTTTGCCCAGCTGTTCTAGAATAGCTGCCAAGGACCAGTAACGGCCATTTTCCGCCACCGGCTAAGGGTTGAGCGATGTGGCGCACGAGAAACGGGAGGCCGCAGCCATGAATGGCTTCGGTTTAACATTGCGATGATTGGCGCCGGTTTGGGATCCGGCCTTGGCGCCGTTCCGCCCTCCACATTGCCGAGCACACTTGTAACCGCCAGCGGGGTAACGCCCGATGAGCTGCCAAGCACCTTGCGCGATGCGAGTGCCCAAAATGCTGTAACCGCGGCACCGGTTCGTAGCTTGGTGCCAAACGCCATTCCGGCCGTTGGTGCCGCCGCTGAAACTGACGATGAACCCGCTGAAGGTGAGGCCACGCCTGATAATCCGCTGGGCCTGACCCCTGAGGAAGAGGCCCGCGTTCAAGAGTTGCAGCGTATCGATGCCGAGGTGCGTCGGCACGAGCAGGCGCATATGAACGCCGGTGGTCAGTATGCCGGCCAGGCAAGCTATACCTATGAAACTGGACCAGATGGCGGTCGCTACGCGGTTGCCGGTGAGGTTCCGATTGATACGGCGCCAGTCCCTGATGATCCGCAGGCAACCATTGATAAAATGGAAGTCGTTATTCGGGCAGCCCTCGCACCGGCCGAACCATCGGCCCAGGATTTGCGTGTTGCCGCTGGTGCTCGCCAAACAATAGCCAGTGCACGTTCTGAATTGCGAGCGGAAGAGCGCGAAGAGTTCCAGGCCCGGCTATCGGGTGAGGATGATCAGGGGCCCGGCATCAACGATGATGCAGCTGAGGCCCCAGCCGTTGCGCCAGTTGACGCTGGTGAGAGCACTGGTTCAGGTGAGCTACAAAGTGGTGTGGCTGGCCTTGTATCGTCGGTTTATGACACTGTTGGTGGGCTGCGGGGAAGCGGCGATCAACCGGCAAATTCATTCGCTGTTTAGCAGTTGGATGATGTATAGTTATTGAAGTTCTGCGCTGGCACAGAATGTGCGTGGTTCGCAGAACGGTTTGGACACCACGGATCAGCTTAAAATAGCTTGGTCCGAATGCGAGATCAGAAAGAGATCGACATGGTCGCAGGATTACCCGGCGTATCCGGCCTAACGGCTTGGCAACAGTTCATTAAGAACCCGGAACAGCAGCTGACGCAGTTCCGTAATCAGCCATCCGTGAAATCCCAAATCGAAGAATTCCGTGAGAAGTTCAGAAGCTTCAGCTCTGTCGAAGAGTTGGTGGACGATTACGGCTCCATGCAGGTCGTCCTCTCAGCGTTTCAGCTTGAGGAAGAGATCAATTTCACGGCGCGAAATCAGAAGATCATCGAGGAGCCTTACGAGGGTGAGGGTTCCGAAGACAGCATCGTTAATCAGCTGATCGATCCGCGCTATCGGGAACTTGCTGAGGCATTTGATTTCCAAGGCCGCGGCAATACGGTTTTCACCAGTGGTGTGGTGCTGAATGAGATTATTGATCGCTTTGTGGTCAATGAGTTCGAGAAATCTCTAGGCGAGAGCAATCCTGGCCTGCGTGAGGCTGCATTCTTTGCCCGTTCGGTCGGTGAGTTTGAGAATACCTTCCAGCTGCTGAGCAACCAGGCACTGCGCTCTGTTATTGAGGGTGGTCTGCAGCTGCCCTCACAGTTCGCCGGTATCGATATTGATCAGCAAGCCCGGACGCTGGAGCAGCGGATCGATGTCGATAAGTTCTTCGGTGAAGATGACGAAGGCACGACAGAGGCTTTCCAGCTCAGCTCTGCACAAGACAATGTAGGCCGGTTAAGCCCATTGCTGCAGACAGGCAGCAATGCGTTGAACGTCTTAAACAGTGTTATTGATCAGATTCAGTCGATTGAGGGGCAGCTTACCCAGATCGAGCAGGACACAGACCCACTTGGCCCGAACGCGGCTGAAGTCGCGTTCCAGACCGATGCCTTAGGCGAGTTGATAACCGCTGATGCACTGCTAGGTGCGGCTGAGCAAGCGACCAATCAGATCAACCAAAACATTAATCAGCTGCGCAGCCTATACCAACAGACCGTCGGTCTAGACCCGGTTGCTGACGCTGCCCAGATCACCGAAAACCAGGAAGCGTACAACGCTCTTGTCGAAGACATCGTCCTTCAGCTGAATACCGCTGATATTGTTAACCCAGAGACCGGTGTAACCGAGAACCTGCTGCTGCCGGTTCCGGGCCCAGGTGTCACCACAGTTAACTACCAGCCCAGTAGTACGGCCCCTGCGGAGACCATCACAGGTTATGACCTAAGTGGTTTCCTAGCTGATGTGCAGGCCGCCAATGCTGATTTCCAAGCCGGTAACTTTGTTGGCGCAGATACACAGATCTTGGCGACACGCGGGCAGTTTTACGCAGCGCGTAACGACTTGCCGAACCAGCGCGACGCTTTTGAGAATAATCTCGAAAACAACCTGCCTCAGTTCTTAGGCGAGGTGGATATCGATGCGGTGTCCCAGGCACGCCTAGCAGCACAGCAGTCGGCCACCAATGCGTCCAGTATTGTGGGTTTGGTTGGCACGCTTGAGCAGTTGGCGATTCAGCTCTCTGATGCTGGGCTGTCTGCCGCTGATCGTGCCGATCTTGAACAACAATTCAGCGATACCCAAGCGCTGCTTGATGACATTCTGAACCCGCCAGACCCAGACAACTACGTCACCAATGGTGGCGCCACAATTACGGTTAACGGCTTCAGCGATATCAACATCCGCGGCATCGATTTCAACGATCCGGTTCTTTACGCAGATCTTGATCCGGGTGTTGTGCCGCTTAACGCTGCCGATGCTGCAACCCTGGCGACGACCCTGGGTGGAATCGTTGATGATGCAGCGGAGTTGCAAGCTCGGCTAAACACCGACCGGTTCGCGCTTGAGTTCATCGAAACCCAGGCCAACCCAATCGCCTCCCTGACGGATGAGTTGCAAAGCTTGGTTGATGGCTTGCCCGCGGCTTTAGCTGGCGCGGCCGGACCGATTGGTGCGGAAGAGGATGAGGATGGTAACTCCTCAGGTGGCATCAACCTGCTATCCCCTGGGGGCAGTGATGCCCGGGTGTTCCTCAACACTGGCATTTCGTTCGAGATTGAGGCGCTTAATAGTTATGTCGAGGATGTTGAGAACCTGATCATCAGTGCGAATGGTCAGCTGCTCTCAAACTCTGTCGGCGCGACGGCTGAGCTGTCGACCGCCCTGACCAACGCCATCGCGTTGCGCGATCAGCTACGCCTCGATCTGAACCCAGTGCAGGCGCAGTCCGATCAGTACCAGACGATTATTGATACCCTGGCCCCGCCTGAGCCACCGCCAGCCACCAGTGAGTTTGCTAACCCCTATTCGGCAGCGAACCAGTTCACCCTGGATTTCGTGCAGCGCTACATCTCGCTGAACGATTTGGCCAATCAGCAGGCGGCTGGTGCCAATGATCCGATCCTGCAATTGCTGCAAGGTGCCCGGGATGGGCAGGTTAGCGACAGCGGTGGGGCAAGCGGCATCAATTTGCTGATCTGATTCGTCAGCCGCTAACTCGATTTTGGCCAGATTCCCGAGTCCCAACCCTAGATTTAGCAGACACAACATCTAGTATTGGGTATCGACCCGTCGCCGCACAGAGTGGTTTTAGGGGGTAGCCCCTATATGTTGTGTCTCTGATGTGTTGATAAGTTCGGAATAAGGTGCACAAGCCGGTCCAAGTGACCGGCTTTTTTGCCTTCTGCAACAGCTTTTCCGCGCCGGGATTTCACGACTGATCTGCTAATAAGGCAGGGAAACCGCCAGCCCCAGCACTGGTTGCCAAATTGCCCCATGGCATGGCTGCCACGCCCATTCCGGGTGCGGCTTTTTTTGTTGAAATCGTCGTTGACAGGTTGGTGGCCTCGAAACACTATATGTGGTAGCTAGATGACGCAGTGACCTCTACAGATAGTGTGTCTCTGGCCACACAGTTCCGTGATCGAAAGGCCGCAGCCAGGTAAGGCTAGCACGCCAATCACGGTCCGAGTTCGAACGGACCGGCCATATATCACGGGGGCAAAAGGGCCAGGATAAGGGGAAGGGCGCCGGATAGCCGGGGCAGTTGGCTGTTAAACGATGACGATGGGGTGGCCCTCATCAATCGTGGCCAACTGGCACCAAACACCTATATATAGTAGCAACCGTGGTTGCAGATCCCGACGGGTGGACCGTCAGTATGTAGTGGGTCGCAATCGCTAGCAGAGCAAGGGCAAGGAATATGTTGAACGAAGCGATCCAGATGAGTGACCGCGCGCAGGTTAATGTCGATAACGCGCGAGACGATAAGCTGACCGCTTTTGGTAAGGCGACCCTTACCGACCGCTATCTGATGCCTGGTGAAACTTTCCAGGACCTGTTTGCTCGTGTGGCATCCTACTATGCCGATGATACCGAGCACGCAAACCGGCTCTATGACTACATCTCCCGCCTATGGTTCATGCCGGCTACCCCTGTTCTGTCCAATGGCGGCACTGATCGTGGTCTGCCGATCTCCTGCTTCCTGAATGAGAGCCAAGACAGCCTCGAAGGTATCGTTGATCTCTGGAATGAGAATGTCTGGCTAGCAGCACGCGGCGGCGGCATTGGCTCCTATTGGGGTAACCTCCGCTCCATCGGTGAGATGGTGAAGGGCAATGGTAAGACCTCTGGCGTGATCCCATTCATCCGCGTCATGGACAGCCTGACCCTCGCCATTAGCCAGGGTTCCCTCCGTCGTGGTTCGGCTGCTTGTTATCTGCCGATCGACCATCCGGAAGTTGAAGAATTCATCGAGATGCGCCGCCCGACCGGTGGTGATCCAAACCGTAAGGCGCTTAACCTGCACCACGGTATCCTGATCAGCGATGACTTCATGCGCGCCGTTGAACGCGACGAAGATTGGAAGCTGAAGAGCCCGAAAGATGGCACGGTGATGGACAAGGTCCGCGCCCGCGATCTGTGGATCCGCATCCTGACCGCCCGCATCGAAACGGGTGAGCCTTACATCATCTATTCCGACACGGTGAATAGCCAGCTGCCAGAGCACCACAAGCTCGCCGGCCTGACCGTTAAGACTTCTAACCTTTGCTCTGAGATCACCCTGCCAACCGGTAAGGATCACCTGGGCAATGAGCGGACCGCGGTTTGCTGCCTGTCTTCCCTGAATGTTGAGACCTTCCTCGAGTGGAAAGATCACCCAACCTTCATCGAAGACGTGATGCGCTTCCTCGACAATGTTCTGGAAGACTTCATCAACAAGGCACCAGACACCATGCACCGGGCGAAATATGCCGCGATGCGTGAGCGTTCGGTCGGCCTCGGTGTTATGGGCTTCCACTCCTTCCTTCAGGCCAACATGGTGCCGTTCGATAGCGTCATGGCGAAGTCTTGGAACATGCGGATGTTCAAGCACATCAAAGCTGGTGTGGATGCCGCTTCCAAGACCCTGGCTGAAGAGCGAGGCGCCTGCCCAGATGCTGCCGATTACGGCATCATGGAGCGCTTCTCCAACAAGACCGCGATTGCACCAACCGCATCAATCTCAATCATCTGCGGTGGTACCTCACCGGGGATTGAGCCGATTGCGGCCAATGCCTTCACCCACAAAACCCTCTCCGGCTCGTTTGAGGTGCGTAACCGCCACCTCGCCAAGCTGCTGGACGAGAAGGGTCAAAACACCGATGAGGTTTGGTCCTCCATCTTCACCCATGAGGGGTCGGTCCAGCACTTTGACTTCCTCACCGATGATGAGAAGGCTGTGTTCCGCACCGCGTTTGAAATCGACCAGCGCTGGTTGATTGAGCTGGCCGCCGACCGCACCCCTTATGTGTGCCAGGCAACCTCGCTCAACGTCTTCCTGCCGGCCGATGTGCACAAACGTGACCTTCACCGCCTGCACTTCCAAGCCTGGAAGAAGGGCGTCAAGTCCCTTTACTACTGCCGCTCCAAGTCCATCCAACGGGCTGAGAGCCACAACTCGGCGAACCAGGCAGCAGAGCAGAACAACATCCTGGCAGAAGCCATCGCGGCGGAAAGCGGTGATGTTAACGGCGAACTGCCACTGGCAGCGTCAGCCGAGGCTGGTGCCCTGGCTGAAATGGCCGCCAATATGTCGGCTCGCGCCCAGGGTGGTAGCGGCAGCGGCAACAGCGCCGATTACGAAGAATGCTTGGCCTGCCAGTAAGGCCTGCAGGTTAGGACCGGCGACGTAAGACCGGCCCCACCAAAAGTAACCAAGACGACTGGAAAATCTGCGGGCGGCCCGCTGACTCATAAGCCGCCCCCAATTGGCCCCCGTTATTCACATAACGCACAGGCCAAAACCGGTCGCGGCACATAAAAACAATCGCCGCGCCCGTATCAGCGGGAACGATCTAACACTACTATCCGTGACCAATGCAGAGCCCCCACGCTCGAACTGTGATCACCGTAACCGACGACTAACGTCAAACGACCAAAACCGATCGTATTTGTGGAGAGACCGAAGAGATGTCCAAGCTTCTAACCCCTAATCCAGTGTTTAAGCCCTTCTCCTACCCATGGGCTTACGACGCATGGCTGACCCAGCAGCGCATCCACTGGCTGCCTGAGGAAGTGCCACTGGCCGACGATGTAAAGAACTGGAAGCATGATTTGTCAGAAGCTGAGCGTAACCTGCTCACCCAAATCTTCCGCTTCTTCACCCAGGCCGATGTGGAAGTGAACAACGTCTACATGAAGCACTACTCCCAGGTGTTTGAGCCGACGGAAGTGCAGATGATGCTCGCTTCCTTCTCAAACATTGAGACCGTGCACATCGCTGCTTACTCCCACCTCCTCGACACCATCGGCATGCCAGAGGTCGAGTACTCCGCATTCCTTCAGTATCAAGAGATGAAGGATAAGTGGGAGCACCTGCAGGACTTCAACTGTAAGACCAAGCGCGACATCGCCCGCACCCTCGCCATGTTCGGTGCGTTCACCGAAGGTCTGGCACTCTTCGCCTCCTTCGCGATGCTGCTGAACTTCCCACGCCACAACAAGATGAAGGGCATGGGCCAAATCGTGACCTGGTCCGCGCGTGATGAGACCCTGCACACCCACTCGGTCATCCGCCTGTTCCGCACCTTCATCGCTGAAAATCCAGATGTCTGGGATGATGAGCTGCAGAAGACGATCTACAAAGAGTGTGAGACCGTCATCAATCATGAGGACAGCTTCATTGACCTCGCCTTCGAACTGGGCCCGGTCCAAGGCCTCGAGGCACAACAGGTCAAAGACTACATCCGCTGGATCGGCGATCGCCGCCTGATGCAGCTGGGCCTCCAGCCGATTTACCGGGTGGAAAACAACCCACTGCCATGGATGGATGTGATCCTCAACGGCATTGAGCACACCAACTTCTTCGAAAACCGCGCGACCGAATACTCCAAGGCCGCGACCCAAGGTAACTGGGAAGAAGCCTTCGAATAAGCGGTGACGCCACCGCTGGCTTGACTTGAACGAGCAACAAAAAGCCCCGTCAGAGCAATCTGGCGGGGCTTTGTCTATGAGGTTAGGTTGATGTCTAAATATCTGGAAACAAGCGAATATGATGACTTTCTAAATTCTGTAATGTCATCGAAAAAGTTCTTAAAGCTGGCCAGGAAGAATTTGCACTATTGGAAGTGGTTTGCTGTATCAATCCATAATGCACTTCAAGCCGGAATGGTTTGCCATTTGAGCGGCTCTGCCGGTTTGGGTGCAAATGATATGAGGCGAGTTAAAGAGCAACTCGAATGGCATGAGAGGGACAGAAAGGGAGAGATTGAAAAGGAGGTTGTCGGTAGAGATGAATTTGATCTTCCTGTCTTCCAAGTGAAGAATCCCAAGGACTGTTATCCTGATGACCGCCTGGCTGATCCTAAAACTCTGCTTAATAGAATGGGTAAACAGGCTAAGCGGGTTGAACACGGTGCTGGCTCTATAATCCCCATAAGTCAAAAGCACCTAAAATCATGGGCCTCTATTTGTAGTTTGAGAAATAACTTCGTTCATTTTTCACCATCGGGATGGCTAATAGAGGTGGATTTGATCAAAATTCACTCTCGAGAATTGATAGATATTATTCAGTGTATAATCGATGACGGATATGCTGTTCGACATGCAAAGCCTAAGCGTATCAAAAAAGCCAAGAAATCCTTGGATGTAATGGAACGTATTTTGTCAAAATAATGCCTATCCTTCGTTTTATCGCTCGGTTTGCTTCGTTGATCCTCACTATTGTGATGATCCTTATCGCGTCTGCCTTCGGGTTTTTGATGTATCAGTTCTACACCGCGCCCGCTGGGGCTGGGTGGTTCAATCTGGGGCTAATCATCCTAGCCCCGATGGTGGTCATTCTGCTGTTCATCATTGGTTGCTTCCGATGGGTAGCAAAACGGTTCGGGCGAAAGCCTGAGGTTTAGAGCCATCGCTCCCATGTGAGTGGCACTCTCATCTCGCAACTGTCTTGTCAGGTAATGGGCAATATACTCACCGTCATGCCTATGCTTCCCCGGAGTGAACCCCAACTAGGAGGTATCAGTTATGACGAGCGACAAACCGTGGCTGACTGCCCGAAAGATAAGTAAATATCAGTATAAAGTCGGACCAGCGCGTGAGCAGAACATCATTAGTAAAATTGGTACTTTCTTTGCCTCATTATTCTTGTTGGGTGGTGGCCTCGCGACAGCGACAGCGCTCTTCATACTCGGAGCCTTTTTGTCTGCTCGTATGGACGAAGGCGGCGCGATAGCATTGTTGGCGATGCCAGTGATTGGTGGTGTTGGTCTTGCAAGTCTTTTTGTTGGTGGTGTCTTGCTCGCTATTTGCGGGACGGCGGATTGATCGTCGCAACCGGGTGCCTGGTTGGTGCGGTGGGGCGGCCGGCGCGACCCTATCTTGATCCCCGGCTTTGTGCCTGAGGCGCGTTGCGCGCTGCCCCTTGCAATATAGGGCTTGGCGTTTGGCGGGCTGTGCCGCTAGGTTCGGCGCCGTTATGCGTTCCGGAACCTAAAAGCACCGCCAAACCATGTCTTTGGAGGCTGGCCGCCACCCCTTGGCGTCTGAACATATCCATTACTTCATCACCGCACCCGGTGGCTTTGACCAGATGCTCTATGTGGTCGCTGGCATTCTGGTGCTGGTCGTGCTGGGCCTTGGTGGCTTTTACTTCTGGCTGCATTCCCTGCCAGAGCGGATCGCCCATGGCCGCCAACGCACGCAGATGGAGCTGGTGGCCGTGCTGGGCCTGATTGGCCTGTTCACCCATAACAACATCTTTTGGATCGCCGCCTTGCTGCTGGCGATGATTGAGCTGCCCGACCTCTCCAACCCCATTGGCCGTATGGCCGATGCGTTGGAGCGCCTATCCGGGTCTAAGAAGTCTGAGCGTGACGGCGAGACGGATGCCGCCCCGGCGTCGACAGTGACGGCAGAGGCAACAAATGCGGGTGAGAAGAAGGACGCGCCGGCTTCAGAACCAGCGGTGGGGGCGTAACGACATGTTTGAAGTTATGCTCTGCTCAATCTTCACCTTGCTGCCGGATTACCTGATCCGCCGCTATGTGCAGGGTAAGCGTATCGGCAAAGAGATTACGTTTTACTCCGTCTGGTTTGAGCTGCGTTACGGCATTACCGGCTGTGCCGCGCTGACCGTTTTGTTGATCACAGTGGTGTTCTACAACCACCCCTCAACCTCCAATGCGACTCTCGTCTTCCGTGCTGTGCCGGTGATTACCGAGATTAGTGGCCGGGTTGAGGAAGTGTTTGTCGGCCCACGCGGTGAGCTTAAGGCCGGTGACCCGATCTTCCGCCTCGACCCCTCCGCGGCACAGGCAGAGGTGAAGACTGCTAATCAGCGGATCACCGAGGTTGATGCCCTGATCCTGCAGGCCAAGGCCGATTTGGGTGCCGCCACCGGTCAGCTGCGCCAGGCCCTCGGCGCCTATCAACAGGCGTTGGAAGAGCTGGAGAGCAAAGAGATCCTGCGCCGTCGTAACCCAGACATTGTCGCGACACGCCAGATCGAAAACCTGCAAACCATCGTTGAGACCCGACAGGGTGCGGTGGATGCTGCCCAGGCGGCACAGCAGGCGGCCGATCTTGCCATCACCACGGTCCTGCCGGCCCAGCGCCAAACCGCCCAGGCCCAGCTTGAAGAAGCGATTGTTAAGCTCGATAAGATGGTGATCCGCGCCGGTGTTGATGGCCGGGTTGAGCAGTTCACCCTTCGTGTCGGTGACTTCGTGAACCCGTTCATGCGCCCTGCCGGGGTGTTCATCCCATCCGATGCTGGCCGTACCACCGTGGTTGGTGCCTTCGGCCAGATTGAGGCCCAGGTGCTAAAGGTCGGGATGGAGGCAGAGATCAGCTGCGCTGCCCTGCCATTGACCATCATTCCAATGATCATCACCGATGTGCAGGAAGAGATCGCGAGTGGCCAGATCCGCACCTCCGACCGCCTCGCCGATGTGGGTGATCGCGGCAACCGGCCACCGGGCAATGTGCTCGCCTATATGGAGCCGTTGTATGAGGGCGGGTTGGACGGCCTGCCACCGGGTGCTAGCTGCATGGCCAATGCCTACACCAACAATCATGAGAAGCTGCAGGACCCGAATATCAGCATGATCCGGTATATCGCCCTCCATGTGGTGGACACACTGGCGATCCTGCATGCGGGCATTCTGCGTTCCCAGACCCTGACCCTGCCGGTCCGCACCCTCGTGCTCTCCGGCGGCCATTGATTGCCGGGGGCCGTCTTGTCACCCCGGGTTCAGATCAGCCAGGCCATCCTCGACCGCAATATCGCCGATATGCAGGCGATTGCGGATAGTGCCGGAGTGCGGCTGCGCCCCCATGCCAAGACCCATAAATCGGTTGAGATTGCGCGGCGTCAGATGGCGGCGGGGGCGGTTGGCCTGACCGTCGCCAAACCAGCCGAGGCGATTGTCTTCCTTGAGGCTGGCATCCCCTCGATTAAGCTTTGCTATCCGGTGATTGAGGAAGAGCCACTCGATGCTGTTTTGGCCGCCGCCAAGAAGCATCAGGCTGAGGTGATCTTCGTCGTTGATAGTGATCAGGGCATCGATGCCTTGATGAAGGTCTCGGCAGCCCATGGGGTTGAGCTGCCGGTCTATGTTGAGGTTGATGTCGGCCTGCGCCGCTGTGGTGTGGCGCCCAGCAGTTTAGCCCTCGTTGAGCTTGCTGGCCGGGTTGCAGCAGCGCCCTCGCTCACATTTGTCGGCCTCACCGCCCATGCTGGTCATGCCTATGGCGTGACGGGCGCTGACCAGGCCGCGGGTGTGGCGGAGGCTGAGCGGCAGGCCATGCTGAAGGCGAAGGCGCGGTTGGAAGCGCTGGGCATGCCAGTGCCAGAGATCTGCGTTGGTTCCACCCCCAGCCTTTGGGCACAGCAGGACTTCACCGGGATTACTGAGATTAAGCCGGGCAACTATGTGCTGAACGACCTGACCCAGCTGACCATTGGTGTGGTGGATTGGGAGCGCCTGGCGCTTAGCGTTGCCGCCACGGTGGTTAGTGCCAACGACACCTACCTGATTATTGATGCGGGCTCCAAGGTGCTGACCTCCGATCTTGGCCCCCATGGTAATCAATCAATCAGCGGTCATGGCCAGGCCTATACCGCCGATCAGCAGCCGGGCCGCGATACCGGTCTGACGGTGACCAAGCTGTCTGAAGAGCATGGTTGGATCGCCCATGAGGGCAATCCGCTGCCCATTGGCACACGGCTCACAGTCTTCCCCAACCATGCCTGCCCCGTGGTCAATTTGGTGGACCGGCTGGCGATTGAGGCGGATGGTGATATTGCCGAGCATTGGACCGTCGATGCCCGGGGCTGTTTCTGACTGTTGTGTATCAAAGGGGTTGGCAATGGAATTGCCGGTGATGAGCAAGGCAGAACGGGTGCAGTATGATGACGAGCTGCGGACCCTAATTGGCCATAATGCCGAGGCTTACGATCACCTCATGCTCTCCATGGCTGAGATTAATCAGATGGAGCCGATGGATGCCCGGCGTGCCCGCGCCAAGCGCCTGAACTTTGAACGCTCTGCCTGGCTCGGCCTTTTGCTGCCGATCTCTTACTTCTGGTATCGCAAGCTTTGGCTCGATGGTCTGTTGATCACCGCCGGTTGGTTCGCCATTGCCGGTTTAATCAACAGCCTGATCATTGAAACGCCGACGCTGTTTTTCCACGTCATCCTTGGCCTGTTCACCGCGCTATTCGGCAAGGAATACGTGATGGAGCGGTATCGCGGCATCCTCGCCCAGGCACGCAGCCGGATCGAAGACCCAGCAGAGCGCCGCGCCTATCTCAGCCAACGCGGTGGTGTCTCGAAGCTGGGCGGTGTGCTGCCCTATATCGTGCTTGGCGTCGTAATGCTGGTGATCTTCTTGATTTACCAAGCGCCACTAGGCTGAACCGGCGATGACCGCATCGGTGGTGGTGACGGTCGCAAACTCATTATGCAGGGCAGAAAGGGCGGCGCGGTGCAGCTGATCCGCCGTGATTGGCTCCCCGGCATCAAAACTGGTGTCAGCGTTACGGGCAAAGGTGGCGCAGGCATCGCCAGGCAGCGTTACCGTAAACCCAAGATTGGCCGCCATCCGCACCGAGGTTGAGACGCAATGGGGGGTGGTGAGGCCACAGATCACCAAGCTCTCAATCCCATGTTCGCGCAGGTGGTTTTCCAGATTGGTGCCGATGAAGGCAGAGTTCACATGCTTCATCATCACCACCTCACCATCGAGTGGCTGAACCGGTGGCTTGAACGCGGTGCCCGGTCCTTTAAGTGGTGATCCCGGCGTGCGGCTGTCATGGCCGATATGGACCAGGGGCCAACCCTGTTCGCGCCAATGGGTCAGCAGGCGGCTGGCATTGGCCTCCGCCTCTGGATTGTTCCGTTCACCCCAATAGGGACCTTCGAGGCCCACTTGAATATCGACAAGGATCAAGGCGCGGTTGGTGTGATCAGACATGGCAATACCGGTGGCTAGAGGATATGCAGGCGGTGCAGCAATGATTTGGGCTTAAGCCAAACCACTATTTCGACATATCATTCAAGACATGGCAGCCGCACGACTTTTCGATTTCCTGAACACCATCGCTGAACAAGGTCGCACGATCCTGGGCGCGGACCCATCAACGGGCCGGAATGTTGAGCAGGTGATTACCAATTGCCACCGCCTGCTATCCAGCCGTGGTGAGGCGGCGGAAATCGCCCTCGCCTTTGCCGTTCTCGACAGCTATCGCCGGTTTGATGAGGAAGAGAAGACAAGCTTCTTCGACGCGCTGCTATGGGAATTTGCGCCCGATAGCGCCGTTGTGAAACAGGCGGCGGATAGCTACCTGAAGGATCCAACGCCGACGGCGCTAACCAAGCTTAATGAGGCGACGACCCCACGGCGCCAGGCGCTGCTGGAGCATCTGAACCCGGCACCAAACGCCACCATGGATTTGGTGCGGATGCGCGCTGATCTGATCGATCGCCTGCGCGCCAACCCAGAGCTCAAGGCCGTTGATGATGACTTCGCCCATGTCTTCGGCTCCTGGTTCAACAAGGGTTTCCTCGAATTGCGCCGTATTGATTGGCAGATGCCAGCCGCCCTGCTTGAGAAGCTGATCGAGTATGAAGCGGTGCACGGCATGGCGGGTTGGCGTGATCTACGCAAACGCATCTTGCCGCCGGATCGAATGATCTATGGCTTCTTCCATCCGCAGCTGGAGCATGAGCCGCTGATCTTTGTTGAGGTGGCCCTGACCACCGATATGCCGAATGAGATTACAGGCATCTTGGAGGGGGAGCGCGAGTATCTGGCGCCGGAGAAGGCTACGACAGCGGTGTTCTACTCAATCTCCAACTGTCAGACGGGCTTGCGCGGTGTCCCGCTTGGCAACTTCCTGATCAAGCAGGTTGTTGAGGACGTGCGGGCCCAGTTCCCGACGATCAAACAATTCGTCACCCTCTCCCCGCTGCCATCCCTACGTCGCTGGGTTGAGAAACTGGAGCCTGGGATTGAGGCTGATGCCGACAACCTAATGTCCGCCGCGGCCCATTACTTGTTGGAAGAGAAGGCGCGTGGCGGCAAGCCACAGGATCCGGTCGCCCGCTTCCATCTTGGCAACGGCGCCCGGTTGGAACGCATTAACTGGGCGGCAAACCCCAGTGATGATGGCCAGTCCCAGAGCTTTGGCATCATGGTCAACTATCTTTATAAACTTGACCAGATTGAGGTGAACCACGAGGCCTATGCCAATGATGGCAAGGTGACCGCTTCCACCACGGTGCAGAAGGCCGCAAAACAATTCACCCAAGCTCAGGGTGCTAGCTAGAGCCCAGGGCTTCGCTATGCGGTGATGTCGCCACTGATATCGACATCTTCCAGGCCGATTAGGGTGATGGTCTCACCGCTTTCGACAAGGATAATGACTTTATCGTCGAATAGGTCAGAGACTTCGAACACTGTGCCGGCTGCCAGCACGATGTTGTCGATGCCGGTCTCAAAGCCATGAATGGTATCGTTGCCAACCCGGCCAGCCTGACCGAACCGGAACTCATCAACGGCGCCATCGCGCTCATCGAACGGGAAGGTTGGGCCGAGGCCAAGATCGATATCGCTGTTGCCGCTGGTTGAGAAGCCGCCACCGGCGAGCACATCATCGCCGCGATTACCGAACAGCACGTCACTGCCATCGCCGCCGACGATGGTATCCGCACCCTGGCCGCCGAATAGGGTGTCAGCGCCATTGCCGCCATCCATCACATCGCTTCCGACATTGCCATAGAGTAGGTCTGACCCGCCGCCGGCGAGCAGGTTGTCGACGGTCACGACAATGCCATCCACCAGGACCGAGGTGCCGCCAAACTCGTCACCCACGGCGGCCCCGGCATTGTCGCCAAAGATGTATTCAATGCCGTCCTGCTGTAGGGGGCGGCCCAGCACATCAAGGGTAAGGGTTCCGCCATTCTGGCCGCCATAAAGGGTGTCATCACCCAGCCCACCAATCAGCGTGTCCAACCCCTGATTGCCATAGACGATTGAACCCACATCTCCGCCAAGTAGCAGGTCGTCACCATGCCCAGCGAAGGCAACAAAGGGCGTAAAGAAGCCGCGGATGATATCGACGCCATCGCCGGTTCGGATCATGTCGGTCGGTAGGCTAATGCCGCCGGGGCCAAGGGCAATGCCCTGGATCAGAACACCCTCCGGGATGTTGAACCCGCTAACCTCATCATTGCCGTCGCCGCCCTCGATTGTGTCAGGGGCGAGTGGGTTTTCGAGCAGCAGGTCGTCATCTTCCCCGCCATCCAAAAAATCGCCGGGCAGGAACGCATCGGTCAGTACAAAGCCATCGGGCAAGGTGGGGTCATTGCCGAGCGTGTCATTACCGCTACCGCCGATCAGCGTATCGCTGGTCAGCGCGCCAGAGATGATCTGGTCATCATCATTGGTGCCATCAATCAGGGACATGGCCGCCTTCCTCCATTAGCCAACGTCTTGGGTATGGGGGTAAGCAGATTCCAGGCCAAGCTTGGCCGGGTGGGCGGTGTTAGAGGATCGGCCAGAGTAGGATTGGGCCGTTAACCAGTTCCCAGGCCAGTGGGAACATCATGGTCGCCTGACCTGCCAACATGCCAAAGCCGGTTACCCGATCAACGCCGCCAGCTCGCCAAATCGCCCGGCGGCGAAGCAGTGGCTCACCCAAGCGCTCTGCGGTGCGGGTGATTAAGCGGGCGGCATGGGTCAGCACAATGGCCCGCGCAAACAGGCCGCAAAATGCCCAGGTGGCAACCGCGGTGGCAGTGGCGATGGCCAACCAGCCCTCATGATCGCTGAAATAGCCGATCATCAGCATCGTGTTGATTACCCACATGCTCAAGCCCATGGCGATGTAATGGCGGCGATAGGCAAACCAGGCTGGGCCCATAACCATGGCCATAAGGCTAAAGCTGGGCACCCAGGGTGATTTCCGCTGCCACATACGGTTGTAGAGCCTGCCAAACCGCTCTGGGCAGTCACGGAAGTAGTCGCCGAGATAATCGACAACATGGTCGTTGAATAAATCGTCGTGCCGCGCGGCCAGCGCGCTACCGCTGCTCATGATTTCTGATCGGCGCCCCAAACTTCCCGATGCGAAACCATAGCAGGAAGCGGGATCAGCGTGAATATGCTGCCATGCTTGCCAGGTCCTGGGTTTTCCGCCATCGCTTCTAGTATGGACGTAACACCCGATGCCAAGGCGCCAACGCCGCGCCAACCTTGGAAGCTCAGCTTTACCATCGCGTTGGTCATCCTGCTGGTTGGTTCTTGCGCCGCCGGGTCTGCCGCGTTGATGGCTAAGGTCAGTGAAGTTGGCCCGGTTGCCAGCTCGTTCTGGCGGTTTGCCCTGGCAGCGCCACTTTTGGTGATTGGTTGGATTTGGGTCGTAAACAATGATCCAGGCCCTAAGGACGGTCGAGAACTCGTTGTCTCAGGCGCGCGCGACTGGGCTTTTATGGCACTGTCCGGTGCCTGTTTTGCCGGTGCGCAGATGATGTGGTTCATCGGGCTGGAATACACCTCGGTGGCCAATGCGACCTTGCTTTTGGCCCTAACACCGCTTCTGGCGGCGCCGTTTCTCGCCTGGCGATTTGGTGAGGTTATCGGTCGAGGGTTCTGGTTGGGCATGGTGTTGGCCATTGCTGGTGTTGCTGGCCTCACCCTGCAATCTGGCGCCATTAGCCAGACTGCCCTTATCGGCGACCTCTATTGCCTAATCTCTGCTGTCTCTCTGGCGGGCTATTTTGTGACGCTGACCCGGTTGCGGCGACGGTATCGGGCGATACCGGTTATCGCCGGTAGTTCACTATTCTGTGCCATGACCCTCGGCCTTGTCATGCTGCCGGGCTGGATCGCCGGTGCGGGCGGTTGGTTGCCGCAGACGGGGGAGGGATGGGCGGTCGTCCTTGCCTTGGCGCTGATTAGCCAAGTTTTTGGCCATGGGCTGATGACCTTTGCCTTGGCCCATCTGCCAGGCCGGTTTGCGGGTGCTTCCGTCCTAATCCAGCCGGTATGGGCATCAGCGCTCGCCTGGCCATTATTGGGCGAATCCCTAGGTTCTGTTCAGCTTTTTGGTGGGGTTTTGGTGTTGGCCGGCATCTATGTCGCCAGTCGGAAATCGGCCGCTGATGATGGCTAGTCCGCTGTTAACTATGCGTTTACCCGGGCCCTGTATGGTGGCAATGGCAGATTGTATGGACGGAAATGGTGGAAATTCCCCTTTTTATGGTATTAATACCTGGATCGCGCGGCGCAGAAAGGCGTCTGAAGCGTGATCGTGATCGCTGGTCTGGCACCCATGAACAATTCAGGGCGCAGAATACAGGCACAGCGGTTCCTGCAACGGTGAGAACATCGAGGTAAGGTACCATGTCGCAAATAGGCACATCCCTAGGCAATAGCGGCCTAGGTGGGGTCAATTCGATCCAACCACGCGGCGATGAGAACAGTGGCTTAGCCCAAAGTCGTCAAGTCGCCACAAAACCAGCTGCTCAATCAGCACTATTTCAGCCGGTATCCCAGCGTTCCGCTGGTGGTGCTGCTACGCCTGTCATCAATGTTGAGTTCGGCCATCCCGCCGGCAGCGTTGGTCAGATCAAGGCGCGGCTGGATGAGCAGCTCTCCGCTTTTTATCGAATTTTCTACAAGGTCGCGGATCAGCAGCAGGAAATCACCAGCAAGGTGGTGAATGCTCTAACTGATCTGATCGATCGGGTTACCAGCGGTGAGTTTGACGCGTTTCAATTCCGCTTCGCATCTGTTGAGACAACATTCTCAGATGCGAATGGTCAGGTTTTTGGCTCCACCCGGCAGTTCGCTCTTGAGCTGACCGCCGTGTCGCGGACCGAGAACACCGTGTCATCCAGCAGCGTTCGGTTGTTTGCCTTGGATGGTCAGCGCATCAGCCTGACCGATGGTGAGGCGCAAACCGGTCTTGTCACCGGTCTTTATGCCCGCACCGCCACGGTGGAAGAACAGCAAAACCCAGTTCTGGCCCGTCAGCCATCAGAGGTGGACGACATTATCGCCAGCCTGCGTCAGACGCAGGAAGCGTTGTCGAGCTATCGCGATGGTGACTTTAAGGCGCTGAACTCATTGATCGGAAGCCTCGGCGGTTCCGGGTCAACGCTGACCTTCAACGTCTAGAAGCGTTCGCGCACCCAATAGGGTTTTAGCCTGTGCGGTTTTGTGCCTAGACCGCGCAGGCTTTGTCGTGTCTGCGCGCAGCACCCTTGCATCCATCCGCAAAAGCCGTCATCTCCCACGCCATGAGCAACCCGGCGTCCAAATCAAGTGACATGGAAACTGAGGCGATGATCCCCATCGCCCAGCAGATTGAGGCTGCCGGTGTCGATGCGCCGATCGCGGCCTATCGCAATTTGCTTGATGTTGGTGTGCTGAAACCTGACCCGTCCCAGGCCTATGTCGCGGAGCGCCTGCAGACCCTGCATCGCGCCGTGGCTGAATATAAGCCGGGCAGTAGTAATGGCGGCGGCTGGCGGGCGCGCCTCGGCCTCACCCGACGCCCGCAGGAGCCAGCGCCCCAAGGTCTATATATCTTTGGCGGTGTTGGGCGCGGGAAAAGCATGCTGATGGATTTGTTCCATCAAACCACCCAGGTCGCGAAGAAGCGGCGGGTGCATTTCCATGCCTTTATGGCGGAGGTGCACGGCAAGCTGCACCAGCTTCGTAAAGCTGCCCGCAAAGATGACGATATTCAGGTGATCCCCAGTGTCGCCGATCAGATCGCAGCCGATACCTGGCTGCTGTGCTTTGATGAGTTCCATGTCACCGACATCACCGATGCCATGATCCTCGGCCGCTTGTTTGAGGCCTTGTTTGAGCGCGGGGTGGTGGTGGTTGCCACATCAAACTGGGCGCCTGATGACCTTTATAAGGATGGGCTGCAGCGTGAGCTGTTCCTGCCCTTCATCGCGATCCTGAAGCAGCAGCTGGATATCATTGAGTTGGATCAGGGGGTCGATTACCGCCAGGCCCGCATTCAGGGTATGCCGGTCTTCCACTGCCCCGATGATGCTGCGGCAACGGCCGCCCTCGATCAGGCCTTTGATGATCTGAGCCGTGGGCAGGCACCGACTGAGGTCACGCTGACCGTCAGTGGCCGACAGCTAGCAGTACCTAGGCAGGCCGGTGCTGTGGCTCGCTTCACCTTTGCTGAGCTTTGCGAGCAGCCGCTCGGCGCTTCGGACTATATTGCGGTCGCAAAGGCCTACCCATCGGTGATTGTTGAGCATGTGCCAGCACTCACGACGGATAAGCGAAATGAGGCCAAGCGTCTCATCCTGCTGATCGATGCCTTATATGAGGCAAGGTGTCGCCTCATGCTCTCCAGTGCCGTACCCGTCGATGATCTCTACCCTGAGGGCGACCACAGTTTTGAGTTCCAGCGAACCCTATCCCGCCTTCAAGAGATGCAAGGCCGGGACTATCTGGATCAGATCCGCGAGGCCGATTGAGGGTGCGCGAGACCTGGCCAAATCGGGGCCCGGTTTCTGCTTTTTCATCAGAATTCTTGCCGATTCATGAGCGACGGCTGTGCCCGTTAAGCCGCTTTAAAGCCATTTACCGCTACAAATGTGGTGTCTGCGCGACGCCATGAATCACGCCCGGCATTTTGCATGAATCAGCACTTGCCTGCGGGCGGGGTTTCTGACTCGCTATTGACAAATGTGACGGTAAGGCACGCCAGAATTGCGCGCATAAACCACCTAAAACACCTTTGTGACCTTATGGTTGCCGCGAGAATCGTGTAGAAAAGGTGTCGGGAAGTTTAACGGCTAAGCCACATGTCATTCGTTTTTAGCGACCAAGCGGTCGAAATCGCCCGCGGTCTGAACAAGCTGTATCGCAATAAAGCGCCGGTTATCACCATGGCGGCGGGGGCTGACCCTGTGCGTGCCGAGGATGTGATTGACCCGCGTCAGAAGATCGGCCCGCTCGATACCCCGCTGGTTTTGGCCGTGATGGCGGCAAAGGATCCGTTTGAGGGCATGTCCCTCGCGGCGTCGGTCCGCATGATGCCAGGTGCCCGGGATCAAGAGCTTGTTGGCGCCATTGTCGGCTTGGTTGGTGAGGTAAGTCGCCACGAGATTGTTCAGGAAACCTGCGATACCGCGATCCGCCAGGAATTTGCCCCGGCGATTGTCACCAATCTTCGCGACCGTGCTGTTACCCATATCGATAATGTCCGGCAGGTCTCACTCTCCAGCCTGGTTGAGCATGTGAGAGAGTTAAGCGAGAGCAAAGTTGTAGATGATCAATTCATCGATGAGCTGTTCTCTCTCGCTTTCCGTTGTGACCTGCGCACGGACACGTTCCGTGACATGCTGGTTAAGGTCCTGCTGTCGAACAAGGTTCGGGCCCGGGTGAAGCTGTTGGTCATTGACCGTTTGCACCTGCTGCCGATGCAGCTGCGTTTGGAATTGGTGACCAAGATTGATGCGCTCGCCGACGGTACAGACAGTGCCTATATCCGCCGGGAGATTGAGTTCACGCTTAAAGAGCGGGGCTTGGCGCCGCCAACCCTCACTTTGCGGCCAAATGCGGACACCATCACCAAGGCCCTGCCATCGCCGATGAAGCGGCGCCCATCTCGGGCCGCCGCGACATACGGCGCTGATAAGCCAGCCGTGCCATGGCACGAGGTGCTGTTGCGCGATAAATACGCCAATCTCGCCCATAGCTGTTAAGCCAAGGCGGCGTCACGCAATCACAACTCAGTCGACTAGAGTGGCGTTGGCATAAATTTGGGCCAATGGTGCGCGCGTTGTGAGTGAGACCAAATCCACAATCGATCCAACCCTAAAGCAGAAGGCTGCACAGCTTCGCCCTGATGAGCTGCCGATGACCATGCAGCCTGATCTGGTCGAGGCCATTCTGCGCCATGGCCGTCAGGAAACCATGGCCGCCATGGCATCGCGTAGCGATTTGCCGCCGGTCATGGTGCATGAGATCGCCAAGCATAAATCGCCGCCGATCCGCCTGGCTGTTGCCAAGAACAAATCTGCTGACACGAAGACCCTCATCACCCTGGCCGAGGACAAAGAAGCCAAGATCCGCACGGCGACCGTGCCGGGCTTGGTCGGGCGACTATCTGGCGATGCGGGTAATCGTCCCCTGGCGCAGGATAAGAAGATCATCGATGCCTTGGCTGTCCTTGCTGAGGATGAGTTGGCGGTTGTTCGCCGGGCATTGAGCGCTGAGATCATGGGCCAATCCAAGCCGGTGGGTGAGGTGGTGAATATCCTGGCCCAGGATCTCGACCGTGCGGTGGCTGAGCCAATCCTGACCAGCGCCCCCAATGTGGATGAGAAGCTGCTGAAGCAGGTGGTTGAGCACTACCCACCGCCCTGGGTTTTGAAGGCCATTGCCCAGCGCAAGCAGCTGGGGGCTGGGCTGACCCAAGATATCGTTGAGCATCGGGACGCTGAGACGGCTGGCCTGATCCTCGACAATGATGGCGCCGTCATCAATGACGCGAGCTTCGCGGTCATGGTCGACATGGCGGAAACCCATCAAGAGTTGCAGGAACCGCTGGCCGTACACCCGGCGCTACTGCGTGATGAGGCGATGCGTCTTGCCTATGTGGCGGGGGAGCGGATCCTAATCATGCTGCAAGAGGCCAAGAAAATTGACCCCAAGACAGCCAAGCGTCTGGCCAAGGAGGCGGCGGCTGGTCTCGCAAAGGCGCGGCGGCACGCAACCTATGCCGATGCGGTGGGTGAGGCAAAACGCCTCCATGAGCAGGGGGCGCTCACCGATGATTGGTTGCGCGAGCAGCTAGATCCCGATGATTGGACCGCCATGATCGGCGCACTCGCCTACCGAAGTCAGGTCCATCCGCTGGTCGTAAAACGCATCCTGCAGAGTGATAGTGCGAAGGCTGTCACCGCCCTTACATGGCGCGCAGACTTTGCCATGGCGACCGCTGAGGCCATCTGCGGCAGGGCGATTGGCATGGACGCAAAACGGCGTTTGGCCCCGGCCCGGGACGGCAGTTACCCCATGCGGCCGGAGGAGATGACCTGGTATTTGGAATTCTTCGGGATCGGGAATTCCGCCAATGCGGTTTGAGGGCATCAGAACCGCTTGAAAAGCAATGCTTAACCCTTGCTCTCTTAGGCTTGAACGCGCTACCTAGATGACCGTCTTTTCTTGGCTGTAAGCGGTTGCGCTTTGCTTAAGCGCGTGGGGTGGGATCGGCCGGTTCCCCACTGGCCCTAACATCACCAAATCGATCTGCTTCTGGCTAGTCTGTGGCGCGCTCAAATTGGGCCTTCCCGGCTATATCGCGCGCTTAAAAATCGAAAGGTTTGAGAACTCCCATGGCGCGAAACAAAATAGCCCTGGTCGGTGCTGGCCAGATCGGCGGTACCCTGGCCCTGCTCGCTGGCCTTAAGAATCTCGGTGACGTTACCCTGGTGGACATTGCCGAGGGCGTGCCCCAGGGCAAGGCTCTCGATATTGCTGAAGCCTCCCCGGTTGAGGGTTTCGACAGCGCGATGGCTGGCTCCAATGACTACAGCGCCCTCGCCGGTGCCGATGTGGTGATTGTCACCGCCGGTGTGCCGCGCAAACCAGGGATGAGCCGCGATGACCTAATCGGCATCAATACCGGCATCATCGACCAGGTTGGCGCTGGCATTAAAGAGAACTGCCCGGACGCTTTCGTTATCGTCATCACCAACCCGCTGGATGCGATGGTTGCAGTGATGCAGGAAGCCGTTGGCGGCGACCCGAAGAAGATTTGCGGCATGGCCGGTGTGCTGGATAGCGCCCGTTTCCGCTGGTTCCTGGCAGAAGAGTTTGGCGTCTCCGTTGAAGACGTCACTGCCTTCGTCCTCGGCGGTCACGGCGACACGATGGTGCCGTTGGTCCGCTATTCCACGGTTGCCGGTATTCCACTGCCTGACCTCGTCAAGATGGGTTGGACCACGCAAGAGAAGCTGGATCAGATCGTTCAACGTACCCGCGATGGTGGTGCTGAGATCGTTGGCCTGCTGAAAACCGGCTCCGCTTTCTATGCGCCCGCTTCCTCGGCCATTGCGATGGCTGAGAGCTACCTCCTCGATAAAAAGCGCGTGCTGCCATGTGCGGCACTGCTGACCGGCCAATACGGTGTTGATGGCCTCTATATCGGTGTGCCTGTGGTGATCGGTGAGGGCGGCATTGAGCGCGTCGTTGAGATTGAGTTCAACGCTGATGAGCAAGCCATGTTCGATAAATCGGTCGATGCGGTGAAGGGCCTTAAACAGGCCGTCGCCGATATCCGCGCCAAAGGATGAGTTAAGCGCCGGCCCTAACAAACAGGGGCCGGCGTTTGTTTTTCGTAAGATCTAACCCCGCAATACGCCAAGGGATCAGAGATGAATATTCATGAGTACCAAGCGAAGTCGCTGCTTCGTAAATACGGTGTCGCCGTGCCGGAAGGCGGTGTCGCTTACACCGCTGAGGAAGCGGTGAAGGTCGCCGAGAGCCTGCCCGGCCCAGTCTATGTCGTGAAGGCACAAATCCACGCCGGTGGCCGCGGTAAGGGCGGCGGCGTGGCCGTCGTCAAATCCCATGACGATGTCCGCAGCGAGGCAACCCGGATGATCGGCATGAACCTGATCACCCACCAAACTGGCCCAGAGGGTAAAGAGGTTAGCCGGGTTTATGTTGAGGCTGGTTCCGACATTGCCCGCGAGCTTTACCTCGGAATGCTGGTCGACCGCGCGACGTCACGCGTCACCGTTATGGCCTCAACCGAAGGTGGTATGGAAATCGAGGAGGTTGCTGAAACCAACCCAGAGAAGATCCTCAAAGTTGCCATCGATCCGGTAACCGGCCTACAGCCATTCCACGCGCGCCAACTCGCTTTCGGCCTTGGCCTTGAGGGCAAGCAGGTTTCAAAAGCGGTTCGCTTCATGATGGCCATGTACCAGGCCTTCACCGAGCTGGATTGCGCGATCGTTGAGATCAACCCGCTGGTGGTTACCGGCGACGGCGATGTCATGGCCCTCGATGCCAAGATCAACTTCGACGACAACGCACTGTTCCGTCATCCAGACGTTGAAGAGCTGCGGGATGAAACCGAAGAGAACCCAATTGAGCTGGAAGCCACCAAGCATGAGCTGAACTATGTGAAGCTCGACGGTGCCATCGGCTGCATGGTGAACGGCGCTGGCCTAGCCATGGCGACCATGGACATCATCAAGCTCTACGGTGGTGAGCCTGCCAACTTCCTCGATGTTGGTGGTGGCGCAACCCGTGAGCGGGTGACCACCGCGTTCAAGCTGATCCTCTCCGACCCCAATGTTGAGGGCATCCTGGTCAATATCTTCGGCGGCATTATGCGCTGTGATGTGATTGCCGAGGGCGTCATCGCCGCGGCCAAGGAAGTGTCCTTGCATGTTCCGCTAGTCGTGCGTTTGGAAGGCACCAATGTGGAGCTAGGTAAGAAAATTCTGGCGGAAAGCGGCTTGCCAATTCTGGCTGCTGACAACCTCGCCGATGCTGCTGAAAAAGTCGTCAAGGCCGTGAAGGAGGCCGCTTAATCATGGCCGTACTCGTTAATTCAGAGACCAAAGTCATCTGCCAGGGCTTCACCGGCGCCCAGGGCACCTTCCACTCAGAGCAGGCCATCGCCTATGGCACCAAGATGGTTGGCGGCGTGACCCCTGGTAAGGGCGGCACCAAGCATTTGGACCTGCCTGTGTTCAACACCGTTGCCGACGCGAAAGCTGAGACCGGCTGCGATGCGACCGTGATCTATGTCCCGCCACCATTTGCGGCTGATGCGATCTTGGAAGCAATCGACGCTGAGATTGAGCTCGCGGTCTGCATCACTGAGGGCATTCCAGTGATGGACATGATCAAGGTGAAGCGGGCTCTAGACGGCTCGAACACCCGTCTGATCGGCCCGAACTGCCCAGGTGTTATCACCCCGGGTGAGTGCAAGATCGGCATCATGCCCGGTCACATTCACCAGCCCGGTAAGATCGGCATCGTGTCGCGTTCCGGCACCCTGACCTATGAAGCGGTGGCGCAAACCACGGCGGCTGGTCTTGGTCAATCCACCTGTATTGGTATTGGCGGTGACCCAGTTAATGGCACCAACTTTACCGATGCTTTGCAAATGTTCCTGGATGATGACCAGACCGAAGGCATCGTGATGATCGGTGAAATCGGTGGCACGGCAGAGGAAGAGGCCTGCGAATTCTACGCAGCCCAACCAAACCGTAAGCCAATCATCGGCTTCATCGCTGGTACCACGGCCCCTCCAGGTAAGCGCATGGGCCATGCCGGTGCGATCATTACCGGCGGTAAGGGCACGGCAGAGGCCAAGATGGAAGCAATGGAAAAGGCTGGTTTTCTCGTCTCGAAATCACCAGCTGCACTAGGTACCACCATGGTTGAGGCCATGGGTGCCTAATTGGGCGCCTCGGGCGACCTAAAACATGGCCTGAAAGGGCGGCGATTAACGCATTCGCTTGTCACCGCCGCCCCTTCGGAACACTATAACGGCCCAGCTAATGGGCAAGTAACACGTGGGAATATTGCCTCCATGCGGTTTGGGGGCAGGGGAGAATAAGCAGTGAACCAGACAACCCGGCTGCCCTATGGCGCCGATCAGTTGAGCTTCCTCACCGGCGCGAATGCCGATTTCATCGCCAATATCTATCAGCGTTATTTGAGTGACCCTCAATCCGTTGACGATAGCTGGGCCGAGTTTTTCGCCCAGTTGAATGAGGATGGGCGGGCACTGCTAGACGAGATGCAAGGCGCCAGTTGGCGCGATGAACGCATCGCTAATCAAATCAATGATCCCTATGACACCCTGCCAGATTTCGCCGCTGAAGCTGGTGAGCTAGCCGCCGCATCGGCCGCGATGGCCGAGGTTTCGACCAGCAGCACCAGCGTCCGCCAGGCCGTGCTTGATAGCCTGCGTGCCATCATGCTGATCCGCGCCTATCGTGTACGCGGGCATTTGGAAGCTGACCTCGATCCCCTAGGCATTGCCGAGAAAGAGCCGCATCCAGAGCTAGATCCAAAAAGCTACGGCTTCACCGATGACGATATGGATCGCCAGATCTATCTCGACCATGTTCTGGGACTTGAATACGCCACCATGCGTGAAGTCCATGCGGTGCTGCAGCGGACCTATTGTGGTCGCATCGGTGTTGAGTTCATCCATATCCAAGACCCAGCCCAGAAAGCCTGGCTGCAAGAGCGGATTGAGGGCGCGCAGAACAAAACCGACTTCACCGAGCGGGGTAAGAAGGCAATCTATGAACGCCTAATGGCGGCAGAGGCCTTCGAGAAGTTCCTGCAGATTAAGTATACCGGCACCAAGCGCTTCGGCCTTGAGGGCGGTGAAGCCATGATCCCGGCGGTTGAGCAGATCATGAAGCGCGGCGGTCAGCTGGGCTTGAAAGAGATTGTGATCGGAATGGCCCACCGTGGCCGACTGAACATGCTCACCAATATGATGGGCAAGCCATTCACCGCCGTGTTCTCCGAATTCCAGGGCAATTCAGCCCACCCTGAGGATGTGCAAGGTTCCGGTGATGTGAAGTACCACCTCGGTACCTCCTCCGACCGCGACTTTGACGGCAACAACATTCACCTATCCCTGACCGCCAACCCCTCACACCTTGAGGCGGTAAACCCGGTTGTTCTGGGTAAGGTGCGGGCCAAGCAGGAACAGCGCGGCGACGACACGCGCACCCAGGTCATGGGCTTCCTGGTCCATGGTGATGCTGCCTTTGCCGGTCAGGGTACGGCGACCGAGACGATGGCGATCTCGGACCTAAAGGGCTACCGGACCGGCGGTTGCTTGCACTTTGTGATCAACAACCAGATCGGCTTTACCACCAATCCGAACTTCTCTCGCGTTGGGCCACACCCAACCGATGTCGCGTTGATGCTGCAATGCCCGATCTTCCACGTGAATGGTGATGATGCCGAGGCGGTCACCCATGTGGCACGGATGGCGATCGAATTCCGTCAGGAATTCGGCAAAGACGTGATTATCGATATGGTCTGCTATCGCCGTCATGGCCACAATGAGGGTGATGAGCCGAGCTTTACCCAGCCGCTCATGTACAAGACCATCGCCGACCACCCAACCACTCGCGAACTGTATGCCAAGCAATTGGCCGATGAGGGCGTGCAGACGGCGGATGACTCAGAGAAGGTGATGCAGGCCTTCATGGATGACCTGCAACGCGATTTCGATGCGGCTGCCAACTACAAGGTCAATAAGGCCGATTGGTTGGAAGGCAAGTGGACCGGTATGACCACCGCGCCATCGGATGAGCGCAAGGGTACCACCGCCGTTCCAGCGAATAAGCTTAAGAAGATCGGCAAGGTGTTGAGCACCCTTCCCGATGGCTTCAAGGCGCACTCTAAGATTACCCGCCAGATGAAGGCGAAAGCCAAGATGCTGGATGAGGGCCAGTCAATTGACTGGGCAACCGCAGAGGCTCTGGCCTTTGGCACCCTAGTGGATGAGGGCTACTTTGTCCGACTATCGGGCCAAGATAGTGGTCGCGGTACCTTCTCACAGCGCCATGCGGTGCTGCGTGACCAGTCGACGGAAGAGCGTTACCTACCGCTGCTGAACATCCGGGACGGGCAGGGCCATTTCGAGGTGATCGACAGCCCACTTTCCGAATTCGCCGTGCTTGGCTTTGAGTATGGCTACTCGCTCGCCGAGCCGAATGCCCTCAATCTGTGGGAAGCGCAGTTCGGTGACTTCGTGAATGGCGCGCAGGTGATGATCGACCAGTTCATCACCTCAGCTGAGGCGAAGTGGCTGCGGATGTCAGGTCTGACGATGCTGCTGCCCCATGGTTATGAGGGCAACGGTCCGGAGCACTCCTCCGCCCGTCCAGAACGCTTCCTGGCCGCTTGTGCTGAAGACAACATCCAGGTTGTGAACTGTACGACCCCGGCGAACTACTTCCACGTGTTGCGTCGTCAGGTGCACCGCGCGTTCCGGAAGCCGCTGATCATTTTCACGCCAAAATCGCTGTTGCGCCATAAGGCCTGCGTGTCGCCATTGACCATGTTCAGCGCGAAGGAAACGTTCCACCGGGTCCTCTATGAAGACAATAAGGACCTGGCGGCCGATAAGAAGATCGATCAGGTCGTGCTGTGCTGGGGTAAGGTCTATTACGAACTGGCTGAAGAGCGCGATAAGCGCGGGGCCCACAACGTCCATATCCTGCGGATGGAGCAGCTCTACCCTTGGCCGATCAACTCCTTGAAAGAGCAGCTGGGCCGGTTCCCGAACGCCAAGATGGTTTGGTGTCAGGAAGAGCCTAAGAATATGGGCCCTTGGTACTTTGTTGATCGCCGCCTCGAGGATGTCTTGGTTGAGATCGGGCATAAGAACACCCGTGTTCGCTATGCCGGTCGTCCAGAGGCCGCGTCCCCGGCGACCGGTCTGCTCAAGCGCCACAACACAGAACAAGCGGCGCTGATCAATGAGGCCCTTACCATCGAGAAGTAACCCGGTTAAAACCCTTAACCACCTACCTGGTCGGGCCGTTCGTGCCCGACCGCATCAACGCTAGTCAAACGAGCAACAGGCAGTCCCAAAGCTATGGATATCGTCGTTCCTACCCTCGGTGAATCAGTCACCGAAGCCACCGTCGCCCAATGGTTGAAAAAAGCCGGTGAGGCAGTCGAGCGGGATGAGCCGCTGGTCGAGCTCGAGACCGATAAAGTCACCGTTGAGGTGAATGCCCCAGAAGCGGGTGTGCTCGAAGAGATCCTCGCCGATGAGGGTGCCGAGGTTGAGGTTGGCGCCCTGATCGCCAAGCTTGGTGCAGGTTCCGGCGCGCCGGCCAAACCAGCGGCCAAGGAAGAGAAGAAGGCGGAGCCAAAGGCAGAGGCACCAAAGCCTGCCGCCGCACCGGCACCAGCACCCGCTGCACCGGCCAAGTCTTCAGCTGCCAATATGAGCTACCCGCTCGCCCCTGCGGTTCGGAAGCTGGTTGAAGAAAACAATCTGGATGCCTCAAAAATCCCGGCTACTGGCAAAGATGGTCGCCTGACCAAGGCCGATGTCCTGGCCTTTATGAAGGGTGGTGCCGCCGCACGCCCGGCAGCGAAGGCGCCGGTGCCAACCGGCCCACGGCCACGCGCTGATCGGGAAGAGCGGGTGCGCATGACCCGCCTGCGTCAGCGTATCGCCGAGCGTCTGAAGGATGCCCAGAACACCGCTGCCATGCTGACCACCTTTAACGAGGTGGATATGACCAACATGATGGCCGCGCGCTCTGAGTATAAAGAGCTGTTTGAGAAGAAGTTCGGTGTTCGCCTTGGTTTCATGTCCTTCTTCGTGAAGGCTGCCGTTGTGGCGCTGAAAGAGTTCCCAGCTGTCAACGCTGAGATCGAGGGCGACGATATCGTTTATAAAGATTACTACGATATCGGCGTTGCCGTCTCGACCCCGAACGGCCTTGTCGTGCCGGTTGTCCGTGATTGCGACGAGAAGAACTTCGCCGATATTGAGGCTTCCATCAACGACATGGGTAAGCGCGCCCGTGATGGTAAGCTCGGCCTCGATGAGATGTCTGGCGGCACCTTCTCAATCACCAATGGCGGTGTGTTCGGCTCACTGATGTCGACGCCAATCCTTAACCCACCACAATCTGCCATCCTGGGCATGCATGCGATTAAGCAGCGGCCAATGGTTGTTGATGGCGAGGTGAAGGCCCGGCCGATGATGTATCTGGCGCTGTCCTATGATCACCGGATCATTGATGGCCGCGAGGCTGTGTCCTTCTTGGTGCGCATCAAGGACTGCATTGAGGATCCACGCCGCGTTCTGCTTGAGCTGTAACGCGCAATATAGTATGCCATCGGCACCGCATTCCTGACGGTGTTGTTGGCAGTACACAGGGTGCCGGTCGAAATCATCGCGCCGCACATGAGAAGCCGCATCAGGCGTTGAGCCGGTGCGGCTTTTGCATTATGCAACGCCCACATGTGAGGCTCTGCAAGAAAGGTCCCCCTCCCAATGGCTATCGTCCAAGTTCTCTCCCTGACCGGCTATAACGGTTTCTCCTCTGACCCGCTGGGTTTCCAATCGGTCGATGGGGATATCGCATCCTTCACGCCTGATTTGGTGTCCCTGTTCAGCCCAACCACCGGCACGTTCAACATTATCGGTACCGGTATCGGTGGTAATGTCAATGGCGATCCATTGGCGCTAACTGGCACGGTGACCGGCATCACCAGCTTTGACGTTGGTGGCAACGGCATCCTTTCCGTCACTGGAACAGCGGTCCCGTTCTCCCAGGTCATGCTGCAGACCGATTTCGACACTGATCCCAATGCTGGCCAGGACCTGGCCCGGACCTTCTTTGCGGGTGCCGATAACTTCACCGGCTCAAACGGTGGCAATGACATCATTCTAACCTTTGACGGCAATGACTTCGTTGCTGGCCTGGCGGGTAATGACCTGATTTATGGCAACAGGAATGATGATCAGCTGTTCGGTGGCCTCGACAACGACACCATCTTCGGCGGTCAGCAGAATGATTTCCTCGCTGGTGAGCAGGGCAATGATGTCCTCTACGGCAACTTCGATAGCGATGTGCTGTTGGGCGGCGACGGCGATGACACGATCTTTGCCGGTCAAGGCGATGACAATGTGAACGCCGAAGCGGGTAACGACTTCCTCGCTGGTAACCGAGGTAATGACACCCTGGCTGGCGGTTCCGGCGCTGATGAGTTCCGGTTCAACTTCGCCCTTGGCCAAGGTGCCAATGTGATCAGCGACTTCACCGCCGGTGAGGACCGCATCACCGTTGTGAACACCGCGATTGGCGGTGTTGCGGCGGCGTTTGATGCTGGCGCTAACGCCACGCTCATCCGTTCCGATGTGGCATTTGACCAGGGTCAGTTCCTGCGTCAGCCCGATGGCTCTGTCCTGTTTGAATCCGCTGGTACCTTCCAGAACACGGTGGTGATCGTGGGCGGTGACTTCACCGGCCTGATCGGTGACAGCATCCTGTTCACGTAATCAGGCAAATTCAGCCTGATTTCGGCGGTTTAAGTCGCCGTAAACCCTTGCTGTTATTAGCTGGGCGGGATATCCAAGTGGCCCGCCCGCGCGCTGGTTCTCAGCGCGCTTGGCTATGCCTTGAACCAGCTTCGCATCCATCCGAGGGTTAGTCCGTTATGTCTGAGCAGTTTGACGTCATCATTATTGGTAGCGGCCCCGGTGGCTATGTTTGCGCCATTCGTTGTGCCCAACTTGGCTTGAAGACCGCTTGCGTTGAGAAGCGCGACACCCTCGGCGGTACCTGCCTCAATGTTGGCTGCATCCCGTCCAAGGCGATGCTGGCAGCGTCTGAGAATTATGAGGCTGCGGGCCACCACTTTGCTGAGATGGGCATTAAGACCAGCGGTGTTCAGCTCGACCTTAAAACCATGATGGGTCACAAGCACAAGACCGTGGAAGCCAACGTCAAGGGCGTTGAGTTCCTGTTTAAGAAGAACAAGGTCACCTGGCTGAAGGGTGAGGGCACGGTTAAGGATGCCGAAACCGTCGCCGTTAAAGATGCCAAAGGTAAATCCACCACCTACAAGACCAGTGCCGTTGTAATCGCCACCGGCTCTGACGTCGCGTCCCTGCCGGGCATCGATATCGACGAGAAGAAGATTGTGTCCTCTACCGGCGCGCTCGAACTCGCCAAGGTGCCAAAGCATCTTGTGGTTATCGGCGGCGGCTATATCGGTCTTGAGATGGGCACGGTTTGGCGTCGTCTGGGTTCTGAGGTCACCGTGGTTGAGTATCTCGACCGCGCGCTACCTGGCATGGATGGTGAGATCTCAAAAGAGGCGAAAAAGATCCTCGAGAAGCAAGGCATCAAGTTCAAACTATCGACCAAGGTCACGGGCGTTAAGAACACCAAGGCCGGCGTTGATGTTACCGTTGAGCCAGCTGCTGGCGGTGATGGTGAAACCATTAAGGCCAATGTGGTCCTGGTTGCCGTTGGCCGTAAGCCGCACACTGACAAACTCGGCCTTGATAAGGCTGGTGTGAAGATGGATGAGCGCGGCCGGGTGGAGATCAATGAACATTTCGAAACCTCTGTCCCAGGCATCTATGCCATTGGCGATGTGGTGATTGGGCCGATGCTAGCCCACAAAGCGGAAGAGGAAGGCGTCGCCGTTGCTGAAATCCTCGGCGGCGAGAGCGGCCATGTGAATTACGATGTGATCCCCGGTGTCGTCTATACCTGGCCAGAGGTGGCGCAGGTTGGCCAAACTGAAGAGCAGCTGAAAGACGCGGGCGTGAAGTATAAGAAGGGCAAGTTCCCCTTCTCAGCTAATGGACGTGCGCGGGCGATGGGTGAAACCGACGGCTTCGTCAAAATCCTTGCCGATGCAGAAACCGATCGCGTGTTGGGCGCTCACATCATTGGGCCAGAGGCTGGCACCCTGATTGCCGAGATTGCCACCGCGATGGAATTTGCCGCCTCGTCAGAAGACGTATTCCGCACGTGCCATGCTCACCCAACCCTCAATGAGGTGGTGAAGGAAGCGGCCCTCGCCGTCCATGGTCGTCCAATCCATATGTAAGAAGCCTGGTGGGGCCGCGACTAGGGTACTCACCTAGTCGGCCTCGCCCGTCTTATTGCGCTGAGCCCGCGGATGCGCCTGGGCATAGACTTGGTTCAACCGTTCAAAATCAGCGTCCAGGTAACGCTGGGTTGAGGCCAGACTTGCATGGCCCAGTAGGTCCTGGATCACCCTTAAATCGACATCAGCAGCCAGCAGATGTGTCGCAAAGCTGTGTCGCATGGCGTGGGGCGTAACGCTATCGGGCAGTTGAAGCGTCGCCCTGACTTGCCGCACCATTTTACGGGCGGCATCAGCGCTCAATCGCTTGCCCTTTACGCCGTAGAATAGCGGTGCGGCTGGATCGCTGCCCGCATATGGGCAGGTCTCAAGATAACGCGCCATCGACCCGAGAATGGCCGGAAGTACCGGCACTTGACGATCCTTATCGCCCTTACCGCGAACCCGGATCATGGCGTCAGTTGTACTGGAGGGAAGGTCACCTCTGTTCAGTGAAACCGCCTCGCCAATCCGAAGCCCGGCGCCGTATAGCAAGGCTAAGAGTGCCTTATCCCTTTTACCCACCCAAGGGGCGGTCGCCAGTTCCTCTGCCATATCCAGAATAGCATTGGCATCAGGCGCGCTGACGGGGCGGGGCAGTGGGGCTTTACGCTTAGGCGCCGATAACTGACTAATAGCCGGGTTAAACGCCCGACCCGTGCGGTCGAGCCAGCCAAAGAAACTGCGCAGTGCTGAAAGGTTTCGGGCCCTGGTGGCAGCGGTTGCGCCATCACCAGCGCGGGACGCTAGCCAGGATCGGAAGGCGCTTAACCCGAGGCCGCTTAGGTCTTTTAGGCTAAGCGCGCCGCCGCCGTGATCGGCCATAAACCGCAGGCAATCAAACAGATCTGTTTGGTAGGCTCGGTGGGTGTGATCGGACAGCCGCCGCTCATCACTGAGCCAGCGGCGCCATTCGTCAATAGCCTTGGCGAGGTCAGCCTGAACCGGCAATAGGTCGAGGGTTAGGTCGCCCTCGCTCATCCGTCTTAAACCTGTAGCCAGTGCCGCAATTGCCGCTCAACCACCCGGCCGAGGAATTGCGCCAGCTCAGTGCCCTGGCCTGGATCGAACATCTCCGGTGTCCGACTACCGAGGATTAGCATGCCAACGGGCATGCGCGGGTCGACATCCAGGCGGATCATGGCCTGGCTTTGCACCAGGTCGGACGCCGGGCCAAGCAGGGTTGGATCGCCGCTGACACCGCTATCCAGGCGCACAGTCTTTGCGCCTAACCAAAGATCGACCGTACCGTTCGGCACCACACGAATGCCGGGCTGATTGACCCCTGGCAGTGTTAGATCAGTGCTCTCAACCGCCAAAACCACGGTATCGACGTCGAGAAGGACGGCGAGGTCGGTCGTAATGGTGGTGATGAATTGCTCAAAATTACGGGCATCGAGCAGGAAGAGGATGGCCGAATGCACCCGGTTCTGGGTGTTCATATTGGCCCGGGCATTGGCGATTAAGTCGCCTTGCTCCGCCTTCAGCTCCTCGCCCTCTTTACGCAGGCGATCGACCAGGAACTTCTGGAAGTCGGCAATGCCCTCACCGGTTGGTCGCGCCGGCAGGTTCAGGGCCGATAACAAATCATCATTGGCCTGGAAGAAGTCCGGGTTCGCACGCAGATAGGCACGAACTTGGGCATCGCTTAGCTTCTGATCAGCAACGTCGGAGGCCATGGCTTAGGCAACATCCTTGGCGTTGCCTGGCAGGATGGTCTGGCCCGTTGCGGCCCAATCCTTAACGAAGGCATCCAGACCCTTATCGGTCAGCGGATGCTTATAAAGCTGGCGCAGCACGCCAGGTGGGATGGTGGCGACATCGGCGCCCATCTTGGCGGATTCAGCAACATGGCCGGGGCTGCGGATTGAGGCGACCAGAACCTCAGTGTCGATATTTGGGTAGACCGAATAAATCTCAATGATGTCAGCGATCAGCCCCATGCCGTCCTGGCCGATATCATCAAGGCGACCAACAAAGGGTGAGATGAAGGTGGCGCCGGCCTTGGCAGCTAGCAGCGCCTGGTTCGCCGAGAAGCACAGGGTGACATTCACCATGGTGCCTTCATCGCTCAACGCCTTACAGGTTTTCAAACCAGCCTCAGTCAGCGGCACCTTAACCGCGACGTTATCGGCGATCTTGGCGAGGTGACGCCCCTCAGCCAGCATGGTTTCAAAATCGGTGGCAGCCACTTCGGCGCTAACTGGACCTTCGATGATTTCACAGATCTCAGCGATCCGGGTTTGGAAATCGGCACCACTCTTGGCGATTAGGCTTGGGTTGGTGGTGACACCGTCAACCAGGCCGGTGGTGGCAAGGTCACGGATTTCGTCTAGCTCAGCGGTGTCGATAAAGAACTTCATGGCGGCGGTCCTGTTGGCTGGTTCTTAAGTGCTGGATCAGCGTGTTTTAATGGGGCGCGCCGCATCGTATCTTGGCGCTCAATTTCGGCACCATACAAAAGCCAGCGTCACGTCACCATAGGCGTAATGACCGTTCTCGTGCTATCCGAGGCAAAACCGTGCTTTCATCGCCCCTAACCGGGGATAAACAGCGTATTTATGTCCGTCAGTCCGACAAAAATAGACGATAAGTTAGATCGGCTGGCGGCTGCGGAAGCCGCAGCGGCTGAGGCTTACGGCCCAGGCAGGCGAGTCGCCGTGCTTGTCCCCCTGCCAGTGGGAACCAATACTGGTGGTCGCTATGACTATTGGCTGCCTGACAGTGTGCTAGGGGCGGGTTCCATTGAGGTTGGCACCTATATTGAGGTGCCGGTTGGCAAACGCCTCCTGCCCGCAGTGATTTGGGACCCAACGCCAGAAGCGATGGCTGGCGACGGGAAGGCGCCAAAGTCGGGTAAGAAGCCGCGCAAGATCACCCTAAAGGCGGTTGAGCGCGTCTTTGACCTTCCGGCCATGCCGGCGATCAATCGGGAGATGATCACCTGGATGGCGGGGTACTACGCGGCGGCTGCTGGGTCCGTCGCTAAGATGTTTCTAAATACACCGAGCGCGCTTGAGACACCGCCGCCAACCACGGCTTATGAGTTGGTTGAGACGCTTCCCGCTGATCTGCGGATGACGCCAGCGCGCAAGCGTGTGCTCGCTGCCTTTGCCGAGATGCCGGTGATGACGGGTCGGGAGCTTGCCGATGCTGCGGGCTGCGGTGTTTCCGTGGTTGCGGGTCTGGCCGAGGCTGGTGGATTGCGCGCGGTCAGCCTGCCCAGCCTGCCGCCAAGGGAAGGGCGCCCGGATTTGAGCCTGCCAGGCCCGGTCCTATCCGCCGATCAGGATGCCAGCGCTAAGCGTCTGGTGGCGGAGGTTGAGGATGGCGGTGGTCATATTGCCGTCCTCGACGGGGTTACCGGCGCCGGTAAGACAGAAGTTTATCTTGAGGCCGTTGTTGCGGCACTCGCCAAGGGCCAGCAGGTCTTGGTGCTGCTGCCGGAGATTTCCTTAAGTGCCCAATGGCTAGACCGCTTTGCCCGCCGGTTTGGGGCCACGCCCACGCTTTGGAACTCAGATCTAACCCCGGCGCAACGGCGGGATACTTGGCGCAATGTGGCGCTAAACCGGGTTGATGTGGTGGTCGGTGCACGCTCTGCCCTGTTCCTCCCCTTTTCAAATCTGGGGCTGATCATCGTCGATGAGGAGCATGATGCCTCCTATAAGCAGGATGACCGTGTCGCCTATAACGCCCGGGATATGGCCATTGTTCGCGGCCGTTTAGCGGACCACCCGGTGGTACTCGCCTCGGCCACCCCGTCGATGGAGACGGTGGTGAATATGGCCGAGGATCGGTTTGAGGCGCTTGTCCTGCCAGAGCGGCATGGTACTGCCGAGCTGCCAGATATTCAGCTGGTGGATTTGACCAAAACCCCACCTGAGAAACCGGAGGAGGCCGGTTTTGAAGGGATGGGCCCGGCCTGGCTGGCACCGCCGCTAGTCGATGCAATTGGTGAAACCCTGGCGGCGGGTGAGCAGACCCTGCTGTTCCTAAACCGCCGTGGCTATGCCCCGTTGACCCTTTGTCAGTCCTGTGGCCATCGATGGCGCTGTCCGAACTGTACAGCTTGGTTGGTTGAGCACCGGCTGGCTTACCGCATGCAGTGCCACCATTGCGGATACCAAACGCCCCTGCCGCCCCACTGCCCGGAATGCGGGGCAGAGGACAGCATCATCGCCTGCGGCCCTGGGGTTGAGCGGGTGGCGGAAGAGGTGCAACGCCGTTTCCCAGAGGCACGCATGGGCTTGCTGACCTCTGACAGCCTGACCGGCCCCATGGCGATGCGCGACTTCGTGGCGAAGATCCAGACCAAATCCCTGGACATCATCATCGGCACGCAAATCTTGGCGAAGGGTCACCATTTCCCAGGCTTGACCCTGGTTGGGATCATTGATGCGGATATGGGCCTCGGTGGTGGCGACATCCGCGCACCAGAGCGTAGTTTTCAACTGCTTCAACAGGTTGCAGGCCGTGCCGGACGGGGCGATCGGCCCGGGCGTGTGCTGGTTCAAACCCGACTGCCGAACGAGCCGGTGCTTCAGGCCCTGGTTGCCCAGGATCGTGATGGGTTCATGGAGGCGGTGGAGTCAGATCGCCGCCTGCACGGCATGCCACCCTTTGGGCGTCTGGCCGCCTTGATTATCTCGGATACCGATCCTGGTCGCTTAGACCATGCGGCGGCAATGTTGGCGCGCACCGCGCCGAAGGTTGATGGCGTCATGGTGCTGGGACCCGCGCCCGCAGCACTCGCGATGCTGCGAGGTCGCCATCGACAACGGTTCTTGATTAAGGGGGGGCGCAACGCGGTCCTGGCCCGGTTGATCGAGCCCTGGCTGGCGGCGGTGAAGCTGCCCAGCCAGACCCGGGTACAGATCGATATCGATCCATATTCATTCCTATAGATTAGGTGGCGGCATCAGCTCGCCAGCTTGTCCATCGCCTTGGCGAGCTTGATGTCCAGTTCACTCAAACCCCCGGCGTCATGGGTGGTGAGCGTTACCTCCACCGTCTTATAGACGTTGGACCATTCCGGGTGGTGGTTCAGCTTTTCGGCATGAAGCGCAGCGCTGCTCATGAAGCCCCAAGCCTCAATAAAGTTGCCGAAGGTGAAGGTTTTCTCGATCGCGTCACGACCGTCAACCACACTCCATCCATCAAGCTCTGACAGCATGACGGCCTTCTCAGCTTCGTTTAGCTTCTCAGCCATTTTCTTTTCCTTTTAACGAGTTAGGTGTGTAGGGATCGTTATACTGACGCTAGGCGATGTAGCCCGCGCCACGCGCGATGATCACCGCGATCAGTACCAGCATCTGTGTAACGTTGATAATCACGGAGAGGTGGTGACCTTTGGCAAATTTGACCTTTGCCTCCTCATCACCTTCAAGCTCGGCATCCCGCCAGGCGTTTAGTTTGGGCATCAGGATCTGTTTCACCCAGAGGGTGGAGATCGTTATCGCCCCAATGGCCGCGGCGGCGATTGGGTCGCGGAACAGCAGGAGCGCGCCGATCCCGGAGGCAATGATTAGGTAGGTGTAATAGCCAACGAAGAGGCGGCGCAGGAACTTACCCGCATCGGCACCGGATAGAACCTTGAACACCGTTGGGGCGACAACCGACGGGAAAAAGATCATCGCGCCTAGAAGGCAGCCAAGCGTTAGGTCCAGAAGGACGGTGATCGTTTCATTCATGATGGTGATGCGGGCGATTGCGGCGGGATAACGACTCACCCACCGATATGGTGCCGAAGCGCTGGGAGTAAATCCGCCTCAAACCAAGGATGTTTTTTCAGCCAGGCATTGTTGCGCCAACTTGGATGTGGCGTTGGCCAAAACTTGGGCGCGTAGTCACGCCATGCCGCCACGGTCTCAGTCATATTCCGCTTGCGTGCCTTACCGAGGTAGCGTGCTTGGGCATACTGGCCGATCAGCAAAATGGTTCGGATGTTGGGGAGTGCGGCCAATATCTGATCATGCCAAAGCGGAGCGCATTCCTTTCTGGGGGGTAAGTCAGCGCCGCGATCATCCTGACCGGGAAAGCAGAAGCCCATGGGCATGATGGCCATCTGACCGCTGTCATAGAAACGCTCTTTATCTATGCTCAGCCATTGGCGGAGGCGATCACCGCTCGGGTCGTTCCACGGTATACCGGTTTCATGCACCCTGGTGCCGGGCGCCTGGCCGATGATCAGCAGCTCCGCACTCGGCTGTGCTCGCACCACCGGTCGTGGTTCATGGGGTAGGGGGCTTTCTGCAAGATCTGCACAGTGGCGGCACTTACCGATCCTGGCCAATAGTGAGGCCAGGTCACTCATGCCTGCTTGGCTTCGGTGCCGGTGGCCTGGCCCCAGGCGTCAATCAACTCATCATAGTTACGCGGCTGGCCAGCATAGGTAATGTCGCCAGGCTTGGGATTGAAGCCAGCTTGGGCACTGCTGGTCCAAAGGTGGCCGATGGGGTCGAGCCAGCTGGTGTTATCCAGCGTGCCTGCCTTGATGTTTACGGTATCCCGGGTTGGGCGTTGGTGGAGGATGCGGCTACCGCATTTTGGGCAGAACACGCCCTCAGTGTATGGCGCGTCGGGATCGGTGCGTTCCATCAGCGCGACCTCACCCACCAGCTCAACGGCTGATTTCTAAACCCTTAAGGACATGCCAAACCCGCTCGATGACTGTTTCTGACACTCCGTACAGTGGCAGGCATAAAGCGTTTGGGGCAGGGCATTGACGGTATAGCGGACGGCACCGCATTGGCAGCCACCAGTAAGTGGCAGTGGTGGAACCGTTATCCGTCGCATTATCCGCTTCCTTAGCGATGTCTTGGGTTGGTTTGGGGGCTAGGTCGGGGCCGCCGCGAGATCGAGGAGCTCTTCGACATAATCAGGCACCAGCTCAGAGGCTGGGCCATAACGCGTTTCCGCGAAGAGGGTTGCGCCCTCTGATGGCTCAAGGTTCAGCTCGATCGTATGGGCGCCGGTTTGGCGGGCCTCAGCAACAAAGCCGGCGGCCGGATACACATTGCCTGAAGTGCCGATAGATATGAAAAGGTCAGCATCGGCGAGAGCCATGGCGATCTCTTCCATATGGCGGGGCATCTCGCCGAACCAAACCACATGGGGGCGAAGGCTGCCGACGGTCCCGCAATCCGGGCAAACGTCATCCACGGACAAATCGCCATCATGGGACGTCACGATGGTGCAGTGCTGGCACTCTATCTTGCGCAGCTCACCATGCATGTGCAGCACCTGCTTTGAGCCGCCGCGTTCATGCAGATCATCGACGTTCTGGGTGACCAGCACCACACGGCCGGGCCAATCGGCCTGTAACCGGGCGATGGCGATATGGGCGGCATTTGGCTCAATCTCTGGGTCTTGCAGCGTTTTGCGCCGCATATTGTAGAAATCATGGACCAGCTTTGGGTCCCGCGCGAAAGCGTTCGGTGTCGCTACCTCTTCCACGCTGTATTTGGACCAAACCCCATCGGGATCACGGAAGGTGTCGAGGCCACTCTCTTTTGAGATGCCGGCACCGGTCAGGATAACGATCGTACTATCGTGGGAGAGGTTGGGACGTGCCATATCAACAGGCCATGGATTGCGGGTAACGGGCTAAGGATAGCGGTAAAACGAAAGCAGGCATGATACGCCCAAGAGGCGCACCATGCCCTAGCTTTTTGATCCTGTCATCACCGCAGGACAGCTGCGATGACATGACACCTAGAGGGTCAGCGCACAGGCGGCCAGGCGATTAAGCCGGGCCCATGGCGAGGCCAGCCATTGGCTTTGGAGCTTTGCTGGTTGCCTCTTGCGTTGGGCGATCGCCGCTACGCCAATCGCGCAGGGCACGCCGTAAATGCACTTTACGACGCTTGTCTTCAGCGGGTGTCTCGGTCTTTGGGTTCACCTGATCCAGAATCTCGTCAAGGAGTTTGCTGATCGGGCTCTCCATATGGTCCTTAACAATTTCAGGTAGCGGATCCTTGAAGCTGTTCGGCAGGATCGCCCAGGCAAGCTTGCCCAAACGCTCATTCGCAATGGATAGGCCGACGGTGGCCCAGGCTGTTGCTTCTTTGACGGTCTGCCAGACGGCACTAACCGAGGTTTTGAGCGCGCTTTTGAACTGTTTGAAGGATTTAATCCGGCCGGTTAACAGGCCGCCGATAACACCAAACGGACCCTTTTCAGTAATCCTGGTCGCCGTCCGGTCGATATAGTCGCCTAGATCATCAAGATAGGCGGATAGGAAGCGAGGCTGTCCAGTAAGGTGGTTCCCACCAAGGGCAGTCACAGCAGACATAAGTCTCCCCATATCGCCGGGTGGAAGCTGAGAGAGCCGTACCCGGCATCATGTCGATTGCTGGATGGGTGGGTGCCACCGACCCCCATGATCGGCGGGTGCCCATGATCGGGCTGCTTTTAAATGGCGTTGGCAAATCCCCAATGATTACCAGCGCCTAAGACCCCATCCCCGGTAGGTATCTGGCCGCCACATCATCCGTTCCCCAACTTCTGCTGTGGCCTTTAAACCAGGCACCTGTCTTACCGGATGGTCGGGGTCAGCAGTGTCGATCACTCTCAAACCATCCATCGACATTTTTAGGGTACGGGTGGTTTTTGAAAGTTCTTCAATAATCAATTTACCTAAAATTTTCTGAAAATTCAGGGTGATAGCGTTCGTGATACTGCTTACCTATGGTCCCTGATTGTAATTTCGTGTTTTTGCAGTGTGTTACCTATAAATAAGAAAGATCTGAAAAGCCTAAGTAGCTGAAACGAAAAAAATATTTCGTCAGGCGAAATGACTGCTTTCTAAGCGTTGATTGGTTGAAAAATCAGTCCCAGCGTGGGCCAGATGGGGCCGTGGTGGGCTCGCTCTCAGCGCTGATCCCGGGCTCGCTACCCAGCCCCTCAATGAACCGGCCAAGGGCGCCAATATCCCGGTTGCCCACAGCACCGCTGTCGGTAGAACGCTCGATATCTGGCGCTTGTGCTACCGGTGCAGTGCTAACGATGGTTGGGATCGCACCAATCTCAGGCAGGGCCCGGGCTGGCTTCCCGCGATGGGCGCTTGCCATGATGCTGGCCCAAGTCTCCGCAGGTAAGGAGCCGCCGGTAATCTCCTCATCCTCAATTCGGTCCATGGCGCGGTTATTGTCATTGCCGAACCAGACCGCGCCAACGTAATCGGCGGTATAGCCAACGAACCAGGCATCCCTGAAGCCCTGTGTGGTGCCGGTTTTGCCGGCAACGGGGCGGTCCAGCGCGGCCTTTTTGCCCGTGCCTTCGGTCACCACCTTTTGCAGCATGCCGCTCAACGCCTGGGTGGCACCGCGATTGACCACCGGTGCGCCCTGCTCAGGCTTATGTCGGTAGATCACCCGGCCACCTTTCTCCCTGATTTGGGTAATCGCATAGGGCCAGATGCTGCGACCGCCATTGGCAATGGTGGCGTAGGCGGCGGTTAGTTCGAGCATTGAGACCTCAGCGGTGCCGAGTGCCAAGCTGAGATCATTGCCCAACGGCGCGGTGATACCCAGGCGCCGTGACATGTCGCGCAGGCGGCTGGTGCCAATCTGGTCGAGCAGACGCACGGCGGCGACGTTGTAGGAACCCGCCAGTGCCTCAGCGAGGGTCACCGTGCCGTGGAACCGTCCGCCATAGTTGCGAGGGCTCCAGCCACCAATGGTTAGCTCGTCATCAGAGATCGTGCTGAAGGGCTGGCGACCACGCTCAAGCGCAGCCAGGAATAAGATGGGTTTGAAGGCAGAGCCAGGTTGCCGTTGGCCCTGGGTGACCCGGTTAAACTGGCTCTGGCTATAGTCAACGCCACCGATCATCGCCTTGACCGCGCCATCTGGCGCCATGATCAGGGCGGCGGCCTGGCGTGCCCCACGCTTGCGACCGCCATTTGCCATACTGTCGGCAATTGCGCGCTCTGCCGCCCGCTGGATACCGCCATCAAGGGTGGTGCTGACGATCAAATCGGTTGAGGTACGACCGGTATAGCCACCGGACTGCTCCATCACCCAATCAGCGAAATACCGCAGGCCAGAGCCAGCAACGGCTCGTATTGGTGGGCGGCCGCTGGCAGCACGGCTGCGCTGATTAGCGTTGATATACCCAGCATCTTCCATGGCGGCGAGCACGGTGCGGGCCCGCTGCCAGCCGCGTTTGGCGTTGTTGGTTGGGGCGTAACGGGAGGGGGCCTTCAACAGGCCAGCGATCAGCGCGCTCTCGCGCAGGCTGAGTGCGCGGGCCGATTTGCCGAAATAGGTACGGGCAGCAGCATCGACCCCATAAGTGCCCGCGCCGAGATAGACCCGGTTCAGATAGGCGCCCAGGATTTCATCCTTGGTGTAGGACAGCTCAAGCCATAGCGCGAGCAGGGCCTCTTGTGCCTTACGTTTGATTGAGCGTTCGGGCTGGAGGAACAGGTTCTTAGCCAATTGTTGGGTCAGGGTTGATCCGCCCTGCACGACACGGCCAGCCCGGTAATTGGTGACAGCAGCTCGGGTCAGGCCAATGGGATCAATGCCCGGATGCCAGTAAAACCGTCGATCCTCAATGGCCAATACCGCCTCAATCAGATGGTCAGGTAGCTCGTCGACGGTGACCGTGCTGGTGTGCAGATCGCCATAGCGACCGATTTCAGAGCCATCGGAGGCTAGGATGGTGATCGATGGTCGGCGCTCCAGCACCATCTGGTCCCGGATATCGGGCAGGTCATGGGCGAAATACAGCATGGCACCACCGGCGGCGATGCCGACCCAAACGGCGGCAACCAGCGACCAGCGCGTCACAAACCAAATGCTGCGCGTTAGCCAAGAGCCGCGTTTGGCGGGCTTCTTAGCTTTTGCCTTCCCTTTGGCTTTTGGCTTGCTGCCACCGGCTTTGGTTTTCGATTTCTTCGAAGACCCGGCCATGATCCGACTTTCCATAACGGAGACTGAGTAAACAGCCTGATTAACCGACCATGCCGGGTCAATGCGGCTGGGTCATGACACGCTGTGATTAAGGCTGGCTGTGCGGTTCAGGTATCAGGGCGCGCGGATTTAGGGATCAACCACTTCCGCAATACCCGTCGCAGTAACATAGGCCTGACGACCACTGCGCAGGCGAATGGCGGTCCAGCCACCGACACTGGCGTCTGGTATTACCTCAACCACATCGCCCTCAAAGAAGCGCGCCAGCTCTGCCGAACGGCGGTTAGGTGCCACATAGGCGGTCAGCGCCGCGCTGGTCACCCGATGGGGCAGCGTCTCAACACTACCCCCGCCATCCCAGTCGGTTGAGACGGTGAAGTTTGGCGCGGGGATGCCACTCCAGATATTGGAGAAGTCGAGCAGCTGTAGGTTCACGCCGCCAAAAACCAGCCGCAGGACCAGATAGAACATCAGGAAGAGGGTGAGCGCCTGTCCCCAGAACACCGGCTTATCGATAAGGCGCCACTCATTGCGCAGCCTCGGGCCACGGCCCTTCTGGCCCATGCGCTCTCGCAGCTCAATCAGGCGGTCCCGCATATCAAGGCTGGGCGCCATGCGCAGGGCATCTTCAATAATGCCAAGGGCAATCTTACTATGCCCAGCGTGGAAGAAGCCGACCGCCTGCTGAAACAGCAGATTTACATTGTCAGCGAGAGGCTTCTCGCCACCCGCCATGTTGACGAAACTGGCCTCAACCGTGCGTGGCGGGCCTAAGGGCAGGGCCCACCAGCCAAGTAACCAGTTGTAGAGATTGTTCTTTAGCCCAAGCTTCATGGCGCAGCTGGGGCAGAACACGCCGCCATTGCGCTTGCGCTTAACCTGAATGCCGAACCCGCGAACCGAGTGGAAAAAGGTCGCGCGCAGCTGTGCAGATAGGCACCCGCACTCCGCGCACATGCGCAAACCCACCTCGGGTGGTGGGGTGTATTTGCGCCGGGTATCAGTGCCGCCACTGGCGCCGCGCGAGGTTGAGGTTCGGGTCTTGGTACCGGTGGCACTTGCGCTGGAACTGCTGCTGCCGCCAGTGCTTCGAGCGCTGGTTTGTGACTTGGCCTGGCTTCGCCTTACGCCCTCTGCATCATATTCCCGGCGCTTATCGGGATCCTTTAGGACCTCATACGCGGCGGTGACGCGCTGAAAGGCGGCGGTTGTGTCCTTGCCTGGATTGCGGTCCGGGTGCAGGTCACGGGCGCGCTGGCGGAAGGCACGCTTAACCTCCTCGTTGCTTGCCGTCGGCAAAACATCGAGCGCTTTATAGTGCCCTTCATAATCGAGATGGTCAGCCACGGCAGGACGGCTTGGTTATGTGTAATCCCACCAATGAAATGGCCTATCGCTGATCAGATATCCAGGTTCACCACGCGCAGCGCGTTTTGCTGAATGAACTCGCGGCGCGGTTCCACCACATCCCCCATCAAGGTGGAGAATAGATCGGCCGCCTCCTCGGTTTGCTCAACTCGCACCTGAAGCAGTGAACGGATGGTCGGATCAAGCGTGGTTTCCCAAAGCTGATCCGGGTTCATCTCGCCCAGCCCCTTATAACGCTGGAGGGCTGACCCCTTCCGTGCACTCTCCGTGATGAAGCCAAACAGGCCGAGGGGGCCCCAGATGTCTTCCACCACCTTGGCATTCTGCTCAATCTTTGCAGGGCCGGAGAAGACGGTGTCCAGCTGGGTCGCAAGCTGGTGCAACCGGCGGGCATCGCCAGCGGTGAGCAGATCTTCGGTCAGGACGTAGGATTGGCGAACACCTTGAAGCGTGCGGGCGATTTCCATGCGTGGCTTCGCCAGCGCACCGGCGGCACCATCCTCACCTTGCAGGAATTGGCCACTCCAGCCCGCACCCTTATCGGCGAACACCTTGTTTAGACGCTCGGCCGACTTCTCAGCGATCGCTTGTGCCTGCGCTGTGTCATTGAACAAGCCAGCGTCAAAGGCACCCGCTAGGGCAATCTGCTCAACAACGATTGGGTCACCAAGCTTCCGGCCTAAAATTTCGATGCCAGAGGCAGCCTGACGGGCCTTTTCGGCAAGGTCGACAAGGTCATTGCCGGCCACTTGTTGGCCATCGGCTGGGGTCAGAACTGCACCGTCGGTGCCTGATTCAATCAGATAGGCATTCAGCTCATGCTCATCTTTGAGATAGCGCGAGGATTTACCGCGACTGAGCTTAAACAGCGGTGGCTGCGCGATGTAGAGGTAGCCATTCTCAATCAGCTGCGGCATCTGACGGAAGAAGAAGGTCAGCAACAGCGTCCGGATGTGGGAGCCATCAACATCAGCATCCGTCATGATGATGATCTTGTGATAGCGCAGCTTCTCAATATTGAACTCATCCGCCCCGATACCGGTGCCGAGCGCGGTGATCAGCGTGCCAATCTCCTGGCTCGATAGCATCTTGTCGAAGCGCGCGCGCTCAACGTTCAGGATTTTACCGCGTAGCGGCAGGATCGCCTGGAACTTACGGTCCCGGCCCTGTTTGGCCGACCCGCCCGCACTATCACCCTCAACCAGGAATAGTTCGGCTTTGGATGGGTCGCGCTCCTGACAATCCGCAAGCTTGCCGGGCAGGCTTGCCATGTCGAGGGCACCCTTACGACGGGTTAGTTCGCGGGCCTTGCGGGCTGCCTCACGGGCGGCCGCAGCCTCCACGATCTTGGCGACAATGCGCTTACCCTCATTCGGATGCTCTTCCAGCCAGGTGGCCAGGGCCTCACCAACCGCACTCTCAACCGCCGCACGGGCTTCTGAGGAGACGAGCTTATCTTTCGTTTGGGAGGAGAAGCGCGGGTCAGGCATCTTCACTGACAAGACGCAGGTCAGGCCCTCGCGCATGTCATCGCCGGTTGGCGCAACCTTCTCCCGCTTCAGCAGGCCGGTGGCGCTGGCGTAGTTATTGATCACCCGGGTCAGGGCACCGCGGAAACCGGCTAGGTGCGTACCACCATCCCGCTGTGGGATGTTGTTGGTGAAGCACTGGGTCATCTCCGCATAGCTATCGGTCCACTGCATCGCGCATTCGACCATGATCTTGTCATGCTCATGGGCGAAGCCGATCACCTCACCATGCAGGGCGGATTTCGAACGGTTTAGATAGGTAACGAAAGACTCTAACCCGCCTTCGTAATTCATATCGACGACGCGAGGCTCATCCTCGCGGCCATCGGTGATCAGCAGCCGAACACCGGAGTTGAGGAACGCGAGCTCACGCAGGCGATGCTCAAGCGTCTCAAACTTGAATTCGGTCATCGAGAAGGTCTCGGCCGAGGGGTGGAACGTGATCTCAGTCCCGGTCTTTGGTTTGCCGTCTACTTCTGGCGCTGGGCCAACCTCGGCCAACGGGGCATCGGCCTCACCATGGGCAAAGCGCATCATGTGCTCGGTGCCATCACGGAAGATCCGCAGCTCAAGCCAATCGGAGAGGGCGTTCACAACGGAGACGCCAACACCGTGCAGGCCGCCCGAGACCTTATAAGAGTTCTGGTTGAACTTACCGCCAGCATGCAGCTTGGTCATAATGACCTCAGCCGCCGACACGCCCTCTTCAGGGTGGATGCCGACCGGGATGCCACGACCATTATCGGTAATGGTGGCGGAGCCATCGCCGTTCAGGGTGACGGTGACGATATCGCAATGACCGGCCAGCGCCTCATCAATCGCGTTATCCACCACCTCATAAATCATGTGGTGAAGGCCGGACCCATCATCGGTATCGCCGATATACATGCCGGGGCGTTTGCGCACCGCTTCCAGGCCGCGAAGAACGCTAATCGAACTCGCGTCATAAGCATCTGGATCGGAGGTCTCGCCAGCGGCGGCTTCTTGGTTCTGATCAGCCTCAATTTCAGGGGCCGATTCTTCTCTTTTAGGGTCGCTCATACAGGCCAAAACTGGTCACGGAACGGGCATATGCCCGAATCATTGGAGTATACCGGATTTCCGCCATTCAAGCACCTTTTTGCACGGCACCATCACGTATTATCAGATGGGTTGCGGCATTGCCCAAGGCATTGAAAATATTGGCATCTGTGCCGGTAATCCACACCTGGGCCCCATGGGCTGCCAAACGGTCGTACAAAGCCTCCCTTCGGGCCTCGTCCAAATGGGCTGCAACCTCATCCAAAAGTAAGATTGGCGCATGGCCAATTTCGGCGGTTACCAGGCGTGCATGGGCCAGAGTAATGGCCAACAAAAGTGCCTTTTGCTCGCCGGTTGAGCAGAGATGGGCGGGCATGTCTTTGAGGCGATGCCTGGCGAGCAGGTCAGTCTTATGCGGGCCAGTTTCGGCACCACCTGCCTCTGAGTCTGCGCGCCGTGAGCGGTTTAGCGCCTCGCGCAGCTTATCTTCGGCCATGCCGGCGGCCATGCCATCGGCCAGCCAACGCTCAGGTGCGCCCTCAAGGGCGAGGTCGGCGGCTGGGAACGGATCCAATGCGGTGGCGGATACGCGGTTAAGACGCTCAATCAGGCCAAGCCGTCCGGCGGAGATCGCTGTCGCTGTTTCGGCCATGCCTGCCTCAAGGCTGTCGAGCCATGTGGCGTCCGGTGTGGTGCCGTTCTCTCGCGCCTCACGCAGCAGCTTGGCCCGTTCGCGCAGCAGCTTTTCGTATCGGGTGACACGGCCGGCATGGCTTGGATCAAAGGCGAAGGTAAGGCGGTCAACAAAGCGGCGTCGCTCCGACGACCCTTCCCGGAACAACCCATCCATGGCGGGGGTCAACCAGGCCATAACCAAATGATCGGCGAGGCGGGTTTGGGCGCTAACAGTCTCGCCATCGATGCGCACCTGCCGCTTGTTCTCAGCCGCTGCACCCTCTTGCCCCGTGCCGAGGCGCACTGGGCCCAGACGGCCATCGGCATTAGCCGCAATGCCCCAGGCGCTTGCTGGTGTTCGGTTGATATGGGGTAGATCGTTCAGCTTGGCGCCACGTAGGCCGCGGCCGGCGGTCAACAAGCTGACCGCTTCCAGCAGATTGGTTTTCCCGGCGCCATTGTCACCGGTTAGGACAACCGCGAACGCGTCATCGCTCGCTGGAAACTCAAGGTTCAGCGATTGGTAATTGCGGAAATTGGTAAGGGTAAGATCGCGTAAGGCTAGGGCGGTCATATCGCATCACCGCCCTTATGCCGGTCAGCTTGTTGCCAAGCTGTTGGCATTCGGGCCCGTTCAATCAGACCCGCATCGGCATCAGCACGTAAAGTGACTGTGGGTCCGATGGGTCGCGGATCAGGGTTGGGGATGCACCGTCAGCCATGATCAGCTGGCAGCCATCACCTTCGATCTGGCCGGTGATGTCGAGCAGGTACTTGGAGTTGAAGCCGATTTCCAGCTCACCACCATCATAGGTGACCTCAACCTCTTCCGATGCGCTGCCATTTTCTGGCGAGGTGGCGGAAAGGGTCAGGGTGCTGGCGTTCAGGCTCAGCTTGACCGCGCGGGACTTTTCCGTCGCGATGGTCGCGACACGGTCAACGGCACTGCCGAATGATTTGGCGTCGACGGCCAGGGTCTTGTCATTCCCCTCTGGGATCACGCGCTGGTAATCCGGGAATGTGCCGTCGATCAGCTTTGAGGTCAGGATGGCATCGCCAAAGCTAAAGCGGATCTTGGTCGCGGAGACGCCGATCTTAATGTCGTCATCAGCATCATCGATAAGCTTGCGGATCTCACCGACGGTTTTACGTGGGATGATCACGCCAGCCTGGCCATCACCTTCGGCCTCACCAAGGCCAGCAGCACCTTCAGGCAGTGGCATCTCAACCCGCGCTAGGCGGTGACCGTCAGTAGCGACAGCGCGAAGCACATCGGCGCCATCGGTCTCTGCCTTATGCAGATAAATACCGTTGAGGTAGTAGCGGGTCTCTTCGGTTGAGATCGCGAACCGGGTGCGATCGATCAACGTACGAAGGTCGGCAGCGGTCAGGTTGAATTCTGCCTTGATCTCGCCAGACGCCATGAATGGGAAATCTTCCGTTGGCAGGCAGCCAAGGCGGAAGGAAGAGCGGCCCGCGCGGATCATGAGCAGGGAGCCGTCGCCCGCAACCTCTAACTCAACCTGTGCGCCATCGGGCAGCTTGCGAACAATATCGAACAGGGTGTGGGCAGGGGCGGTGGTTGCGCCTTCACGTTCAACCGTTGCGGTGACGGCCTCAACCATCTCGAGATCCATGTCGGTCGCGGTCAGTGACAGCTTACCGTCATCGGCGCGCATGAGGACATTGGAGAGGATCGGAATAGTGTTCCGTCGCTCGACAACGTTTTGAACATGGCTAAGGGCACGGAACAGGACGGCGCGTTCGATGGTTAGTTTCATGGTCGTAACTTCTGGGGTCTAAGCTTCGTTGTCCAAGCGCGACGGCTAGGCTTTAGGCGGGCGGTGAATGGGCCCTGAAACCGGGCTCTACGGGCATAGCGCCCACGGGACTAAAGCGCAACAATTCCCTCCCGGTAAAGAGGGGAATTTCGGCGTTTCCTGGCCATTTCTTCCCAGGCTCCCGATACTATCCGCAGAGTTATCCCGTGCAGGCCCAGCTGGCGCGGAAAAGCACGGTTATTGCATGCATTCTGATACCAGCACATTTCGGCATCGGCTGTACCTGGCCCTTGAAGATGAGGTCCCAAAGCGGGCCCCAGCACGCATCCTGCACTGGTTCATTATCGTCATGATCACGGTCAGTGTAGGGGCCGTGATCCTTGAAACAGTGCCGTCTTTGAACGCACGATTCGGCGATGGGTTCCATCTGATTGAGCGAATTGCGGTATTCGTTTTCGCCATCGAATACATCGCCAGGGTCTGGGTTTCAGTTGAGCATCGCCACGCCGCCTACCGCCATCCGATTAAGGGGCGCCTCCGCTACGCCCTGACCCCGATGGCCTTGGTGGATCTGATCGCGTTTTTGCCGTCCCTGCTAACGCTGTTCGGAACTTCTGGCCTTTACTCCATCCGTCTGCTGCGCATGGCCCGGATGCTGAAGATCATGCGCTACTCACCGGCGCTCCGAACGCTTAGCAACGCGATGCATAGTGAACGCCGGGCTGCCTTTGCTGTGATCATGATCATGGTGATGGCGCTTACCGTCGTTTCCACCTTGATGTGGATTCTGGAGCGGGAGGCCCAGCCTGAGGCCTTTGCCTCAATCCCCGCTGCCATGTGGTGGGGCATGGCGACCCTAACCACCATTGGCTATGGCGATGTGGTGCCGGTGACGCCGCTCGGGAAGTTATTGGGTGGTGTGACGGCGCTGTTCGGCGTCGGGATGTTTGCGCTGCCCGCCGGTATCCTCGCCTCTGGCTTTGTGCGGGAGATGAACCGGCAGGATTTCCGAGTGACCTTTGGGGTGGTGGCTGACGTCCCCCTCTTTGCAGGTTTGGATCAGAATATCATCGCCGATGTCACCGAGCGCTTGCAGCCCCGAACGGTGCCGCCCCGCTATGCCATCATTCGCAAAGGTGAAGAGCCAGATCGTCTCTACTTTGTGGAGACCGGGGAGGTTGAGATTGCCCTGCCGCTTGCACCGGTGCGTGTGTTCAGCAGTGGTCAGTTGTTCGGCGCCGTGGATCTTGTCGATGGCGCCCATCGGCCGCAATTGAGCGCGACCTCAATCACTGAGACGCGCCTGCTCGAACTGCCCCTCCATGACTTCGTCGATCTGATTGAGCGACATCCCGATCTACGGACCGCCGCGCTAAAGGCTGCCAAGACTGAGGATGGCTCGCTCGTGTTTGAGGGGGCCGAAGAGGCAATCAAACGCATCGAGGCGCGTGAGGGTGCCCATATGAAAGGTGTCTCATGACCTATCGCATCTTATGTGTTTGCACCGGCAATATCTGTCGCTCACCCACCGCCGAAGGTGTGCTGCGCGCGAAGTTTGAGGCGGCGGGCCTCGGTAGCCAGGTCGAGATCGATAGTGCTGGCACCCATGGCTATCACATTGGATCGTCGCCTGACCCCCGCTCCCAAGAGGCCGCACTTGCCCGTGGGTATGATCTGTCGGACCAACGAGCCCGTCGGGTAGAGCTATCGGATCATGATCAGTTTGATCTGATCCTTGCCATGGATGGCGGGCATCTGGCTGCGCTTGAGGCGCAAGCCCCGGCCAATGCGAGGGCCAAATGCGAGATGATGATGGCTTATGGCCGCGACACCGCATCGGCTGGTGGGCCACAGGCACCCGACGTTCCTGACCCTTATTATGGGGCAGTTGATGGATTTGGGCTGGTTTTGGATATGATCGAGGAGGCGGCCGACGGTTTGGTCGCGGAAACTCGAGATTTGCTAGAACAGCGCTAGGCCACCTATGGCAGCCCCTAAAGGCAAAAAGAAACAACCGGCTGGCAAGGCCAAGGGCAAAGCCCCGTCAAAGAACGGCAAGGGCAAAGCGAAGGCGGCCCCATCAAAGGCAGTGTCCAAGGACGCGAGCTTCAACATCGGTGGCTTGCTGGTCTTAAGCCTGTTCGGCATCGGCCTGGCGGCAACCGGTTTGGCAGTGTTGGACCGTGGGCTTGAGCTTGGCATTGTTCGCGGGCGCCATGGTATTGCCGAGGCGGCAATTGGGTTGGGGCCATCCCTGTTGGCGGCCACGATTGGGTTGATCATTGCCTGGATCATGATCCCCAAGATGCGCCTTATCGGCGGGCTGATTGCAGCCGCGATCTTGGTCGGCGGCGCTACCGCCGCTGCATCATTCCTGGCGCCCCAGCTATTTCAGGCGATGAATGGCTCGATTGGGGCTGAGGGGCGGCAGGCGGCCCTCAAAGGCAACTTCATGCATCAGATGCTGGCGGCCAACTCATTCCAGGCGGGTGAGTTGCCAACGGTTTCCAATGACCCGGATGCTAAGCTGTTGATGGGGGGAATTGGCGCGCTCGGTGTCTTTGACCCCGATGTCTATCAACGGATGGACAGCAACCTTTTTGATATGGCCGAGACGGTAACCGGGCGTGCTCTCGATCCCGATAGTGCCTGGGCCAGCTTCCGGCTGGCGGCGGATGAAACCGTTCGAGACTATGAGCGCTATCGAAATGCGGCGAACAATTACCTCACGGTGATCAACTCGCTAGATCAGCAGATTGCGCAACTTTGGACGGCGGTAGTGCAGGCTGCCCGGCTTCGTTGGGCAGACTACCAGCGGCGGCAGGACAGCGTTCTGACCCAGCTTCGGGTGCGGGTGCCCGATTTGCGTGACTTTATGGTGGTCTATTTTCGGGTCAAACAGCGCGGCGGTCGGATCGATGAGCTGCAGAGCCGATACGAAGCCCTTTCAACAGAGCTGTTTGGTGAGATTGTTGATCCGCAAACCTGGTGCGGCCCAACGGGGTGCCCGGGTGATGAGGCTTTTCTGAGCCAACGCGGTTCACAGGTTCTGTCACAAAGCTTCGCCCGGCAGAACAACCAAATTGCCCTCGGTATGTACGAGGCGCAGTACATCGCCCATCCGAGTGTCGTCGCGGCAATCCGGACCGAGGTGCAGCAGAGCGGCGTGACCCTACCTGAGGATTGGGCGCTGACCGTCGCAGGCCGTGATCAGTTGGTTGCTGCCGCCCGGCGCGATATCCCAACTGCGGCTGAGCAGACCTATGAGCGTGCCATCCGCGGCTGGTTTGAGACTGAACTGCCGCCGGATTTGAGCTACGCCGATTTTGTCGCCCAGGAAGGCATTCAGAACATCATCCGTCGCACCATTGATCTGCCAACCGACCTGCGGATTGATCCCGGCGTTGATCGTGCAACCTTCAATGCCGAGATTTACCCGCGCATCATTCGGCCGCCAGCCGAGGCGTTGGCTGCCGACATCATGGCGCCGCTGGATGATTTTGACCCGGGCGCTGGTATTAATCGTCTATCGACCGAAGTTACCAAGGCGCTGAACACCCACTTTAGTATCGCGCTACTGCTGTTCTCCGGCGCATTCGCCGGATTGGTTGGTGGGGTTGTCGGACTGTCGGCCGCTGCCGCAGTGATCTGGCGGGCGGTTGGTGGCGCCATCAAGTTCCCAGCCGAGCGGGTTGCCGGTGGCAACAAGCTGATTGGCATGGTGGCTGTTGGCAGCATCCTCGGTGGTTTCGCGGTGCCGCTATTTCTGCCAATCGGGATGGCTGGATATCCGGGCTATGGGCGGGTGGTCCAACCACTGTCGGCGGCGCCACCGGCGGGCCATGCCCTGGATTGGACAATGCGATTTGCAGGCACCGTGCAGCCATTTGGTGCCATTAGCCGAGGTGTCGCCTTCGGCAATAGCGATTTCGGCCTAATCCCCGCACCGCCCGAGGGCGATGCCGGCTTTGGCTTTGTGTTCGAGATTGATGATGATCTGCCCGAGATGATGCAGCAGCCCGATAACGGGCCAAGCGGCATCAAGGGTATCGCCGACCGCCTAGATAATCTGATCGATAGCGCAACCGGCGGCGGTGGCGATGCGCAATAAGGCGTTAGGTTTTGGACAGTGGGTTTAGCCTGGCTGGTTTAGCCAGCCAGCATCCGCTTCAGCAGTTCCACATCCTCAGCGAATGCGCTGTCGGTTGAGCAGATCTCTTCGATCTTCCGAACCGCATGCATCACCGTGGTGTGGTCGCGGCCACCGAACTTCCGGCCAATTTCAGGCAGGGAACGGGAGGTCAGCTGCTTAGCCAGATACATGGCCACCTGACGTGGACGCGCGACGGCACGGGCCCGGCGGGCAGAGTGCATGTCAGCGACACGGATGTTGTAGTGCTCAGCGACACGGCGTTGGATCTCATCAATGGTCACCCGGCGGTCAGAGGCCCGCAGCAGGTCTTGCAGAACCTCTTGAACGGTGTCGAGGGTAATGTCCCGACCAACCAGATCAGCATGGGCGACCAGGCGGTTCAGTGCGCCCTCAAGCTCACGCACATTGGATGTAATCTTGTGCGCCAGGAACTCGGTGACCTTCTGCGGGACATTCACCTTCAGCTGATCGGCTTTGGCCTGCAGGATGCCGAGGCGCAGCTCATAGCTGGTTGGGTGGATATCAGCGACCAGACCCCATCCAAGGCGAGAGCGCAGGCGCTCTTCAAGGCCTTCCAGGTTTGATGGGCTTTTATCGGCAGAGATGATGATCTGACGGTTCTGATCAACCAGAGCGTTGAAGGTGTGGAAGAACTCTTCCTGGGTGCTCTCTTTACCGCTGATGAACTGGACATCATCGATCATCAGGACATCAACGCTGCGGAACTGCTCTTTGAACGCCATGGTGTCCTTAAAGCGGAGCGCGCGGATGAATTGGTACATGAACTTCTCAGCGCTTAGATAAAGCACCTTCCGCTCGGGCGTCTTGTTGCGGATGGCCCAACCAATGGCATGCATCAGGTGGGTTTTACCAAGGCCAACACCGCCATAAAGGAACAGCGGGTTGAACGGTACGGCATCGCTTTCCGCGACGCGACGGGCGGCGGCATGGGCCAGTTCGTTCGGCTTACCAACCACAAAGTTGTCGAAGGTGAAGCGTGGGTCCAGCTGTGCGGTGAGGGCGTCATCGCTGCCCATACCGGCATTGAGGGACGCGCCACCGCTAGCGGAGGCATTGAAATTGCCCTCATCGCTCGCCTGGCGAACGCTCGCATGCATTTTGAAGGGGCGTTCTTGGTTGGCTGGCGGGGTTGGCTTTAGAGCTTCTGGTGGCGGTGGTGGCGCCTCGCTAATCGCTTTTGCCAGATTGGCCGCGGCATTCGGGGAGATGATCAACTCAACCCGGCGGACCGAACCATCCTCAGCAGCCCAAAGCTGACGAAGCCGATCAACATAATGACGATTGACCCAATCGCGCATGAAACGGGTTGGTGCTGCCAGCATAACCTCGCTGCCCACCTGGCCCGTTGGGACCAGTGGCGCCAACCAATTCTTATGGTTGTTGTCGCCAATCTCACCACGCATCCGCTCTTGGACTGCCTGCCATTGATGATACAGGCGATGCAGGATTGGATTGATCTCTGCGCCGTCTTGGGTACCGGCGTTGATGGCAGTCTGGCCGTCTGTCGCCTGGGGAAGGGCGGCAGCGTTGGTCGAGGGGGCGTTTTGGGCGGCGATCATGTTTTAGCTATCCGGGCTAGCGGTTGGATTGGGGGCTTTGGTGTGTCTGAAACGGGGAGAACGACAGGCCAGCCGCATTTGACCAAACGAGGTCATAAGGCACGGCGAGGGGTGGTTCGCGGTGCCTGGCAATCACATGACAGAATGGAAGAGAACCTTGGGGTGGGTTCGTCTACTGGTCGCGTGATGCCGACATAATGCGGCGGTTTTCGCTACTCAGCCTCGCTACAACCACAAAAGGATGTTGGAGGCATTACGTTTAAGGAGGCGGCTACTAAGCGCAATCCGATCAAGCGGTCGATACCGGTGCCTACTCGCATCCTTGGGCTTATACCCAAGACTGCTACTGGTGGCAGATATGGCGGTTGGTCGATCGTTGGATTGCCCCATCAGCTCGTCCTTTCCTTCCCAGTAGAAGCGCTTTCAAATAATGACCAAGTCATTGCCAATAAAGGCAAAATAAGGCCGCAGAAAAGCGCTCCGCTAAAGGGCGAATTAAAATTACAGGTTTGGGTGAATATTAATGTTTCGCCAATTTTTTATAGCGAAGTCATTAAGTCCCGGCCTGTTATAACGGTTATTGGTTTTAACCCACCCTTCCCGATGGGTTGCCGCGGTTGGTGAACAACCTCTCGCTGCGACAGTTTGAGTAAAGCGTCTTGTCCGGAAAAAGGCAATGGGACGAAAACAGAACACATAAATATTTTTTCAGAACGCTTTTAAAAAACGTAAAATAATAACCAAATAAAAAACAGCTCGCCGCGAATTGCAGCGAGCTGTTTTACTTAAACTTTATAGGTAACAGTGAGCCCTATTTGGCGCTCGCCGTCAAGCCATTTTCTTGATGCGTTGAGCCAGGCGGGAGATCTTCCGGGCTACGGTGTTCTTGTGCAGAACGCCGTGGGTCACGCCTGATTGCATGTGTGGTTGAGCGACTTTCAGTGCTTCTTGAGCAGCTGATTGGTCACCACCGCTGATGGCTTGCTCCACCTGCTTCACATAGGTGCGGATGGTGCTGATCCGAATGCGGCGCACAGCGGTGCGGCGCTCGGTCTGACGAATACGTTTCTTGGCAGACTTGTGGTTTGCCATGGTTTCAAAACTCCAAACAAAAAGCCGGGGCGACAAAAACCTTTGAGCGTTTGGCGACCTACCGCCAACAACGCCCAATAGCCGGGCTCTATCGCACTGCCGGTGTGGGGCACATCTGCCCCGAATTCCAGTGAGGCTGGGGTTATATGCAAGCCGTAATCAGGCGTCAAGGGACGAAAAGCGGGGATAACGTGGACATGCCGGGTGAAGTTAAATCCGTCAACGACTTGCCCATCCATCCGATTTCATTCTTGGACGAATGATTGGCCTGCGGGGCCACCGTTACCAGCGACCCAAAACAGCCTGACCTGTTGGTATCACCGGTGCTTGAAATTCGGTTGCCTTTTTTCGATGAAGGCGGACATGCCTTCCTTCTGGTCATCCGTGGCAAACAGGGAGTGGAACAGGCGGCGTTCAAACATCACACCCTGGCGTAGGGTGGTTTCAAACGCGGCGTTCACCGCTTCCTTACACATCATGGTGGATGGGCGGGACAGCTTGGCAATCTTGTGCGCGACGGACATGGCCTCATCCATCAGCTCATCACCTGGGACGATGCGGCTGACCAAGCCAGCGCGCTCTGCTTCCTCCGCATCGATCATCCGGCCGGTTAGGCACATTTCCATGGCCTTGGCCTTGCCAACCGCGCGGGTTAGCCGCTGGGTGCCACCGGAGCCTGGGATAATGCCGATATTGATCTCAGGTTGGCCGAACTTGGCGTTGTCGCTGGCGATGATGAAGTCACACATCATGGCAAGCTCACAACCACCGCCCAGGGCATAGCCGCCGACCGCTGCGATCACCGGCTTACGGATCTGCAGGATGGTTTCCCACTCTGAGGTGATGAAGTCCGAGCCATAGACATCAATGAAGTCGCGCTCAGCCATCTCTTTAATGTCAGCACCTGCGGCGAAGGCCTTCTCATTGCCCGCGATCAGGATCACACCGACAGCATCATCGCCATCGAACTCTTGTAGGGCTTGGCCCAGTTCACGCATCAGGGTGGTTGATAGGGCGTTCAGTGCCTTCGGTCGGTTCAGGGTGATAACGCCGACACCATGATCGGTGCTGGTCAGAATGGTTTCATAAGCCATGGGTGTTTCCTTATCGGTATGGCGACGTGTCTATTAAGACGTCTTGTCGGTTTGGTCGTTCAATTGGCGGGGGCTGGGTTCAACCGCAGGATCAGTTGTGCCGGTGCTGTGCCCGCACCTTCTTGATAAAGCAGCTGTAGGTTCTCAACGCCGCGACGGTAGTGGCGCTCTGCACCGCTTTCGTCCACGGCTTCCCAGCCAAGGGATCTGAGTGTCGGTTCGTAGTAGGAAAAGGTGTCGCTGGCGCTCACCTGGCCGATTAATACCGCCTCTAAAATGCGGCCGTCGGGCTTATCGAAGATCAGGCTGCCAGCCGCACTCGGTGCGAGGCCCGGCATTAGTGGCAGGGCATCAAACCCCTCAACATAGTCTAATGCATGGGCGAGGCCAGGCAGCGCCATCAAGGTGATGGCCAGTGCTGCGATGGTATGGCGGAAGCGGGTGCGGCGTAAATTCATGCTCTGCTGATTACCCTCTGCCCCGCTCGAACACAATGCCCGCAAAACATAATGGTCCAGCAACTTCAGTTGGTCGGTTGCCTGGTGGGTCATCGTTGGCAGTGACCACAGAAGAAGGTGGAGCGGTTAGACTGCACAATTCGCTGAACCGGCGGTGCCGGGGCGCCTGGCTTTAACAGGCAGCCATCGCATTGCTGGCACGGCTCACCTTCCCGGTCGTAAACCGCGAACTGCTTCTGGAAATAGCCAAGCTCACCCGTGGCCTGAACATAGTCGCGCAGGGTTGAGCCGCCCGCCTTGATCGCATCGGTTAATACAGCGCGGATGGCTGGCACCAAGCGCTTTGCCCTTTCACCCGCCACCGTATGGGCGAGGCGGCGCGGGCTGATCCGTGCCAGGAACAGTGCCTCACACACATATATGTTGCCGAGACCGGCCACGACCTTCTGGTCCAGCAGGGTGGTTTTTATCGGGCTGCGCCGGCCCTCGATTGACGCGCTGAGGCTTTCCGCCGTGAAGGCAGGATCGAACGGCTCTGGCCCCATGCCGGCGAGCAAGCTGTGCTCTGCCATTGCCGTCACATCATCGGCCATTAGCAAGGCGCCAAACCGGCGCGGGTCATTGAACACAACCCGGTGGCCATCGGTGAAATCGAACACGACGTGATCGTGTTTCTCCGGCGGCGGCGCATTGTGTCCTGGCTTTAGGATGACCATGCGCCCCGACATACCCAGATGCAGCAGCATGACCTGACCATCATCCATGGTGATCAGCAGGTATTTGCCACGCCGCGTTATGTCTGCCCAACGGCGCCCAGCCAGGCGGGCGGGCAGATTTTCCGGCATGGGCCAGCGCAGGTCCGGCCGCCTTTGATCAACCTCTGCAATGGTGGCGCCCAGCACGGCATTTGATAGGCCGCGGCCCACCGTCTCAACTTCGGGTAACTCAGGCATGGTGATCTATTGATGTTCGGGGATGCTAAGGCGTGAGACAAAATTTACGCTGGTGTTCGCGCGACGGCCGCGCGATATGGACAGCCGTGTGGAATATGGACACCCAAAAAGGGGTGAGCAAGTGAGCGATCAACAACCGCAGCGCCTAACCGGGGATATCGAAACCCATTTTGGCGAGCGCCGGGTCACGGCTGATGAGAAAACCCAGCTTGTCGGCGATGTGTTTGCCAGCGTGGCCAGCCGTTATGACCTGATGAATGATGTCATGTCCGGCGGCATCCATCGGCTTTGGAAGGCGCGGTTTGTCCGCAGCCTTGGCCTGCGGCCCGGTATGGCTGTGCTCGATCTGGCTGGCGGCACCGGCGATATCGCCTTTGCGATTGTTGAGCGGCTGCGCCGTTTGGCCCAGCGTGAGCAGGGTGCGGGCGACGCTGTTTTGAAGCCGCCGGTGAATATCTGCGACATTAACCCATCAATGCTGGCCGTTGGCCGCGACCGTGCATTGGATCGTGGGTTGGAACATCAGGTGCGTTGGAGCTGCGGCAATGCTGAGAGCTTACCGTTTCCGGACCGCAGCTTTGACCGGGTCACGATCTCATTCGGGCTCAGAAACGTCACCGATATTGATGCGGCACTGGCCGAGGCCCACCGGGTACTGAAGCCCGGCGGTCGTTTCTTCTGTCTTGAGTTCAGCCGCGTTACCCAGCCGATGCTGCGCAAGCTGTATGATGCATATTCTTACAACTTCATCCCGCGCTTTGGCTCCGCGATCGCGGGTGATCGGGAAAGCTACCAATATCTGGTTGAGAGCATCCGTAAGTTCCCAAGCCAAAAAGAATTGGCCGGACGCATGCAAACGGCCGGCCTTAATCGGGTGCGGTATGAAAATCTGTCAGCGGGGATCGCCGCTATTCACAGCGGCTGGCGGATCTAGTTTAGCGCCTGCGCATTGGTGAGGGGCCAAGCGGATCGCTGTCCCCACCGAGCGCGCTTGAGATGCTGCCCATTAGGCGTTTAACGCCACGCCAGGCGTTCACATCAACCAGATCAGACGCAGCATTAATCTCGGCACCCTTATCGGAAGAGCCGCCACTTGCCGCGTTGATATCGCCTGCGAGGCCCTGAAGCCCCGGTGGTAAACCAGTCATGATGAACCCTCTCATCATCCGCGCTGGCTCTGCGTTACGCGCAAATCCAGCACTTGTCTAAAATTGAAGGTATCTGTTTTTGATGTGGGTGACCAGCGTAAAGCATGGGCCATACCGCGTTGTATGATGGTGTTTGGCGCCTAACTATAGGAAGATACGGGCGAATATAGAGTTCCCCCGATGGTGTTAAGGCCCCCGGTCGATGAGTTCCATTGAGAGCGCAGACATAGCCCAAACCCTTGCTGGCCGCAGGATCCTGCTGGTTATCGCTGGCGGTATTGCGGCATACAAATCGCTGGATTTGATCCGCCGCCTGCGTGAGCGAGGGGCGGATGTGCGCGGCGTGCTGACCCAAGGTGGGGCGCAGTTCATCACACCGCTTTCCGTCGCCTCCCTATCAGAAAACCAAGTTTATACCGATCTCTGGTCCCTCAAGGATGAGAGCGAGATGGGGCATATCAGGTTATCTCGTGAGGCTGACCTAATTATCATCGCCCCGGCCAGCGCCAATATCATGGCGCAGATGGCTCAGGGGCTGGCTCAGGATTTGGCCACAACAACACTCTTGGCGGCTGATAAGCCGATTTTGTTGGCACCGGCCATGAACCAGATGATGTGGGCAAACCCGGCGACCCAAGAGAATGTGGCGACGCTTAAGGCGCGGGGCCTGTACCAGGTTGGGCCCGGTAGCGGCGACATGGCCTGTGGTGAAACCGGGTCTGGGCGTATGGCTGAGCCGCTTGAGATTGTCGCCGCAGCTGAGAAGTTGCTTGGCGCCTCCCTCGCCTTGGCGGGGCGGCGGGCGATTGTCACCAGTGGTCCCACCCGCGAGCCATTGGACCCCGTCCGCTACATCTCTAATCACTCGTCAGGTAAGCAGGGGCATGCGATTGCCGAAGCCCTGCAGCGTGCTGGGGCTGAAACAATCCTAGTCGCTGGTCCAACAACACAGCCAATTCCAGCCGGTGTGGTTCACAGGTCAGTTGAAACGGCAGAGGAGATGCTGGCCGCCTGTGAACACGGCCTGCCTGCCGATATTGCTGTCTGCGCGGCTGCCGTGGCTGATTGGCGCGCCGCCTCGCCGGGTGAGCAGAAGCTGAAGAAGAACGGTGATGCTCCCCCCAGCCTTGAGCTGACTGAAAATCCAGACATCCTGGCCCGGCTTAGTCAGCGCAATGAACATCGCCCTGGCCTCGTCATAGGCTTCGCTGCCGAGACTGAGAAGGTGGCCGAGCATGCGAAGGCCAAGCTTGAGCGCAAGGGATGCGATTGGTTGCTGGCCAATGATGTTGGCACCGGGACCGATACCTTTGGCGGTGACAGCAACAGCATTCACTTCCTGACCCGCGATGGCGGGGCGGAGGATTGGCCCCGCATGTCCAAGGCTGAAGTGGCCACCCGCCTAACCGATCAAATCACCGCTTACTTTGCTGCCCAATCGGGTTAAACCTACCTTTGAGTTCTCTCCACTGACTGGCGCCTGCCGGTCCCCGCATGAAGATATTCCGATCTATGTCACCGAATTGGGCTGCCCAGCCACTTAACATTCCTGTCCGACTGCTGGACCATGCTGAAGATCTTGGTCTACCTGCTTTTGCCACTAGCGGTGCCGCTGGCATGGATTTGCTCGCCGCCGTTGACGCGCCGGTTACCATGGCACCTGGCGCCCGTGGGTTGATCCCAACCGGTATCGCGATTGCCCTGCCGGCCGGGTATGAGGCACAGGTTCGCCCACGCTCTGGTTTGGCCCTAAAGCACGGGATCACGGCACTGAATAGCCCTGGTACAATCGATAGTGATTACCGGGGTGAGGTTGGGGTCATCCTGATTAACCATGGGGATCAGGACTTTGAAATCACCCGGGGCATGCGGATTGCCCAGATGGTGATCGCGGCCTATATGCCTGTTAGTTGGCAGCGTGTCGCTGAACTCGCAGAAAGCGATCGTGGCGCGGGTGGTTTTGGCTCCACCGGCGTACAGCATCCGGCGAATGTCCGGGAACGAGCTTCTGATAAGTAACTAGATGGATCTGTAGGTTCATTATGAGTGACACAATCGACATTCACGACCCGGCGATACGCTATGCGCGCCATGTGGTGCTACCCGAGCTTGGTGGTGCTGGTCAGCAGCGGCTGGCCGCTTCACGCGTCGCAGTAGTTGGTGTCGGTGGCCTCGGCAGTGCGGCGGCCCAGTATCTGGCCGCGGCCGGTGTCGGCGCCCTAACGCTGATCGATGACGATACGGTCGATCTTAGTAATCTGCAGCGGCAGGTGCTGTTTACGGAAGCTGATCTGGACAAGCCCAAGGTGCAGGTAGCCAGCACTCGTCTGAATGCCTTGAACAGCCGCTGTGAGATTGAGCAGCAGAATACCCGCCTTACCGATCAGAACGCGACCACGCTTCTGGATGGGCATGATGTGGTGGTTGATGCAACCGACCTCATTACCACGCGCTATGCGATCAATGACACTTGCGCGGAGCTCAAGACCCCCTGGGTTATGGGCGCCGTTATCCGGTTTGAGGGGCAGGTCGCCGTCTTCGACCCACGGGTTGAGAGTGCGCCAGATTATCGTCGCCTGTTCCCAGAGCTGCCACCACCAGACGCTCTGCCTGCCTGTGCAGAGGCTGGTGTCTTAGGCGCAATCGCCGGGATCATCGGCGCCTGGCAAGCGATGGTCGCAGTTAAGCTCATCACCGGAGCCGGTGAAACGCCGATTGGGCGGATCATCAATGTGGATGGCCTCTACGGCAACGTGTTTGAAACGCGGCTCTAGTTCTTTGGCTCTTCGGCCAATAACTCGTCCAACATCTCTTCCAACCCATCGATCAGGCTATGGCACTCATTGAGCGCTTGCGCATCGGCGTGAAACTGCCGTCCTGACTTCAAGACGCGCAACGCATTCAGTTGCACCCATGCCTGCACCATTTTAGGCGCGCCGCTGATGTTCTCTTTGAGCTTAGCTGGAGACAGGCGGGCGGCCTCCAACCCTTCAGGTGAGGTCACGGTCAACGTGCCCTCATAGGGGATATCGAGAAGACACTCGATGTCGCCGTAAAGGCTGCCCGCGGATTTAATCACACGCGCGCCAGGCTCCTCGCCAATGGAGAGGAGTGCGGTTCCGTTTAGGATCATCCAGAACGCGTCCGCTTGATCGCCCGCCTGACACACATTGCGCCCCGTAGCAAACCAACGACGGTCCAGGATGGCCGTGCCAATCGCGCCGATCATGGCCGCGATGACAGTGACTTATGCTCGAAAGCCATAAGCTGCCTTTTGTAAAACGCCTCGCCACGGATGGTACCGCAAATTGCGAGGCATTTCACGCGTAAGGCGAAAAGTCTTTCGTTTTAGTGGGTTGGGCCCGTCTCAGGCATCCACCTTATTGGTGGCATCTAGCGCATAACCGGCCGACCGGACGGTCCGGATGATGTCTGGCTCACCGCCATCATTGAGCGCTTTGCGCAGCCGCCGAATGTGCACATCCACGGTCCGTGGCTCAACATAGACATCCTGTCCCCAGACCATATCGAGCAGTTGCTCGCGGCTGAATACCCGGCCGGGATAGGTCATGAAATGGCGCAGCAGCTTGAACTCGGTCGGGCCAAGGTGAACATCACGCTCACCGCGCTTCACCTTAAAGGCTGCCAGATCCATGACGATGTCTGAGAATTCCAGCGCTTCATCAGCGGTGGCCGGGCTAGACCGGCGCATCACGGCCCGCATCCGGGCGATGAGCTCAGCGACGGAGAATGGCTTGGCGATATAGTCATCGGCGCCAGCGTTCAGGCCGCGCACCTTATCCGCCTCTTCACCGCGGGCGGTCAGCATGATGATCGGCACATCCCGGGTTTTGGGATTGCGGCGCATCTGCCGGCAGACCTCAATGCCTGAGGTCAGCGGCAGCATCCAATCCAGGAGGACGATGTTCGGTGTGGTTTCCTTGATCACCATCAGTGCCTCATCGCCATCATTGGCGACGATGGTGCGGAAACCCTCTTTCTCAATGTTGTACTGGAGGAGGGTAACGATATCGGCCTCATCCTCAACGATCAGTACAATAGGCTTTAGCGTGTCATTCATCGGTCCTACCCCAATTCCCACCAGATTGGTTTATCGTCCCTAAACTTATCGTCACCTGCATTGACGACTAGGTGTTCTCACTATCCTTCAACGCCGATTTCTGCCCTGGGCGCACCAGCTGATAGCTGGTGTCATCGCCTTTTGGGCGGGCCTTGTCGAACGGTTCACCGCTCAACATCAAATGCACTACTTCGGCAATATTGGTCGCATGATCGCCAATCCGCTCAAGGTTTTTGGCGATGAACAAAAGATGGATGTAACCCGTGATATTTCGGGGGTCTTCCAGCATGTAGGTCAGAACTTCACGATGCAGGCTGGTGTAGAGGTCATCCAGATCCTCATCCCGGTGCCAGGCATCGATCGCCCCGGCCAAATCACGGCGGCTATAGGCGTTTACAACCGCGCTCAAGAGCTCACGAACCAGGCGGCCCATGCGTTCGACGGCCCCAACCCGCGGCAGATCACTAAAGCTAGCTAAGGGGCGAACCCGTTTGGCGATATTGGCGGCATAATCGCCAATCCGCTCAAGATCGCCGGCAATGCGCATGGCGCCCAGAATCTCATGAAGGTCAGTCTGGCTCGGCTGCTGGGCCATCAGCAGCTTTTGCGCCTCTTCATCAATCCGGTGCTCTAGATCATCCAGGATACGGTCATTGGCTGACACCCGCTCGGCCGCACTGGTATCCCGGCGCATCACCGTGCCAACGGCCAGTTCAACCTGGTTCTCCGCCTCACCCGCCATGCGAATGACCAGCGGTGACAGCACCGCATTCGGCTCTTGCCGGGCGATGTCTTTGGTGGGGTTAGGAACTGTGCGTTTGGTGCGGGCCATGTATCCCATCGGTATCGTCCGATTTGGTAAAGCGCAAGGTCTTCATCTGGTGGCTGTGCGGCTTAACCGTAATCGCCAGTGATGTAGCCCTTTGTCCGCTCATCCTGCGGATCATTGAACAGCTCAGCGGTCGGCCGCAACTCGGCCATGGTGCCGAGGTGGAAGAAGGCGGTGCGCTGGGCCACCCGTTGGGCCTGCTGCATGTTGTGGGTCACGATGACGATGGTGAAGTTGGCCCGAAGCTCGTGGATCAATTCCTCAATCTTCGCCGTGGCGATTGGGTCGAGGGCCGAGCAGGGCTCATCCATCAGAATGACGCTGGGGCTGACCGCAATCGTGCGGGCGATGCACAGACGCTGTTGCTGACCACCGGAGAGGCCAGTGCCAGGCTGATGCAGACGATCCTTCACCTCATTCCATAAACCAGCGCGGGTCAGGCTCCGCTCAACCACATGGTCCAGCTCAGCCTTGCTGTCGGTTAGGCCGTGGATACGGGGGCCATAGGCGACGTTGTCATAGATCGACTTTGGGAAGGGGTTTGGCTTTTGGAACACCATGCCGACCCGAGCCCGCAGCTCAACCACGTCTAGGTTGGGGCTGTGAATGTCCTGCCCATCCAGGGTGATTGAGCCCGTAACCTTCGCACCGATGATGGTGTCATTCATCCGGTTCAGGCAGCGCAGGAAGGTTGACTTACCACAGCCCGATGGCCCGATAAGTGCCAGCACCTCTTGCTCATTCACATCCAGGTCGACGCCTTTAAGGGCGTGCGCATCGCCATAATGGACGTGCACATCCCGGCAGATCATCTTGGGCACGGTTGCGAGGGCCAGCGGCGCGGGTGGCACCACATTGTCCTGGGTCTGTGTGTAATCGATAGCAGCTTGGCTCATGGTTCTAATCCTTACCAGCGGCGTTCAAGTTTACGGCGCAGCCAGACAGCGGCGGCGTTCATGGTGATCAGGAAGGTGAGCAGCACCATGATCGCGGCGGAAGTCCGCTCAGTGAAGGCGCGCTCTGGGCTATCGGCCCAAATATAGATTTGTACCGGGAGGGCTGTGGCCGGGTCGGTGATGCTGCCTGGAACATCGGCGATAAAGGCAACCATGCCGATCATCAGCAGCGGTGCCGTCTCACCCAGCGCCTGGGCCATGCCGATGATGGTGCCGGTCAGCATGCCAGGCAGGGCTAGCGGCAGAACATGATGCCAGACCACCTGATGCCTTGATGCGCCAAGACCCAGTGCAGCCTCACGAATGGAGGGGGGCACCGACTTCAACGCCGCACGGGAGGCGATAATGATCGTCGGCAAGGTCATGAGTGCGAGCACCATACCGCCAACCAGCGGTGCAGACCGGGGCAAGCCAAAGGTGTTTAGGAACACCGCCAAGCCCAGCAGCCCAAAGATGATCGATGGGACCGCGGCGAGGTTGTTGATGTTCACCTCGATAATATCCGTCCACTTATTCTTCGGTGCGAACTCTTCCAGATAGATCGCTGCCCCAACACCTAATGGGAAGCTGATCATGAAGCAGATCATTAGCGCGAAGAGGGAGCCCATGACGGCGCCCAAGATGCCCGCAACCTCCGGATCGCGGCTATCCGCATTGGTGAATAGGCGGGTGTTGAAGGTGATGCCGATCTGCTCACGCTCTCGAAGCGTGTCGATCCAGGCCACTTCCTTATCTGAGACCCGGCGGGAATCCTCAGGCAGGCTCGCATCGATCTTACCCTTCATCAGCTGATCGATATCATCTGAGGCGGGAAGCGAGATCACCCGCTTTGTTCCAATCCAGTCGGGATTGTCGACCACCATACGCGCCAGCTCAAACTGCGCTGCGTTACTAACGATATTGTTCAGTAGGCGCCGGTCGGTGCGGCCAGACACATCGGGGAAGATTGCCCGAAGGCTGGTTCGGATGATTGATTGGTAATTGGCGCGCAGGATCGTTTCCGGATCGCGATTGCCATTCGGGTCAATCAAGCCCTCTTCCAGGTAGAGTTCAAGCTGCAGCTCGGTTTGGCCAAAGGCGCTATAGCCCTTGGAAACGATGCTGACCATTAGGGTCATCAGCATGGCAACGGCGATCAGGATCGCCGCCTGGCCTGCCAAAATGAGATTCCGTTCCTTAGCGCGACGCTTCTTCAAACCATCGGTGAAGCTGGGCGAGCCTGGGCCCCGATCAACGGCGTGTCGGACGCCGGTGGGAACGAAACGGATGTAAGCGGTATCGGCGATATTGGCGGTCATTATTCGTAACGCTCCCGATACTTTTGCACGATCTTCAACGCGACCACATTGAGGCAGAGGGTGACGATAAACAGCACTAGGCCAAGGGCGAAGACCGACAGGGTCTTGGCGCTGTCAAACTCCTGATCCCCGACCAGCAGGGTGGTGATCTGGACAGTCACTGTCGTCACTGCCTCAAGCGGGTTGGCGGTCAGATTGGCGGCGAGACCAGCGGCCATAACCACGATCATGGTTTCACCAATTGCCCGGCTAACGGCGAGAAGGATCGCGCCGACAATGCCTGGCAGGGCGGCTGGCAAGATGATCTGTGTCACCGTTTCGGCCTTGGTGGCGCCCAAGCCATAGGCGCCATCGCGCAGGGATTGGGGCACCGCATTGATCACGTCATCTGAGAGGGAGGAGACAAAGGGGATGATCATGATCCCCATCACCATCCCGGCGGCCAAGGCAGATTCCGATGAGACATCAAGGCCAACCGCATCACCCCAGCCCCGGAAAACCGGCGCCACGGTAAGGGCAGCGAAGAAGCCGTAGACCACGGTGGGAACACCGGCCAGAACCTCAAGCACAGGCTTGGCGATTGAACGGGTCCGCCGATCGGCGAACTCTGCCATGTAAATCGCGGCGAACAGGCCGATTGGCACCGCCACCATCATGGCGATGAAGCTGATTAGAAGCGTGCCAGCGAAAAGTGGGATTGCGCCAAAGGCGCCGGAGGAACCAACCTGATCGGCGCGTAGGGCCGTTTGCGGGCTCCACTGCAGGCCGAATAGAAACTCATAAAACGGCACCCGCACGAAGAAGCGTAAGGCCTCAAACAGCAGCGACAGCACGATCCCGATGGTGGTCAGGATGGCGATGACTGAGCAAGCCAGCATCAGCACGTCAACCACGCGCTCAACCTGCTGGCGGGCGCGAAACCGGGTGCCAATCTGGCGGCGTGCCAGGGTAAAGCCAGCGGCCGCAAGGCCCAAGACGACGGCCGTCGAGAGCCAGCGCCCCAAGGCTGATAAGTGGTTGTGCAGCTCAGCTGCGGCGGCAATCTCTGGCGCCGCTTGATCCATATTGAAATCGCCACTGGCCAGATTATGGATTTCGGCCAGGGTTATGTTGCGATCGCTGAGTGAGAGATCGGCATAGGCTGGGCCCAGCTGGTCCAGCACTAGGAAATCAACGACAGTGGATTGGATCGCCGTCCAAATGCCCAGCACGGCAATGGCGGGTAGAAGCACCCAAACCAGCATGAAGCTGCCGTGATAGACGGGCAGGGAATGCAAAACGGACCGCTTGTTGCCCGCGACAGCAAAGGCGCGTTGGCGTCCGGTCTGGTAGGCGAAAGCCGCGATGATCAGCAAGATAGCGATCAAGATAGTGGCGGACATGGCCGGATTTCCGATCCAAGTTGGGCCTGGCGCCTAACAACGCGAGGCTCTGTTTGCTGCGGCTTATGCCGTCTTGTTGTTCTTTTGGTTTTATGGGGAAGCGGGGCCGCCCATTTGGCACGGCCCCGTATCCGAGTTTCTTGCTAGTTGGCGAAAGCCGATTAGCTGCCGAGAGCCCGCAGGTTGGCAGCGTCCAGGCGCTCTTCATTGCGGTCTGCTGCTGGCAGTGGGATCAGGCCCCGCTCAGACAGGTAACCTTCCTCACCCATGGCACGCTCTGAGGTGAACTCAGCGAGGTATTCCTCGATGCCTGGGATCACGCCAACATGGGCGTTCTTCACATAGAAGAAGAGGGAGCGCGAAACCGGATAGTCACCGGCTGCGATGTTGTCGAAAGTTGGCTCGGTGTTATCGACGAGTGAGCCCTGAAGCTTGTCAGAGTTCTGATCGAGGAAGCTAAAGCCGAAGATGCCATAGGCTTCTTTGTTGGCGTTCAGCTTCTGAACGATCAGGTTGTCGTTCTCACCCGCTTCAACATAGGCGCCGTCTTCACGAACCGCTGCGCAGGCATCGCCATTGTCAGCGTATTCGGGCAAGCTTTCGCAAGCTTCTTCCATGACCAGCTCAACAAACGCGTCGCGGGTACCGGAGGTTGGCGGTGGGCCAAGCACTTCGATTGCCTTGTTTGGCAGAGCTGGGTCGATTTCGGACCAGAGCTGGTAAGGGTTAGCAACCAGCTTACCGTCCTGTGGCACTTCAGCGGCCAGGGCCAGGAAGATTTGCTCACGGGTTAGGGAAGAGCGGGCAGCTTCTTTGGAATTGGCGAAGACGATACCGTCAAAACCAATCTTGATCTCGGTGATGTCCTCGACACCATTGCTAGCGCAACGTTCAACCTCTGAGGATTTGATCGCACGGGAAGCGTTGGTGATGTCTGGGTGTTGGGTGCCAACACCGGCACAGAACAGCTTCAAACCACCACCGGAACCGGTGCTCTCAACCTTTGGGGTTGGGAAGTTTGTCAGGCGGCCGAAGTTTTCAGCGACAGCGGTGGAGAAAGGGAAGACGGTTGACGAACCGACGATGCTAATCCGGTCGCGGCTTTGTGCATTTGCCGCATCAGCTAGACCGAAAGAGCCGGCAACCACGAGGGCGGCGCCGAAGACAAGTGCCTTGTTCATTGCTGAACCTCCAAAAAAATCGATGCGCGGCAAGGGTTTATGGGCAAGGGGCCGCGTCATCCGTGGGTGCACTACCTGCCTGGCTATCGATGCATTTTAGGCAAAAGCCCAAGCGCTTTTTAGCCAGCACAAATCTGTGCGCGGGCGGAACCTATCCCCCTACTCATTGCCTATTTATGAAGGATAGATTTCAGATTTATGACAAGATCGCGCAAACAATATCTGAAACACGTCAGCTTCCGAAAAGGTAAACATTTTCATCTAGCTAGCGGTTTTAGCCAATCCACAATTTAGTAGTCAACCAAATTGATTATCCGCTTCAGGCCGCAGGAATGCGCTACTCCGCCACCGCCTTTGCGGTCTGATCTTCCTCTTTGTCGGCAGAGTCAGGCGGCGCTTCAGCCGCCTTCTGATCGCCCTCAAATTCCAGCGCAGGCAGGTAGATTGTGAAGGTGCTGCCCTCATCAACCACACTATCAACGCTTAACCGGCCGCGGTGCCGGTTAATGATGTGCTTCACGATGGCGAGGCCAAGGCCGGTGCCGCCGGCCGCGCGGCTGCGCGCTGGGTCCACACGATAGAAGCGTTCTGTTAGGCGGGGCAGATGCTCACGCGGGATGCCTGGGCCACGGTCTTGCACTGCAATCTCAATTAGCGGCGTATCGCTACCGCCGCCCATTTGCCTGGCCACGGCGCTGGCGGGTTCATGGGACTTGGCCGTGACCGTCACGCTGGTTTCAGGGTCGGCATAGGTGATCGCGTTATCAATCAGGTTCTGGAACACCTGGGCCAGCTGGTCACCATCACCGGCCATGGGTGGCAAGTCATCCTCCCCAACCAGTTCAATCTTCATCTTTCGGCCGGCGGCCCGCAGCTCCAGGCCCGCTGCCACACGTTGAAGGACTTCGCCCATATCGACCGGGTCGGTTGGTGGGCGGTGCTCATCTGTCTCAATACGAGAGAGGGAAAGCAGCTCCTCGACCAGCTTGGCCATGCGGCTAGCTTGGTCTGCCATGATGCCAAGGAAACGGCCACGCGCCTCACCATCATCCTGGGCTGGTCCCCGTAGGGTCTCAATAAAGCCAAGCAGGGAAGCAAGCGGGGTACGCAACTCATGACTAGCATTGGCAACAAAGTCGGCGCGCATCTGCTCTGACCGGCGAACGGCGGTGATGTCGTGGAGCGTCAGCATGACCGACCCGAACGGGTCATAGGCTTGATGCAGGCTTGCGTCCGCCCCTTCCTTACCATCGGCGATGCGCTGACGACGCTCGGCACGTTCGGCATCCACCACATGGCGCATCCGGTGGCCAAACGGGGTAACCCGTGCCTCAAAGATCTGTGGGACCGGGCCGGTTAGGGCAAATTCAATTCGCTTCTCTTCACCCTTGGCCAGGGCGCCATCCACGGCCTGCAGGACGTCGGGGTTGCGCAAAGCGACGGTGATATCCCGGCCGATGGTTGGATGGCCGAATAGGGCGATGGCGGCGGCATTCCCCTGCGTGATCCGACGCTCAGCATCAAGCAGGAGGACCGGATCGGGGATCGCATCGAAGATCACATCATTGGCAGCGATCCGACGGTATAAGCGCCGTAGCTGCGGCAACCATGGGTTGCTCTCATCCGTCTCAAGCCGCGTGGGCGCTTCTGGATCGCTCTCATCCTCAGCTGAGCCAGGTGTGACCAGCCGGGTCAGGTGGCTAGACAGGCGTTGCAACTGCCGTCCATAGACCCAGAGCATCAGCATCATGCCCGGGAACACGGCACCGATAATCACGCCCGCCGGAGTCAAGCCGATCTCGCCCCACGCAACCAGGACAAGCAGAACCAGCACTAGGGGCGTCATTAGCCCCAGCGCCATCAGCGTCTGCAACATGGTCAAAGAGCGTTTGTTTTCAGTCATGCGCCCAGAAACACAATTCTAAATCAATGTGTTAGGTAACGTGCTAGGCGGGCATCCGCCCAACCTTATAGCACCCGATCCCCCATCCTGAACCTGGGAACTGGTCAGGTCAAATGACGGTTCGATGACGGTTAAGGTCCGGAAAAGTCTACTATTTCTCTGATGCCTGGAAGGCGGCGAGGGCAGCGGCGTTGACGATGTCTGATACCGTTGCACCCATCTGTACCACCTGTGCGGGCTGCTCAAGGCCAAGCAGCAGTGGGCCAAGAAGGGTTGAGGCGCTCATCTTCTGCAGCAACTTCGCACTGACATTGGCGGTGTGGAGCCCCGGCATGATCAGGATATTGGCCGGCCCGGTCAGGTTACAGAACGGGTAGAGGCGCTTCATCAGATCATAGTCGAGCGCCACATCGGCCGACATCTCACCATCGAACTCAAAGTCCACCTCACGTGCGCCGAGGATCGCGACGGCCTCCCGGATGCGGTCCGCACGCTCATGCAGTGGTTGGCCGAAGTTTGAGAATGAGAGTAGGGCGACCCGTGGCTCATGGCCCAGGCGGCGGGCCTTCGCCGCTGCCTGAATGGCCATATCGGCCAGCTGTTGGGCGGTTGGCGTCTCATGTACCAGGGTGTCGGCGATAAAGATCGTCCGGTTCCGGCGCACCATAATGGACAGACCAAAGACGACCTGGTTCGGTCGGGTGCTGACCGCCCGCTTGATATCGTCGATGCAGACGGAGAATGCGCGGGTAAGGCCAGTGACCATGGCATCGGCATCACCATGGGCAACCATGGCGGATGCAAACACGTTCCGGTTCTGGTTCACCATGCGTTGGCAATCGCGGTAGAGCGCGCCGCGCCGCTGCTGGCGGCGATAGATGAACTTGGTATAGGCGTCGTTGTTGTCGCTAAGCCGGGCATTGTGGATCTCAATGCCATCCTGCTCTGGGTTAAGGCCCATGCGGCGCATGGTGGTCGCGACGCCTTCTTCGCGACCAATCAGGATGGCCTTGCCATACCCGGCATTGGCATAATCCACAGCCGCGCGGATTGTCTGCTCTTCCTCCCCCTCGGCGAAGACCACGGTGCGTGGCTCTTCCTTAAGCTTGTTGAAGATGTCCTGCAGCGAGCCCGCGGTTGGGTCGAGGCGGTTCTTAAGCTCATGCCGGTACTGCCACATATTCGGGATCGGCTTGTTCGCCACCCCGGTATCCATGGCGGCCTGGGCAACAGCCTCAGGGATCTTAACGATCAGGCGGCTGTCAAATGGCACGGGGATCAGATAATCCGGCCCGAATTGCAGGTGGCGGCCGCTATAGGCCTCACCCACCTCTTCAGGCACATCCTCGCGTGCCAAATCGGCGATAGCCTCAGCGGCGGCAATCTTCATCGCGTCATTGATCTCACGCGCCTGCACATCGAGGGCACCCCGGAAGATATAGGGGAAGCCGAGGACGTTATTGACCTGGTTCGGATAGTCGGACCGACCGGTGGCAACGATGGCGTCGGCCCGTGCCTCGCGCGCTTCCTCCGGCGTGATTTCTGGATCAGGGTTGGCGAGGGCGAAGATGATTGGCTTCTCGGCCATCTTGGCGACCATCTCTTTGGTCAGCGCGCCCTTAACCGAGACACCGACAAAGATATCAGCGCCTTCAACGGCCTCATCCAGGGTGCGTAGGTCGGTGGCGACCGCATGGGCGGACTTCCACTGGTTCATGCCCGCTTCACGGCCCTGATAGATAACGCCCTTGGTATCGCAGAGGATGACATTGTCATGGGGCATGCCCATGGCCTTGAACAGCTCAACACAGGCGATAGCGGCGGCGCCGGCGCCATTGATCACCATCTTGGCGTCTTTGATGTCGCGCTCGGTAATCTGCAGTGCGTTGATCAGGGCGGCTGCGGCAATAATTGCGGTGCCATGCTGGTCGTCGTGGAACACCGGGATGTCCATGACCTCACGCAGGCGCTGCTCAATGATGAAGCAGTCGGGCGCCTTGATATCCTCAAGGTTAATACCGCCCCAGCTTTTGCCGAGGAAGCGGACGCAATTGACGAACTCATCTACGTCTTCGGTGTCGACCTCAATGTCGAGGCCATCGATATCAGCAAAGCGCTTGAACAGAACTGCCTTACCTTCCATCACCGGCTTGGAGGCGAGGGCACCAAGATTGCCAAGGCCAAGCACAGCCGTACCGTTAGAAATTACGGCAACCGTGTTCCCCTTGGAGGTGTATTTGTAGGCGTCTGACGGATCTTCGGCGATCTTCAGGCAGGGGGCAGCCACACCGGGTGAGTAGGCGAGGGACAGGTCGCGGCCGGTCGCCATTGGCTTGGTGGCCGTGATCTCCAGCTTGCCAGGGCGGCCCTTAGCATGGAGGGCGAGTGCCTCTTCATCGGTTACTCGCACTTGTCCTGTTTCGTCACTCATCGCTTAGCGCCCGTCCCGGTAGGTCGTTTGTTTTTGGCTTTTTATTCGGTGCTGCTTTGGCCACGCCTTGGCCATCACAGAAATCATTGACCGTGTTAGCGCGCTGCAGGTAACCCGTAAAGCTGGTTTCCACCAGACTCACTGCATATCTGAAATGGGTTTGGTGGTAGGCTGTGGCAGGCACGCCCGAGACAGGCTGTGGTTGGATATTGAGATGGCAAAGCAGACAAAAGACGCAAAGAACCGGGTCCATCGTGCCCGCAACGGCTTCGTGGTCCGGGTCATCATTGTTGGGTTGATTACCTTCGGTGTGGTCCAAGCCCTGATTTATGTCTTTGCCGATGGTCGTTCTGCCGATGAGATCGCGCTCTCTGATCTCGCCAATAAGTAAGGGCCGGGAACCAAGCTGGCCCCGACCCCTAAAGTCATTCATCTGATCTGACGTTGCCTAGCGATAGCGCCCCTGGTTGCTCAACTCGGCGGCACGTTGCACCAGGCTTAAGAACTCAGCGCGGCGGCCGGAGCGGTCTGCCCCTTCGCTGCGTCGAGCCAAGCGCTCAACATCACCATAGTCAAAGCCACGTTCAACCGCTGAGCTGCGGCGCAGTAGCTGGGCAAAGCCCGCCACCGCCGCGGCGAATTGCACGTCTTGGCCGGTGCTCTCGATCGACTGGGCTTCATCGGATTGGATTGGCCGAGTGATCAGGCGGGAGGTGTCCTCATTCGGTAGCTTGTAGCGCAGTTTCAGGAACCCAAGTTCACCACTCAACGCTTCGCTTAGCTCGGCTGGTTCAGGTTCAGCGCGTTGCTGGAGGATATTTGCTGTTGAGTAGGCATCGGCGTAACGCAGGCTCTCTTGCTGCCCACGCTCAGCGACCAGCGCACCAACCGGCACAATCTCATAGAGGGCGGTCACCGTGTGGCCAGCGCCAATCTCGCCTGCATCAACCCGATCATCGTCGAAATCTTCACGCGCTAACATACGGCTTTCATAACCGACCAGGCGGTATTCTGAGACCTGGTTTGGGTTGAACTCGATCTGGATTTTGACGTCCTTGGCGATTGGCACCAGCGTGCTGGTCAGCTCATCAACCAGAACTTTCCGCGCCTCGTCCGCCGTATCGATATAGGCGGCAAAGCCATTGCCATTCTGGGCTAGGCGCTGCATCAGCGCGTCATTGTAGTTGCCCTGACCGAAGCCCAGCACCGACAGGAACACGCCGCTGGCACGTTCAGCCTCGATATAGTCCTGCAGCGCATTGGGGTCGGTGATGCCAACATTAAAGTCGCCATCGGTACCGATGATCACCTGATTGACCGCATCATCATCGAAGTTCTGCCGCGCCAGCTTATAGGCCAGTCGGATACCCTCACCCCCGGCGGTGGAGCCGCCAGCGGCCAGGCGATCAATCGCCCTTAAGATCTGGCTGCGTTCACTGATCGGTGTTGGCTCCAACACCGTGCCAGCATTCCCGGCATAGGCGACGATGGCCACCGTATCGTCGGGGTTTAGCTGCTCAACCATCATCCGCAGGGACTGCTGCAGCAATGGCAGCTTATCGGCCGAGGTCATGGACCCGGAGGTATCGATCAAGAAGGTCAGGTTTGAGCGAGGCTTTTCAGCGACCGGCACCTCATAGCCCTTAATCCCGACATGCAGGATCTGCGTGCCTTGGTTCCAAGGTGAGGGATAGACTGCAACCGTTGGTTCAAACGGCGTGGCTGGATCCGACGGTGTGGAATAGCTATAGTCAAAATAATTGACCATCTCTTCAATCCGCACGGCCTCAGGAGGCGGCAATTGCCCGCCACGGAGAGTACGGCGGACGAAGCTGTAGGACGCTGTGTCCACATCGATTGAGAAGGTGGAGACCGGCTCCTGCTTGGTTTGCTGGAACGGGTTGACCGGTGCCGCCTCAAACCGATCACGGTTGCCGATAATCTCCTGTCTACTTGGGCTCGGCGCGACCGTAAGGTTATTGGTCGGCGCCACATGGTTTAGCTGAGCGCTATCAAAGCTCTCAGCTATTGCGTTTGGTTGTGCATTCTGAACCAGAAGCTGCTCGCGCAACCGCATGCCCTTGAGGCTATTGGTTGGTATCTGCGATGAAAGACGCTCATTCTCTCGAGCTCTCAATGCAGCCATCCGTTGTCGCTCGAGTGTGGGATCTGCTCCACGTGCCGAGATAGGTGGTGGTCGCTGACTGGCAGTTGAGGATGTCGGAAGAAGTGAAGCCAAATCCTGGTCAACGCCAGGGATAATCTTGCCTGTCAGCACATAGGGTGTCGCCAGCGCGGCTAGTACAGTGGCGGCGATGGCGTATCGGTTGCGGTAAGAGTAGGTGCGCATGGGTCGTGACTCCTGTTCTGGGTCACGTGTTCCCGGACGGCGTTTGAAAAGCCCGGACCAACCACGACGACCCCGTTGTTCCCGGGACCTCTGACGTGGCTGTGGTTCGGATGCTTGGATATCTGCAAAAGTTTTTTCGTCAGCGCCCTGATGCAGGGCGGCTTTAGCCTGCTCTTCCTTGGCTTCCTGTACGGCATCAAAGGCCGACATGGCCGCCGACATGGCCTTCTCTCGCGCAGCGTCAGAGGGTGCGGGTGGTTCCGCACCGCCGAGCAAGGCGTCTAATTCGTGGTCTCGCCGATCTTTAGTCATGGTTTGCTTTTCCCGCGGGCACTGTCCCGCTTCTCGATCGGTTCCCCTAGTAACTCGCTTAGCTTGGTCTTCGCCTCGTTAAGACGCCAAGACACGGTGCCACCCTTACAGCCAAGAACTTGGCCCGCTGCCTCATGGGTCATCCCCTCCCAATGGACGAGGAGGACGGCATCGCGCAGCTTCTCAGGCAGGTCATTCACCGCGGCCAGGGCGCGACGGGAGGCCAAGGCATCATCCGTTGCCATTTCATTGGCGGCGATCTGCAAGTCTTCAAACACAACGCCCGGGTCAATCCGCCGGCGCTTATTCTTCCGGGCAATATCATGAAGGTGATTCAGCACCAGCCGATGCAGCCAGGTCGTAAATTTTGATTGCCCGCCAAATTTGGGCAGGGCGTTCACCAGCTTAACCACCACATCCTGGGCCGCGTCCTCTGCCGCCTCCCGCTGGCCCATCCAGCCATAGGCGAGGCGATAGATGCGGTCATAATGGCGGTCAATCAGGCAGCCAAAAGCATCGCGGTCGCCATTCACGGCCGCGCTGATCAGCTTGTCATCCGGCCAGTCCGATTGTCGCCAATCAGTTGGGCCCGGCTTGCTTAAGCTCGTTGAGGTGGGTGGCCCCTCGCCATCCGCCATATTGGTTCCCTTTTGCCGCCCATCCATTTGCCGGTCTGGTAGGCCAGTGAGTGCTGGCCCTGACCCTGCCAAATCGGGCAACGGGATGATCGTCGCGGTTCTCATACTGCCTCGGACGACCCGTCATCGCCAATCCTTGGGGTCAAATTGTCGATTTTTCACTTTTGCGGTGGTGACCCGGGTCGCCCACAAGTTGACGCCCTATTTGGATACCGCTAAACCCCAGGCCAGATTTTGCACTGCACCCAATTACTCAAAACCGATCGAGGATCCCATGGCGAAGAAGGTTTATAGCAATGCGACCGAGGCCCTAGCTGGCCTGTTACACGACGACATGGTGATCATGGCCGGTGGGTTTGGCCTCTGCGGTATTCCGGAAAACCTGATCGAGGCGATCCGTGAGAGCGGCGTGAAGGGGCTCACATTCATCTCAAACAATGCGGGCGTTGATGGCTTCGGCCTTGGCCGTCTGCTGGAGACCCGCCAGATCAAAAAGATGATCTCGTCCTATGTCGGTGAGAATAAGCTGTTCGCTGAGATGTTCCTTGCCGGTGACCTTGAGCTTGAGTTCAACCCACAAGGCACCCTGGCTGAGCGTTGCCGCGCTGGCGGTGCTGGCATCCCCGCCTTCTACACCAAGACCGGTGTCGGCACGAAGGTGGCTGAAGGCAAGGAAGAGCGTGAGTTCAACGGCGAGAAGTACATCATGGAGACCGGTCTGGTCGCGGATCTCTCCATCGTGAAGGCTTATATCGGGGATACTGAGGGCAACCTCGTTTACCGCAAGACCGCGCGGAACTTTAACCCGCCGATGGCAACCGCCGGTAAGATCTGCGTCGCAGAGGTTGAGAAACTGGTTGAGCCAGGTGCGATCGATCCCGATCACATCCATACCCCAGGCATCTTCGTGAAGCGTATGATCCAGGGTGAGCATGAGAAGCGGATTGAGCAGCGCACGACCCGTGATCGTCACGCCGCCTAAGCGTTAGACGCACATATAAAGTTAGTGAAAAGGCACGCTGGTGACAGCGTGCCTTTTTCTATTCGGGGCTAGGCGCTGGGTTCGCTAGGCGCTGGGTTCGCTACGCGCCGGGGCGCCGTTTTGGTGGACCGGCATGGCCAGCCCAATAACCACCAGCTGGCTGTTCTTGGATATCCCGCTCAATATCTGTGCGCATTAGGGCGGCATGGGTTTCGGCAAGCTTGGTCACCCGGTCATCAAAGGCGAGCAGATGGTGGTTTACCCGTATCGGTGCGGCCGGGTCTGGCAGATCCCTAGGCTGTGCTGGGTTTGATGCGCCGGCCTCGGCCAGGGCTGTCTTGATGGGGCGCACCATCTGTTCACGAATGGTGACCAGGGCATTGTGGCGTGTTCCACTATTGGTGCCAAAACGCCGATTGCCCAGAACCTCACCATAGACATCCGGTGTTCTTTCAAGCTGGGCGATCACAGCGGCCGGATCATCGTGTTTGGCCAGATCTGCCTGAATGTTGGCGCGGGCGATCTTTGGTTCCTCGAAAACCTTCTCCAGAACAAACAGCTTGATGGCATCGTCGATGGCCATCGCCACATTCATACCGCCAGCCATGCTTTTGCCGGCGGCGGTGCTGGTTGCCGCTTTATGGCGCTGCTGCTGGCCGCGTTCATGGGTTAGGGAGGCCTGAACCGGCGCACTATCACGCAGGCTGACCGCCCAATCGGTCAGATGCTTCAGATCCGCAAGCGCACGCTTACGATAGCTGGGGGCGATGGTGGTATCCCGGTTGGCGGCACCCTGGGCCCGGTGCCAAAGATTGGGGTGATGTGGGCTGCCATTGCTGTGCAGGCGGCTAACCGTGGAGGGCACCGGAAGGCCCGCCGCCTTGGCAGCGTCGATCACGCTATCGGTCAACGCATTGGTCAGGTCTGGGCTCAGCAACGGGTTCATGGCACATATCCGGTTCTGATAATCAGGTTGGTAGCCTTTTAGCGATGCCTGCTCTCAATGCAATCAAACGCTGGATAGCGGGTTAAGCAGCGCGCCGGTTAAGTCCCGGAGGCGGTGGCATCTTGCGTGCATCACGCGGCAGATGCAGTTCTGGGAGGATGCCGCGGCTTTCTGCAAGATCAGCCAAATACGGATCATCGCGAACATGCTCGGCAAGGCCCTGGGCCATATCTTTCCATACCGTTCCGACATTTGGTTCTTGCAGCCTTGCTGCCACCAGCTGAAGCGCACCAACCGGATCTTTGGCGGTTAGATCCTCAACCATCTGATGGGTGGCGATGTCTTCGGCCATTTCCGTAAACCGCTCCCGCTCGACGATACGGAGGAAGCTTTCGGCCCGGCGCGCGAATGCTAAGAGGCGTCGATTAATCGGCTGCCGCTTAATCCAGTCCTCGGCCGATAGGCGCGCATTGTCGGCAAAGGTCTGGCGGGCGCCCGCGTCCTCAAGCCGATCAGCAATGGTCGTTTGCATATACTTGGCCGGGGTGACGCCAGCCAATGACGGGAAGAAGCGAGAGAGTACGAGTGATCTCTTCATCTTGCCGAACTGTTTGGGGTCTTCGCGCAGAGCTTCGGCCACTGGCCCGTAGGCGCCGTGATCGGCTGCCATCTGACGCATATTCACCATGGCATCGAAACCGTCGACATAGGCGGCCGAGATCATCTCCTCGTTAAGGACCTTCTCACCCGCCCTAATCGCTAGCGCTTCTTGGAGGCTGGCTCTCTTCTTCAGCCGCTCCACCTGCAGTTGGGTCTGCCGTGATTGGGCAACCGCTGTCGCAATCTTGGGATCAGCTAAGATGTCGCTGGTCCAATTGGCGAGGCGTACCTGACGATTGAAGGCAATCAACCGATCCTTGGCTAGGCTGCCGGTTGAGGTTGCGAGATCGGGAATGGCATTGCCGGTCACAATACGGATTTGTGGGCCGCGCACGGGTAAATCGTTGCGCACGCTGGGCAATAGATTGAGCACAGGTTCGGTCACGTCGAGCTCCGCATTGGCGGCGGCCTCAACCAAATTGCGCTGCAACGCCTCGCCTACCTGATCCAGGTAACCGGGCTCATCAGTTATGTAGTCCGTGTAGCGGCCCATGATGATCTGCTACTCGTCTGCCTTGTTGACGTGATTTGGGTATCTAACAACCGGCAGAAAGTGCCAAACATTGGTCTTCCCATGTGATGGCCGCAATCAGTTTCATCCGGGTGCTGATCGCTTGATTGAATTAATGCGCTTCCGGGATTTGACAGCGGGCGCACAGCCCCTTAAACGGCATGCCAGGACATAAATTGCTGCAACGCAACCATAAGGATTACCCCCATGCCCTGGACTCGTGATCAAATCGCTGAACGCGCCGCGCAAGAGCTGGAAGACGGCTTCTACGTCAATCTGGGCATTGGCATCCCAACCCTGGTTGCAAACTTCATCCCTGATGGCATCACGGTCGCGCTGCAGTCTGAAAATGGCATGCTGGGCATGGGCCCATTCCCCTATGAGGATGAGGTTGACCCAGACCTAATCAACGCTGGTAAGCAAACGATCACCGAACTGCCAGAGAGCAGCTATTTCGATAGCGCCACCTCCTTTGGCATGATCCGCGGTGGCCACATTGATCTGTCTATCCTTGGTGCCATGCAGGTTGCCGGTAATGGTGACATCGCCAACTGGATGATCCCGGGCAAGATGGTCAAAGGTATGGGCGGCGCCATGGATTTGGTTGCTGGCGTTAAGCGTGTGGTGGTCGTCATGGATCATAACGCTAAAGACGGTTCGGCCAAGCTCTTGAAAGAGTGCGACCTACCGCTCACTGGTCAGGGCGTGGTTGATCTGATCATCACCGACCTTGGCGTCTTCACGATTGATGAGAAGGGCCTAACCCTGATTGAGATCGCACCGGACGTCACCGTCGACGAAATCCGCACCCGCACCGAGGCAGAGTTCACCGTTGGTGGCAGCCTGAGCTAAGCGCCGAATCCAAAGGCTGGTTTGGGCCAAATCAACGCCTTTGGCTTTACCTTTGAGCTTACGATAAGCCGCCGTGACGCTTTGGCGTCTTTGGTCAATGCGTCAACATTCAATCGTACTGGTTTCGCATTTGCGCTGGGCCACTCATTGAATTGGCGTCTGTTTCCAATGGTTTACGCTAAGGGGTTTTTGGCTTGGCGATGGTGAGCACCTCGCCAACCGAACGGATACCAGGCCGTTTGGGGTTGTTTGAGATCACGCCGCAACTAGCACAATTGGGCGCTGAGTTTGTGCGTGGGAGTTTGGGCCGGATAAACTGTAATCCCCAAAGTTTTTCCGGCGCTGCACCATGGCCCAAGATACCCCGCTGGTCGATTTCGACCTCGCCAATGACTTCAATACCGCCCCTTTGATGGGCTCGCCCCAATACGGCTTCCTCAATATTGTTGGCACCCCAACCGATGAGCTGGTTGACCGGGACATCTACGCCCTGGGCTTCATTCCGCGTGGGGTTGAAGACAGCATCTTCGTTGGTGGCCGCTTGCGTGAGATGGACATCGAATTGGTGTCCCGCGATGAGAACGGCGTAACCGAAGTTGTCCAGCGGATCGAAGCCGGTACCCAGGAGCGCGCGGTTGAGGTTGAGATCAGTGGCCGGGATGAGGAACTGTTCCTAGTCATCACCGATGTGCCTAGCGGTGATCGCGGTATCGATACCTACGATGCTGAGCCTTACGTCATCACCTTTTCTACCAGCCTCGCCCTGACCCAGGGCGCTCGTGCCTTGGCCGGTAGCTTAGAGCTGGCAGGCCTTGGCGAGTCAGGTACCTCCGGCTCCTTCTTGCTTGAGCTTTTGGAGCGGGCCTCCATCGACACCAGTGAGCTGACCGATGGTGGCTCTGACGAGCCATTGCCGGTCGCGAGTAACGAGGATGATGTGCTGGTTGGGCGCCTCGCGAGTGATGAGATCGTCGCCCTTCGTGGCGATGATGAGGTTCGTGGACTGCTTGGCGACGACGTGATCACCGGCGACCGTGGCGCCGACATTCTCTATGGCAATCAGGGGCGCGATACCCTGTACGGTGGCCGTGATGATGATGTGGCCTATGGCGGTAAGGACCGCGATATGGTGTTCGGCGGTGAAGGTGCCGATGTGCTCTACGGCAATTTGGGGACCGACGCGCTTTATGGCGGGGCCCTGTCCGATACGCTCTATGGCGGCCGTGGCTCAGACTTCCTCTACGGTGGTCCGGGCGATGACATCCTGTTCGGCAATCGCGGTAGTGATGGCCTCTATGGTGGCGATGGCTCCGACCTTTTCGTCATTAATGGTGAGGCCGAAACCAGCGTCATCTTCGACTTCAAACCACTTGATGGTGACCGGATTGTTGTGGCAGGCGGGTTGAAGTACGCGCCTAGCATTGATGGCACCTTGGTGCAGCAGATCGATACCGGGGCCCAGGTGATCCTGGTTGGTGTCTACGAGTTCTCGGAAGACTACGTCCTCAGTGTATCGATTTAGGGCGCAATCTCTTCGCCATCATAGCCGAATAGTTTTCCGCTATCCTCCGCCGTTAGCTGATCAACTACGGTTAGCATGGCACCGGTGGACTGCTCTGGTGTGAACAGCTTGCCGTTCGGCACGCCCTTCTGGAACGGTGCCGACAGGCCAGTATCAACGGTGCCCGGGTGTAGGCCGATGCAGAAGGCCTGCTTATGCTTACGCGCCAGTTCGATGGCAGCGCATCTGATGTGTTGATTTAGTGCTGCCTTCGCGGCCCGGTATCCGTACCAACCGCCGATCCGATTATCCGACACGCTGCCGACCCGGGCCGATAGGGCGGCAAAACCAGCCTTACCGTCGCGCGGTAGAAGTGGCAGCAGATGCTTCATCAGCAGGGCCGGGCCAAGTGCATTGATCTGATAGGCGCGGGCGAGACCATCGGCGCTTAGATCGCGCCAGCTCTTCTCCGGGGCCACGGCACCATCCTGGTCATGCAGCATGCCAACGGCACAGATCACGAGGGTTAGCGCGCCACCATCCCCAATCATCTTGGCAGCATCTGCGATGCTCGCCTCGTCCGTCAGATCAAACAGGCCGGTGGTGACCTTGCTATTCGTGGCTGCCGTACCGCTTCGTGAGAAAGCAAACACCTCACTGACCGATGGATCGCTGGCCAGGTGTTCGACAAAACCATTGCCGATGCCACCGCTGGCGCCAAAGACGGCAACACGGATGCTTTCGCCAAATGAGTTCAGGCCGGTGAAGCTTTGTAGTTGGTCATGATGGGTAACCGTCATGATGCATCATTCGAATTCACGGATTTTTCGTACTGAATTGAAATAGTTGCGCAGCGGGATCGGCCAACCCATGATGCTGATCAGATTGGGTTGATGACGCTTAACGAGGGATGGATCAGTATGCGGCAAGCCTATCGGATGATGTCTTGCGCTGGTTTCGCCTCGGCCTTGGCGCTGCTGATCGCGCTGCCTGCCTGTGATGTGCGTGCCAATGAGTTGAATACTGGCGCCCTTGCCTCGACCGGGCGGGTGATTGTCGACATACCCGCAGCATCCCGTCAGATACCCCGGACTTCCCAACCGCTTAGCGGCCGCCCGCTGAGCATCGATACCTTGACCGAGTTGTTTACTGGTCGGGTTGAAGTTGGCCTGATCATCAATGCCGCTAGTCGCGACTTTGGTGAGGATGGCGAGGTATACCGGATGGAGTACGCCTTTGATGAGGCGGCAGGTGAGGAGGGGGAGCCGAGCGGTCGCTTAAGCTACGCCGATGGCAACAGCCGCGACCAAACCGGGCATTTCCTTATTGCAGGTACGCCGAGCGGGCGGGCGGGCATCTGCCGGGCACCAGCTTCGCAGGATGTTTCCAGGCGCTGCCGGGTAATCTTCCAGGTTCGAGATAACTTGTTTGAGGCGCGCGGCGCCTCTAGCGGCACCGTCCGCTATCGCTTCAAGCTGTATCCAGAGCCGCCAAGCGATATCGCACCACCTGAGCCAGTGCCCGAAGGCTCGCAGTAGCAAGCAGCCTTAAGCGCCGCCAGCGGCCTTCATCAAGGCTTCAAAATCGATGCGGGCGCCATTGGCCGCCCAGCCGCCATCGGCGGGAATGATCGCACCATTCACATAAGCGGCTGCATCGGAGCCAAGGAACAAGCAAAGCTGGGCCACATCATCGGGTGAGCCCATGCGCCGGGCGGGAACCGATTTCAGCACGGCCTTGCGGATCTCTTCGGTTGGCGCGAGGCGCTTCATCCCCTCGGTGCCATCAATCGGGCCTGGAATAACCGAGTTCACCCGAATGCCCAGCGGCCCCCATTCAATAGCCAGGGTTTGGGTGATCATGTCGACACCGGCTTTCGCCGCGCAGACATGGGCCTGGAACGCCATCGGGATCATCGCCTGCGGGGCGGAGATGTTGATGATGCTCGCCCCCGGCTGGGTAAGGTGTTCAAAGACACCTTTCATCACGTGGAAGGTGCCAAGCAGGTCGATATCCACGACAGATTTGAAGCCATTCGGGCTCATCGCGGCGGCCGGTGCAGGGAAGTTGCCAGCAGCACCAGAAACCAGCACATCGATGGTGCCGTGCTTTGCCGCGAAATCAGCGGCGGCCTTGGCCACGGCCTCGTGATCCCGAACATCTAGCGGGTAGCCCTCGGATGCTTTGGCGCCCAGCTTGGTCAGGCTTTCCGCAGCGGCCTCCACTTTCTCAGGGCTGCGTGAGGCGACGCCCATAATCGCACCACGGCTGGCGAACGCCTCGGCAATGCCGAGATTGATGCCGCTGGTACCGCCAAAGACAAAGACCTTGGCACCGGAAAAGTCGAACTGCGCGGTGGTCGAACCGGTCATGGGATTTCCTCATGTCAGATGGCCTGGCGGGTGGCTTGATTGTGCCAATTGGTCCAGGCGTTGTTGTTGCTTGGCTGGAGCTTGGCACGCCCCAACCATCAGCGTCCAGCGCCTTTGCTAGTTCAGCTGCCAGACCTGATAGGACATGGCGATCGCAAGCGTGGACCACAGCAGATAGGGGACAAGCGCGAGGGCGGCTGGGCGGCTATAGCGGCCAAATAGAATGATCGTCGCAATGATCATCGGCACTAAGACAAGCGTGCCAACAAAGCCGAGCAGGGTGGACTGCAGTCCAAAGAACATGAATGGCCAGGCAGAGCAGGTGAGGTACTGAACCGCGAAGAGGGTGGTGCCACCCCGCCAGGCGGCGGGACGGTCCGCCGTTGCCCGCCAATAGAACCAGAGTGATACCGCCATCAGGGCGTAAAGGCTGGTCCAGGCAACGGCGAAGGCCCAGTCAGGTGGCACAAAGCTGGGCTTAGCGAGCGCTTGATACCAATCCGCAAGGCCTAAGCGGGCAACCCGGGATAGGGCGCCATTCACCCCGACCGAGAGCACAATCATCGCAACCAACCAGAGGCGGTTGGGGCGCCAAACTGTCGTCTCTAATTGTGAAACAAGTTCGTCGGCGATTGCTTGCTTTGGGATGGCGATCATTGCTGCTTTTAGCCCTTATCATTGGCCAGGTGGTTTCCCTGACCCGTTATCTCTAGCAGCGTTAAAGGTCCCGCGCGATGCAAATATCGCGTTGATTTGTCTGGCTTATGCGTTGGTGCTGATTTGCTTTTGGAAGAAGCGAACGATCATGGCGTGGTCGGGTTAATTGGGATCCTCGTAGCACCAGCGCCATGATCGTTCGGCCCTTGCCCCAGTCTGTGCCCGCAAACGTGGTGTGACCGTTATCGGCCTACCCGCGTGGGAAAATGCCTTGGCTCAGACCCCCTTGTCGCGGTGCCCGGCTTCGGTTGGGCGAGCGACAAAGCTCGTGTTGTATATTCTTGATAAGCCATAATTAAGAAAGTGCCTAACCGGCGTTCCACCGGCCCAACGCCGCGGTGCGCCTAGGGGCAAGGTTTCGTTGTGTTGGCATCCATGGCATAAGGACAGCATTGATGACCGCAGGATTGGACTAAAACCCATGGCGCTACCCTCCGCACAAGAACAAGAACTACTTGAGTTGGCGAACCGTATTCGGGTCGATCCGGCGGGTGAGCTTGGTCGGCTTTTCTTAAGCCTGGACCCGTTGCAGGCCGTCGACCCGCTGGTGCAGCAGGCGGTCAGTTTCTTTGGTGTGGACACTAATGCGCTGCAGGCCAACTTCGCAGGTTTGAGCCAGGTGCAGGCGCTGGCCTGGAACAGTGGTACCGCTGATGCGGCGACCATCCACAACAACCTGATGATCACCAATAATGATCAGAGCCATCAGCTGCCAGGTGAGGCGGGGCTCCTCGACCGGGTACAGGCAACGACCCCCGAGTTCGTCAATTTCGTCGCTGAGAATGTCTTTCTGTTCGGTGAGAGTGTCAGCCACTCCCACGCTGCCTATGTGATCGATTGGGGCTTTACCTCAACCGGTATTCAGCAACCAGCTGGTCACCTAAACAGCATGACCAATGGCGATTTTAATATGGCTGGGTTTGCCGTTGGGCTGTCGCAAGCGAATGAGATTTCGACGACCCAGAATTTTATCCGTACCCCCGATGTGGGCCCGTTCGTGCTTGGTGTCGCCTTCGACGACAATGATGGCGATGGCCAATACGATGCGGGTGAGGGGCTGGCCGGGATTACCGTCACCGTGAATGGTCAGGCCACGGCAAGCTGGGCCAGCGGTGGTTATCAGATTGACCCGGGTGTTAGCGGCCCGGTGACGGTGACGTTCAGTGGCGGCGTTCTGGCGGCCCCCATCTCAACCACGATTGATCTTGGATCAACCAACCGGAAGGTGGACTTGGCCCTGGTGGGTGATGCCAACACTGCCGTGCTTATGGTGCGTGATGATGGCGATTACGCTGGTATCGATGCACAGCTAACCGCCGATCCCGTGCCACCAGTGGTGCAAACCATCACCGGGACGAATGGATCAGATGCGGTGCAGATGACCGACGCCAGCGAGATTATGACGGCGCTGGCCGGGAATGACGTGGTGCGTGGCCTGGGCGGTGATGACCTGATCTATGGCAATACCGGTCAGGATCTCATCTACGGCAATGTGGGCGCGGATACCGTATTCGGTGGCCGGGATGAAGATACGATCTTTGGCGGCCGGGATATCGACATCATCTACGGCAATTTCGAGGCCGATAACATCTACGGCAACCTTGCCGATGATGTGGTGTTTGGTGGCAAGGGGGATGACCGCATCTTTGGCGGTGCGGGTAACGATACCCTTCGTGGCAACCTCGATAATGATGCCCTGTTCGGCAATAAGGGCGATGACGTCCTAATTGGCGGCAGCGGTGCTGACTTCTTCCACTTTGGTGCCGGGCAGGGTGTGGACACGGTCAACGACTTCAACTTCCTCGCCGGTGACCGGGTGGTCTTAAACACTGGTGCCTTCACGGTTCAGGCATCGGGCGCCAATACCCTGGTTCAGATTAGTGACGGCAGCACCTTGATCCTGGCCGGTGTCGATGCCACTACCTTCGACCAAGTGGCAGCTATCATCTCGGCCTAAAATCTATGCGTGGTTTCTTCTCAGTTGGCGTTGAGGGGATGAGTAAGCCCGGCAATGCTGGCAACCTCATCCGTACGGCCCATTCCTTTGGCGCGAGTTCGTTCTTCGCGATCGCCCCAGTGGTGGATTTTGGCGAGGTCCGGTCCTCCGATACCTCCGATGCGTTTGAGCATCTGCCGTTCTACCAATACCAAACGCCAGCAGCGCTAGAGCTGCCTAAGGGTGCGCAATTGGTTGGGATTGAGCTGGTGGACGCATCAATCCCGCTGCCTAGCTTCCGCCACCCAACCCGGGCTGCATATGTTTTGGGCCCAGAGCGTGGGGAGTTATCGCCGGAGATGCAGGAGCGGTGCGATTTCCTCGTGCAGATCCCGATGAGCTTCTGCGTCAATGTCGGCGTGGCGGGTGCCATTGTGATGTATGACCGGATGATCTCCATGGGCCGCTTTGCAGAGCGGCCGGTCCGCGCGGGTGGGCCGACCGAGGTGCTTACCAAACACAAACATGGCGGTCAGATCATTCGATCCAACCGCCAGTAATGTGGCTCAATTTTCAGCTTAAGCTCAGTACCGAATGAACGGGTTGATCAACCGGCCAATTGGACCGGTGAGGCGCAGCGGTGCCGTGGTGACCGCGAGGCAGTAACAAACCTCATGATCATCGGCGATCGGCTTATGCTCGACATCACTGTCAGTGAAGGCAAGATCACCGCGCTGGAAATGCCCGCGCTCATCCGCGAAGGCACCTTTCAGGACGAGCGTCAGCTCCGCACCCTCATGGGTATGCTGGGGCATGGCGGCACCGGGCTGGATGCGCATCATTTTGGTGCGCACCATATCGTTGCTACCAACCTGCAGGGTAACTTCGTCCAGACCGCGTAGGACATTCGTCCAGGGTAGGTCTTCAAGTGCCGCGTTGAGGTAGCCACGCAGTGGCTGTGGCACCGTCATATCGCCGCCATCTGCATGGGCACTGGCCACGGCTTGCTCAACCGGCTTCTCAAGCGACTGGTCCAGCCGGGCCATAACGCCAGCGAGGGCATCATCAGCCATTTCGGCAGCATCCAACTCGCCCAAGGCGGCACCGCCAACGGCTTCATATTCTGCAATTTTACGACGGCATAGCGGGCAGAGCGCAGCATGGGTCGCAATGACTAGGCTCTCCGCCTCGCCAAGCGCGCCGCTCGCATAATCCATCAGCAGTAAATCGTCAGGGTGGTGATGTACCATCTCGCCCAGCCGGTTTTCGTCCTCTGCTGACATTACCCTTATTTGCTGTCCGGCACCAAGACCGGCGGGCAAATCAGAGTGTGATTTGCAACCGTCGGTAGAATAGCCGGCCTCTTGCCAATTATTCCGGTTGGTCGTCATCGTTTAGCGCCCTTCGCAACTTGATCAAGGCCAAGCGCAAACGCGACTTGACCGTCCCGAGCGGTAGACCCGTCTTCTCGGCAATCACGCCATGGGCATGATCATGATAGAAGGCGAGGCGGACCAGCTCAGCTTGCTCTGCGGGCAGCTCAGCAATCGCGGCACGGATGTGCTTAGCCTGGTCGGAGGCCGAAACCACCTCATCAGCTAAGGCATCTGGTTCTTGCACCAAGGCAGGATCATTGGGGTCCAATGCCGGCCTGTTCTCCCGACGCAGCACATCAATGCGCTTGTTCCGGGCGATGGTGAAGATCCAGGTACTGGCACCAGCCTGCGACGGATCGTAAGTCGCTGCCTTGTGCCACACGGTTAACAGTACTTCCTGTGCCAAATCCTCAGCCGCTGCGTTGGCCATGCCGAGTCGCAGCAAATAAGCCTTCACGCGGGGCGCAAAGTGCTCAAAGAGGGCGGCGAAAGCGTCCCGATCCGTTCGTTCCGCAATTGCTGTGATCATCAGATCAAAGCGCGGCTCGCCGGTCGGTCCAAAGGATGCACTGTCTGGCATGCGGCCATTCAAAAGTGCGGAAGCCCCTTTTACAAGAGGCATATTAGCACTTTCTGAAGCCGGTTTGCCGGTCCGAGATTGGATGGGTTGCACCACAGTCATATGCCTTTTTCGCGCAAACCCGCAGTTTGGATCACGCCATGGCCGTATTTGAGGCTACTTTTTGCCTGGGATTTCCGTTATCCCAGAAGAACGGGCGCTAAATTGCCCTTGCCAATGGTTGCGGCAAACCGCGATCTTGGTTAGGACAACCTTGGCGTCCACGGTGGTTTTCGGCATTTGTCGGACATTACACCGTCCCACCTTTTATCTCTGATGAAGTATGGCCCCCATGCGTAATCTGTTGTTTTCTCTCCTGGCCCTGACCTCTGTTTTCGCAATCTGGCAGGCCGGTGGCCCGGTCGACGCGCGCGCCGCTGAACCACGCCTGATTGGTACCTTCCGTGATTGGAGCGCTTATGAGTTCCAAGATAACAGCGGTAAGGTCTGCTACATGGCGTCCCGTCCGATTAAGGATGAGGGTAACTACACCCGCCGCGGCGAAATCTACGCGCTGGTGACTCATCGCCCAGACGACCGTAGCTTTGATGTGGCCAGCTTTATCGCAGGCTATACCCACCAGGCTGGCTCTGATGTGTCCGTCCAGGTTGGTAGCAGCAGCTTCGATCTGTTCACCCAGGGCGACACCGCCTGGACCCGTGATACCGAGACGGACCAATCGCTGGTTAGCTCAATCCGCAAGGGCAATCGCATGGTTGTGCGCGGCACCTCTAGCCGGGGCACGCTGACCACCGACACCTATAGCCTGTCCGGCTCCTCCGCCGCATATGAGGCCATCAGCAAGGCCTGCGGCGTCACGCCGTAACGCTTGGCGCGAGGCAGCTGCCTTTCTAAGCCACTCGACAAATTCATGTTGCTCGGGCAATGTCTGGGCATCGCATAGAACAAACGCCGGAGCTGTCGCACCGGCGTTTTTCATATGCCCGATCTGTAAACAGAGTTGAGAGCCAGACCCATGGGTGCCGACGCCCACGCCGAAGCCTTTGCCGCCCCAGCTGCGGGCGCCGACGGATTGCGCCCGCTAATCGGGCCATCCCGGGATGAGCTGCGCGCCGAGATGAAGGCGCTGGGTATTCAGGGTTTCCGGGCTGATCAAATCTGGAAATGGGTCTATCAGCGCGGCGTTACTGACTTTGCCGACATGTCCAACCTAGCTAAGGACCTGCGCGCCAAGCTTCCGGACATGTTCACCCTTGCCCGGCCTGAGATCATTGAGGATCAGGAGAGCACGGACGGCACCCGTAAATGGCTGCTGCGTATGGCTGATGGGCAAGAGGTTGAGACCGTGTTCATCCCTGAGGATGATCGCGGCACGCTTTGCGTCTCTTCCCAGGTTGGCTGCACGCTTACCTGTAAGTTCTGCCATACCGGCACCCAGCCGCTGGTTCGGAATCTCGGCCCGGCCGAGATTGTGGCCCAGGTGCTAGTTGCCCGCGATGCGTTGAATGATTGGCCATCGGGGAAAGAAGACCGGCGCCTCACGAATATCGTCCTGATGGGTATGGGCGAGCCGCTGTTCAATTATGACAATGTGGCTGATGCCATGCGCATTGTGATGGATGCCGATGGTATTGGTTGGTCCAAGCGTCGCATTACCCTCTCGACCTCTGGTGTGGTGCCGTTGATCCGTCGCTGTGGTGACGAGCTGAATGTGAACCTCGCCATCTCGCTGCATGCTGTTACTGACGAGCTGCGCGATAACATCATGCCGATCAATCGGAAGTATCCGATTAAAGAGCTGATGCGTGCCTGCCGTGAGTACCCCGGCGTCAGCAATTCGCGCCGTATCACCTTTGAATATGTGATGCTGAAAGGGGTGAACGATACCCCGGCCGATGCCCGTCAGTTGGTCCGCCTGCTGCGCGGTATTCCGGCGAAGGTCAATCTGATCCCGTTCAACCCGTGGCCTGGCGCGCCGTATGAGTGCTCAACGCCTAAGGCCATCACCGCCTTTGGCGATATCGTGGTTCAGGCTGGCTATCCGGCGCCAGTCCGCGCGACCCGTGGTCAAGATATCCTGGCCGCCTGTGGTCAGCTTAAATCCGCCAGCCAGCGCCAGCGTGCGGCGGACAAGCTGCGCGCCATCGCGGCCAACCGGGCCAAGGCTGAACCGGCAGACTAGTTAAGCATCAACTGAGTTAGTTGGTCGGATCACTGTCGAAGAACAGGATCTGCAGCGTCGCCGCTGCGCTGGACGGTGTGCCAACCAGGGTGATTGATTCCGTTGTCATCGCGCCCGGCGGGTTGAACACGAACTGCAAATCACCAGACGCATTTTCGGTCGCCAGCGCCAACACATCCTCAAATGATGTGACGCCAAGTTCGACATCGATCAGCAGCTGATCCTCGCCCCCGGCGAAGTCGAGAATGATGTCATCGCCATCACCCCGGCCGAAGCGGAAGGTGTCCGCGCCAAAGCCACCGGTTAGACGGTCAATCCCTGCCCCGCCTGAGATTGTGTTGTTGCCATTGCCAGCCACGATCTGATCATCGGCATCGCCGCCAAAAGCATTCTCAATACTGGTTAGGGCAAGGACCTGCTCCTCACCCTGGAAGTTGGTGAAGGTCGCCGTGCTGGCCACCAAATCAATGTCCAATGCGCTTTCAAACCCGTTGAAGTCGACAGTGTCGTCGCCCAGGCCGCCATTCAGGGTGTCACTGCCGGTTTCTGGCTGCAGAAGATCATCACCCTTACCGCCAAATAGGGCGTCATCACCGCTGCCGCCGATTAGGGTGTCGTTGGCGAGGTTGCCATACAGCACGTCATCGCCGCTGCCGCCGATCACCAGATCTGCGTCCTTACCACCAAAGCCGGTGTCGTTATCGAAGCCGAGATCAATCGTATCCGCGCCCTGGTTGCCATAGGCCAGATCATTGCCAGCAGAAGTTGAGATCACGTCGTCGCCGAAGGCGCCCCGTATGTTTTCGTTCAGCGTTGCGCCGGTGATCGTGTCGTTAAGACCGCCGGCGATCAGGACCTCAATCTCACTCAGTGATGTGGTGCTGGTAACGCTGCTCTCGTCGGTAAACGTGACCGTGGCCCCTGCCACTGGGTCGAGATTGATGGTCAGGGCGAGGCCGATAAAGGTGAAGTCGATGCTGTCCGTGCCTGCACCGCCGACCATGACGTCATTGCCCCGGGTCGCAATGAAGTGGTCATCGCCATCCTGGCCGAAGAACAGGTTGTCCTGACTGTCCCCGGCAAGGGTATCTGCACCGGCTGTGCCGACCAGGTTCTCAATGCCAGAAATCTGACCGCGGTTCTGAACCACGCCATCAACCAGCAAGCTGACGGCACTGGTCTCAAACTCAACGATAAGGTTTGCGGCGCCAAGGACAGTGAAATCGACGATGTCTGTGCCCGCACCACCGATGATGGTGTCGTTATCGGCACGGCCGATGATGGTGTCATCGCCATCACCGCCATCAAGGAAGTCAGCATTCTGCAACCCATCCAAGCGGTCATTGCCGGCACCCGCCGTCAGCACGTTGGAGGTGGAGGCGCCCACCAGATTATCGTTCCCGGTGGTGGCGACAATATTCTCAAGGCTCGTGAAGCTGTGATTGACGATGGCGAGGCCGGTGTTGAAGCGGATGGTCCCGTCAAACAGGAAAACCTCTAGCGTGCCGGTGAGGCTTGAGTAATCAGCCGTGTCGAAGCCAGAGCCGCCAAGCAAGACATCCGCACCGGTGCTCGGGATGAACACATCATCATCCCGTCCGCCAAACAGGGTGTCAGCGCCAGCCCCGCTGACCAGCGTGTCATTGCCGAAATTGCCATAGAGGCGGTCATCGCCATCGCCGCCTTCGAGGCGGTCGGCATCCTGACCGCCATAGAGTAGGTCGTTACCAGTTCCACCATTCAGTAGGTCGCTGGCCTGGTTGCCATAGATGGTGTCAAAGCCGTCATCGCCAAAGGCCGTATCAGCCCCTTGCCCGCCCAAAAGTCGGTCAAAATCGTCACCGCCGCGCAGCCGATCATTGCCGTCGCCACCATCGAGGGTATCGGCACCAACATTACCGTAGAGTAGGTCGTTGCCAGCATTACCGTTGATCCGGTCGCCAACCAAACCGCCATCCACACTGTCCGCGCCATCCCCGGCCTCAACCACGTCTGCGCCGTTAAGGGCCAAGATACCGTCAGCGCCTGCCGTGCCTTCAATGGCATCGATACCCTCGGTACCGATGATGATGTTCGCGGTATCTGGAAAGCTATCCTGGGTCAGCGACATGGTTCTGTTCCAAGGGCGGTTAACAACTGGGCGCGATGCGGTTCATTCGCTAGTAAAACGATACTGCCTGCGGGGAGTTCAGCAAAACAGCCATCGAATCGGGCGTTGCATTGATTCGCCGCTGTGGCAATTGCATCGGCTACATAGGTGGTCTGACCGGTGGCTGCGCTGTTGATTTGCGGCGCCTTACCCCCTAACGTTCTGGCGCTTTTCCGCGTTCTGCGGGTCCGTTCTTCAATCCGGCAAACTTATGTCTAGCGATAGCCCGATCAAAAAAATCGTGCTCGCCTATTCAGGCGGCCTCGATACCTCTGTCATTCTCCGTTGGTTGCAAGAGACCTATGCCTGCGAGGTGGTGACCTTTACCGCCGATCTCGGCCAGGGTGAGGAGGTTGAGCCAGCCCGTAAGAAGGCAGAGATGATGGGGGTCAAAGAGATCTTCATCGATGATCTGCGCGAAGAGTTTGTTCGCGACTTCGTGTTCCCAATGTTCCGTGCCAATGCGCTTTATGAAGGCACCTATCTATTGGGTACCTCAATCGCACGGCCCCTGATCGCTAAGCGGCAGATTGAGATTGCGCGCCAGGTTGGTGCCGATGCCGTCGCCCATGGTGCGACCGGTAAGGGTAATGACCAGGTCCGCTTTGAACTTGGGTATTACGCGCTGAAGCCTGACATCAAGGTTATCGCGCCATGGCGTGACTGGGATCTAAGTTCCCGGACCAAGCTGCTCGACTATGCCGAGAAGCACCAGATCCCAATCGCTAAAGACAAGCGGGGTGAGCCGCCATACTCCACCGACGCCAACCTGCTCCATATCTCCTATGAAGGTAAGGCGCTCGAGGATCCCTGGGTTGCGCCTGAGGACGACATGTTCACCCGCTCCGTGGCACCTGAGAAGGCACCGGACACGCCAGAGTTTATCGAGATCGACTTTGAGCGCGGTGATCCCGTTGCCATCAATGGTGAGGCCTTGGGTCCCGCCGCGATGCTGACCAAGTTGAACGAGCTGGCGGGCCGCCACGGCATTGGCCGCCTTGATTTGGTTGAGAACCGGTTCGTGGGCATGAAGAGCCGCGGCATCTATGAGACCCCTGGTGGTACCCTGTTGTCCGTGGCCCGCCGTGGGATTGAGAGCCTGACCCTGGACCGTGAGGCCGGGCACCTCAAAGATGAGGTCATGCCGCGCTATGCCAGCCTGATTTACAATGGCTTCTGGTTCTCCCCAGAGCGTGAGGCCCTACAGGCGCTGATCGATCAAACCCAAGAACATGTGACCGGCACCGTTCGGGTTAAGCTGTTCAAAGGCTCCACCTCAATCGTGGGTCGGAAGTCGCCTTACAGCCTCTACAGCCTTGAGCATGTGACGTTTGAAGAAGATGCGGTTTATGACCAGGTCGACGCAGCTGGTTTCATCAAGCTGAACGCCTTGCGGCTTAAGCTGCGGCAGCGTCAGCAAGAGGGCAGTTAATCAGTTTTTCTGAAAATGCCGGTATCAGGGTTAGCCGAGCGGTTGTTATTCTGTCGCCACAGCCGCTCAACTATTGCATTTCGCAAGGCTCTTGCCTTTGACCGGCATAGAATTTTATGAAATTCACAATACTGGGTTATCCGGGGGTATCCAGTTCGGGCGCTGCCAGCTAAACAAGACGAAGTAACCAGCCGATTTCCTGCGGCACTGTTTGGTTACTACGGAGAGTGTTGGATCAAGAATGGCCTATGACCTAGGCAAAGTATCGGTTGTGGTCGCAGACCAGAGCCAATTCATGCGGCATATCTTAAATGAGATGCTGCTGGCCTTTGGCGTGGTCAACATCAAGACGGTGGAGAGCGGCGAGGCCGCCCTTAAAGCCTTTGATGAGATGGATGTCGATGTCTTGATCTGTGACAGCATGATCGAGCCGATCGACGGCTATGAGCTGACCCGGACCATTCGAAACAATCCGGATCTTCCAAACCGCTATCTGCCGATTATTTTTGTCACCGGCCATGCCGATATGCATTCAGTCTTGAAGGCACGGGATGCGGGTGCGACGGAGTTTCTGGTGAAGCCGGTGGCCCCTGCTGTGATATATGATCGTGTCGTGCACGTGATTGAGCACCAGCGACCGTTTATTCAGGCTGGTACCTATTTCGGGCCAGATCGACGGCGGCGGGTCAGTGCTGATTTCCACGGTGTGGAGAAGCGCGGCATACCAAATGCGGTTGATTCAAAGGGTGTCGGGCTCACCCAAGAAGAGATTGAAGCAATTTTCAAAGGGCGCCGTTAAGGCTGCCTGATTAAGCGTTGGTGTATGCCAACCAACCTCTGTGGCGAATTTAGGAATGGCAGAAGAAAACAACGCTGGTGCACCGTTTCGCATCATCGAAATTCGCAACAACCTGAAGAACAAGGCGAGCCAGGAAGAGGGCATTTCGCCTAAAGAGGCTATTGAAGAGGCCGAACAGCGCATCGCTGTGATGGCTGAGGAATATGATGGCCGCCTGCAGGCCGATATTGATCGCCTCCGTGAGTTGGCCGTTCAGGTCACCACCGGCCCCCATGATGAATGGGGCCCACCCTTGCTTCGCCTCGTCCACGATATGGAAGGCCAGGCCGGCATCTTCAATTACGAGGTCATGTCCTTTATCAGCGGCTCTCTAGGCCGTGTTTTAGAGCATGCGCCACCAGATCATGCGAAGTTTATCCCGACCATTGAGGCGCATTGTGATGCGCTGTTCCTGGTCTATAAGCAGAAAATTCGCGGTGATGGCGGCTCCGCCGGTCGTGCCCTGCTTCGCGGGTTGAAGGCGACCGCCGATACCTGCGTGCCGCCGGTGGTTGATCGCCGTGCCCAGCTGCGCGAACAGCAAGAGCGCGAGGCTGCCGCTGGTGGGAAAGCCGCTGAGGGCGGCGATCGCCGCTAACCCACTACCTTGACTGATCTAAACCGGGACGTCATTGCCACTGCCATTATCGAGGCAGTCCATAGGCGTGGGCCCGATAAGACCCTTTGCCCCTCAGAAGTTGCACGAGCCCTGGCCCCCGATACATGGCGCGATCTGATGGGCGATATCCGCGCCGTCGCAACTGAGCTTGCCAGCAATGGTTTAATCACCATCCGGCAAGGTGGTGTTGTCCAAGATCCAAGTCTGGAGCTTAAGGGGCCAATACGTCTTGGCGGCCCAACAGCAATGCCCGATGCTTAGCTGGCAAAGCTAGTCAGGGTTTCCGGCAGGGTGTCACAACGCTGTTTGCAATAGGCCATGACGGTGTTCACCAGCAGGCAGGCAATGGTCATCGGGCCAACGCCACCCGGTACCGGGGTGATGGCACCCGCTACCTCGGCAGCTGACGCATAATGGACGTCACCAACCAACTTCCCCTTGGGGTGGCTATCGGTTGGGTCTAGTCGGTTGATGCCGACATCGATCACCGTGGCGCCCGGCTTCACCCAATCACCCTGAACCATCTCTGGGCGGCCCACGGCGGCGACCAGGATATCTGCCTCGCGGCAAAGGCCGGGCAGATCAGCGGTGCGCGAGTGCGCGGTGGTAACGGTCGCATTGGCACCGAGCAGTAACTGCCCCATCGGCTTACCAACAATGTTTGAGCGGCCAAGGACAACGGCGTTGAGGCCGCTTAGGTCATGCCCATGGACACCGCGGATAAGGTGTAGCGACCCAAGCGGGGTGCAAGGCACCAAGACAGGCTGTCCGATAGCTAGGGCGCCAACATTGCTGACGTGGAACCCATCCACATCCTTGGCCGGGCTGATGGCGGCAATAACCTTTGCCTCATCAATATGCTTTGGCAGTGGCAGCTGAACCAAAATGCCATGCACCGTCTCAGATTGGTTTAGCGTTTCGATAAGGGCTAGTAGCTCAGCCTCAGGCACATCATCGGCTAGACGGTGCTCGATGCTTTCCATGCCTGCCTCGACCGTCGCCTTGCCCTTGCTGCGGACATAGACTTGGCTGGCAGGGTTCTCGCCGACCAGAACAACCGCGAGGCCAGGCTTGGGTCCACCGGCCGCTGTCAGGGTGGCAACGGCGGTCGCAACGGCACCACGCACATCGGCGGCGATGGCCTTGCCATCGATGATCTTGCTCATAATCGCAGGCTCTTAAAAAAGCGGCAGGTAGGGGCTTTGGGTTGGTTTACAGCGGCCAATAATAGTCGATCAACCGACCGAGAAACTCAAGGCCGATCAGCAAGACCAACGGTGATAGGTCAATACCGCCAAGGCTTGGCAGGTACTGTCGAATTTTGCTGAACGCTGGCTCAGTGGCGCGGCGCAGGAAATCATAGATCAGGTAGACAAAGCGATTGCTCGTATTGATCACATCAAACTGGACCAGCAACTGCACAACCACCGCCACGAACACGATGAATTTATAAACCCCGATAACGGTCAGGATTAGCCAGAGAAATGGATCGCTCATGGTCGCAACGGATCACAGGTTATTGGCTTGGTTCCCCAGTAACATCCCAGCCTTAAAGCGGCGTTTCGGTGCGGAACTTGCAGGGAGCCAAGCGGTTTGACGTCGGGTCGCAACCTAAGCTGCTCACTGGTTTGAGGCAAGCAAACCAGCTTGATCATCTGGTGATAACGGCCAAATGTTGCTACATCCCTTATGTCGGCGTTATGTCGTTTTCTGGGATCAGGCATTGGAGAGGCGACCCGTAAGGGCGTGCCATGTTGGGTTAAGGTTATGGATGTTGTCTACGATCTGCGACCGCTCTCTATCCTTTTGGTGGAAGACAGCCCGTTTATGCGGGAGTTGATGACCACACTTCTGGAAAGCCTGGAAGTTGGGAACATCACAACCACGCCGAATGGTGAGGACGCCATGTCTGAGCTGATGCTGTCGACCAATAATGGCATCGATAGTAACTCCAGCTATGACGTGATTATCTCAGATTGGGCGATGAAGCCAATGAGTGGGCTCGACCTGCTCAAATGGGTTCGTTCTCACGATAATGAGGGCATTCAGTTCATGCCCTTCATCATGTTGACGGCCTATTCCTCCGCTGACTGGGTCTGCGAGGCCCGCGATTGGGGGGCGACCGAATTTCTGACCAAGCCCGTCTCTGCCCAGGCGGTTGCCCGGCGCCTGCTCAACGTGATTGAGCGTCCACGGCCCTTTATCAGAACCGGTGATTATTTCGGCCCAGACCGTCGCCGCCAGAAGATCGACTTCAGTGGCCAGGAGCGCCGCAAGGCCCGTTAATCGGCCTGTCCATCACCGGGAAAATTCATCATCAGACAGCATTCGGGCGGCATCGCTGATGGCCGACTTTGGCCCTGCGCTGACTGATAGTAAGATTTCGAGCGGTATTAGGCGCAATTTTATGTTAACTTTTAATAATGTTGTTCCTAACCGGACGCTCTTGTTGGGTTTAAGGGGCAATATGTGGGGTACGCCGGGTTGGGGCCTGGCGGTTTTAGCGGGTGATCGGGGGGTCACGCTTACTATGGTTGATATAACCGGCTACGACCGTATTGGTGTCGCCGCCCTAGGCGCGACAGAGCTGCCTGCGAATTCTGTCATTCATAAGCTGAGCGGCGCCCAGGTCATAAAGCGCCCGAATTCCTTGAAAGTGCGATTAGGCGGCTCCGAACGTGGGTCGGGCTTCATCAGCCCCGCTGCCATAGCCCGGGCTGAGAAATCCGTTGAGGCACATTCCGACCGCTATCTTGAGCAGGCGCGCCGCGACCTCGCCACCTTGCAAGCCACTTATCATCAGCTGCGACGTGACCGGCAATCGCCCACCCAATACTTGGACAATTTGAGCCGCCTTGGCCGTGAGATGAAGGGGCAGGCTGGCACCTTCAACTTCCATCTTCTAACCCGGTTTGGTGACAGCCTTTATGAGCTGACCCGCCGCATGAATGCCATTTCCGACCGGCATATGGATTTGATTAAGGCCCATATCGACGCGATCGAAATCGTTGTCACCCAGGACATTCGCGGCAGCGGCGGCGATCTTGGTGAAGAGTTGTCAAACACCCTGCGCGCGGCAATCCAACGGGTCGCCGCCGAGGGCTAAATGGCCCCCCATTTTTCGGTTTGTTTACAGGTGAAGGCAGATTTCTGGTGCGCCCGAGCCTTTGTGCACTGTGTGATCAATGCATCGGCTGATATGCGCTGAGCTTCGCGTGATGGTTCTAACCGGCTGAACACGGGTGTTTTCGGTTATCACTAAGGGATGATATTTTGCGATTGTTCCGTCTTGGTGACCGTTTCAGCAAGGCGACTAAACCTAAGTCCGGCGAGTGGTAACGTCTGACATATGCTGAAGATGATCCTGTCCCATGCATGATACCGGTGAATATGACCTAACCGGGCTGCGCGTACTTGTTGTCGATGACAGTGAGTTCATGCGGGATTTGATGAGCCAGATTTTTGAAGAGCTCGGCTGCAAGCATGTGATCGGTGTTGAGGACGGACAGCAGGCAATCAACGAGATCAATCTGACCGTCGATGATGAACAAGGCGGTGATGATAAGCTGTTTGATGCGGTGTTTTCGGACTGGGCGATGGAGCCAATGGACGGCCTCCGGTTGTTGCAATGGGTGCGCAGCCACCCAAACCCAGAGATCCGGTTCATGCCGTTCATTATGGTTTCCGCCTATTCAACCCTCGACTGGGTGATCACGGCGCGCGACGCTGGGGTGAGTGAGTTTTTGACCAAACCGGTTTCGGTAAAGCAGCTCGTCTCACGTCTAACGAGTATTATTGAGCGTCCCCGGGCGTTCGTTAAATCAGGTGACTATTTCGGCCCCGACCGGCGGCGACGCAGCGCCAACTTCTCTGGTCCTGACCGGCGTGTTCGAGGAACTTAATGAATGGCCATGAATAAGCGCAAAAACGGCGGATGGCCCGGGAAGGAAGGCCCGGTATGAGCAATGGCGGGAGCGGCGATGATGTTGAGATCATCAAGCCGTCAAACAGGCTAAAGAATAAGGTTGGCGGTGGCGGCAATGCCAAGTTCAGCGCCAAGGTGATTGAACGCACCGAGAAGGCTGTCGCCTCTCGTGGTGAGGACTATCTGGCCAAGGTGCGTGAAGATATTCAGCAGCTGCGTGAGCTGGTTAAGAAGGCTGCCGGTGGCGAGGTGACACCCGCCCTAATCCAAGAGATTGCCATGACCGCGCGTGAGGTTAAGGGTGAAGCCGCGACCTTCAATTTCCCCTTACTGTCCCATTTTGGTGATGGGCTCTTCAAATTCACCGATGGGATGAGTGATCTGAGCACAAAGCGTTTAGCGGTTGTTCAGGCCCATGTGGATGCCATGAGCGCCGTGCTCAGCCACAATATGCGTGGTGAGGGCGGACCCGTTGGTCAGCAGCTCAAAAAAGGCCTCGATATCGCGATCGAGAAGTTCAAGCAGGACTAAGTGCCTGGCGATTAGCCCGCCTTCAGTTCAGTACCCGTATCGGCACCGCCGTGCTGGAACAGGCCGCGCCACCAGCGCTTGCCCGCGGGTGTCGTCATGAACTCAATAAATTTGGCTAGTTTGGTAATGCCGTAGGTCATGGCCAGGTAGAACAGGCCCGCCGCAATCAACGGTTCAAACGGCGCATAGGTGCGCGCATAGAGGCGCTGCGCCTCCCCGGCGATATCTAGGATTGTGATGGCGGAGACGAGCGCGCTGCCCTTCAGCAGCAAGATCACCTCATTCGCATAAGCTGGGATTGAGACCCGCATAGCGTGGGGGATCATAATCCGCCGCAAGACTTTGCCCCGCGACATGCCAATAGCCCGGGCGGCCTCAACCTCATTCGGTGGTACCGCCATGATGCCACCCCGGATGATCTCTGCCGTATAGGCGGCAGTGTTTAGCGAGAGGGCAAAGACCGCGCAGTAGAATGGCTCACGGAAGATCGGCCATAGGATATCGCTCTGCCGGATCGCATCAAACTGGGCGAGGCCGTAATAGATCAGGAAGATCTGTACTAAGAGCGGCGTACCACGGAAGAAGAAGACATAGGCATAGGCTGGGCCATTGAGCCAGGCCTTGCCAGACAGCCTCATCCCCGCAAGCAACAGGGCCAGGACCATGCCAATGGCCAGGCTGGCACCCATCAGCTGTGCGGTGGTGACCAGGCCACCAGCCAGCTTTGGCACCGCCTCAATGATCAGCTCAACATCGAGAGCCCAACCGAGCAGGAAGTCGAGGATTGAGTGAAGGGTTTCCATCTACCGTCCTCCCCCACTCACGATTTAGCCATGGGGCGGACGCCCCGCATGGTGAACCGCTCAAGCAGCTGGATACCGGCCATGGAGACGGCGGTTAGTGCCAGGTAGAGCAGGGCAGCAGCCATGAAGAAGGTGAACGGCATGCGGCTTGAACGACCGGCGACATCCGTGGCGCGGATCAGCTCTTCCAGGCCAACAACCGAAATGATCGCCGTGTCTTTCAGCATGACGAGCCAGAGGTTGCCGAGGGCCGGCAGGGCATAGCGCAGCACCTGGGGCAGCATGATGCGCCGGAAGAGGAGGAGGCCCGGCATGCCAACGGCGCGCGCGGCCTCAATCTGCCCCTTGGGCACGGCGAGGATGCCGGCGCGCAAAACCTCGGTTTGGTAGGCGCCAGAGACGGTGGCCAGCGCCACCACGCCAGCGGCAAATTGGTTGATCTCGATATACTCGGTGTAGCCGATCAACTGCAGGATGTTCTGCAGGGCAATGCTGCCACCAAAGAAGATCAGAAAGACAATTAGGATTTCGGGAACGCCGCGAATGATCGTGGTGTAACCCTCAGCTGCACCACGAAGGGCCGCGTATTTTGAAAGCTTAGCGGCGGCGCCAAGCAGGCCGATGAGGAAGCCAATGGCATAGGAGACGAGGGCCAGCATCACGGTCATCTGCAGACCGCGTAAGAGCTCATCGCCCCAGCCTGTATCCCCTATCGCGAAGAGTGCGAGTGTCTCTTCCATCGGTTGGTTCTTCCCTTAAGGCCCAAAGAGAAGCGGGGCGCTGGTCACTTGATCCAGGCCCCGCAATCCCGTGTTAGCGGTGATTAGCCGCCATAGATGTCAAAGTCGAAATACTTGCTCTGAATGGTCAGGTATTCGCCATTCTCCCGGATGCCTTTGATGGCGCGGTTGAACATATCGACCAAGTCCTGGTCTTCCTTACGGATGGCAACACCAACACCTTCGCCGAAACCGGCCCAGACTTTACCGTCCAGGGCTGGGCCAACCATGCCATAGCCTTCGCCATCGGGGGTTTTGAGGAAGCTCTCATCCAGGACGATGCTGTCAGCCAGCAGGGCGTCGACACGACCGGCGGCGAGGTCCAGATTGGCCTGCTCTTGGGTGTCGTAGTAGCGGATCTCAACCACGCCATCGAGGTTATCCTCGAGGAAATTGGCGTGAATGGTTGAGGACTGAACGCCCACAACTTTACCGTCCATGGCGGCCTTCATACCGTCCAGGTCAAAGTCTGCGATGGCACCGTCTTCAACTACGAAACGGGCTGGGGTCTGGTAGTACTTGTCGGTGAAGGCAACGCGCTTCTTACGCTCTTCCGTGATCGACATGGAGGCGATGATCGCATCGTATTTGTTGGCGAGCAGGGCCGGGATAATGCCATCCCAATCCTGGGCAACAATCTCACACTCAACCTTGAGATAGCGGCACATCGCATTGGCGATCTCAACATCGAAACCGATGAGGTTGCCGGCCGTGTCCTTCATGTTGAATGGAGGGTAGGCGCCCTCAGTGGCGATCCGGATTTTGTCACGGGCGGCGGCATCGCCAGCCATGGAGAATGCCATGACGGCGGCGGTCACACCGGCCACGGCAATGGTGAGAAATTTTTTCATCGAACAAAGCTCCTTGTTATCGGTTCGATTAAAGAGATGAAGACCTCCGGCCAGGGCTGCTTGATTACAGCTGACTGGCCAGGAACTGACGGCAACGCTCACTATCGGCGCGCTCAAAGACTTTTTGTGGTGAGCCACGCTCCTCGACCTGACCTTCGTGCAGGAAGACGACCTCTGACGAGACCTCACGGGCGAAGCCCATCTCATGGGTGACGATCAGCATGGTCATGCCTTCCTCGGCCAGGGCGCGCATGACCCGCAGCACCTCGCCGACCAACTCAGGGTCCAGGGCGGAGGTGGGCTCATCGAACAGCATCACCTTAGGCCGCATGGCAAGGGCACGGGCAATGGCAACGCGCTGTTGCTGGCCACCGGAAAGTTCAGACGGATAGGCATCGGCCTTGGGGCCAACGCCAACCTTCTCAAGCAGCTCACGCGCTTCCTCGGTGACCTCGCGCTTAGACCGGCCAAGCACCTGGATTGGTGCTTCGGTCACATTCTCAAGCGCGGTCATATGGCTCCATAGGTTAAAGCCCTGGAACACCATGCCGAGGCTGGCGCGAATGCGATCGACTTGTCGGCGGTCAGCGGGCTCGGCGGTGCCGTCGCGGCGCGCGCGCATGCGGATTTGCTCGCCTGCGATCTTAATCACGCCCTGATCCGGGGTTTCCAGCAGGTTCACACAGCGCAGCATGGTCGACTTACCAGAGCCGCTGGACCCAATGATTGAGATTACATCCCCATCCGCAGCATTCATCGACACGCCATTCAAGACGTGAAGATCGCCAAAGCGCTTATGAAGGTCGTGGATTTCGAGGGCGGGGTTGGTTGATGGGTTGGTGCCGGTTGCCGCACCATCCTGATCACCATCTGATCTTACGGCCGCTGTCGTTGTCGACATGCCTGTCCTTATATTCGATTGCCGTGGCTGATGTGGCTCAGCTCGTCTTTCATCAGGCCTTGGGCTTTGCGCTTTGGACCGGATGACGCTTTCGTTACAGCGCGAGCAGGCTAAGTGGAAAACGTAGGGCTGCAAAGCACTTTTTGCAGGTGCGAGGCGGCCTCACCCAGCGATCGACGCGTCTTGCAGCGATTAGGGGCTTTGACCCCATCATGACGGTACAGGCATAATCTTGGCACTTAAGTTGTGACGCGACGCGGGAACAGGGCATGTCGGCATTTGAATGGTTAAGCCAGATGGCGACCGGTGTTGGTCTCGCCCTATCTGGTCAGGCGTGCCCATTGCCACCGGTTGACCCGGTGGTGATTGTGCGCCCGCTTGAGCGCCCAATGCAAAGCGACTTCACCAAACCCTCCGCCGCGCTGGCCCAGGTGGCACAAAGCCAGATTACGGCACCGGTGACCGGCACCCAGGCGGCGCTGGGCGGTATGATGACGGTTGAGCTGACGGCGGATACCCGGGTTCAGTTTGGTGGCGCTGATGCCCGAAAGGGTGAGGGCGCCTGCATCTGGGCATCCCGGGTTGAGGTTGATTTGATCCTGCAGGGTACGCTGTACGTTAACGCGATGTATCAACCGGGCAGTTGCATGCATGATGCCATCGCAGAACATGAGTTAGAGCACTATCAGCAAAGCCAGCAGGTTGTGCTTCAAGAGCTTTCAAGCGTACAGCGTACGGCAATGGCTAAGGTTGATGAGATTGGGGTTGTTGGCCCCATGCCGCCTGAGGCTGCACGCCAACAGGGCAAGCCAATTGGCGATGCCATCACCGCCGCCGTTCAAGCTGAGATCAACCGGCTAAACATCCAACAGCAAGAGCTTCACGCGGCCCATGACAACGCGATCGAGAACCTCGAGACGCTTACGGCGTGTCGCGAGGGTGGTGGCTATGTTCACCAGGCCCCCGACCTCCAAAGCCTGATCGACGCAGTTGGTGAGGATGGCTGAGTGACTGCGTGGATCGCCGGTTTAGGTCTTTTGACAATTGGCATGGTCATGGTCCCGGGCGCCCAGGCAAAAGCGCAGGGAACATTCACCTGCCCTGAAACGCCGGCGGCAACCTACACTCTCGCCATCGATAGCCAAGACGTACAGATCATCGAAAATGCGGGGCCAGAGCAGCTGCGGGGCCTGTATGATCAACACAACCGCGCCCATGGCCATTACGGCAGCAGCCCCGCCGATAACCAGCATGCCGTGATTGGCGGCCTGCACCATGGCGAACTTCGCCTGCGCAGTGAGATTAAGATGCTGCAGGCCACACGGTCGGATTCATCAATGGCCTGTCTTGGTGTTCAAGTGCTTGAGCTGTCTTTGGTTTATAAGCCGGTGATTTACATCTCTCGGACTAAGCCCAGAGGCAGTTGCGAGTATCAGGCTGCCCTACAACATGAATATAAGCACCTGACAACCGACCTCAGAATTCTACGTGATTGGGTGCCTAGTTTACGAGATGCGGCAAAGGCCGGTCTCGATAAGGTGGCTCAGCCGATGCGGGTAAGGGCAACTGATCTGGCCCGGGCCAGGGATGACATTCAACGGCGGGTTGTGGCACCGCTCGATCGGGTGATGGATCAGGTGGAAGCAGAGCGTGATCGCCAGCAAAGTGCCATCGATACGCCGGAAGAGTATGAGAGGGTGGCGCGCCAATGTCCTTGAGAATGTTTGGGATCACAATCGCTGCGATGGCCTTGGCAGCAATCGGTGTAATGGCGCCCAGCCAAGCCCAGGCCAGCTGCTTGATGGATGGTGTGCCCCAGGCACGGGTGTTGCTAGACATCGCACCAACCCATACCAACACGACGCGAAGCTTTGACCAGCTAACCCGTATACCTAACAACACTCGGCTGGGCCTGACCGAGGGGCACCAGGTTGGCGGTCTGTCGGTGGGTGATATCCGGCTTGCCAGTCAGATTGAGTTTGGCAACTCAGTAAACTTCTTCTCCGGTGACACATGCCTTTGGGTTCGTGGCTTAACGATCAATATCTCGCTCGAACCTGTGATCTATATCGCCCGCGAGCTGCAGCGTGGCAGTTGCCGGTATCGAACTTTGTTAGAGCATGAGCAGCGCCATGTGGCCGCCGATCGTCGTCTGCTTGAAACCTATCAGAGCCGCATTGAGACAGAGCTAGGGCTTGCCCTGCTAGAGATGGGGGCAACCGGTCCCGTACCTGTCTCACTAGCATCACAAGTACAGCAGGAGCTTTCGGCTGAAGTGGGGCGTACGGTTGATGCGGCCATGGAAGAGTTTGCGCAAGCTAGAGACCGGGCCCAGCAGGCGATTGATAACCCAGCTGAGTATGCTCGTCTTAGCCGGGCTTGCAGCTAGGTTATCCCCTACTGATCAGTGGTGCCGAGGCGGTCTCGCAGGCCTGGCAGCCAGGGTTCATCGCCGTTAGCCTCAGCTAACAGCGCCTCCCAGCGCTCCCTGGCGGCATCCAATTTGCCCGCCTGCCATAGCGCCAGCCCAGCATAGAACCGCGCACCCTGTTGGTCCGGCTCAACCCGTAGGATGTCATCGATCAGATCAATCGCTTCCGGCGTTACCAGCCCTTCCTCACTGGCTATCAGCGCCTCAAGCTGGGCGAGCCTGAGGGCCGTATTGCCGCCGCTAAGATCTGCCGCCCGTGCAAAGGCGGCAGCGGCATCCCGGTGCCGTTGAAGTTGGGCCCAAGCCTGCCCCAATAACGCCCAGCCTGCCGCATCCCCTCGTTCATTGCCCAGATTGGCTGCCATCTCTTCGGCGGCAGCAACCATCATGGCCTGTTGGTTTAGGAAGCCCTGATCCCGGCCAGCGAGTGGCTGATCAGGTAAATCCGGGTTACCGGCCCAGAGATAGATGCCAATCGCAGCCAAGGGCACCGTGGCGATGATCACCATGCTAGCGGTTTTCTGACGCTTCAGTGGGGCCGCCACAACGGCACAAACCAAGGCAGAAATGACAGCGGCGGCAATCCAGAGGCTACACATATCAGGAACTACGCGGGTTTAACCGCGCCCCTCCCGTTGGTCATCTTCCTCCCATTGGTCGATCGGCAGCGGTGCTAAGACTGGTGCATTGGTGGCCCGTCGACGGAACCATAGGGTTGCCAACACCAGTAGCGTCAGGGCGGCTGGCAGGCCCCATAGTAGGTAGGTGCGTGTTGTCACCGGTGGGCTCAACAACACCCGCTCACCATAACGATCGATCAGCGCCGTGATAATTTCACTATCCTCAGCCCCGCCGGAGAGCTCACGACGGATGAACCGCTGCATATCTAGGGCGAGGGTGGCTTCTGAATCCGCAATGGATTGGTTGGCACAAACCACACAGCGCAGATCTTCAGCCAATGCCCGGGCCCGTTGCTCCAGCGCCGGGTCTTCCAGCAGTTCCTCTGGCGGTAGGGTGCCTGCCGCACTGTATTTTTGTCCGACAATGGGGCAAAAAAGTAGGCATAAGGCTATGAAAAATATAAGTGTCGTGTGCTTGTTCATCGAACGCTCTCTTGCTCGATCTGTGCAAGTACGGCATCCAATTGGTCGATCTGAATATCGGTGATTGGGCCCTGAAAGCGGAAGCGGATCATCCCGGCACGGTCGATGACGAAGGTTTCCGGCATACCGGTAATGCCAAAGCCAAGCGCCGCCTTGCCAAGCGGATCCAGCCCCGCGGCCTCGAAGGGATTTCCAGCCTTCACGAGGTAGTCGGCCGCCGCCTCTGGCCGATCACGATAGGCGATGCCGAATAGGGTGAGGTCGTCACGCCGGGCCAGGGCCATAAGGTAGGGGTGCTCAATCCGGCAGGGGGCACACCAAGACGCGAAGAAATTCACCATCTTAAATGGCGTCTCGCTAGACAGAACCGCGCCGATATCCAGGCCTTGGATCGGGCCATCGGCGTCTGTGCCATCGAGTGAGAATTCAGGTAAGGCGCGTTCCTGCAAGGTGGTATCGAGCTGACCGATGATCAGGGCGTCTGGTGCTGGTCGGCTTAGGGCAATCGCAAACCCGACAACCAAGAGCAATACCAGGGCAGCCGGTAGCCAGACCAGCAAGCGTCGCTCGGTCTTCACGGGATCGATGGGGGCTTCATCACTCATGTGACGGCCTCGCTAGCACCGGTGACGGCATCGGTCTTTGGTTGCGCCTTATGCTGAAACAGCCGGTCAGCCGCGGCGATCAGGCCGCCAAAGGCCATGATGAAGGAACCAAGCCAGATCAGCACGATCATCGGGTGATACTGCAGATGCAGTGACCACGCGGCGGCCGCATTGGTATTGCCAGGCTCAAGCGGGGCATTGACCTCATCCGGCTGGCCGAGGGTGGCATAGAGGTTGCCCCAGCCATCAAACCGGATTGCGGCCTCGGTCGTGCGCATCTGCGCGACCGGGTACCAGCGCTTCTCTGGCTCCAGGCTGAAGCCATCACCTTTTAACACGCCCCGATCGGCATCGTAATTCGGTCCATCGGCACGGCTCGCCCCATCAAACACTAGATTATGGCCGGCGAGGCTCACGGTTTGTCCGGGCTCAAGGCGCAGGATCTTTTCTTCACTCCACACGGCTGACCCCGCAATGCCCAGCACCATGACGCCAACGCCCAGATGGGCAATGGTCATCCCCTGCTGCCAGGCGGGCAGGTGCCAGCCCTTAGCGAGGCTTTGACCGGCGCGGTCCCACCATTGAATGGCGCTAGTGGCGATGATCCAGAAACCGGAGGCAAGACCCAGCCCAGCCAGTGCACCCCCCAAAGTCTCAGGTCGCACCACAGCGGCACCCAGCCCAAGGCAAATCAAGCCGGCCCAACGGAGGCGCTTCATCGCCGGGGCCAAAGTGGCCTGGCGCCAGGGTAGGAAGGGCGCAACACCAATGGCTAAGAGGAGCGGGGCAAAGATGGGCACCACGGTCGCCTCAAAATAGGGTGGGCCAACGGAGACGGGCGGCAGGTTGAGGATCTGAAGGAAGAGTGGGTACAGCGTACCGAGCAACACCACGGCACAGCTGAGGGCCAGTAAGAGGTTGTTGAGGATCAGTGCACCCTCACGGCTAACGGGTGCGAATTCCGGGTTTGGTGGCATCGCTTTGGCCTGGCCAGCGCGCCAGCCATAAAGAGCTAAGGCACCGGTCACCGATACACCGATCAGGACGAGGATCGCGGCACCCCGATCCGGATCCAGTGCAAAGGCGTGGACCGAGGTAAGCACGCCAGAGCGGACCAGAAACGTGCCCAGCAAGGACAAGGAGAAGGTTAGGATTGCCAGCAGGACGGTCCAACTGGCCATGGCCTGTCGCTTCGCCAGGACATGGATTGAATGCAAAAGGGCGGTGCCCGCCAGCCATGGCAGCAGGCTGGCATTCTCAACCGGGTCCCAGAACCACCATCCACCCCAGCCAAGCTCGTAATACGCCCACCAGGAGCCGAGGGAGATGCCGACGGTTAGGGCCGACCAAGCGACTAGCACGGGGCGGCCAGTGGCCCGGGCCCAGTCACGATCAATCTTGCCAATCAGAAGACCTGCGACAGCGAAGGCAAAGGCGCTCGCAAACCCGACATAGCCCAGATAAAGCAGCGGCGGGTGCAGCGCCAAGGCAGGGTCCTGCAGCAGCGGGTTCAGATCCTGACCATCAACCGGCGCTTCCAGCAGCCGGGAAAATGGGTTGGAGGTGGCAATCAACAGGATCAGAAAGCCGATCCCAAGCAGGCCATGCACGCCAACGCTAACGGTTCTCAGCGGTGGGTCCCCACGATCCCGGTCGGGTCGTCCAGCAACGGCAGCGCCGAAGGCAGCTAGCACTAGAACCCAGAGCAACAACGACCCCTCATGATTGCCCCAAACGCCGGCGATTTTATAGATCAACGGCTTGGCCGAATGGCTGTTCTGGGTCACGACCAATAGGGAAAAATCTGAGGTCACAAAGCTATAGGTGAGGCCGATAAAGGCGGTGGCGATGAGGCCGAATTGAAGCCAGGCGGCACGGCTCGCCGCCGCTGCCCTGGCGGCCCTTACACCCGCATCGCTAACGTTAAGGCTGGCAAGACCAGCCCAGGATTGAACCGCCGCCATGACAAGCGCCAGCACCAGTACAAAATGGCTTAGCTCGGCGATCATGGCTGCAGGGTCCCAGTGCTTTGCAGCTGGCCCTTGGGGCGATTGCGCTCTAGCGCGGCGGCAACCTCCGGCGGCATGTAGTTCTCATCATGCTTGGCCAGGATCTCATCAGACTGGAAGCGCCCTTCCGCATCCAGGCTGCCGATTGCGACGACGCCTTGCCCCTCACGGAACAGATCGGGGAGGATGCCGCGGTAGGTAACCGGGGTTGTGGCCTCGTAATCCGTAACGACGAAGTGGACCACCAGGCCGCCGGGTTCACGCTCAATCGAGTTATCCGCCACCATCCCGCCAAGGCGGAAATCGCGCCCAACGGGTAGGTCGGCGGCGGACAGGTCGGCGGGGCTGTAGAAGAAGGTGATGTTCTGCTCAAGCGCGGTGATGGCGAGCACGGCGGCCGCGCTGACAACCAAGGCACCAAGGCCTAGCCAGGCCATACGCTTGTGCTTGCCCTGCCATTTTGGCCCGGGCATGCGCTGCATGTCAGGGGAGTTTGCCGCACCGTTATCGAGCGTCATTTTGCCGGGGTCTCATCTTGACCGGCTGCCCTCATCCAACGACGCCGATACCGCCAACTCAACCCCAGCACGGCAAGCGTCACCACGCCGGTGACGGCATAGGCACTCCAAACATAGGCGGCGTATTGGTCCATGGTAGCGGTATGGGTCTTTGGTCAGCTCGAATTATGAGTGCTGCTTATGTAGGGCGAAAAACGCCGAAGGGCCAGGATTTGCGACCCTCTATCGCAACCGTGACCTATGCTTCGGTCACACCCGCAACCGCATTTGGGTTCATAGCGCGCCGCTGCATCCGCATTTCCCATCGGCGCCTCGCTAACTCCCCATCCAAGCGCATCAAGATGGCAAAGGCAGCAATGCACAGCATGCCAAGCGCCATAACAAGCAGTGGCCATAGCATGCTGCTGTGAATGGCCGGGCTGTCCAGGCGGGTGATGCTGGCCGGTTGATGCAGGGTGTTCCACCAATCAACGGAGAACTTGATGATCGGCAGGTTAATCGAGCCGAGCAGGACCAGAATACGGCCCGCGCTATCGCCGCGCTGCGGTTGGTCGAACGCATCCACCAGGCCGACAAAGCCGAGATAAAGGAAGAACAGGATCAGGACCGAGGTGAGGCGAGCATCCCAGACCCACCAGACACCCCAAATCGGTTGTCCCCAGATCGCACCGGTGATGAGGCAAAGCGCCGTAAAGGCGGCACCAACCGGCGCTGCGGCCCGCATATAAAGGTCGGCCAAGGGATGACGCCAGACATAGCCAGCAATCGCCGCCATGGCCATGGAGCTATAGATCCCCATGGCCCACCAGGCGGCGGGCACATGCACATACATTATCCGCACCGTGTCACCCTGTTGGTAATCCGGCGGGGAGGCAAACAGCGATAGGTAGAGACCCACGCCAATCAGGCCGAGCGCACCTAAACCGAAAATCGGCTGCAGGACGCGGCTGATACGCTGAAAACGGGCTGGGTTGGCGAAGCGGTGCATGGGGTCTGTTATCCGTCGATCTTGCACGCAAAATGGCGTGGTGCAGGCCGGGATACAAGGCGGAACCGGTCGATATGGGTGGTGCGCATGGTCACGCCCCCTCCCGGATCAGGGCGCGGAGGCCAGCGGCACCGGCCATGATCGCGATCGGCACACTGCCCAACCAGAACGCGACCAACACCTGCCATTCACCGAAGGCTGGCTCCCCTGCCAACACCTGCCGTAGGGCGGCAGCACCAAAGATCAGAACTGGCAACTGCAAGGGGAAGAGCAGCAGCGCCAGTAAGGCACCGCCATGCCGGGCACCTGCTGTTAGCGTAGCGGCAGCCAAACCGGTGGTGATTAGGCTGGGTGCGCCAAGGGCAATGGTTATGGCGCCGGCAACCATCGCGTCACCCGGCACCGCCATCAGGGCAAAGATCAGCGGCGAGGCAATGACCAGCGGTACAACGATGCTGATCCATCCGGCGACAATCTTGGATGCGATGATCAGCTCCGCCGTGGCACCGCTGAACAGCAGGGGCTCAATCAAGCCATCCCGGTGGTCGATACGGATGGCCCGCTCACTGGCCAGCATTACCGACAATAGGGCAGCGATCCAGATCAGGCCGGGTGCCACGCCGCGCAGCACATTGCTCGCCGGGCTAAGGCCAAGCGGCGCCAGGGTTAAGATCAGGAAATAGAAGGCCAAGACGGTGGCGAGGTCCCCACGACGACGCCATTGCCGAACCAGCTCAAACCGGGTCAGGGCGAACAGGCTTTGCCACCAGCTTGGTTGTGTTGGGGCGCTGATCATGCGGCCTGTCCCCCGACCTGCGCAGGCTGATTAAGCTGGATGCGGTTCCAATGATCCTGTGGCCAATCCTCATGGCTCGCCATGACAATCAAGCCGCCAGCCTGGCAGTGCTGTTCAATTGCTTGGCCTAGTATCTCCCGGCCCTGGCTATCCAGGGTGACCGCTGGTTCATCCAGCAGCCAGACCGGTTTCGGGTTTAGGCAAAGTCGGGCCAGATCAACCCGACGTCTCTGCCCGGCCGACAGGTATTGGGTTGGCAGATCGGCAAGTTCGGCTAGGCCCCATTTGTCCAGCTGTGCTGTGACAACCTGGTTGCCAACGGGGCCGTGAAGGCGCGCCATCTGATTTAGGATTTCCGCGCTGTTGAGACCTGGTGGCAAGCCCGGCGTGACGGGCAGCCACCCGACCATGGTCAACCAAACTGGTTCGAAGGGCATTACCGCCTTGGTTTGATCACTGGAGAGCGTCTCACTGACATCGCCGCCCATTACCGGCAAAAGGCCGGCCAGCACGCGTAGCAGGCTGGTCTTGCCCACGCCGTTCGGTCCTTGGATCAGGGTCACCGATCCGGCCTCAAATCGCAGATTGAGCGGCGCGGTTAGCGCGAGCCCACCCCTGCAAATCACTGCCTGGTCGAGGGTGATCGCCGGTTTGCTGCTTGATGCTGTGGCCGCCGGGGCGGTTGGGTCGGTCATGTGGTTGGGCGAGTGGCCAGGCTGGAAATTGAAGCCGGAGGATTAGCACAGATTTCGCCCTAACCAAGAGTAGTGCGGCGCCAAATAACCATTCGGCAACCAATACACCTCTACCCTTGGTGCAGAACCAGGATGGCGTAATCCCCCACCACCGCCTGGTCAGGAGTTTGTTGTCATGACTGACACCGCTGAACCCGGCAGCTTTGAAGCGCAAGAGGGCGCCACGGGCGAGGCCCCGGCACCGGCCGATGATCAACCCTTGATCGGGACCCCAGAGCGGGTCACCGATGATGCTTTCGCCTATGAGGAGCAGCCCTTAACTAAGACCTCGCCGGTTGACACTGGAGTTATTGAGTCTGTCCTCAAAGGATTGGGCGTGGGCTTCGTCCACCGCGTGTTTCCCGATCCGGTCCGTGACCCGAAGCAGGTTGCCTTACGCCTGCGGGCAGGGGTTCGGCAGATCAACCGAACCCTAGTGCTTCGTGGCCGTCGCAGTGGCGAGGGGTTTCTGTTCATCATTAATGGCCGGAACCAGGTCAGCCTACGCAAACTGATGCGGGCAACGGGCGAGGAGTTTGAGAAGCCAGACGCCAAGTTCATGAAAGAGATTGTTGGCTACTTGCCCGATGGGGTTCCGCCCTTTGGGCACCGGCATAAGCTGCGCGTCTATGCCGATAAGGATGTGATGAGCTTCCACAACGGGTGGTTTCCCTGTGGCTCGTCCCGGGTCTGGATGTTCCTGCGCACCGATACGATGTTGGATGCCAGCGAGGGCAAGCTGATCGACCTTAAGACCGTGCCAGCCAAGAAGATGACCGGTTAAGGCAGATCAATCGTAGCTACGCACATCATCGATCACTTTGCCATCATTGGGCAGGCTGCCCGGCTCTACGATCTCGACATTGCCCTTTAGCTTTACGATGGCCGCTAGGTTGTCAGTGACCGCGCTTGCGATCCCGGCATCCGCAGCCTCAACCTTGAGCGTCATGACATCGGTGCCGTCACCACGATCAACGACCAGTCGGGCTTTCCCGATGCCGTCATGGCGCTTGAGAACTTCCGCAATCTGCTCTGGGCGGACAAACATGCCTTTGACTTTGGTGGCCTGATCGGCGCGGCCCATCCAGCCCTTAAGCCGCATATTCGTGCGGCCGCATGGGCTATCACCGGCCATGACGGCGGAGAGATCACCAGTGGCAAAGCGGATTAGCGGGTAGGCCGGGTTAAACAGGGTCACCACAACCTCACCAACCTCACCCTCGGCAACTGGGTCGCCGGTGCCGGGGCGCACGATTTCAACCAACGCGCCCTCATCACACACCAACCCCTCGCGGGCTGGGGTTTCATAGGCGATCAAGCCCAGATCGGCGGTGCCATAGTTTTGGTAAACCGCGACGCCGCGCGTCTCATACCAGGCTTTCACATCGGGCATGAGCGGGCCGCCGCCGACAGAGGCTTTGACCAGGCTGCTGGTGTCGAGCCCAAGCTCATCACCCTTCTCCAGGATCACCTTAAGATAGTCTGGTGTGCCCGCATAGCCGCTGCATTTCAAATGCGCCATGGCCTGCGCCTGACCTTCGGTATTACCGGTGCCAGCCGGGAAAACCGGGCAGCCCAGCGCCTTGGCTGCATCGTCGAACAGGAAGCCCGCCGGGGTGAAATGATAGGCAAAGCAGTTATGGACGATATCGCCGGCCCGGAACCCGGCGGCGTACAGTGCACGGGCAAAGCGCCAGAAATCTGGTTGGTCACCCTGTGGCTCATAGATCGGGCCGGGGGAAGAGAAGACGCGGCGGATCTGCTCAAGCGGTTGCCCGTTAAAGCCACCCAGCGGTGGCGCGCTCGACTGCCGCTCGGTTAGGTCGCTTTTTCGTGTCACGGGCAGCTTGGCAAGGGCCGCACGGTCGGTGACCGAGGCCGGGTCCACATCGGCCAGCATGTCGGCATAGGCCGCACTATTCGCCTTGGCATGGGCCACCTGATCGGTGAGGGCGGCCATCAATCTGGCCTCACGCTCGTCATGGCTACGGGTTTCGAGCGCGTCGTAATGAGCGTCGGTCATGGGGCAGGTCTCTATCGTTTAATGGTCGGTAGGCGGCTTAGGTCAGCCAGCGCTTGCGGCGCTTGTAGTTCTTTACGTCGCGGTAGTTCTTCTTACCGGTCGAGGACACGCCGAGATAGAACTCCTTCACATCCTCATTCTCGCGCAGCTCTTTCGCCTCGCCATCCATCACCACCCGGCCATTCTCGAGGATGTAGCCGTATTGTGCGTATTTCAGCGCGACATTGGTGTTCTGCTCAGCAAGGAGGAAAGTAACGCCCTCTTTTTCGTTCAACGCTTTGACGATCTCAAAGATTTGTTCCACCAGCTGCGGGGCAAGGCCCATGCTGGGTTCGTCAAGCAGGATGATGTTCGGCTTTGCCATCAGGGCACGACCGATCGCCGTCATCTGCTGTTCACCGCCGGAGGTATAGCCGGATTGGCTTTTCCGCCGCTCTTTGAGGCGCGGGAAGTAGTTGTAGACCATCTCCAGATCGGCATTGATCTGGCCCCGGCCAACGCTGCGGGTATAGGCACCGGTCAGGAGGTTTTCCTCAACCGTCAGGTGCTCAAAACAGTGGCGACCTTCCATCACTTGGATGACGCCGCTCTTCACCAAGTCATTGGGGGTCAGGGTATCGACCCGCTGGCCGCTGAAGGTGATGGAGCCTTTGGTAACCTCACCGCGTTCCACGCGTAGGAGGTTGGAAATCGCTTTCAGTGTTGTGGTCTTACCTGCGCCATTGCCGCCGAGCAGGGCAACAATCTGGCCCTTATTCACAGCGAGTGACACGCCCTTCAATACTAGGATCACGTGGTCATAAATGACCTCGATATTGTTAACCTGAAGCAGGGCATCGGGTGCCACCTCTGCTGGGTTCGAATGTCCCACATGTTTGGTCGCTGTTTCGGCCATGGCCTGGCAACTCCGCTAATCAGGTTCGTTTTGGGTAAAACAGCCGGGGCGATGGGGCACCGCCCCGGCTGAAGAAGTTTGGATCAGCTGCGCTTACGAGGTGCAGCGGTCGAGGGCGATGCCCTTCTCGTTGGCATATTGCTCAGCGGATGCCTCATAGAGGCCGCGGATTAGATCGCCATTTGGCTCAATCCAGTCGGAGACAACCTCCCACTCAGAACCGTTCCATTGCTGGACGAGAAGCTGGCCGCCACCTTCGTGGTCGGTGCAGCTCAGTTGGATTGGCTTCATCATGCCATCGAAACCGGCACGCTCGAGGGTAGCCTGATCAATGTTCAGGTTCTCAAAGCCCCAGCGAACTTGCTCACCGGTGAGTGCCTTATCGCCATAACGGCCCATGGCGGTCCGGATGGCTTCGGTGATGATGAACATGTTGATCAGGCCGCGGTTGTAGAGAACCTCACCAACCTGATCTTCTGGACCGGTGCCTTGGCCCTTGGCGTAGACATGGGTCAGGATGTCCTGCACCACGCCGAAGTCCTGGCCAACACCGTGGAAGTTACCAGCCTTGTAGCCGATGGCTTGGTCGCCCGCTGGGCGCACATCCACCTCAGAGCCGGACCACCAGACACCGATGAAGCGATCCATTGGATAACCGACGGCGGACGCTTCCTTGATGGCAGTGGCGTTCATCACGCCCCAGCCCCACATCAGGGTCCAGTCAGGCTTCACCCGACGGCCGATTTGTAGCCAGGTTGATTTCTGCTCCAGACCTGGGTGCGACACCGGGTGCAGGGTCAGCTTAAAGCCATGCTCTTCAGCCAGCAGCTCAAGGGTCTTGATCGGCTCTTTACCGTAAGCACTGTCGTGATAGACCAGCGCGATTTTCTTACCGTCCAGATCACCGTAACCGCCTTCTTGCTGGGCGATATAGTTGATCATGGCATCAGCCTGCGCCCAGTAGGTGGTGGGCGAGGTGAAGACATAGGGGAAGACCCGACCGTCAGACGCATCGGCGCGGCCATAGCCCATCGAGAAGACCGGAATCTTGTCGTTGGTGGCACGCTCGATCAGCGCATAGGTAATGCCGGTTGAGAACGGGAAGAACGCTGCGGCACCGGTTGGGCCGTTATTCTTCAGACGCTCATAGCACTCAACGCCGCGGTCGTTGTTGTACTGGGTTTCACACTCTTCCCAGGTCATCTTGACGCCGTTGATGCCGCCGTCACGCTCGTTCAGGACCTTCAGGTAGTCCTGGAACGCGTCAGCTAGCGGGATGCCGTTCGGCGCATAAGGGCCGGTGCGGTAGACCATCAGCGGGATGAACATCTCATCCTCAGCCTGGGCGACGGCTGGCTGTGATGCCCAGAAGGCACCGGCACCGATAACGGTGGCGACAGCCAGCGCGGTTAAACGCTTAAAGTTCATGCTCGTTTTCCTCCCATTTGGTTGACGAGGCTTAAACACTCTTGGGGGACCTGTGTTTGTCCCCATGACCCGGTTTTGTCGGTTGCCGCGGTCCCAGCGGCCGTCATGAGGTATTGGTAAAAACGCTCTAAAGCTGGGCCTTTAATGCGGGAATGGCCAAAGCCGCAGCTTCTCCTTCCCGATTTGCCAAAGCCTGGCCATGCCATGGGGCTCGGCAATCAGAATGATGATGATCAGGGCGCCCAGCACCATGAACTCGATATGTCCCAATAGGGCGGTGTCCATAACGATGCCAACGGCGGCCGGTGCCTGGTTGATGATGATCGGCAAAAGCACGATGAAGGCGGCACCAAGGAACGAGCCCAGGATGCTGCCCAAGCCGCCGATGATCACCATGAACAGCACTTGGAATGACCGGTTGATGTCAAAGGCCAGCGCCTCCACCGAAGAGGTGTAGACAAATGCCCAAAGGGCACCAGCGACACCAATGTAGAAGGAGCTGATGGCAAAGGCGGAGAGCTTGGCCGCCATCGGGCGGATGCCAATAATCTCAGCGGCGATATCCATGTCGCGGATCGCCATCCAGGTCCGGCCAATGCGTGAGCGGACCATGTTCTTCGCCAGCAGTGCCAGCACACACACTACGCCCAGCGCGAAATAGTAGCGATCCACGGGGGTGGCTGAGGAACCGGTGACGGCGAAGCCCGGCAGAACCTCACGCGGCGGGGCGGAGATCACGCCAGACGGGCTGAAATTCGTCCACCAATCGACCTTGTTAAACATCCAGATCAGGAAGAACTGCGCGGCCAGTGTGGCCACTGCCAGATAGAAGCCCTTAATCCGCAAGCTGGGCAGGCCAAAGAACACGCCAACGGCGGCGGTACCGGCACCGGCCAGCAGGAAGACAAAGATGATGTTCAGTTCCGGAAAGGCGGTGGTGATCTTGTACGCAAAGAAGGCACCACAGGCCATGAACGCACCGGTGCCCAGGCTCAACTGCCCGCAATAGCCGAGCAGGATATTGAGGCCGAGTGCCGCGAGCGAGAACACCAGGAATGGCAGCATCAGCGAGGATAGGAAATAGTCGCTGGCGAAGGCTGGGATCACGCCAAAGGCGATGGCCAGAATGATCGCGATCCCGATCTTATCCTGCAGGATTGGGAAGATTGCCTGATCGGCGGCGTAGGTGGCCTTGAACTGGCCGGCTTCACGATAAAACATGTCTCGTCACCTACACCCGTTCGATAATCTTTTCGCCGAACAGCCCCTGCGGTCTGAACAGCAGGAACACCAGCGCCAACACATAGGCAAACCAATCTTCAATGGCACCGCCCAGGGCCGGACCCCAGAAATTCTCAGCGATTTTCTCACCCGCCCCGATGATCAGCCCGCCAATGATGGCGCCGGGGATGGAGGTGAAACCACCCAGGATTAGAACCGGCAGGGCCTTAAGCGCGATGAGGGACAGCGAGAACTGCACGGTCACCTTGGCACCCCACATGATGCCGGCGACAATCGCGACGATACCGGCGACCGACCAGACGATTACCCAGATTTGGTTGAGCGGGATACCCACGCTCATCGCTGCCTGGTGATCATCGGCAACTGCCCGCAGGGCACGGCCAATCTTGGTCTTTTGGAAGAAGATCGCGAGGCCACCAACCAGCAGCGCCGCGATGACACCGCCCAGCAAGTCGAGCTGGTTTACGAACACCTCACCATCGAGGAGTTGGTAATTGTCGCGCGGCAGATCGAAGGCAAAGCTCTTCACATCGGAGCCCCAGATCGTCTGCCCAAACCCGTCGAGGAAATAGGCGAGGCCGATCGTGGCCATGAACATGATGATGTGGTCCTGATTGACCAGGGGCCGCATCACATACCGCTCAACCCCGAAGGCGAGGCCGACCATCACCACGGCGGTGAGAATGATCGCAAGCCAGGCGGGCGCGCCGTAATCCATGAAGCCAACGACGGTCAGGGCGGCGAACAGGACCATAATGCCCTGGGCAAAGTTGAAGACGCCAGACGCCTTAAAGATCAGGACAAAGCCAAGGGCGACCAGGGAATACATAACCCCGGTCAGCAGGCCGCTGATGAGCACCTCGAGGAAGAAATACGGATATTCCGCAATCTCAACAAAGGGCGTGATGAAGAGTGCTTCAATCATTGGCGACCCCCAAATAGGCGTCGATAACCGCCTGGTCTGAACGCACCGCATCCGGGGTGCCATCGGCGAGCTTCTTGCCGTAATCCAACACGACAACGCGGTCGGAGATATCCATCACCACGCCCATATCGTGTTCAATCAGGGCCATAGTGGTGCCGAACTCATCATTCACATCGAGGATGAAGCGGCACATATCCTCTTTCTCTTCCACATTCATCCCGGCCATCGGCTCATCAAGCAGCAGCAGCTCAGGCTCCGCTGCCAGCGCACGGCCAAGCTCAACCCGCTTTTGTAGGCCATAGGGCAGGCGGCCGACTGGGGTTTTGCGAATGTGTTGGATTTCTAGGAAGTCGATGATGTGCTCGCAGAACTCGCGATGCTCGATCTCTTCCCGCTGGCCTGGGCCCCAATAGAGCGCCTGCATGAACCAGGGCTGCTTCATCTTCAGCACCCGGCCGGTCATAATGTTGTCCAGGGTCGACATGCCCTTAAACAGGGCGATGTTCTGGAAGGTACGGGCGATGCCCTGGGCGGCAGCTTTATGCGGGCGCATCTTCTCCCGCGTTACACCCTTGTAGGTGATGGTGCCTTCCTGCGGGTGGTAGAAGCCATTGATAACATTGAGCATTGAGGACTTGCCGGCGCCGTTCGGGCCGATGATCGCGCGGATCTCATGCTGCTTCACATCGAAGCTGATATCGGTCAGCGCCTTCACCCCACCAAAGCGAAGCGAGATGTTCTTGACCTCAAGCAGGGTGTCGCCGATGCGCGACTTATGCCGGGCCTCAGCCTCGGCATTATGCGCGGCGGCGGCGTTCCCGGCGGGTGCGTCCACGACCTCACTCATGCTGCGGCCTCCTTCGTCTTCGGCGCGCTGATATCGGCCTCTTCGATTTTCAGATCGGCCTTAATCATGCCCTTACGGCCATCCTCAAAGGTGACCTCGGTTTCGATATAGGCGCTGTCTGCTTGCGTGTAGAGCGCATCAATCAGCGGCTTATACTTATCGCCCACATGCTTGCGCCGGACCTTCCGGGTGCGGGTCAGCTCGCCATCATCGGCGTCCAGTTCCTTATGCAGCACCAGGAACTTCTTGATCTGACAGCCGCTTAAGTTCGGGTCATTGGCGAGGTCACGATTGACCTGCTCCACATTGTCTTTGATCAGGTCATAGATTTCGGATCGTCCCGCCAGATCGGTGTAGCCGGTATAGGCAAGGTTGCGCCGCTCGGCCCAGTTACCGGCGGCTTCCAGATCAATATTGATCATGACCGAGACGTAATCCCGGCCATCGCCGATCGCGACCGCTTCCTTGATGAAGGGGAAGAACTTCAGCTTGTTCTCGATGTATTTCGGCGCAAACAGCGACCCATCGGTCAGCTTGCCCACATCCTTGGCCCGGTCGATGATTTTCAGATGGCCAAGCTCATCGATCACACCGGCGTCGCCGGTATGGAACCAGCCATCGGTCTTGGCCTCGGCGGTGGCCTCATCATTCTTGAAGTACTCTTTGAAGACGCCGGGTGAGCGGAACACCACCTCACCATTATCCGCGATTTTGAGCTCAACCCCTGGCACCGGTTTGCCGACCGTATCCGACTTCACCTCGGTGGAGGGTTGAATGGTGACGAACACCGCGCCCTCGGTCATGCCATAGATCTGCTTGATGTTAATGCCGAGCGCCCGGAAGAAGTTGAAGATATCCGGGCCAATCGCCTCGCCCGCCGTATAGGCAATGCGGATGCGGGTGAAACCCAGCACGTTCTTCAACGGGCCATAGATCAGCTTCTCACCCAGCCAGTATTTGAACCGGTCACCGCCGGAAACCGGGCGTCCTTCAAGCAGGTCGATGCCGACCTTGGAGGCGTGATCCATGAAGATTTTATAGAGCCAACGCTTAAACCGCCCGGCATCCTCCATCCGGATGGCGACGGTGGTCAGGATGTTCTCGAAAATCCGTGGCGGGGCGAAGAAGTAGGTTGGCCCCAACTCCCGCAGATCCATCAGCACCGTCTCTGCACTCTCGGGGCAATTAACGGTAAAGCCGGTCACATATTGTTGGCCGAAAGAGAAGACATGGTCACCGGCCCAGGCCATAGGCAGATAGGCCAGCACATCCTCATCCGATGACAGCTTCTCGTACTCCGCCGCATTGCGCGACATCACCAGCACATTGTCGAAGGTCAGCATCGTGCCCTTCGGCCGTCCGGTGGTGCCGGAGGTGTAGAGCATGACCGAGACATCGGAACCGCGGCCTTTCTTGACCTCAGCTTCGAAGAAGTCAGGCTTGTCCTTATGCCACTCGCGGCCTTTACCTTGCAGGTCGCTCAGGCTGTGTAGGAAGTCCTCGGTGTAGTTCCGCATGCCGCGCGGATCGTCATAGATGATGGTGTCGACCGGCACTTCATCCAGGATTGAGAGGACCTTATCCACCTGCTCTTGATCCTCAACGAGGGCAAATCGCGCCTCGGCATGGTTGAGGATGTAGGACATCTCCTCGGCGACACTGTCTTGATAGATCGGGACCGGCACGCCGCCCAGCGCCTGAACGGCTGTCATGGCCCAGTAGAGGTGCGGGCGGTTGTCACCAATGATCGCGAGGCGATCACCATGCTTAAAGCCCATGGCGGCGAGGCCGCAAGACATGGCGCGGATTTCGTCGAGCGCCTGCGCCCAGCTCCAAGATTGCCAAATGCCGAACTCTTTCTCCCGCATGGCGGTGTGGTTCGGGCGGTTGACCGCATGCTCAAGCAGCAGCTTCGGGAAGGTATCGGTACCGGTGGAAATGATCGCAGCAGCGCCGTCAGGCATGGGGGCCCTCCATCATCCGGCAAACGATTAAATGGTGTTGGGTTGTGTGCAGGTGGATTGCTCTCGCCAACGCCTTAACGGCGCGATGGCTACCGCCTTGCGCCGCTCCTTCTTGCCGTTTCGATCCCTGACCGATCTTCTATGGCCCAGTCATAAGGACGTATTCCCAACGACGGCTGACCAATCGGCCTGTTTTTTGTCGGCTCTTTGGCCGATCTGCTTTTGTTAGCGTGCAACCATATGTAGAACGGTCGTCGCTGACAATAGGAATCGATGCGGTTTGCAAGTGGATAACTTGCGGAATTCATTGAGCTTTAATGGTGCGCTGCAGCAATTTCACTATGCTGCTGTGCAGTGCCCAGAAGGGGTGCATTCCGACCAAGTATAGGGTGTTTGTGTGGTCGCAGATGGCCGCAGCACTCCCTATATTGTCATCCGTCTGACGGTCTTGAGCCGACCTCACCGTTCTTTTCCGCCTTTGCAGGAGATACCGACCCGTGGCTGCCACTAAATCCTCCTACGATGCCCGCCGTGAACTCAATGTCGACGGTGAGACCTACACCTATTACAGCCTGCCAGCAGCGGCTGAGAAGCTGGGCGATATCTCTCGCTTGCCCTTCACTTTGAAGGTGCTGCTGGAGAACCTGCTGCGCTTTGAAGATGGCCGCTCGGTAACCGCCGATGATGTCGCCGCGGTGGCTGAATGGTTGAAAGAGAAGAAGAGCACCAAGGAAATCGCCTACCGCCCCGCGCGCGTGCTGATGCAGGATTTCACCGGTGTTCCGGCGGTGGTTGACCTGGCCGCCATGCGCGATGCCATGGTTGGCATGGGCGGTGATGCCGAACAGATTAACCCACTCTCCGCTGTTGATCTGGTCATCGACCACTCGGTCATGGTGGATGAGTTTGGCACCCCATCGGCATTCCAACTGAATGTTGAGCGGGAGTTTGAGCGTAATGGTGAGCGTTACGAGTTCCTGCGTTGGGGGCAGGAGGCGTTTGATAACTTCCGCGTTGTCCCACCAGGCACAGGTATCTGCCACCAGGTGAACCTGGAGTATCTGGCTCAAACCATCTGGACCGGTAAGGACCCAGCCGATCCAACCAACAAGAACATCAAATGCGCCTATCCTGACACCCTGGTTGGTACCGACAGCCACACCACCATGGTGAATGGCATGGCCGTGCTTGGCTGGGGCGTTGGCGGTATTGAGGCTGAGGCTGCCATGCTTGGTCAGCCTGTCTCGATGCTGATCCCAGAGGTCATTGGCTTCCGCCTTACCGGCAAGCTGCCAGAGGGGGCCACCGCCACCGACTTGGTTCTGACCGTCACCCAGATGCTTCGTGAGCGTGGGGTTGTTGGTAAGTTCGTTGAGTTCTACGGCCCTGGTGTTAGCCAGATGACCCTCGCGGATCGGGCCACCATCGGCAATATGGCGCCCGAGTACGGTGCAACCTGTGGTTTCTTCCCAATCGATGACGAGACGCTTCGCTATCTCCGTTTCACCGGCCGTGATGAGGCACGGGTGAAGCTGGTTGAGGCCTATGCCAAAGAACAAGGCATGTGGCTCGACCCCAACGCACCAGAGCCGGTCTACACTGACACGCTTGAGCTAGACCTCGGCGATGTTGTGCCATCGCTCGCCGGGCCTAAGCGGCCGCAGGATCGGGTTCTGCTGTCCGAAGCGGCCCCGGCGTTTAAAGGTGAGCTGACCGGCCAATTCGCCGTCAATGACGTGGATAAGGAAGTGCCGGTTGAGGGTGAGGATTACTCAATCGGCCATGGTGATGTGGTGATCGCCGCGATCACCTCGTGCACCAATACCTCGAACCCAAGCGTGATGCTGGCTGCGGGCCTCGTCGCCCGGAATGCCCGGGCCAAGGGCTTAACCGTGAAGCCATGGGTGAAGACGTCATTGGCACCGGGTAGTCAGGTTGTGACTGACTACCTTGCGAAGGCAGAGCTGCAGGATGATCTGGATGCCCTCGGCTTCAACCTGGTTGGCTATGGCTGCACCACCTGTATTGGCAACTCTGGGCCACTACCGGCACCGATCTCTAAAGCCATCAGTGACGGTGACCTGGTTGCAACCTCGGTCCTATCCGGTAACCGGAACTTTGAGGGGCGGATCAGCCCGGATGTGCGCGCCAACTATTTGGCGTCACCGCCGCTGGTTGTTGCCTATGCTCTGGCTGGCAACATGAATATCGACATCATGAAAGAGCCGCTTGGCCAAGACCATGATGGCAACGACGTCTTCTTAAAGGACATCTGGCCATCGAATGCCGAGATCCAGGCGGTGCGGGAGAAGAGCCTAACCCGTGAGATGTTCGTGGAGCGCTATTCCGATGTCTTCAAAGGCCCGGAAGAGTGGCAATCCATCAATGTTGGCGGTGGCCTGACCTATGATTGGAGTGAGGGTTCCACCTATGTGCAGAACCCACCCTTCTTCCAGGGTATGACGGCGGAGCCGGAGGCGATTGCCGATGTGAAGGGCGCCCGGATGCTGGCCAAGCTGGCGGACAGTGTCACTACCGACCACATCTCACCTGCCGGTGCGATCAAGAAGGATAGCCCCGCTGGTGAGTACCTGCTCGAGTATCAGGTGCGGCCACGGGACTTTAACTCCTATGGCTCCCGTCGCGGCAACGACAAGATCATGACCCGTGGCACCTTTGCCAACATCCGCATCAAGAATGAGATGCTGGACGGTGTTGAGGGTGGCTATACCAAGCACCACCCATCAGGTGACCAACTGCCAATCTTCGACGCCGCCATGCGGTACAAGTCTGAGGGCGTGCCCCTCGTGGTGATCGCCGGTAAGGAGTATGGCACCGGCTCATCCCGTGATTGGGCGGCCAAGGGTACACGCCTATTGGGCGTTAAGGCCGTGATCACCGAGAGCTTTGAGCGTATCCACCGTTCCAACTTGGTTGGCATGGGCGTGTTGCCGCTGCAGTTCAAAGATGGTGTCACCCGTGAGACCCTGAAACTTGATGGTTCCGAGACGTTTGACGTCACCGGTATTAGTGATGGGCTGACGCCACGTGGCACGGTTCAAATGACCATCCACGGTGCTGATGGCTCAAGCGAGACGGTCGACCTTCTCTGCCGGATCGATACGCTGGATGAGCTGGAGTACTACCGCAATGGCGGCATCCTCCACTACGTCCTGCGCAACATCGCCAATGAGGCTGAGGCCGCTTAAACAGCTGGCCTTTAAGGATAAGAAAAGCCCCGATCACCAGTTGGTGGCGGGGCTTTTTCTTTGGCGGTCAGGTAAGGCATTACAGGCTAGGCTTGGGCGAATTCCTGCACCTTGGCGAAATAGGAATGGAGTATCTCTTCGCCATCCATTTCGGTCACCACGATGGTTTCAACATCGCGCAGCTTTTCCATCGCCTCTGGATGGATTTTGTCGATCAGCATGTCCTTGCCATCGCCGCGGTGGAGCACGGCTTCATCGCGCTTATGGGCAAGGCGCAGTTGGGCGGCTGAAGTTGGTGGCTCCGGCTGACCGTCGAGCACAAGCATCAGCTCCCCACGGTTGTTCTCCATGAAGTCATGGACATCAACATGGATCAGATCGTCTTCACTCATGATTTTAAGACCGGTTGCTGGGTCGATTTAGGACGGTTTATCGACCGCCCGGCGTCGCTGCTGTTGCCGCTGGCGGCGTGAATTCAGCGGTGTTTCGGTTGTCCAGCATGTCGATGAACTGCGCCGTGCCGGAGATCGCGGCATCTGCGGCAACCACAAGGCGTGATCCCTGGCGATCATCGATCTTACCCTCGCTATGAAGCTTGGTAATACTGGCTGAGACAAAGTCATTAATCCGTGCCAGCACCAGCTTATCAGCAGGTTGCATGCGCGACAGTGGAACCATGTCACGAACGGCCTTGCCGTACTGATTGCCGTATTGCTGCATGAACCGGCCGCTCTCTTTCAGGCCAGTATCGGCCAACGCCCGCATATCTGTCCTGATCTCACGCATCTCACGGCCCTTGGCTAGGCTTGGGTCGATAGCGACGAGGCCATCAATTACATCTTTCAGACGCTTGGTGCCATGGATACCGGTGAAGGTATGGCGCACATGCTCGCTGACCCGTTCATGGTGGGCGAGGTAGGGGCTATGGGCGGCCTTTTGCTCAATATCGGCCAGAACGCCATCAACACTGGCATCTTGCGGTGGCATCGAGCGGTTTCGCATTGCCCGGCTCAGCTTATATCCGGCGCGGGCGGCAAGGATGGCGACCTCTTCACTGGGGTCGGTCATCTTGAATTGGTTGGCAACTTCACGAAGCGTTAGGGTTCCCTTAGGCAGCATGATTTGCCGTTCAACCGACATCTTAGCGCGATCAATGGCCTTACGGCTGACGCGGGCCTGAAGCATGATCTGCTTTAGTTGTTCGCCATTCTCGATAACTGACAGATCAATCGATACGCCTCGCTCCTTCGCATGGATCGCGAGCGCGGCCAGGCCAGTCTGGTATTCCTTGGCCTCACGCCGATTGAACGACGTCATCTTATCGAGTGCGACATTCCCTTCCTGCCGGAAGTAGCGGGCCGCCTGTCGCTGTTTTGATGAGAAGTTGCCAACCGTCATCTGGCCAACCTGGCCCATGACGAAACGCATCGCGCGGTAGAGTGAAACCGATGGCCGTGCACGCGCTGAACGGCGACCGCTGCCGCCTGGAAAAACTGACATGCCGCCGGTCATGAACCCCTCGGTTGGGGTGGGGCCGGCCTCGCGGCGTTTGCTGCCGGGCATCATACCCTTAAAGCGCTGGAACCATTGGGGATTAATCAGGTCGCGTACAGGCTCGGGTGGTGGGGCCAGCCGGTCATCAGGATTGGCGCGCAGCGGCGGGGGATCGCCGCGATGTCCGTTGCCTGGATCTGACATGTTTACTTTCCCCAAACCACCATTACGGACTGATCTTACAGCCATAATGGGCCCAAAATTACATATTGCGTATCACTATATAAAAACGCACGTGCGAAAGTGGGGAGTATTTTCGGTCAGACAGCCTGAAAACGCCCTGTAAAAGCGTGGATACAAAGGGGCAGTTTAAAGCGCGGGTGGTGGTTAATCAGCGTAGATATCAAGGAACGCCGAGGTTGGCTGAAGCCCCTGATAGGTGCGGACCCGCATGCGCCCGGTTGTCGGGTTCAAATCGACCGACAGACGGGTATCCGGATTCAGGATCGGATGGACCAACCAATTGGTTTCATCGACACCCTTGGCGATGCGGCTCTTCATGGCCACAAGGCGCTCTGGGCTCTGGAAGGCCGTTACGGTGCCTTTGAACTCATTATTCAGCCAGTGGTTTGATACGGCCGGTGCGCGTTTCTGCGTGCTCTTCGCGGTTTCAGTCCGTTCGATGACTGAGAATTCGCCATCCTGAACGCCAAGAACGGAGAAGATCGCCGGGTAACAGATTGGCGTCTTCTCAATCATATTAACGGCAGCATCGAAGTCTTCGCATTCGTCAAAGACACGGCGCAGCAGCAGCGCTGGCGGCATGCCCTTCTGCCCGTACCATTTTGCCTTACTCATCGCCCAGGCAACCGGACCAGGGCCAGCGCCATTGATCGGTGCATGGTTAATCGCGGCGGCGAAGCGGCCAGGTGCGATGCCCTGCAACGTGCCGACATAACCAGGCCAGGTGAAGTTCACCCAAAGGCCAGCATCGCAATGGCGGCGGGCGGCAACCAACATTCGGCCAATACCATCCAGCGACCAATCCATGGTGTGGAGCAGGCGCTGGCCGCCCTCTGGGTCTTCGGCAGCACCTGTCGTACAGGCCATCTCAAAAGCCAGATTGATTACGTAAGCGCCTGGCTCGCCATCCATGGCGCCATTCACCCGTTCAATCTCTGTCCGGTAAGGAACGGTGGCTTTACCACTCCAGCCCCGGCAGAGTTTTTCAGCGAACTTCAGGCCATTTTTGGTCAGCTTGCGGCTGGCCAATGCCTGAATGGCGCGAAGACGCTTCGGATAAGCTTCAGTTAGCTTGTCAAAGCCATCGGTGCCGATATCGATTAGCGGAATGCTCGGGCCGCGGCTGCGTTTTCTAGGGCGTGGCGCTGGCGCAGCTTCTTCTGTCTCTTCTGCTGCGTCGTCAGCCGTGGCGGCGGCGGCAGTAGCGGCCGCTGCCACAGCTGCTGCTTCATCAGCATCGGCAGCATCTTCCTCAGCGGCGGGTTGTTCGGGTTCGTCTGCTGGTTCATCGCCAGCATCATCGGCGAGCGGTTCGGCAGAGGCTTCGACCTCATCGGAATCAACGGCAACAGTGGGTTCCGTTGCCAGCGTATCAGCTGCATCCGATTGGCTTAGTTCATCATCACCGCTTAACCCGGCCACATTATCGGCGGCGGGCATTAGATCATCATCGTCATCCGATGCATCGACTGGTTCGCCGGCGGTGGGTTCGTCCACAGCTGGTGCATCGGAAGCCGGTTCTTCAGCAGCCAGGTCTTCAGCAGTGGGCTCTGCCGCAGCCGGTTCCTCAGTGGCGGGTTCCTCACTTACTGGCTCATCATCGGCGAGGAACGCTTCATCCTCATCCACCGGATCCGGGTCAAGGTCAGCGGCGACATCTGCTGCGAGCGCTTCCTCGGCAACTGGCTTGGCTTGCTCAGCGTCATCGGTCGCTAGTTCTTCTGCTGGCTCCTCCGCTGCGGCCTCTTCGGCGGCGGGGTCAATTGGGAAGCCGGCTTCATCAACCTCTTCACCGCCGGCGTTTGCTTGCAGCATGGCGTCCAGGTCGTCATCGGCACTCGCCGCTACCGGAGCCTCGGCCTCGGCTGGCGCTTCCGGTTCTGTTGCTTCTGGTTGGTCCAGGTCGACATCGCCGAAATTATCGTCTTCCGCGGCGGGCTCTTCCGCCGCTGCCGGTTCATCATCGGCGATATCTTCCGCCGTGGCTTCTAGCGGTGGCGCCTCGCTTGGATCTGCGGGCGGCGGAGTGAAGGCATCCGGCTCAAACTCATCGGCTGAGAAGTCATCATCATCCGCTGTGTCTTCAGCGACGGGATCATCGCTTGTCGCTTCAGGCGAGAAATCATCAGCATCAAATTCGTCGGTATCGAACTCATCGGCTGAGAAATCATCAGCTGCAAAGTCATCCGCCTCTGCATCACCGTCGGCATTTAAGTCGGCACCAGGCTCTTCCGCATCAGGTTCATCGGCCGCTGGTTCGGCCCCTGCTTCTGCAGCGGCGGGGGCATCGTCGACGGTGCCCTCATCATCATCGGCAAAGGCGTCTAGCTCAGCGGCGGCGGCGTCCAGGTCGTCAATATCGCTTTCGGAGCCATCCTCAAACGGGTCATCGCCCTCATCGAACGCATCGAGGCCAGCGGCTTCGTCGAAATCATCGAAATCGTCGAAGTCATCGAAATCGTCGAAATCATCATCAGACTGGTTGGTCGGCTTACCGTCACCAGGCGTATTATCTGATCCAGATGTCATGTTGCGACCACGTAGAACCGAACCCCAATCGCCCCGTTCGCGCCTATGATTTTGGCCGATCCGGCTAAAACTGACGCAAAAAACGAGACATACCGATTTTGAAACTAGCCGCCACATCCGCAAACGGCCAGAGATTCAACCAAAACTTGTTGTTTTGTCTGGCTATTGTTGGCAAATCAGCCGCGCTTTCGGCTTCCATTGCTAGGAAAGCACCTGATAGACCCTGTTAAAGGCTATTACGCGACCATGCGCCCGTTGCCGTTTTTTGCNTAGGGCCCTATTTCTGTTCGCTAGTGATTGCCACTTAACCTTTTAACCGTGAGATCGACGCCGCAATGGCCACCCGTGACCATATCCGCAACTTCGCCATTATCGCCCATATCGACCATGGTAAATCGACCCTGGCTGACCGGCTGATCGAGACCTGTGGTGGCCTCAACCAGCGTGAGATGAGCGAGCAAGTTCTCGATAACATGGATATCGAGAAAGAGCGGGGCATCACCATTAAGGCGCAGTCCGTGCGTCTTCTGTACACAGCTGATGATGGGGTTGAGTACCAGCTGAACCTGATGGACACCCCCGGCCACGTGGATTTCGCCTATGAGGTGAGCCGCTCTTTGGCTGCCTGTGAGGGGTCGCTGCTGATTGTCGATGCGAGCCAGGGCGTTGAGGCACAGACCCTCGCCAATGTGTATCAGGCGATCGACCATGATCATGAAATCATCCCGGTGATCAATAAGATCGATCTGCCAGCCGCCGAACCCGACCGGGTGCGCCAGCAGATTGAGGATGTGATCGGCCTCGATGCCTCCGACGCCATTCTGTGCTCGGCCAAAACGGGTGAGGGCATCCACGAGCTGCTTGAGGCCATCGTTAAGCGCCTTAACCCGCCAGAGTATGAGCCGGAAAGCCGCCCCAAGGCACTCTTGGTCGATAGCTGGTATGACAGCTATCTCGGCGTGATGATGCTGATCCGCATGATGGAGGGCACGCTTAAAACCGGGCAGACGGTGAAGTTTATGTCTACTAACGCCGAGCGGGTTTTGGACCGGGTCGGTGTCTTTTCACCCAAGCTACAAACCATTGGCGAGCTTGGGCCGGGTGAGATGGGCTTCTTCACCGCCGGTATGAAGGATATTCAGGACGCCCGCGTTGGTGACACCATTACCGATGCTAAGAAACCAGCCGAAGAGATGCTGCCTGGTTTCCAGCCATCGATCCCGGTCGTCTTCTGCTCACTCTTCCCCGCTGACGCGTCAGAGTTTGAGCATTTGCGCGATAGCCTGGGCAAGCTGCGCCTGAACGATGCCAGCTTCCATTATGAGGCCGAAACCTCAGCCGCGCTTGGCTACGGTTTCCGCTGTGGCTTCCTGGGCCTCCTGCATATGGAGATCATCCAGGAACGATTGGACCGTGAGTTCAATTTGGACATGATCGCCACGGCACCATCGGTGGTCTACCGGATCCATCAAACCAATGGTGAGATGATCGAGCTCTACAACCCGGCCGATATGCCGGATGTGATGAAGATCGAGAAGATCGAAGAGCCTTGGATCAAAGCAACCATCCTGGTCCCAGACGAGTATCTGGGTGGCATTCTGAAGCTTTGCCAGGATCGCCGGGGTGAGCAGCTGGACCTCACCTATGCCGGTAGTCGCGCGATGGTAGTTTACCGCCTGCCGCTGTCTGAGGTGGTCTTCGATTTCTATGACCGTCTGAAATCGATCAGCCGTGGCTATGCCAGCTTTGACTATCAGATGGATGAATATCGCGCCGATGACCTCGTGCGGATGAACATCCTGGTGAACCAAGAGCCGGTGGATGCGCTGTCGATGATGGTGCACCGCTCCGTTGCTGAAACCCGCGGTCGTGACTTGTGCGAACGGCTGAAAGGTCTGATCCCAAAGCAGCTGTTCAAGATCGCCATCCAGGCCGCCATTGGTGGCAAGGTGATCGCCCGGGAAACCGTTTCTGCGATGCGTAAGGATGTGACGGCCAAATGTTATGGCGGTGATATCAGCCGGAAACGGAAGCTACTAGAGAAGCAGAAGGCCGGTAAGAAAAAGATGCGCCAGTTCGGCAATGTGGAAATCCCACAAAGCGCCTTCATCGCCGCACTCAAGATGGGTGATGAATGACAACCGAGCTTGATGTTAAGGCCGCGCTGAAATCCAAATACGGCCTCAACTATCAAATCGACTACGTCTTCCTGGCCCATAAATCGATTGGTTTCACAGGTAAGCGTGTCTTGGAAGTCGGCGGCAGCCTGCCTGAGGGGGTGGTCTTCGATGCCCTTGAGGCCGATCAATGGATCGGTGTTCAAGAGCCAGGTTATTGGGATGAGTTTACATCCCTCGACGATGCCGCGACCCAAGCAGTCGACCGCAAACTCATTCCGATTGGCGAGCTTGAGGACCCTGACGCACTGGCCAAGCGTGACATCCTGCTCGGCGGTATTGAGGAATTGCCCACCTGCCTAGATGGCTATTTTGATGCGATTTTCTCAATCGCCACGTTTGAGCACATCTTGGATTTGCCTGCGGGATTGGAGGCGATGTACCGGGCTCTTAAACCCGGTGGTCGTCTGTTCTCAATGTTTTCGCCAATCTGGTCATCCTTCAATGGCCACCATCTTCACGGCATCACGGATAAAAGTGGTCGAACCTTCTGGTTCAATGACTCACCAATTCCGCCATGGGGGCACCTGTTGATGACGCCTGATAAGATGACGGGCTTCATGAAACAGCATACCGATGACGAAACGGCGGTTGAGATCACGGACCGGATTTACAACTCGACGGCCATCAATCGGCTGTTCACCGAAGACTATCTAGAGTTCTTCGATCTAGAGTTCTTCGATAAATGCCCGTTTCAGATCGATATGTGCATGCCAATGTTTGAGCATCCTATTGCTGCAGAAACCCAGGCCGAGCTTGAGCGCCGACATCCTGGCCGAAAGCTCTTCAACAATGGTGGAATTACCGTTGTCATGACCAGGCCAGCTGACGCGTGATGATTTCTGATCTCTGCTCTTTGGGTGTACCTAGCAAAATTCAGATGCCCTGATCTTTCGGCTCTCCGACCAGAAGCTTAGGCCCATCGGGGATAGGCTGGCCCGCGCTTGCTCAAACGGGATTGGTGATGGGGCATCCATGCCCAGCAATTCTGCCGCCTTGTTGGTCCAGTCGATTTGGCTCATCGGTTGGCCATCGGCCAGGTTGTCGATGGTAACTGGGGCCGGGGTGGCCAGGCGGTACAGAACCGAGCGGGCAATATCTTCAACATGAATTCGGTTAAACACATGGCCCGGTTTGTCGATGACCCGTGCGGTGCCGGCCCGCAACTGTTCCAGGATGTTCTTACCAGGCCCATAGATACCGGCGAGACGCAGCAAGCTTAGGTTTATGCCATTGGTTTCTGCCCAGCCGGTCCATGCTCGTTCAACAGCCAGGCGACGCTTCCCGCGCTCGGTTGTCGGCTCGGTTGGGCTAGCCTCATCGATCCAGCCCTCAACCTCGCCATAGACTGATGTCGCTGAGAAGTAGCCAATCCAGCGGGGGCCAAGTTCGGCTAGCAGGTTGCCCTGTTCTCCCAGTGTTGGGTCCTGACCTGACTGCCGATCGGGGCCAATTGTCACGACAAAATTGTCGTATTGTCTGATGTGTTTGTTGTCTAACGCGCTGAAATCAAACGCCTCTATTTCAGATGCCTTCATCGCATCCCTGGTGTCCGGATCGCGGCTTGTACCGCCGATCCGCCAACCGAGGTCGACAAGTTTCTGGGCGATATAGGTGCCGGTATAGCCAAGGCCGAAGATGAATAAATTGCGCGCCTCGCTTGGCACTCGATCGCTAAGGGCCGCGAGATCATGGGTGATCACACGCGGTGCGAGCTCCAGGCTCAGATCGTTCTCAGTCATTGGGGTGGCTTAGCGTTTGAGGGCTTAACGGTTGTTCAGCGCCGCTTGCTCGCGGTTGGTGCCGGTGGTGGCCAGTGCTGCATCTTCCTCAGGCAGGGGCTCGGAAGTAAGCACGATATGGGCCGTCAGCATGATATGGCTCGCCTCGCCCTCACGCCTAGGGCTGGTCACGGCTCGCGGGCGGGCAGCCGCATCGCCGAGGATCTGCGAAAGCGGGGCATTAAGGAAATCCTGTGCCTCATCATCTGAGAAGCTGATCGATGCGATCCGATAGCGCTTATCCGGGAAGGCGCTGTTTAACTGCTGCAACTCCCGGGCGGCCTGGTGATAAGCCTGGGCACGCAATGCGGCGCGAACTGCCTGCTTCTCCGCCAGGGTGGGGGAGAAATCGATCCGCTCAATCGCAAAGCTGGCCTCACCCGCGCCATTCCGATAATCGCGCAGCGCAATCTCCATCCGCCCTAACTCATCCGGCGTCATCCGGGTTTCCATGATGCCCTGCCAAAGGGCGGCACCACGGGCACCGGCGGCTGGTTGCAAACGGGCTAAGCGCCAAGCGGCATGGTTTGATGCGGCCTCTGACACCGCCTTCATCCGCGCCTGTATCAGGCCGGCCTGGTTCTGTTGGGTAACAACCCCGATACGGGCGGTGACGAGCGCCGATTTGGGCTCTGCCCATTCCTCAAACTTTAGCGCCAGCGCGATGGTATCGCCGGTTTTCACGCTGCTCGGGTCAGCGGCCATCGCTTGCCATGGTGTGATGGCGAGCAAGGCAAGGGCCAGGATCAAATGGCGGGCGGTTCCCATTAAGGCATCCAAGCTGCGGAAGCTGGTGATGGGATCAGTGTAACAGGGAATGCTGAAGTTTTAAAAATCGAGATTGTCGTAATGCTTTGGCGGTGGGGCGCCGGGGATATGATCGGTCAGGATATCCCGCATCGATGGGCGGGACTTCACCCGCGCATACCAATCCTTGGCCTGGGTATGCTCATCCCAAGGGACATCGCCCAGATAGTCGACGGTGGAGAGATGGGCGGCGGCGGCAATATCAGCGAGGGAAAAGTCATTGCCCGCAAGCCAACGCCGACGCTCGGTCAGATAACCGATGTAATCCAGATGGTAGTGGATGTTCGCATGGCCTGCGCGGATTGAGGGGGCGTGCGGTTCGCCCAGCTTTAAAAACCGCTTCATCAGTTTTTCACCGACTAGGTTGTCGGTCACCTCGCGGCCAAATTTCTGATCGAACCAGGTGATCAGCCGTCGGGTTTCCGCACGCTGCAGTGGCGATACGCCCAGCAACGGCTTGTCGGTGCCATACACCTCATCCAGATACTCGCAGACGACCTGGCTATCGGTGAGGGTAGTGCCATCCGGTTCAATCAGAACCGGCACGTCACCCGCCGGGTTCATGGCCAGGAATTCGGTCCGGCGTTCCCAGATCTTCTCGACCTTCAGGTCAAACTCCAGGTTCTTCTCAGCTAAGAAGATGCGGACCTTGCGCGAGGGTGCGGATAGCCAAAGGTGGTAAAGCAGGCGCATGAAGGACGGGTTGGCTGCTGGGCAGGTTTTTGAACGCGCCGGACCTTAGACAAAACGCGCCCGCGCTCCTAGCCCTAACCCGTCATCATTTCTGATTGTTAGGCAGAGGCGGCGCGGTCAGCACAGCCGGGCAGGCGCTCACGCATGTCATCGGTGGCGTCATTGGCGGCCTTACCGGCCATCAGGCCGTGGAATGCAGAGGCACGCAGGCGGCGCGCATGGCGCATATACTGGTCGATGCATTCAGGGCTAAGGTCGCTTGGGCGACCGAAGAACTTGTCGCCAAACCAGGTTTCGCCGGTGTTTTGATCGGTTTGAGGCTTGAGGGCCATGATTATCTCCATCGTGTAAGCTGTCAGCGGCGGTGCTGCCGTCGCCCGTTGATGATTAAGATAACCACTTTCCAAAAATCATTAATGGGTATAAAAATCGATGAACCTTTGCGTTTAGATCAATAATAGGGCTGGTGATGGATCGCCTCTATGGCCTCGGTGTTTTTGTGCAGGTGGTGGAACAGCATGGTTTCTCCGCTGCTGCCCGGCGTCTTGGCGTCTCCCCCTCCGCTGTAAGCCGTCAGGTCGCGCAACTTGAGGATAGGCTCGGCACCCGCCTGTTGAACCGAACTACCCGTTCCGTTCAGCCAACCGAAATCGGCATGATGCTGTATGAGAAGGCGCGGGACATTGTCCAAAGCCTGGATGATGCCGAGAATTCGGTTATCTCCATGGGCAGTCAGCCGCGTGGGCGTTTGCGGGTGTCTACGCCGCCAACCTTTGGTGAGCGGGTGTTGGCGCCGCTCTTCGCTAATTTTCAGAAGACCTTCCCCGATATTCAGCTTGAGCTTGTGGCCAGCTCCCGCCGTGTGGATGTGGTGGCTGAGGGGTTTGATGTCACCATCCGCGTCGGTGAAATGCCAGATAGCGCCCTGATCGCAAGGCGCCTGCTGACCCAGACCTGGACCATTGTTGCCGCCCCAGAATATGTGGAGAAACGCGGCGTGCCCAAACGCCCGTCGGATTTAACCAGCCATGATTGCCTAACCTTTAGTGAGGTTAGTCAGCGCCTGTCTTGGCGGTTTAAGGGCGATCAGGGGGATTCCGACACGCCGGTCACCGGCCCCCTTCAATGCAATAGCTTAAGCATGCTTCGAACGGCGACCCTTGCCGGGCTTGGGATTGCACGCCTGCCGACCTATGTGGTGGGGCCGGATATCAAGAATGGGCGGCTGGTTGAATTGCTGACCGGGCATCATGTTGATGCGGTGCCGGTCTATGCGGTTTTTCCAACTGCCCAACAAATGTCACCAAAAGTCCGGGTTTTCATCGACTTTATGGTCGATGCGCTTGCAGCGCTCGATACGGAGTTGTAGCAGACAGGCAAGCCTGTTTGCCGACGCAACAACCACCAACTGACCAGACTGCCATGCCAATCCGTGACCTTGCCCGCCGTAATGACGGCGTCACCATTGCCCCATCCCTGCTTGCCGCCGATTTCGCGCGCCTCGCCGTTGAGGCGAAAGCGATTGAGGATGCGGGTGCCGATTGGTTGCACCTTGATGTGATGGATGGCCATTTCGTACCAAACATCACCTTCGGCCCGCAGCTGATCAAGCAGCTTCGTCCCCATACCGATCTGCCTTTTGATGTGCATCTGATGATCTCACCGGTTGATGCCTATATCGAGGCCTTCGTTGATGCAGGGGCGGCGATGATCTCTGTCCATCCGGAGGCGGGGCCACACACCCACCGTACGGTGCAGGCGATTAAGGCTGCTGGCTGCCAGGCTGGGCTTGCCCTTAACCCGGCAACGCCGATTGAGGTGGTCGATAACCTGATCGAGGATATCGATCTTATCTGCATCATGACCGTCAATCCAGGCTTTGGCGGGCAGAAGTTCATTCATCCGCAATTGCCCAAGATTAAAGCCGCCGCAGATCGGATTAAGGCGAGCGGTCGCGAAATCGCACTGCAGATTGATGGCGGGGTGAATGCCGAAACTGCCGTTCTGTGCCGTGAGGCTGGTGCTGATGTGCTGGTCGCCGGTAGTGCCGTCTTTGGCCACACCAATTACGGCACCGCGATTGAGGCGCTCAGGTGAGTGAACCCGGCGCCTGGGCCCAACTGAAGCAAAAGGGCCGTGCCTTTGCCTTTACCAACCNGCTCTATGAGCGCGGGTTGCGGGGACCGGTGCCACCGGCACCCCGCCTGATACCCCCCGATCCATGGCCCGGCCGTGCTGATCGTGGCCAGGCCATGCTGGGCGGTGCCTTCACCCTATTTGGCCGCGCGCGCGCCTTAGCCGGCAACCCCTTTGATGGTCGTCAGTTGGCGGCACCGATTGGTTGGCAGGCGGCGCTGCATGGTTTCCATTGGCTGCGCCATTTGCGGGCCGCTGGTGGTGATAGCGCCCGGCGCCTCGCCGCCGATACGATCATGAATTGGCTCGACACCTATCCCAGCTGGGACGCAACCGCCTGGGCATTGCCGACGACCGGGGCGCGGGTGGCCCATTGGTTAAGCCAGTTCACCTTCTATGAGCCGGCGCTGGATGATCAGCGACAGGCTCTGCTGATGGACGCGCTGGGCCGCCAGATCCGGCATTTGATGCGCAACCTACCCGCTGAGAATGACCCCGACACCGTGGGGGCAGGTGAGATTGTGGCGCTGAAGGGCTGGGTGCTAGGTGCGCTCTGCCTTGATCCCGATGGGCTGAAGCTGGGCCAGGCGCTCACGGTCATCTCCCAACGTTTGGCCGCGCAGATTGCGCCGGATGGTGGCTATATCACCCGTAACCCCTTGGACCAGTTGGGCGTGGTGCGCGACCTGATCGATATTCGCGCTGCCTTGGTGGCCGATGGACAGGTGGTGCCGCCCGCCATTCAGGATGCCATTGATCGGACGATCCCGGCCCTTCGCCTGTTCCGCCATGGCGATGGTGGGTTGGCGACGATGAATGGCGCGTTAGAGGCGGACCCCTTGGTTATTGATACCGCCTTGGCCCAGGCCGATGCGCGTGGCCGCCCGCTCCGCTCCCTTGTTGAGACGGGGTATGAGCGGGTTGGCATTGGCCGTACCTCACTGATCATCGATACGGCGGGTGCCCCGCCCAAACCCTATGACACAAACGCCCATGCCGGGCTGTTCGGGTTTGAGATGTCCCATGGGCGGGAACGGATCATCGTCTCCTGCGGTCATGATCCGGCTGGTGGGGCGCTAACCGACCCGCTGCGCTCAACCGCCGCGAGTTCAACGCTTGTGGTGGCCGACACAAATGCCAGTGCCGTGACGGACGGCGGTGGGATTGAGCGGGAGCCCGCCCGCATCGCCAGCACCCGTGAAACCGGCGCCTATGGCACCCGTATCGCGATGAGCCATGATGGTTGGCTGCCCCGCTTTGGCCTGACCTATGATCGTATCATCACGGTGTCTGAGAGTGGTGAGGCCGTGTTTGGGGAAGACCGCCTCCATGGCCGTGCTGGGCATCGCTTCTCCGTTCGTTTCCACATTGCGCCGGATATTCAGGTCTCTCCCATTCAAGGCGGTGCCCTCTTAAAGCCGTTAAGCGGCACTGGCTGGCGCTTCCAGGCCCAGGGCGCAAGCTTGGATGTGGAAGAGAGCATCTATCTTGGCGACGGTGCCCCACGGCGTTGTTATCAACTGGTGCTAACCGGTGAGACCGAGGATCACAGCGCCTCCGCCCTTAAGGGGGATCGCAAGGTCGGCGCTAATCTCGGCTGGTCCCTAACCCGGGAACGGAAACCCGCCAAAGTCCCGACAAATCATCAAGCGTTAACCCTTTAACCCGTAGCCTATTCGATCTGGCAACGGTCAAAACGGCGTGAACCCGCCCGCTTTATGGCGATTTCTTGCCGAATGCCGGGCGTCTGGTCTTGGCGTCGCCGCAATCCGGCACCATCATCTTTAGTAGACGGATGGTGTGATGTGAGAGGAGTAGCGTGATGGTTGTTGATCTGGTTCTGATTGGTCTCTCGCTGATTTGCATCGCCGTTATCGCCCTCGTCCGGAAGCCAATTACCTTCAAATCCATGCGTGAGCGGATGGAAGCAGAGTGGCAGAGCCTGGCCGAAGCTGGCCATGACAGCCTGCCGCCGCGCGACGACGTTATTCGCATGTTCCGGCGTGAGATTACGCTGACCCTGTGCCTGCATAGTGCCGCGATTGGCATCCCCGCCCTGATTGCGGTCTGGCTTAGCAGTGTTGCCTATCTGGTGATTATCCCGATGACGGTTGTCGACCTTGTGGCGTGGTGCATGGTGGCGATCACTGGGATCCTGCTACTCGCCTTCCTGGCAACCCCGCGCTATTTCCTGGATGAAGAGAACTACTATTTCGACCACGCTCGGGATCGTGTGCTGGCACGGATTACCGATTAAAGGTTCCTGACAATCGGGCCTTTCGCTCCCTAACCTCTGTCAGCTATGACGGGCGCTCTCAAATAAGCGGGGCGTCCGTGCCTGATCTTTTATCCCTCAACGATCTGACCACCGATGACTGCCAAGCGCTGATTGCGCGTGCGGTGGTGCTGGGGGATCTTTGGCAGGCGCGGGAGCTGCCCCAATCGCTGCAGGGTAGGCGGATTGGGCTGATCGCTGAATTGCCAGGTTGGCGTAATCCAACGGCCCTGAGCCTCGGCGCAGCTGAGCTTGGCGCCAGCTGTGTCAACGTAACCGCAGGGTTGGAGGGGGCGGAGGCGATTGCCGATCTCGCCGGGTATCTGGACAATTGGTTTGATGCAATTGCCATCCGCACACCCAGTCTGGATCGTCTGCGAAGCTTTGCCGCTGCTGCGGAAGCGTCGGTCCTCAACCTTCGCACTAATCACAATCACCCCTTTGAGACCTTGGGCGATCTGAGTTTTGTGCACGCCAAGCGGGGATCAATCGAAGGGCTTCGGGTTGCCGTGGTCGCCGCAGCAGGCAATATCGCCCGATCGTGGTTGGACGCAGCAGAGGTTCTGCCGATCCATGTGACACAGATATGCCCGACAGAGTTCGCCTTTACTGCTAACGAGTTGCCGTCAGGGGTAATGACTACCGATCAAAAGGGTGTCCTGGCGGCTGCCGATGTCATTGTCACTGATTGTTGGCCAGCTGATATTGACCCGGATCAGGCTGAGCAGTTTGCGAAGCTCCGCATCACGGCTGATATCTTGGACGGTTGTAAACAAGACGTGCTGTTTATCCCATGCCCGCCCGTCACCCGGGGGCAGGAGGTGTCAGCCGATGCGATGGATCATCCCTGCTGTGTCGCAACCCAGGCGAAGGCGTTCCTGATGCATGCCCAGAATGCTTTTCTCGAACACGCTTTGGCCTGAAGGGACGGAAGAGATGGGCATCAAAAACTACCTTGTTGAGGGCGTGTCGGGGACTGGAAAGACCTCGGTTTGTCATGAGCTGACGCGGCGTGGCTATCAAGGGATCAATGGTGATCGGGAGCTTGCCTATCAGGGCGATCCGGTAACCGGTGAGCCTTTGCCCGGTTCGGCTCATGAGCATCACATTTGGGATGTGGCAAAGGTCCGCTCAATCGTCGAAGACCACAGCCACTCTAAGACGTTCTTCTGTGGTGGCTCTCGCAACTTCAGCCAGTTTATCGACCTGTTTGATGAGGTCTTCGTGCTCGGTGTCGCCTGGTCGGTGTTGGAGCAGCGCCTCGCGGCCCGTGGGGATGATGAGTGGGGCGGCACGGTGGAGGAGCGCGCGCTGGTGAAACGCGTGCAAGCTACCGGTGAGGACACACCACAGATTGGGATCAGGATCGATACCTCAGTGCCGTTGGCCAAGGTGGTCGATACCATCCTTAATCATTGCGAGTAGTTGACCTGCTGATCACTCCGCCGCGATGGCCAGGCTTGGGCGTAAGGGTTGTGACACCTCACGTGATGCCTCTTCACGATACTGCCTTGCCTTGATCAGGCGATAGGCGGCCGGGGTGAAGTAGAAGGACACCACGGTCGCCATCAGGGTCCCGCCAGCGATGGCAATCGCGAAGGGTGGCCAGAACCCACCAGCCGTTAGGATGAGCGGTAGGAAGCCACCAAAGGTTGTGATGGTGGTTGAGATAATGTGGCGGCTGCAATCGCGCATAATCACATCACGCATCGCCTGCACATCACCGGTCTTGGCAATCGGATCCTCTTGGATCGCTGCCAGGATGACGATGGTGGCGTTAATCGCTAGACCAACCAGGCCCATCAAGCCGACGATCACAACAAAGCCAAGCGGATAACCGCCCATGGTGACGCTAAGCAGGCCGAGGCCCATCGCCTGAAAACCAGCGAGGAAGATGATCCCGGCAAGGCGGAAGGAGTTGAAGGACAACACCACCGTCGTGATCATCAGAACCAGCAGTAGGGCAACCGAGGATAAGAGGTTGCCGACCGCATCGCCGCGCTTCTCGCTCTCGCCGCCGAACTCCATCCGATAACCGACGGGTAGCTCAAAACCGCTGGCCTCAAGCCGCGCCTGGAAGGCGGCCAGCGCCGGGGCAGGCAGCGTGTTGCCGTAGAGGTAGCCTTTGACCTCTTGCAGCCGCTCGCCATCACGGTGCGGGATGCCGGTCAGTGCTGGCACCAGGCTCACCTCGCCCAGGGCACCGAGTGGCACCCCAATGGTGTCAGTCGTTGGTTGTGCGGCCCGGTCAACCCCCTGGCCATTCGGGACGAGGGTAATGCCACGCACCTCATCAAGGTTGCCGCGTCGATCCTGGGACAGGCGGATGATGACGGGCAGTTGCTCTGTGGTCTCCAAAACGGAACCGCCAAAGCGGCCGTCTAGGGCATCGCTCAATTGTCCGGCAACCGTGGTTAGGTTGAGGCCAGCCAGCTGCACCTGATCCTCATCAGCGTCGACGATAACCTTTGGCTCGCCCGCATCGAGGGTGGTGCGGACATGGGTGACGTCTGGGGTGCTGAACATCACCTGTTTGATCTCATTGCCCAGCTCACGCAACTGCTTCAGATCAGGGCCATAGATGCGCACCTCAAGCGGGGCATCGAATGGTGGGCCCTGCTCCAGCTTACGAACCAGGATCTGCGCGCCTGGGAAGGAGGCATCCAGCGTGTCTTGTAGGTCCAGGATCAGGTCCGCCGCTGCGGGCGCATCCTGCGCCGTGATCATGGCCTGGGCATAGGAGGGGTTGCGGTCCTGGTTGCTCAACAGGTTGTAGTAGAAGGCCGCCGCCGTATTGCCGATATACCAGGTGCGTTCCTTGATCCGGTCATCGGTGGCGAGGGCCGTGTCGATCTCTTGCACGAGCGCCTGGGTGCCTCTGATTGAGTTGCTCTCAGCGGTGAAGACTTCGATCTGGAATTGGTCACGGTCAGCCGGTGGGAAGAACTGCTCACTCAACGTGCTGGCACCGACAAAGCCCAGAACCGGCAGGCAGAACGCGGCGATGATGGAAACGAAGGGGCGCTTCAGGCTTTGATCAATGCTCCAAGCAAACGCATTGGACATGGCTGGCACCACCAGCCCTTCCCGCCAATAGGATGGCTTGGGTGGCGTTTTGGGTGCCATCAGGCCAGCAAGCGCCGGCACTAGGGTCATGGCAATCACGTAAGAGCTCAGCAGGGACGCAATCACGGCCATTGAGATTGGGCCAACGAACTCACCCGCAGGGCCAGGCATCAGCACAATCGGCATAAAGGCCAGAACAGTTGTTACGGTCGAGGCAAGCAATGGCACGGCAAAGCGCCTAACATTGCGGGCGACGGCATCGCGTCGGTCCAGCCCATCTTGAACATCGGCACGGATGCCATTGGTCATGACAATGGCATTGTCGACCATCAGGCCGAGCGCCACGATGATCCCGGTCACCGACATTTGGTGAATTTGAAGGTTAAGCAATTGGAAGCTGCCTAAGGCCATGAGGCTGGTGAGCGGCAGAGCGGCGCCAACGATGATCGCGGAACGCCAGCCCATGGTGATCAACAACACCACAAAGACGATCAGCAGGCCGATCTGCAGATTGCCGATCAACTGGTCCAGGCGGTTCTCGGTGTAGACGCTTTGGTCGAACAGGGTGCGCAGCTCGATGCCCTGGGGCAGTTCGGTTCGGAACTCCTCCAACACGGCGCGGGTATCGGCGGCCCAGACATCGACACGGATGGTGGGCAGCTGGCGGCTCGCAACCACCACGCTCGGTTCGCCATCAATGATGGTGAGGTTTAGGGGCGGGTCCTGAAGGGCCCTGGTAACCGTGGCCACATCAGCAAGGCGCAGGCCGCCATCCTGATCGGCGACTAGCGGTATCCGCCCAATGCGATCCGTCGCTTTAAATGAGCCCTCAACTTCGACGGTCAGGCCACTCGACCCGCCATCAAGTGCCCCGGCGGAGGTCTTGGCATCAGCGCTGGCGAGAGCCCTCGCCACATCGCCCATTGAGAGGCCAGCGGCGGCTAACGCCTCGGCATCGGCCACAACCTCAACACGTTCATCGGGTGCGCCATAGACCCGCACAAGGTCAGTGCCCCCAACATTGCGGAACCTATCCTGCAACGCCTCGGCAAAGCGCTTCATGACCCGGTAATTCGGTGCCTCATTACCAACCCAGCGCAGCCCCGCAATCAGGGTGTAGGCATAGCCCCGATCATCATCGAGTTCTGGCGCGCCCGCATCGGCCGGTAGGGTGGGGGCAACGGCCCCAATCTCGTCCCGCAGCTCTGACCAAATCGGCTCTGGCTCGTAGACATTGTCCTTAAGCTCAACCGTGATTGCCGATACACCAGCCCGGGATGATGAGGTGATGGTCTTGATGTCGGCATGGGTGCGTAGGGCATCCTCAATCGGTTCGGTCACCAAGGCCTCAACCCGTTCGGCATCAGCCCCGGGGAATGGCGTCACGATGGTTGAGACCCGGTTGGTTAGGCGTGGGTCTTCCAGCCTCGGCACGGTCAGGATTGAGCCTAGGCCAGCGGCCAGCAGGACACCGATGGCAAGAACGAGAAGCCGGGGATAATCGAGGAATAGGGTCTTCATGGATCGCGCTGCCCTTAGCTTTCTGGTGACGGGGTGACCCGCACCACTTGGCCTGGTGTCAGGCGATGGGCGCCATGCCAGACAACGTAATCATCATTGGCCAGCGTGCCCGCGACATAGCTTTGCTCTGCCTCGGCATAGAGCATCTCAACCTCCGCCCGCTGGACTGTGTAGAGGTCCCCATTCTCCGGCGTTGGGATCAGGGTGTAGACGGACCAAAGGCCTCGAAGTCCCTCGGTCATCGCATCATTAGGAAGCCAGGCACCGCGCTCAAAAACCTGGTCGGTGATCTGCAGCTGCAAGAGTTCACCATCGGTAGCACCAGCGAGGCGCATGGCATCTGGTACATCGAGGATCGCTGTAACAGTACGGGAGTTGCGACCAACCGCTGGTAGGACGTTCTGCAGGGTCGCTGTATGGCTCTCACCCCGCCAGATCAGTTGCATCTGCTCGCCAACCGAATGTAGGGCGGCAAGCTTAGGCGGTAGGCCCACGCGTGCTTCCAATGCGCCGGTCTCAATCAGGCGGATAGCGGCGGCACCCGCACTGATAACAGCGCCCTCATCAACCATGCGGCGGGTGATGGTACCGGCAAATGGGGCGGTTAGGCTGGCATCCTCGATATCAACATCTAGTAGGGCAATCTGTGCCTCGGTTGCGGCGATGGCCGCTTGCGCCCGTTCTGAGGTGGTGACCGCCTCATCCAGGACTTGGTCACTGGCATGGCCACGCTTGTTCAGGTCACGCTGACGGTCGAGGGTTTGGCGCGCCAGCTTGGCGTCGGCGCGACGCTCGGCGAGGCTGGCGGCCAGGCGGGCGCGATCGGCTTCCAGGCGGTCGGTATCAAGGCGGCCAATGATATCACCGGCGGCGACCACATCCCCCTCATCGACCAGCATCTCAGCGACCATGCCGTTGATCTGAAAGCCCAAATCAACCTGACGTTGGGCGGCGACTAAACCTGCGAATTGGCGTTGTTGGTCATAACCATCGGTAAAGCTGATCCGGCGCGCCTCAACGGGAAGGGGGCGCGCCGCGGCAACATCCTGTCGTGCTTCCGCCTCTTCAGCTGCATTGCCGGTGATAATACCGCCAATTGCCGCCGTCACGCCGACCAACCCGGCGATAATTAGGCCCGATACGATGAGCTTTTTCGGCTTCCCCGATGCTTGCTCAACATTTGGTTCACCAAGGGTTTCGCTGGGCTTATCGGTCATGGGTTTCGCCTAGTGATTGTTGGCGCGCCTATAAAAAAGCTCGGCGCGGAATGATTGAAATCTTGAACTGACCGAACCGTTCGGTCATTTTTAAACTACGCCTTGTATACGGGTAGTTCAACCATTGACTGAACGGTTCGGTCATCTTACGTGGCGTAAAGTCAGTTGGTTCACGTCGCTGACGAAATATCTTAGTAATTGAGCGTGAGTTCCCTGTTGCCATGACCGTTGAGCCTGTGAGCAAGACCCCACCACCCCCCGCCGCTGGCGAGGCACTGACCAAGATTGATCCCAACGCGGATCAAGGCGCTGCCGATGACCATGGCGGCGATATCGATTGGCAGAGCCCGAAAGCCCAGCAGATCATGCATGCGGCCGCCGATCTGTTTTTCGAGAATGGTTTCGGCGGCTCCAGCATGGGGCAAATCGCGTTGAAGGCCGGCGTGTCCAAAGGGACGCTCTACAACTACTTTGCCGATAAAGAGGCGCTGTTCGGCTCTGTCGTCCGGGCGGTTTGTAAGCTGCATAACGGTCAGCTCTATGGGCTGAAGACCGGTGACGCCGATGTTCGGGCGGTCCTTACCCGTGTCTCTGCTCAGTTCTTGATGTTTGTCACCGGCGATATGCCCACCTCCGGTTATCGGATGGCGGTGGCAGAGGCCGTGCGTTTCCCGCATCTGGGGCAGATCTTCTACGATGCTGGTCCGCGTGAGGGGATTAAGCGTATGGCCGATTACCTCGAATGGGCCCGGGATGAGGGATTGATCCAGCTCGAGGATCCGGACATGGCCGCCCGTGAATTGCTGGAGATGACCAAGATGCCGGTCTTCATGCAGCGGGTGTTGCATATGCGTGGCCCGGTTGAGGAGAAGGAAGCCCAGGAGCTGGCAGAGGCCGCCGTGGGCAAGTTCCTAACCCTGTATCCGCTGACCGAAGGCTGATAGCTCAGGCGGGCATCGGCACCGCTTCCTTACATCAAATCTGTTTTAGGCGACCCATCTCTTGCCCAGTTCTTCGACCCCCGCCGTCAGTGTGGTGATGAGCGCGTACAACGCCGACGATGTTCTAGGCGCCGCGCTGGATAGCCTGACTGCCCAGGATTTTGAGGATGTAGAGTTCATCATTGCCGATGATGGATCCCAGGATCAGACCGCCAAGCTCATCCAGGCAAAGGCCGACGCCGATCCCCGCATCAAGCCGCTGCTCTTTAAGCAGAACCGAGGCATCGTCCCAACGGTGACCGATGCGCTGGCTGCCGCCCGGGCACCATTGATCGCCCGGGCTGACAGCGATGATCTGCATATGCCGGACCGCCTGTCCCAACAGGTGGCATTTATGGCGGCCAATCCAGATATCGATCTGCTTGGTGGCTTCATGCAGACCTTCGGCGACCGGGAGATGTTGTTCGATTACGAGACTGAGCCGGACATGGTCGCCTGCTGCTTCCTATTCCGGTGTGCCGTGGCGCAGCCAGTAGCGATGATCCGTCGCCATGTCTTCGATGATTGGGGGCTCGCCTATGATCCAGCCCATCCCTTTTCACAAGATTGGGGGCTGTTTAGCCGGATAACGGCAAGGGGCAAGGCCGCCAATATGGACCGGGTGCTGGCCAAATATCGGTTCCATAACAAGAAGGTGGGCATCACCAACCGGCCAAAGCAGAAGGCCGTGGCCGACAGCCTCGTCCGACGCATTGCCGGTGAGATTGGGGTGGAGGCGAGCGATGCCGATATCGCCATTAACTTCATCCTCGATGATGCTGATAAAGAGCGCATCGCCTATGATGCCGGCTTCCCGGCGACCGCTGCGCTGGATTGGCTGAACCGGTTGCAAACCGCCAATAGGTTGAGCGGGTATATGCCGCGTAAAGCCTTCGATCAGGTGATGGGTCGGATGCAGGCGGGGGCTGAGGCGGCGCTGGCCGCCGGTGCTGCCTAAAGACCGCATGCGGGTTATGTGGCCATGCCGGTTGACCATTGGGTCGGTTCGGCGCCATACAGCCACTTCCTTTTAGCCCTCCCGCCTCAAGCCGCCAGGTATCGATCCCGTGAAAACCGATTTTGTGCGTATCAAGCGCGCCCTGATTTCCGTCTCCGACAAACGGGACATTGTTCCCATGGCCCAAAAGCTCAGTGATCTGGGCGTTGAGCTGCTGTCCACCGGTGGCACCCATAAGGCGCTCACCGCCGCTGGCCTGACCGTCCGTGAGGTGTCAGAGCATACTGGCTTTCCTGAGATGATGGGCGGCCGGCTTAAGACCCTGCACCCAGTGGTTCATGGTGGCCTGCTTGGCCTGCGCGATAACCCTGAGCATTTGGCCTCCATGGAGGCGCATGCCATTGCACCGATCGACCTGCTGATTGCTAACCTCTACCCGTTTGAAGAGACGGTGGCGAAGGGTGGCGATGACCTGGCCTGCGTTGAAAACATCGATATTGGCGGCCCGGCGATGATCCGTGCGGCGGCCAAAAACCACTCCCATGTCGCGGTCCTGACCGACCCAGAAGACTACGAGGCGTTCCTGGGCGAGCTTGATGCCAATGATGGTCAGGTTAGCTTCAGCCTTCGCCGTCGCCTGGCCGGCCTCGCCTATGCCCGCACGGCCAGCTATGACGCGGCAATCTCTGGTTGGTTCGCCAGCCGTGGGTTCCTCGGTGAAGAGGAGAAGGTGACCCCACCACGGATCAGTGTTGCCGGTAAGCGTGCGGCGATCCTGCGTTATGGTGAGAACCCGCACCAATCGGCCGCCCTCTATCTCGACGGCAGCAACCGCCCCGGCGTTGCCACCGCAACCCAGCTGCAGGGCAAGGAACTCTCCTACAACAACCTCAACGATACCGATGCAGCGTTTGAGTTGGTGTCAGAGTTCACCGAGCCGACCATCGCGATCATTAAGCACGCGAACCCATGCGGTGTCGCGAGTGCTGCTGATCTGAACGCGGCCTATGATCTAGCGCTCCGCTGCGACCCGGTCAGTGCCTTTGGTGGCATCATTGCCGCCAACCAGGTGATCGACGGCGCCGTCGCAACTGAGATTGCCAAGCTGTTTGCCGAGGTGGTGATCGCCCCATCGATCAGCGATGAAGCAAAGGCGATCTTTGCCACTAAAAAGAACCTCCGCGTGCTTGAGACCGGTGCCATGGCCGATGCCGAAGCACCTGGCCTTAAGGTTAAGACCATTGCTGGTGGCTTCCTGCTGCAGGACCGTGACAATGCCTGCATCACCGAGGCTGACCTGAAAGTCGTGACGAAGCGTGAACCGACCGCCGCCGAACTGGCCGACATGCTGATCGCCTTCCGGATCGTGAAGCATGTGAAGTCAAACGGCATTGTCTATGTGAAGGATGGCGCCACCGCCGGTATCGGTGCGGGGCAGATGAGCCGTGTCGACAGTGCGCGCATTGCCGCTTGGAAGGCGAAGGAAGCCGCTGAGAAAGCTGGGCTTGGTGAGGCGCTGACCGTTGGGTCTGCTGTTGCCTCAGATGCGTTCTTCCCATTTGCCGATGGGCTAATCACCGCCGCTGAGGCTGGTGCAACCGCCGTTATTCAACCGGGTGGTTCGGTTCGCGATGATGAGGTTATCGCCGCCGCTGACGAGGCCGGCCTCGCCATGGTCATGACCGGCCGGCGTCACTTCAATCACTAGGCCAGCCTAGTAACTGGCCCGCTTAGACTGCGCGGTCGAGGGTTAGGATCGCTGTCTTCAGCTCAGCGAGGTTATCCATAACCTGTTGGACCCCGTCACGGGTAATCAGCTGGTCTGGCAGCACGCCGAGCAGGGTGACCGCATCATCGGCGGCCATTAGCTCATGTACCTCACCATCGGCATTAGCGAGGGCCTCATTAGCCGGGCTCTCGATCACTGCGCGCAGGCGTTTATAGCTGTCGGCCAGTTTGGGGTGCAGACGCTTAAGTTCCGCCATGTTGACGGCGAGGGTTTTGGGGCCTGAATGCCGGGCGTCCTTGGCGATGCTGGCCATCTTGTCAGCCAGACCGAGAACGGTCGCAACCTCAGGCCGCGATGTCTGCCAATCGGATCCGGTGAATTTGCCGTCGCTGCGCTCATCGCCGAGCGCATCAAGAAGTTTGCCAACCATGGCGCTACCAACCCTAAGTCACGGGGGTGACCAGTTAATCCGGCCCCCTTGTTTGTTAGGTCGCTAGTCTGGCGGCTGGAGGCGGTTCGGGCAAGCCCCGTGGTGTCGGGTCTTGAGGTGCAGCCTCGGCACGGGCGGCGAGTTTCTCAGCCAGCTTCTGCTCGAGATACGGCTTCATCTCGATAATCTCATCCATTGTGTCCACAACGATCGTGGCACCGTTTTCAATGAGCCTTGCTTTGTGGGAGTCGTAGTCTTCTGGCTTGATATGGGTCGCACCCATATAGCCAATCACCATGTAGCCAGCGGCAACGCCAGACTTCACCCCGGAGTCACTGTCTTCGATACAAATGCTTTTCTCGGGGTCCGCACCAAGGCGGTCAGCGGCTAGAAGGTAGCCATCAGGCTTAGGCTTCGCCTTGCCCGTATCTTCCGGCGCGCTGATAACATTACCCTGCTCTTTGCTCATTTTCTTGGTGAGGCGGGCAGCGTGAATGGGGGCTGCTAGGCGAAGGTGAGGGCTCGATGAGTTCATGCCGATTTCAGCACCATCGCGCTCGAAGGCATCAATCAGGCGGTGTAGACCGGGGTCAGTTTGCGTTTCAGTTCGCAGCCGCGTTGCCGTTTCAACAGTAATATCGTGTTCCATTGAATCCGGGATGGTCACGCCCCTACCTTCCGCAACCCACTCTTGGATGTCCTTAAAATGCTTGCCGGCCAGCNCCCGAACGAGCTCTGCCTGCTCATACTCTGGTTTGCGACGGCGGCTCAGGTAATCATTCACCTGCTTGGCAACGACTTCGAAAGCAATGTCTTCTGAGTTCTTGGCGAACACCCCGTCACAGTCGAAGACCAGCGCATCAAACTTCGCACCTTCAGGTTGTGCGGCGGCGGGTCCAGGCGGGGCTTGGTCCAAAGGCATGTTTGCTTCCTCGTTATCCGTATCGCGATCTTGGTCGCCGCGATTTGGCTACAGACTTACTATGCCATGTTAGGGTGAAAGATGCTGGCTAATTTGCGTTTGTGATAGTGATCACAACTCGCCAACGGCCGCTTTCGCGCCGTTATTGTGCAAGCGTTTGAGCCAGTAATCCACAGCCTTGGTGAAAGGCTCAGCCTGGGGCAGGTCGCTGCCAAAGATCTCTGGAATCGCCAGGAATGGGGTCGGGTCATCGCCGCCGGCTTTGGCCGCTTGCTTGATCTTGTCAGCGAGGGGGTCTTTCACCTCAATCGTCGCCCCTTTCTCATCCGTGCCGCGTGAGCAGCGGATAAAGCTGGCAACGGCCAGGCCCAGCAGGTCGACGGAGCCGCCAGCGGCCAGGCGATCACGGACAATCGGCATCATCTGGTTGCCGATCTTCTGAGAGCCGTCCATGCAGATGCGGGGCAGGCCATCGCGGATTGCGGGATTGGCGAAACGCTCAATCAGCATGTCCTTGTAGCTTGGCAGATCAATGCCAGGGGCATCGGGCAGGGTTGGGGTAATCTCTTCATCCATCAGGCGGCGGACGAAGCGTTGGATGCCCGGATCGGTGATCGCCTCATGAACGAAGTCATAACCCGCCAGTACGCCCAGATAGCAAAACGCCGAATGTGCGACGTTGAGCAGGCGAAGCTTGGTCAGTTCATAGGGGTAGACGTCGCTGACAAACTGGGCGCCAACCTCATCCCAGGCGGGACGGCCCATGGTGAATTCATCTTCTAAGATCCATTGCCGGAAGGGTTCGCAAACCACCGGGGCGGCATCATCGATACCGAAGTGATCGCGGATCTCGGTCACATCATTTGGGCTGGTTGCCGGGGTGATGCGGTCGACCATGCTGTTCGGGAAGGCGCCATGCTCGCTGATCCATTCAGCCAGGCGCGGGTCCCGCTGCTCTGCGATCTCAAGGGTTAGGGCGCGGGTCAGGCTGCCATTCTTCTGCAGGTTGTCGCAGGACATGACCGTGAAGGGGGCGATGCCCATTTCCCGGCGCTGGTTCAGCGCCTCAACCACCATGCCGAGGGCGGTCTTGGGATTCTTTGGCATCATAAGGTCGGCGGCAACGTCGCTGCGGCCCTTATCCAGGGTACCCGTGGCCGGGTCATGGCCATAGCCGCGTTCGGTCACGGTGAGGGAGACGATCTTGGTCGTCTTCTTCGCCATCTGGGCGAGGACCGCGCCGCGATCGGCGGGCGCAAACAGGACATCGGATAGGGAGCCAATGACCCGGGCTTTCATGCCGTCACTGTCGCGGGTCACCACGGTATAGAGGTTGTTCTGGCGGCTTAGTTGATCGCAAAGCTTTTGGTCGTGGGGTAGGGCGCCAACGCTGCACAGGCCCCAGCTGGCAAGGGCCGATGGATCCTTGGCGAGGAGGTCGTCGGTGTAGACGGCTTGGTGCGCGCGGTGGAAAGCGCCCAGGCTGATGTGAACGATGCCGGTCTTAAGCTGCGCGCGATCAAATGTCGGCCGCGCAATGCGTGCTGGCAAATCAGCCAGATTCGCGGTGTTAACTTTGACGGTATTGCCCATGCCTGAAGCGGAGCTCCCTCGATAACGTCTTCCAGTGTCGGCTTGCTGCCCTTAGATCGGTAGGCCGTTAGGTGAAAGCCGCCAACCGGGCGCGCTTATCGCACAGTCCGGCGCCTGACCCAAGGGCCAAGCCCAGACTCTGACAAAAAGCTGGATTGAGAGATTAGCTAAGCTTAGGACCAGAGCGGTCTTCCGGACCCGGTGGCTTCGGCCCACCACTGGCGCCATCGTCTTTCGGAACTACCGGTTTTGGCAGTTCATCAAGGCGCATGGTCACCGCGCGAATAGCGGACATGGCGTCGCCTTTCAGCATGGTTTCCAGCGAGCTTTGCACGCGTCGGCGAAGGTCTTGGCCGTTCTTGCCGTACATTGACAGGCCAAACCCCATTGCCTCATGAACGCGATTAACATTAGGACCTTCTTCCCGTGCCAAATCTTGCAGTTCTTTAGCACGAGGGTCACTGATCACATACACACGTCCCGTGTCTGTAACGCCTGTCGGTTTGTCCGAGCTTTCGGGTGTTGGGGTGTTTTGGCTGACACCACCAATGAAACGCTGCCAACCAGCCAGAGCAACGCCAAGTGCTTGATTAGGCGTTCCTTTGTGGATTGAGGCATGGATCGCATCCATCAAGCGTGGCTTGAGTTTCTTGGATGTATCATTAGCCAACCGGTCTACGCTGTCTTTCAGCTGTGGGTTGTCAAAACGCTCTACCAGATCGTCTGCATAGACTTGCATGTCGGTGCCAGGGATCGGATCAATGGTTGCTGCGACTTCTGAAAGGAAGCGTTTGGTGAACGCACCCATGTCAGGGTCGGCCATCACCTCATCAACGGTTTTGAAACCGGCGACCCGGCCCAGCGCACCCATCATCATATGGGCGCCATTCAGCATTCGGATTTTGGCTGCCTCAAACGGGCGCACATCCTCGGTTAGCTTCACGCCTTGGACATCGCCAATCGGCGGCTTGGTGCCCTCGGCAAAGTTATCTTCAATGATCAGCTGACGGTATGGCTCTGTGAACACTGGCGAGGCATCGCTGATGCCATGCTTGTCCACCAAGCTTTGGGCATCTTCCGCGCTAGCGGCCGGGGTGATTCTGTCCACCATCGAGTTTGGGAACACGATGTTGTAGCCAATGTAGTCGGCAAGCTCTTTGCCGTATTTGGCTTCGGCAAACTGCTGCAGCACTTTCTTGGTCACAGCGCCATTGTCTGGAATGTTATCCAAGCAGGCCACGGTGATCGGCGGCAGGCCAGCTTCCTTGCGCTGCTTCAATGCTTCGGTCAGCACGGCAGGCATGGAAACAGGTGGGGTTGTGCCAGCAATCTCATCGGCCACCCGCGGTGCTTCACCATCGACGAGATAGTCCTTGTCGATCGCATAGGCCTGCGGATCTAGGTTGTCGTCATCATCGCGCTTATACCCGCCCTGGGTGATGGTCATCGACACAACCTTAGTGTCGGGATGGGCAATGCGAGCGATCAGTCGCTGAGGATCTTCCGGACCGACGAGGGTCTCTTTGACCGCTGAAATAATGCGGGTCTTGTCGCCTTCTGGCCGACGCTCGGTCAGGGTGTACAGATTGTCCTGCGGCTCAAGCTGGTCCCGGATGCGCGCGGAGCGCATGGAAACGCCGCTGATGCCCCAATCACCCTTTTGATCGGCTGGCATGTCATCAATGATGCTAGCCCAATGCGCACGGGCGAAGTTGCCGAGACCAAGGTGGACGATGCCGATCTTGCCATTCTCTGGTGGCTTCTCAACGATGGCCACGTTCTCTGGCGGGTTGTCCACCATGTCTTGGGACAGTGGGCGGGCGTTAGGCGTAGACATGAAGCTGACCTATTACTCTTGTTGGTTGTTTCCCAATCTGTCTTTGGGCAGCCCGCTCTTGGTTTTAGATCGGCGGTTCTGCTTGCACGCAGGGTATTGAAAACCTGCGACGGGTATCTGTGTTTCCTGTATCCAATGCGCTTATTTTGCGCCTTGATCTGTAGTGTTGGGGCAAATTGGGAAAGCAACCAGCCCCGGTTTGTTTGTGTGCGACCAATGTTCGCGATTATGCTGATACTGTAGCGCCTTTTATGCACTTCGTGCGCGATATTCTGTTGAGAAGTTAGAAAATTACCGTGCAGCCAATGGGGCGTTCAGTCCGCATGACGCAGAGCCGCGCTAATCCGGCGTTAAGCCTAGAGGTAGATATAGGCTAGCAAGACCGCGCCCAGCAGCAGGCGATAGACGACAAACGGCATAAAGCTAGCCTTTGATAGCCAGCGCATCATGACCGCGATCGCGGCAAAGGCGGATAGGCCAGCCAATACAGCTGCCACGGCGAGGTCCAGGCCCAGCCGCCAGCTACCTGCCTGGTAAACGTCAATGGCGCCCAGCACGGCCGCACCGCCAATCGCAGGGATTGAGAGCAGTAGCGAAAACCGTGCTGCCTCTTGCCGGGAATAGCCAATGAACCGCGCCATGGTCATGGTGATGCCTGATCGGCTTGTGCCTGGGATCAGAGCTAGGATCTGGGCCAGGCCGATTAGAATCGCATCCAATCGGTCCATACTGCCAACTGACTTACGCTTGGCGCCGATCCAATCCGCGACGCCCAGCAATATGCCAAAGATGATGGTCGACCAGGCGATCAGCTCAATCGCCCGCAGCCCGCCAGGCGCAATGCTGTGCAGGGTGAAGCCGGCAATAACAATGGGGATGGAGGCCAGGATCACATGGAGCGCCAGCTTCGCCTCCGGCGCATTCCGGCTTTTGCCCAGCAGCTTCACTGTGCCAACCGGCAGTTGCAGCGTTTCCCGCCAGAAATAGACGCAGACGGCGACCAGCGTGCCAACATGGACCGCGATATCGACCAGGAGCCCCTGATCCGCCGTGCCCAGAACCACGGGTGCTAGCACCAGATGTGCGCTGGAGCTAATCGGCAAAAACTCGGTAATGCCTTGGATCAGGGCGAGAATGGCCAAATGCCAGAGGGGCATAGTGTTTGGTCTGACGGTCTAAACCGGACGGATAGAGAGCATCGGCCCGGCAGTGGTGAGGCACCCTGTCTGTTGAGCGTGTTTTGCCGGGCTGGGCAAGCCCTGTCTCGCATCCTTGGCCACTCTTTGGCGCATGGCTGCGGGAATGAGCCATGCATTTTAAGCATGCTGCGTATTATGGCCGATATGAGACTAATTGCTGGATTTATGCTGCATAGCAGCGTGATTTTTGGTTGTCTGGAACGTACGCAATCCAGAAAAGGTCACAATTTCTTACCTATTGGCGAAATTGGCCGCTGGAATTCGGTCCCTTAAGGCGTTGATTGCTGCGGGTGACCGGCTAACGAACAAAAATTACCGGCCCAGCCGGTGGCGGAAACATCGGTATGGTCGCCCCAGATCGGCGATCACTACCCACCTAATAAGGAGATCGGTCATGGCCGGCAAGATGCTTGGCTTTGTTGATACCGACCAGGAAACCCCCGAAAAACGAGCCTCGAATGAGCGGGCAAAGGATTTCGGTGAGATTTACCGCGAGTTCGCCGCTGAGAAGGCCGAAGAGCAGTCCAACCGCTGCTCCCAATGCGGGGTGCCTTTCTGCCAGGTGCACTGCCCGCTGCAGAACAACATCCCGGATTGGCTGAAGCTAACCGCCGAGGGGCGGTTGGAAGAGGCGTATGAGGTCTCCTCCGCCACCAACACCTTCCCGGAGATCTGTGGCCGCATCTGCCCGCAGGATCGGCTGTGCGAAGGGAACTGTGTGATTGAGCAGTCCCAACATGGCGCCGTCACCATCGGCGCGGTTGAGAAATACATCACCGAAACCGCTTGGGAGAATGGCTGGGTTAAGCCACGCCTCCCTCGCCGTGAGATCGACCAAAGCGTTGGCATCATTGGTGCTGGCCCCGCCGGGTTGGCAGCGGCCGAAATGCTGCGCGCCAAGGGCTATCAGGTTCATGTCTATGATCGTTATGACCGCATTGGCGGCCTGCTGATCTATGGCATCCCGAACTTCAAGCTTGAGAAAGATGTGGTTGTCCGCCGGGGTGAGCAGTTGGTTGCCCAGGGCATCCACTTCCACCTCAACTGCGAGATTGGTCGCGACGTCACTTTCGAGGGGTTGCGGGAGAAGCACGACGCCGTGTTGATCGCCACCGGGGTCTATAAGCCGCGTGAGGCCCCAATGCCCGGTATTGGCCTGCCAGGTGTGACACCAGCCCTGGACTTCCTAACCGCCTCAAACCGTAAGGGTTTGGGTGATGAGGTTGCCGATTTTGACAGCGGCTTGCTGAACGCTGAGAGCAAGAAGATCGTGGTCATCGGCGGTGGTGATACCGCGATGGACTGCGTGCGCACCGCCGTGCGCCAGGGCGCTGAGGCCGTCACCTGCCTCTATCGTCGTAACCGCGCGAATATGCCTGGCTCCCAACGTGAAGTGATGAATGCCGAGGAAGAGGGTGTCACTTTTGAGTGGCTGGCAGCACCGGAGGCGATTGTCGGCGACGACAAGGTGAGCGCGGTTCGTGCCCAACGCATGCATCTCGGCATGCCCGATGCCACGGGCCGTCAGATGCCGGAGCCGGTGCCAGACAGCAGCTTCAACATCGATGCTGATCTGGCGATTATGGCGCTTGGCTTCGACCCAGAGGATCTGCCCGGCATGTTCGGCGCTGATGATCTGCCGGTTAGCCGTTGGGGCACTGTCTCGATTTCCTGGACCACCATGATGACCAAGCTGGATGGTGTTTTCGCCGCCGGTGACATTGTGCGTGGTGCATCACTCGTTGTGTGGGGCATCCGCGATGGCCGCGATGCCGCTGCTCAAATGCATAAGTACTTAAAGGCTAAGGCTGGTGCCGGTGACACATCCGTGCCGCTGGTTGCCGCCGAATAACTGAAGCAAACCCGGCGTTTAGCCCGAACCACCTATTTTGAAAGGAGGCCGATTAACGGATCGCTTACCCACCGGGAAATACAGTGCTCACTCTAGGTGCAGTAACTATTTCCGATTGGGACGACGGTTATGGAATCAATTGAACGCTACGATCTACGGCCATTGAAGGTATTGGTCATCGATGATGAGCCAGCCATGCTTGAGATCGTAAAGGGCCTGCTGACCCGATGTGGGGTCGGTGAGGTTAAGACCAGCAGCGATGCGGCCATGGCGTTCGAACAGATGCGCTACAACGTGCCCGATATTATTCTGGTCGATTGGGAGATGGAGCCACTAGATGGTGGCGACTTCCTCCGCCTCGTTCGACAGGATACGCGGTTTCAGGATCGCGATATCGGTCTGTTCATCATTACCGGCTTCCCAGAAGAGTGGCGCGTTAACCAGGCGATACGGGCCGGTGCCGATGATTTCATCGCCAAGCCCATTTCGACCGCCGGGGTTAAAGGCAAGCTGATCCGCTATATCGACCGTAAGCGCGAGGATCTGCAGCAGCGATGTCTAAACCCACGCTATCTAAAGCTCACAAATCTGGAATCGCAGGACGGCAAGGCGAGGGCCTAGGCCCTACCGTGACTGCCGGTTCCGTCTGGACGCCCGAGACTTGGCGCGCTGAAACCGAGCGCCTGCAGGCACAGCATACCTATGACCCGGCGCTTGAGCATTCCTCCTGCGGTGTTGGTTTTGTCGCCTCCCTTGATGGCTCACCCCGCCGGGATGTGGTGGTCGCCGGCATCGAGGCGCTGAAGGTGCTGTATCACCGTGGGGCGGTGGATGCCGATGGTAAAACCGGCGATGGTGCCGGCATCCATGTGCAGGTGCCCCAGGCGTTCTTCCATGAGCAGGTGGAGCGTTCGGGTCAAAAGCCAGATGATGGCGACCTCGCCGTTGGCATGATCTTCCTGCCGCGTACCGATTACGACGCCCAGGAACTCTGCCGCTCCATCGTTGAATCCGAGATCCTCGAGTATGGCTACCGCATTTATGGTTGGCGCCACGTGCCGGTGAATATCGATGTGATCGGTGAGAAGGCCAATGCCACCCGGCCTGAGATCGAGCAGATCATGATCGCGAATAACAGCGCGGATGATAACGATCTCGATAAGTTTGAGCGCAACCTCTACATCATCCGTCGGAAGATTGAGGATGCGGTCACCAAGGCCGGTATCAATGATTTCTACATCTGCTCCCTGTCCTGCCGGTCCGTGATCTACAAGGGCATGTTCCTCGCTGAGCAGCTGGCCATCTTCTACCCCGATCTGTTGGATGAGCGGTTTGAGAGTAACTTCGCGCTCTATCACCAGCGTTATTCCACCAACACCTTCCCTACCTGGTCCTTGGCGCAGCCATTCCGGGTTCTCGCCCATAACGGTGAGATCAATACCCTGAAGGGCAACGCCAACTGGATGCGGGCCCATGAAACCCGGATGAGCCATGAGGTGTTCGGCAAAAACATCGCGGCCCTGAAACCGGTGATCCGCCCCGGTAGCTCTGATAGTGCCGCCCTGGATGCGGTGTTTGAGTTGATGTGCCGCGCTGGTCGGGATGCGCCAATGGTTAAATCCATGCTGGTGCCGGAGGCTTACTCCGCCAAGAACACGGTGCCCGATGCCCATGTGGCGCTCTACAGCTATTGCAACGCTGTGATGGAGCCCTGGGATGGCCCGGCAGCGCTGGCGGCCTATGATGGCCGTTGGATCATCGGTGGCATGGACCGAAATGGCCTCCGCCCGATGCGCTACACGATTACCGGTGATGGCCTACTGATCATGGGCTCAGAGACCGGGATGGTGAAGGTCGATGAGACCACCGTGAAGGCCAAGGGCAAGATCGGCCCGGGTGAGATGATCGGTATCGATCTGCAAGAGGGTAAGCTTTGGTACGATCAGGCGCTTAAGGATCAGCTGGCCGGTCGCCGCCCCTTTGCCGAATGGGTGAACAACGTCACTGAGCTTGACGACCTTGTTGCCAAGGCCGCTAAAGGCGAAACCCAGGACTATGATCGTGGGGAACTGCGTCGGCGCCAAACCGCCTATGGCATCACCATGGAAGATATGGAGATGATCCTCCACCCCATGGTTGAGGGGGCGAAAGAGGCCGTCGGTTCCATGGGGGACGACACGCCGATTGCGGTGCTGTCCGACCACTATCGTGGCCTGCATCACTTCTTCCGGCAGAACTTCAGCCAGGTGACCAACCCACCAATTGATAGCCTGCGTGAGCGCCGGGTGATGAGCCTGCGCACTCGCTTAGGTAACTTAGGCAATATTCTTGACGAGTCGCCATCGCAATGTGAGCTGCTACAGTTGGATAGCCCGGTGCTAACCAATGCAGAGTTCGCCGCCATGCGTGAGCATATGGGCGATACGGCGGTGGTGATCGATTGCACAATGCCCGTGGGTGTTGAGGGTTCGCTTAAAGAAGCGCTGGGCCGTATCCGGCATGAGGCGGCAGATGCCGTCCGTCGGGGGGCGACCCATGTGATCCTAACCGATGAGCATATCTCCGATGATCGGGCGCCAGTGCCGATGATCCTGGCGACCGGCGCGGTTCACACATATCTGATCCGCCAATCCCTGCGCACCTTCACCTCCCTCAATGTTCGGACGGGCGAGTGCATGGATGTGCATTACTTCGCCGTGCTGATCGGTTGCGGTGCCACCTGTGTGAACGCCTATCTCGCGCAGGAGGCTATTGCCGATCGTCAAGCCCGTGGCCTATTCGGCGATATGTCGCTCGCTGACTGTATGAAGCAGTTCAAGAAGGCGATTGATGAGGGGCTGCTGAAGGTTATGTCCAAGATGGGCATCTCCATTGTCTCCTCCTATCGCGGTGGCTGTAATTTTGAGGCGCTGGGCCTGTCCCGTGCGCTGGTCGCCGAGTATCTGCCCGGCTGTACCAGCCGTATCTCGGGCATTGGCCTGAACGGTATTGAGCGCAAGGTTTTTGACCAGCACGAGAAGGCATTCGATGAAGAGGTTATCGCCCTGCCAATCGGTGGCTTCTACCGATACCGTAAGGGCGGTGAGCGCCATGCCTGGGAAGGTGGCTTGATCCACACGCTTCAGGCGGCCGTCACCAAGGACAGCTATCAGGGGTATAAAAAGTACTCAAACGCCCTGAATGACCGCCCGCCGACCAATCTGCGTGACCTGCTTGATTTCCAGGCGATTGAAGAGCCGGTTTCCATAGATGATGTGGAGAGCATTACCGAGCTGCGGAAGCGTTTTGTCACCCCGGCGATGAGCCTCGGTGCTTTGAGCCCAGAAGCCCATGGCACGCTCAACGTCGCCATGAACCGCATCGGCGCAAAATCCGATAGCGGTGAGGGCGGTGAGGTGCCAGAGCGCTTCAAGCCCGATGAGAATGGTGACAATTGGAACTCTGCTATCAAGCAGGTGGCCTCGGGGCGCTTCGGCGTGACGGCTGAATATCTGAACCAATGTCGTGAGATTGAGATCAAGGTAGCCCAGGGCGCCAAACCCGGCGAGGGCGGGCAGCTGCCCGGCTTCAAGGTCACCGAGATGATCGCCCGCCTGCGGCACTCAACGCCCGGTGTGATGCTGATCTCGCCGCCGCCGCACCACGACATCTACTCAATCGAAGATCTGGCGCAGCTGATCTACGATTTGAAGCAGATCAACCCAGACGCCAAGGTCTGCGTGAAGCTGGTTGCGCGTACAGGTATTGGCACCATCGCCGCCGGGGTCGCCAAGGCCGAGGCTGATGTCATCCTGATCTCCGGTAATACCGGTGGGACGGGTGCTAGCCCGCAGACATCTGTCAAATTTGCCGGTATCCCGTGGGAGCTTGGGCTGTCTGAGGTGCATCAGATGTTGGTGCTTAACCGCCTCCGTCACCGGGTGAAGCTCCGCACCGATGGTGGGATTAAGACCGGCCGCGACGTTGTTATCGCGGCCATGATGGGCGCGGAAGAATTCGGGATCGGCACCGGCAGCCTGATTGCCATGGGCTGCATCATGGTCCGGCAGTGCCATTCCAACACCTGCCCTGTCGGGGTTTGTACCCAGGATGAGGATCTGCGCGCCAAATTCACCGGCACGCCGGAGAAGGTGGTCAACATGTTCACCTTTATCGCCGAAGAGGTGCGGGAGATCCTGGCCTCCCTCGGCATGAACAGCCTGAATGAGGTGATTGGCCGAACCGATCTGCTGCACCAGGTCAGTCGGGGGGCGCCGCATCTGGATGATTTGGATTTGAACCCGCTGCTGGTCCGTCCTGATCCGGGTGACAATCCAATGTTCTGCACCATGACCGAGCGGAACCCGGTGCCGGACACTCTGGATGCCAAGATTGTTGAGGATGCCAAGCCCCTCTTCAAAGATGGTGAGAAGCTGCAGCTAGCCTATTCGGTGCGCAATGTGCACCGGGCGGTGGGCACGCGCCTGTCTTCACTGATCACCAGGCAGTTTGGGCAAAAAACCCTTAAACCCAATCACATAACCGTTAAACTTCGTGGGACTGCCGGACAAAGTTTGGGCGCGTTTGCCGTCCAGGGCGTCCGGATTGAGGTGCTGGGCGATGCCAATGACTATGTGGGTAAGGGCTTATCCGGCGGCACCATCGTTGTGCGGCCGCTGAACTCTAGCCCGCTGGTCAGCCATGAGAATGCGATCATCGGCAACACGGTGCTTTACGGCGCCACGGCGGGTGAGCTCTACGCTGCTGGCCAGGCTGGTGAGCGGTTCTGTGTCCGCAACTCTGGCGCCACGGCGGTGGTTGAGGGCTGCGGCTCCAACGGCTGTGAGTATATGACCGGGGGTAAGGTCGCGATCCTTGGGTCGGTCGGGGAGAACTTTGCCGCCGGCATGACCGGGGGCATGGCCTATATCTACGATCCTGATGAAACCCTGCCTGAGGTGATCAATGATGAAAGCGTCATCATGCAACGTCTGCAGGTTGAGCATTATGACCAGGAGCTGCAGACCCTAATCTCAGCCCATGCAAAGGCGACTCACTCCAAACTGGCGGGTCGTTTGCTCAATGATTGGGACCGGGAGAAGGGCAATTTCTGGCAAATCGTGCCGCGTGAGCTGCTAAACAAGCTTGAGGTGCCGGTTACCGATCCGATGGCGATTCCCGCTGAATAATTATTAGAATCAATGGTCTAGCGCTGCGCTGAACGCGTCGCCCTAAGATTTAACTAAAATTGTTCTAAAATTTAGCGTGACTCCAAATTGTGCCACGGATACCCTTAACGCGAATAAGGGGGGCCTTATCCATGGAAAATTTCGGATCATCCGGCGTCGGTGCGATGCTGAACAAGATTACTGGCGGTACAGCCGGTGACTTGGGCGTGCTTGCTGCCGTTGGCGCGGGCGTTGTCGCGGCCAAGAAGGTTGGCGACGCTGCCATCCGCGAAACCGACCCCAACGGCCTCAGCATGGCTGAGCGGAACCAGCACACACTTGATACGGCACGTTGGCGTGCGAATAACGGCCTCGGTAATCAGGTTCCGGCTGAGCAGCAGATCCCGATGGCTTCTGCGCCACCGCCGGATGCGGAAGATTACTACCGCGCTGGCCCACCAGGTCAGAAGGGTGGCCCACCACCGGTAAGCCGACCCTCACCGTTCTAAGGGTTTCTAGCACTCCAATCCCGTCAGGAAAGCTAGGTGGAAACTGCATGATCCCTCCGATCATGCAGTTTTCTTTTGCCGTTCATTCTCGAAACCCGGCTTTTCTCCGGCCGTGACCCCGTTGCTTTCGTCGCAACCGCGTATGGTGCTGACGTGAAAAAGGACGAACCCGCCGCGACGATTTTATGAGCTTTGAATTACCACCGGTCGATGAACGTGCACTCAATGGCGCCTCTGGCGAGCTATTGATCTCGCCTTCTGGTGGCAATCAGGCCGATAGCGTCGGGGGCAATTCCCACCTGTATATCGATCGTTATCGCGACGCCGACGGTGTTTGGCGCGCGGATATGGTTGAGATCGATTTTGGCCTTTTACACCGCTCCGCTTTCTATGGTGATGAGGTTGAGCGGGTCGATACGCCCAATTCCCTGCCCTATCTGGCGGATGAGGGGGCACACAAGGACGAAATCCAGGACCCGATCACGCCAAAGATCCAGCTGCGCCTCGCAACCCATGGCCATTCCGATCACATTGCCGGTCTGGCGCCCCAAGTGAAGGCGAAGGGCAGTGGCCCATCCGTTGCCGCGACGGCTTATACCCAGCATCTGATCACCCGTAATCTGATCCAGAACGGCCTTACCGCCGAGGATCAACCCGCTGACCGCACTATCAAGCCCGGCGATGTGTTGCAGGTGACCGAGCGGATGAAGATCCATGTGCTGGGCGCTACCCACTCAATTCCTGGCGCCTTAAGTTTTGTGATCGAAACCCCAGATGCGGTTCATTTCCATTCGGGCGACCTTAAAGTTGATGATACCTCGCTAGTGGCCGGCGGCACTGATCTGCAAGTCTTACGGAAGTTCGGCGATCGCGGTATCGATACCGCCATCATTGATAGCACCGGCGCACCGAGAGAAGGCTGGGCCAAGCGTGAGGAAGCCATTCGTGCCGAAGCGCTCGCGGTGGTCGAAGATAATCCATCGAAGCGCGTGACCTTTGGCGTGCTGGGTTCTTACGTAGAGCAATTGGCTGGCTTGGCCGAAGTAGCTGCCAAAAGCGGCCGTGCCCTGCTTTATGCCGGTCGGGATATCGAAACCCACCTCTCCACACTTGGCCCGTCGGGCATCGACCTTAAGGCGCTTATCGAAGAGCGGACGGGTAAAGAGCTGAAGATCATGCGGATCGGCAGCCCAGAGGCCGAGAAGCTGAAGCCCAATCAGGCACTGCAGATTGTCAGTGGCACGGATGGTTCGGCGACCGGACCGTTGGCCAAGGCTGTCGATGGCCGCCTAATTGGCTGGAAGCCATCGGCAGATGACGTTGTTATCTGGCCAGAGGGGTTCCGCACTGCTGATCGGCGCCAGATGGATATGGTTGAGCGCGCCTACCGAAAAGCGCGTGTCGACCTGCGCCGGGACAGTAAACGGTCCGATTTTGGTGAGGGTCATGGCCGTCAGGAGGACTTAAACGCCATTTTGGAGGCGTTAAGGCCCAAAACCATCATCCCAACCCATGGGATCACGGCAATGCAGGAAGCATTGGGCAAGATTGCGACCCGTTTGGGAATCGAAACCAAATATGTCGACAATGGCGATATCGTTCGCCTGACCCGGGACGGGGCAGAGCTTATCGGCGAACGTGATGCCAAATGGATGCAAGCCAACGACACCCGCTATCCGGATCAGCCCCGGTTCAGCAAAGATCAGGCTCCGCCAACCGATCCGCATCCAACCCGAGGCGCTGAGCAGGAATCACCCCGCCGCCCGGGCATTGCTTCCTGATTTAGGTTTCTACTTATCCGCTAGCCGAGTTAGCCGGGCGGCGAAGAAGCCGTCGAGGCCACCTTGGTTTGGCCAATGGCTCGGTAACGCACGCAACCAGCCCTCTTCGGTCAACATATCCGCCGTTACACCCTGCCAACCCGCCTCAATCGGCTGGGTTTCAATGGGTGCACCAAGGGATAGTAAACGTTCTACCTGGGCTTCGCCCTCCATGGGCTCAAGCGAACAGGTGGCGTAGATGATGGTCCCTCCAGGCTTTGTCATCTCAATGGCATTGATCAACATCGCTGCCTGTTGTTCTGCTAATGCGTCGACATCGTCTGGGGTTTTCAGCCACGCCACATCGGGGTGCCGACGGATGGTGCCGGTAGCAGAGCAGGGGGCGTCAAGCAGGACACCGTCGAGCGGTTCTTGTGGGCGCCAGCTGCGGGCATCGCCGCGCATGGTTTTCACCTGCTCATCCAGCTTTAGTCGGATGATGTTCTCTTGCAGGCGCTCAAGCCGCGCAGAGGAGCGATCAAGTGCCAACACATCGGCCCCAGCAGCGGCGAGTTGGGCCGCTTTACCGCCCGGTGCCGCACAGAGATCGGCGATCCGCTTACCGCTCAAATCATCGCCAAACAGTTTTGCTGGGAGGCTGGCGGCGGCGTCTTGCACCCACCAATCACCCTCGGTAAACCCGGGTAGCTGATCAATCCCGCCACCCAGCGGTCGGCGTAAGCTGCCATTCGGCAGTGCCTCGGCCTCCAGGCTGGTTGCCAGTTCGGTGGCCTGTGCCGGGCTTTTAACCGTGATATCGATCGCGGGTGGTTCACGGTGTTGGGCGGCGATGGCCTCGGCCTGTTCGGCGCCGTATTGCTCAACCCAGCTTTCCCATAGCCAGTCCGGCGTGTTGATCTCACCGGTCAACGCGCCCTCAAGAATGGTTTCGCGCTCCCGGTCGATCCGGCGCAAAACGGCATTGGCGAGCCCCTTGGTCCGGCCAAGTTTGCGCGCGTCCGCCATATGTAGGCAGGTATCCACCGCGGCGTGCGGTGGGGTGTCTAGGAATAGCAGCTGTGCCGCGCCAATCCGCAAGATCTGACGCAGATCATGTTCACGCAGGTCCTTGGGCTTGGTCAGGCATTTTTCAATTACCAGATCCAATGTGCCCAGATGGCGGAGGACAGCCAGCACCAAGCGATAGCAGAGCGCCCGGTCTCGCGGGCTTAACCGGGTGAAGCTCTTCTCCTTATCAAGAAGGTCATCCAGCGGCTCTGTTTGGTTCAACACCTGATGCAACAGGTTGATGGCCGCTAGCCGTGGCGGCAGGCCCGCAGGCTCTTTGCCTGGTCCACGGTTGCTCTGGCTACGGCCACGCTTCTGGCCGCCATGGGGCGGTCGGTTGCGCCCTGGCTTCTCGCGCGCCGGTCGGCTTGTCATTTGTCGTCTCATAAGCCGGGCTCTTAAACCCTAAACCTTCGAAAGTCTAACGACTTGGCTGCTGGATCAGCCCCAGGGCCCTGCCTTACGTTGTCGCGGCTCGCGCCAGCGCTGCTGAGCCATACGCTGTCCAGCGGTGGGTGCCATGCGGCTTGGTTGGCTGGAAACCTTTGTCTGACCACCACCGCCCATGGCCATCAGGCGGCTAATCCGCTCTTCGGTTTTGGGGTGGGTTGAGAACAGGCCATCCATCGCATGCACATGCAGCGGGTTGATGATGAACATGTGCGCTGTCGCTGGGTTTGCCTCAGCCCGCGGGTAGTCGATGGTGCTGGCGGCACCTTGAATTCGTTGAAGGGCGGAGGCGAGCCAACGCGGCTCTCCGCAGATCTCTGCGCCAATACGGTCTGCCTCATACTCGCGCGATCGGCTGATTGCCATTTGCACGATCATGGCGGCGAACGGGGCCAGGATGGCGACCAGAAGAACGCCGATAGGGCCTAGGGGGCTATTCCGATCCCGCCCACCAAAGAATAGGACAAAGTTGGCGAGCATGGAGATGGCGCCGGCGATTGTTGCGGTCACCGTCATGATCAGGGTGTCCCGATTGGCGATATGGGCCAACTCATGCGCCATGACGCCGGCCACTTCCTCATCGGATAGGCGTTGCAGCAGGCCGGTTGTGGCCGCAACGGCAGCATTCTCGGGGTTACGACCGGTGGCGAAGGCGTTTGGTTGCGGATTGTCGATGATATAGACGCGCGGCACAGGCATACCCGCGCGAACCGCCATCTCCCGGGTCATGCCATATAGTTTCGGCGCGCTACGCTCATCAACCTCACGGGCGCCATACATGCGCAGCACCATCTTGTCCGAGTTCCAATAGGCAAACCCGTTCATGGCGATGGCAAAGACAAGGGCCATAATCATGCCGCCCTCACCACCAAGCATAAAGCCAAGCATAAGGAACACGGCGGTCATGCCCGCCATTAGCATTGCTGTTTTTGCGTAACCCATCATTGGGTCCACCATCCTCCATCATTGGTCACGGCAGCGGTGCGGCAACCGTTATCCCGCGTCTATATGGGGCGCGTTGCCGCTCGCTCAACGGTTGCCGAATGCCATGGCGTGCGCCATATCCTCTAGCAAGGCTGATTTATCAGTATTTATTCGATGATTTTTGGAACGACCCATGACGGACGACACCAAATCTGCCGCCAATGATCAGGTTAGTGAAGAGGCTACAACCGATGACGCTGCGGCCAAGAAGTCTCGCAAGCTGAAAGAGATCGGCGGTCCACCGGGGCCTGAGCCTACGCGTTATGGCGATTGGGAAAATAAGGGGCGCTGTACCGATTTTTGATCGGCTAGTACTGCGTCCGGCCTAAACCTTCAGGCGATCCAGATAGCTCTGCGAGACATCGCGGAGCTCCTCTGCCTGGGCGGTCAGCATGTTTGACGCCTCATGCAACTCTTTGGCAGATGAGCTGGTGCTCGCCATCGAGGTATTTGCAGCCTCAAGGTTCTCACTGACATTACGCATGGCATCAGATGAATAGGCGACAGAGCGTGCGATCTCTGCGGTCGCGGCGGATTGTTGCTCAACTGCGGCGGCGATTGAGGTCGTAATCTGATCAATCTCACCAATCCGGCTGGAAATCTCACCGATGGCGCCGACGGTTTCCTCGGTTGCGCGCAGGATGGCATCAACCTGGGTTTGGATGTCCTCGGTCGCCTGTGCGGTTTGGTTGGCGAGGTCCTTCACCTCGGCGGCAACGACGGCGAAGCCACGTCCTGCATCCCCGGCGCGCGCCGCCTCAATCATCGCGTTGAGCGCCAGCAGGTTGGTTTGGCCGGCGATTTCATTGATCAGCTTCACCACCGCATCAATCTTGCCTGTCGCCTCGGTCAGCTTGCTGACCACATCCTGGGTTTTCTCGCCCTGGTTCACGGCGGCGGCCACTAGCCGAGTTGAGGTGTGGAACTGCTCACTCATCGATCGGATGGAGGTGGTTAGTTCTTCAGCAGCGACAGCGGCCGATTGGGCGTTGGCATGGGCATCCTGGGCAGAACCAGAGGCGTCATTGCCCTGATCCTTGGCCTTGCTCGCATCCTCTTTAACGCCGAGCGCAGTGCGCTGAAGGAAACCCGCGCTATCGGCGACCGCATCGATGATGCGCTTGATGCTCGCCTCAAACTCATTGGTGTGGCGCACATTCTTGGTGATCATCGCCCAGGTCATCAGCAGCGCCTCGACCTGACCGTCCTCATCGAGCACGGCGGATAAGCGTAGGCCCAACCATTCCTCGCCAACCTGCGCACGGTCGGAGATCGGCAATTTGTCAGGGTCTTGAAGATCAGCGCCATGGGCGGCGATGTTGGGATAGAGCACCTGCAGCGACTGGCCGGTGATCTTCCCATCTTCGGGTGAGATCACAGTGCGAAGCTTATCAAGCGTACGCTTCGCCTGCTGATTGAGATACAGAATCTCAAGCGTGTTGGCGTCCGCAATCGCAATGTTACTTGGCAGCTGGTCCAGCGCTTGAAACCGGATATCCGAGGCAATGGGATCGGCGCCCGCGCTCGCGGTGCCGGGCGCTGCGTTGCCGCGCGACTTCATGCCGTTCAGAAATCCACTCATTCAAAAATGCGCTTATTACTGGGGTTTAAGACCAGGCTGACCCACCTATCAGTAGCCTACAGCAGTACCAAAAACGAGGGGCTTTGTGTTTGCCGACCCGCAGGCCGCCACTTGGCGCACATCAGAGTGTTGCGGCCCTGCACGATGTTTGTGGTCGTCTTAGGTAGTCGTTTCGCCAGGGTTTTCGTCCCCAACCGTGCGGTCTGTTAACCAGCGTGGCGCCACGCCGAGGAACAAAAAGTTGTCGGCGCTGGTGGTGTCCACCGTTAGCCCATGGCGCTGGGCGGCGATGGCCGCATACTCACCGACCGTGCCGAATTCAGCCAGATTGCTGTCTAGTTTTAGCTTTTGGCCGCTGCGGTGTGATAGCTCAAGCTGCAGCCAACCCTCATCCCGGTCACGCCTGGTTGAGTAGTAGCGAAGCTGGACCGCTTGAAGATCTTGCCAGGCCAGTGTTTCGGTCGATCCGACCCCGTTGCGCAGGGATAGCCCATTAGGGCTAACCGCGACCCGAACCGGCCAGCGCATACCCGTGCGGATTAGGAACCAGCTGAATAGGGCGCCCAGGCTGCCGAGAATGGCAACAAAGACCGGGTGCACATCGGGAACCAGTAGCAAGGGGCCAAAGGTGGCCGCGATGCCAAACACCCCACGGACTAGATCCCCGGTAATGGAAACCCGGTCATAGCTGAGGTTCTCCAGTGCCGCTGGCCAGTAGTTTTGATCGTCGTCAGCCAAGGTCACCAGGCCTGCTTCTCAGCATTTGGGGCCAATGGGATGTTCAATTGCAGGATGGTCGGGTGGCCACCGGCATCCAGCTCATAGAGATGGCAGCAAGCATCGCGCAGCTTGTCCGCCGGGTCGTGGGTCATGTCCCAATCAACGGCGAGGCTGTAGAGGGCACGCATCACCCCCTTATGGCAAACGACCGCAACGGTGCCGTCAGTTCCGGCCATGTCGGTGAGGAAGGCGGCCAGGCGGTCGCGCGCCATACGTGGGCTCTCACCATTCGGTGGCAGGAAGTCAAGGCCCTTGGCTTCCAGTTTTTCCATCACATCGGGGATAGCGGCACGGATATCAGCGAGGCGTTGGCCATCCCAATCACCCCAATCTCCCTCAATCAAGCGGTCATCGGTTTTGAGGTTCTGGGCACCGAGGCGGTTAGCCGTCTCAACAGCCCGGATCAGGGGGCTCGACCACCAGGCAGTGATTGGCTCACTGGTAGGTAGCTGCCAGCCACGGATAAGCTGTCGACCGTGGTCAGACAGGGGGACGTCGCGATGGCCCTGAACCCGGCCAGTGCGGTTCCAGTTGGTCGGCCCATGACGGCAGATAACAACCTTGGTGCCTGCCATCCGATCAAACGTCCAAATCGATCATCACGGGGCAGTGGTCGGATGGTTTTGGTTCCCAGCCACGGATCGGCTTTAAGATTTCGGCGTTGGTTACCTTGTCCGCAAGTGGCGGGGTCACCCAAATGTGGTCAAGGCGACGGCCACGGTCTGAGGCCTCCCAATCCCGTGCGCGGTAGCTCCACCAGGAATAGATTTTATCTTCCTCACCCAGATAGCCGCGAACTGCGTCGTGCCATTTGAAGCTGGCCTGCATCTTGTCCAGATGCTCAACCTCAATCGGTGTGTGGCTAACCACGTTCAGCAGTTGTTTATGTGACCAAACATCGGTTTCCAGCGGTGCAATATTGAAGTCGCCCACCGCGATGATCGGGTTCTTGGTACTGCGTTTCGCCGGGAACCATTCGGTCAGCTCGGTGACGAAGTTCAGCTTGTGATCGAACTTCTCGTTCTTCTTCCGATCTGGCTCATCACCACCGGCTGGGATGTAGATTGAGTGGATTTCCGTGCCATCGGCGAGGCTGGCGGCCACGTGCCGACAATCTGACTTACCGCAGCGATCAAAGCTCTCACCATTGCTCAACGGATGCTTTGAAACGACAGCAACGCCGTTATAGCCCTTCATCCCGGCAATCTCGAGATGGGGGTAGCCCGCCTCCTCAAACGCTGCGGTCGGGAAGGCGCCATCTGGGCTCTTCGTTTCCTGAAGGCACAGCACGTCCGGCTGATACTCAGCGAGGAAACGCGTGACCATATCGATGCGCAGACGCACGGAGTTGATGTTCCAGGTGGCAACGCGAAGCGCCATGGTTTTGGTGTCCTTAAACGTCGGGGGTTAAGTGATGTCGAAGCTGATCGGTGGCAGGCCGTCAATCGCGGCCTTGACCGTCTGCCCTCTGGTGACCGGGCCGACGCCATCCGGCGTACCGGTGTAAATCAGGTCGCCAGGCTCAAGATGGATGAGGGCAGACAGGCGGCTGATGATCGGCGGCAGCTTCCAGATCATGTGATCGAGATCTGAGCTTTGGCGCAACTCACCATCCACGGAAAGGGTGATCCCGCCTTTTGGCATGTCTTGCCCGGGCATCGGTTGGATTGGGCCCAGCGGGGCGGATTGGTCAAACCCCTTTGCCATATCCCAGGGCTGGCCAGCCTCGGCGGCGCGCTTTTGGATGTCACGACGGGTCATGTCGACACCAACCGCGTAGCCATAAACATGGCTTAGCGCGTCCGCTTCTGGGATGTGGCTACCACCAGATTTGAGGGCCACGACCAACTCAACCTCATGGTGCAGGCTGTCAGTGCCGGGGGGATAGGCGACGCCAGTGGTGCCCTTATCATCGACCCGGACTACCGCATCGGCTGGCTTGGTGAAGAAGACCGGCGGCGTATCGCTTGGGTCGCCGCCCATTTCCCGCACATGGTCGGAATAGTTGCGGCCAACACAGAAGATGCGGCGGATTGGGAATTGGGCCGCCGATCCGGCCACGGGCACCGCGACGGTGGCCGGTGGGTCAAAAACGAATTGGTTGGTCATAAGCGCCTGCAAGGCATCCCTAGAAACGGGCGGTCGAAGAGGTCGGGAGCCTAGGCACTGGCCGCAACCGGTGCAAGGCCAGTTCGTTCATAATGTCGGGCGATGCTGGATTGTTGGAAGGCGCGGAACAGCGCCATTGAGGTCTCGCTGGTTTCGTAATGCCATTCTGGATGCCATTGCACGCCAACCGCGAAGTTTTTCGCGCCCTTAACCGAGACAGCCTCAATGGTGCCATCGGGGGCCACGCTCTCTTCCAGTAGGCCGGTGGCTAGCCGATCAATGCCTTGAGTATGGAGTGAATTGACCAGGGATTCGTCGCAATCCATGGCGATTTGGAAGAACCCATCGGGGCGATGTTTCACCATATGGGCGGGACCAAAGCGCTCGGGCAAAGGTTTGCTCTCGTCATCACGATGGTCAAATCGGCCCGGCACCTCATGCAGCAACTGATGCAGGCTGCCACCTAGGGCAACATTCAGTTCCTGATGCCCACGGCAAATCGCCAGCAAGGGCACGCCCCGATCAATCGCGGCACGGATCAGTGGCAGCGTGTAGGCATCGCGGGCCGGGTCATGCTCGGTGCCTTTAGCACTGGGCGGGCCGTTATAGCGGGCGGGCTCAACATTCGATGGGCTGCCGGTGACCAGAATGCCATCCAGGGCGCCTAGCCAACCATCAATGAGGGCGGCGATGGTGCTCGCCTCCGCCGTTGCGGCACTTGGCAGTAGAACAGGCACACCGCCGACCGCCTTAATCACCGCCTCAACATACGGGTCCTTGGTGAACCAGGCCGGCATGTTCTTGTCCGGATCTTTAGCTGGCTCGTAACAGGTCGTAATACCAATGATTGGCCTGACTTGACCCTGTTCTGATGGTGTCTGCTTAACGGCCATCTTGCCGCACTCCTTCACAACTACTTCAGCCAGCCTTGGCCTAACCTCATGCCTGTTTACATAATGCGAGTTATGGATCAGAGCACCCTCTTCCTCATCATAAAAGTTGCCGCCGTGTTCGGCTGGCTTGGCCTGCTGTTCACGCTTGAGCGGTGGCGACCGAAGGCGTTGGATGAGTTGCGGCAGCCAGCACCGCCGAATGAGGGGCGGTTTGGTTGGCGTCGCCTATTGCGCAATGGCACGCTATGGGCTGGCAACTTGTTGCTATCGCCAATGGTGGTGCTGCCGGTAACCGCCCTTGCCGCCAGTCTGTCTCCGGTCGTCCGGCCTGAGTTCTTGCAAGGTTGGACTGGCCTGGTCCTCGATATCCTAATCTTGGATATGGCGATCTATTGGTGGCATCGCTTCAACCATGAGGTGCCGTTCCTCTGGCGGTTTCATGAGATCCACCATCTGGATGAACGCCTGGATACCACCAGTGCTGTTCGGTTCCATTTTGGTGAGGTGGTGCTGTCAGCCTTCGCCCGTGCGGTGCCGGTTTTAGCGCTTGGCATCCCGCTCACCAGCGTTGTGGTGTTCGAGTTGCTGGTCCTGATCTCCGCGATCTTTCAGCATTCCAACATCAAACTGCCGCTAAAGCTTGAACGTGCCCTGTCGCGGGTCTTGATAACCCCATCGATCCACTGGGTGCATCACCATGCTAAGCGCGCGGATACCGACAGCAATTACGGCACGATCCTATCGATCTGGGATCCAATTTTCGGGACCAGAAGCGCGACGGAGCGTCAGGTGGATATGCGCATCGGTGTTGAGGGGCTGGGCGATCGGCCGTTGAAGGAGCTCTTGCTGCGCCCGTTTAGCCGACAGCATCCGCCGTCACTCAACCCCGCCAAAGCCGGGGCGGGAGAAAAAGAATAGATCCCGGTCGAGCTCTGTGTTCTCGAGCCAGTCGGTTAGGCGCACCTCAGTCTGGAAGCCCTGGGCATCCAGCACGACCCAGCGTGAGAGGGTGAGAGGTTCAGCATCGAAGATGACGGTTAGGCGGCCGCGGCCGGGATCATCGCGCAGCTCTAGAACCAGATAGACCTCATTATCAATGCGTTGAACTTCGCTGACGACAACACGCGGGGCCTCTTCATCGTCGGCGCCGTGATAGAGGCGGATATCCTCTTGCAGCAGGACAAAGGCCAGGGTGTCGCCAATCGTGGTCTGTGAGACCTGCTTCAGGTCGTCATCCCAGAAATAGATGAAGGTCCCATCGGCGACGATAAAGCTCTCATTCGGCACATCGTACTGGAAGCGTAGGCGTCCTGGACGATCCAGATAGAAGGTGCCGGTGGCGGTCTCCCCGCCCTCATAAATTTGCTCGAACCCCGCCGTCGCGGTGTCCAACTCATTCAGGTAGCGCTGAACATCACTGATGATGTCATCCGGGCTCTGCCAATCAGTTTCGGCCATGGCCCGGGGTGCCATAGTGAGGCCAAGAAGAACGGTCAGTGTGATGGCGATAGCAGCGCGAAATAGGGTCATGTCGTTGGGCGTTGAGAATTGGGGGCGGGAAAGAGTGTTCTACCAATGCCAACCGAATATGGCGGCATTATGCGACAGGCAGCCAAAGGTGGTAAGCGAGGCACTTGTGGCTTAATCTAGGGTAATATCAAGCAAATTCCTGGGTGCAGGGTCGCACTCAGCATGATGTGAATACAGGTTGATGACAGGGCAAACCCGGATGACAACAATCCGCGATACGGTGAAATCGGATCGGTTTAGCGCGTTTAAAAGCGCTGGTCGGCTGCTAACTGGGGCTGCTTGTGCCCTTGGCATGCTGGCGGCACCGGTGCCCATGCTTGCCCATGCCCAGGGGTTGAACAGCGGCTCTGTCGCAACCGGTCAGGTACAAAGCTACTACCATGACCAGATTGATCTGGCGGGCTGCCCGCACCCGATTGCCCTGCGCCTCCCGGAGCCATTTCTGCCGGTCAGTAAGTCCCGGACACTGACTGAGTTTTTAAACGATCAGCTGATCAACAACACCTTCTCAGCTGTCTATCAAAGCAGCTTCTACGTGCATGAGCAGTGGGCTGTTCCATCGACGGTGAGTGTCGGCATCATGAACCGGAATGAGGAGATGCAAGGCTCCTTCACGGTTCAGGATTTCCAAAGCATCAATCAACGCGTGGCGGCTGGCCTGGTTGAGCGATCACAGAAGGTTAAGAACTATCTGCAGACGGTGCAGAAGACACGGCCGGCTGAGTATGGTGCGGCTAACTATCTGTTTAACAACACGTTCTATCTGAATGACGAGCACTTCATCTATTATGATGTGAGCACGGTGAACGTGGCCGGGATCTACAACATCCCGAAGCTGAATGCGGCGAATTTCATCTATGTGAATGGCTGCGTGCTGTTTGTATCGGTTGAGGTGATCGATAACCTGATCAGCTTCCACAATTTCCATGCGATGAACGCGACCCTATCTGCCGGGATGCCCCAGGCTGATACCCCGCGTTTTGGGTTTGTCGACTGATCGAAAGCCCGCGCTACAGGCTTTTCACGGTTATTTGACGCCAGTTTGGTGGCGCTGGACCCTGGCAAATTGTCTTCTGAACACCGATTTAAAGTATCAGACATCGACGGATGACGACCGTCGCCCATCCCCCGCCGACTGGCGGGATGAGGACAGAAAGATAAGGAAAAGCATCATGGCAGAGTTAGAGCGAGCGATCCTGGCCGGTGGTTGCTTCTGGGGCATGCAGGATTTGATCCGCAAGGTTCCTGGCGTGCGTGACACCCGTGTCGGCTATAGCGGTGGCGAGCTGGAGAACCCGACCTATAACGACATTAAGAAGGGCGATACCAACCACGCTGAGGCGATTGAGATCACCTTTGACCCAAGCGCGCTTTCCTATCGTCGTCTGCTCGAGTTCTTCTATCAGATCCATGACCCAACCACGGTGGATCGCCAGGGCAATGATCGCGGCACCCAATATCGCTCTGCGATCTTCTACCTAACGGATGAGCAGAAGCAGGCTGCCGAAGAGGTGACGGAAGCCGTCAACGCCTCTGGCCGCTGGCCAGGCCGGGTGGTGACTGAGATCACAGCCGCAAAACCGTTTTGGGAAGCGGAGGATTTCCACCAGGATTATCTGGTGAAGCAGCCAAATGGCTATACCTGCCATTGGGTGCGCCCCGATTGGGTGCTGACCGGCGAAAGCCTGGCCAGCTAACCCCGCGCCTGCCTGTTAAGTCGTTGCCGGGGATACCGCCCTGCTGTTAGCTTTAGCATGAGCTAATATGGGGGCGGGGTATGACAGTATTGACGGTGGTGATCCCAACCGGGCTCGCCTTTGACCCGACCGGTCTTGTCGATCTTGATAGCCCGGATTTTGAACTACTGACCGCTGATGCTGGGGTGATCGAGATCCTCCGCTTCAACGGCTATATCGACCGTTATACCGGCAGTAATCTTGGTGCGCCCGATGGGTTGGTCACCGGCTACTCACTCCTGAACTCTGTTGATAACAGCACCGTCTTTACGCTGACGGATTTCACCCTGCCATTCGATCAGGTTGGTGGTGAGGCTGGGGATATCGTCTTTCAGACCCTACAGGGGAATGACGACCTCTTGGGCAGCATCGGCCCGGACCGTTTCTTCGGGTTTGAGGGTAATGACCTCATCGTCGGCAATGGCGGCGGTGATGTGATCTATGGCAATCGCGGTGCCGATATCATCTATGGCAACCAGGATGCGGACTTCCTTTTCGGTGGTCAGGGCGATGACGCCATGTTCGGTGGCCAGGGTGTGGATGTCCTCTACGGCAATCTGGCGGGTGATCAGCTTTACGGCAATTTGGCCGATGATTTCCTTTATGGTGGCGCCGGCAGTGACAGGCTGTTCGGCGGCAAGGGTGCCGATGTTCTGCAGGGCAATCGCGATGACGATGTCCTGTTTGGCAATCGCGATGATGATGTGCTCGACGGTGGACCAGGCGCCGATACCCTGGTAGGCGGCGAGGGGGCCGACTTCTTCGTGCTCAGGGGCGATGTTGGCGCTGACCTGATTTTGGATTTTGAAGCGGGGATTGATCTGGTCGGTGCCGAACAGGTTATCGACGTTTTTGATACCCAGAATGGCGCCATCATCAACACTGGTGTGAGTGAGGTAATCGTACTTGGCATCGACGCGGCGAGCCTATCCGCGCGCTTAGTGATGATTTGATATCGCGCCCGCTTACTCTGCGCAGCTGAAGAAACTGTCTTGATCGTCGGCAAGAATCAGACGGCTTTCGAGGCGCCGATTGCGCACATCATCCAGCGCCACATGAGCGATCGCCAGATACCGGGGCGCGTTTGGCATTGGAATGCTGAGGTCAATTGGGCCAAACGCATCCGTTGGTAGCGCAAAGGCACTGAAGTCCGTCATGCCATCGGCTTCCAGAGCCAGCTGCATCGATCCATCACCTTTTTGAGCCGGGGAGGCCGTGACCCGCAACGTATCGTTATCCTGAATGGCATGAATGCTGGCGAAGCTGGCGGGCTGACCGGATAGCGCCGGCAGCGGGCCTGGAATGTCGCCAAGGGCAAGCGGCGGGGCCCCTTCACTGCGTCCGGTGATCGTAAAGCCCTCGAGCCAGGGGCCAAGCTGGTTCGGGAAGAGGGCGATATCAACGTCACAGAAGCCGTCGCGGCAGGCTGGTTCGCTATGCAACCAGGTGGCAGAGCCGGAGGCACCAAAGTTTGCCTTAAGGCGCCCGTTCGAGCGCTGGGCCGAAACCGTCAGCTCGTCCTCGCCGCTATAGGGTTTGAACTCGATTGCGGTTAGGTCTTCCAACTGTCCGGGCTTGTAGGCCAATGCGACGACCAAGCCGTCAATCTGCTCAACCTTGACGCTGTCACAGCTGTTTTGACTGGTGATCTGCCATTGCGCATGGCGTACCGAGGCATTCAGATTTGGGGTCTCTGCGTCCAACCAGAAGGTGATCGTGGCGCCGACACTGAGAAGGGCGGCGGTGATCGCTAGAAAGACATGTCGACCGGTGAACGGTGTCATCTTGACCATCAATCTTTCTGTTTCATCGCGCTTTCATCATCGATCGCCACGAATCATTTAGAAAGTTTTCAAAAAGGCAGGCGCAGAATGTCTCTCAACTAGCCTCAGAACTGCCTACAAGCGCATGAATATTTCGCGTTTCGAAGCTTTTTTGAATGTTGTGTGATGTATCGATTATACGCATGGGCGCCCCCCGGCTTGGGCAATTGACTGAAAGTAAGATTGGCCCCATCTATAAGCCCATCACGAGATCGCCCGCCGCCATATCGGAATGGCCTCCCACTTTGGGTCTTCCGCGGCACTGCATCGTTTATGAGGCGCTTTGCAGGGGCACGCGTTCAACTATCAAGAACCGGTTAAGCGCCCCCGCTTACAGTTGGGTGACGGCGCCATCAAACCGGCACCCGGTAATAGGCGGATCTTTCGATTGATCGATCCTGGTCAGCGCAGCCGTTTACGGCGCGGTTAAGAGACCCGGATCGCTAGGCTCGGCACGCTGCTCTGCTCTGCACAGCCCAGCCACATACGGATTAGAGACAGAAAATCGTAAGGAGATTTACATGACCAACAGCACCCTCGCAGGAACCCGGATTGCAATGCTCGTCGCCAATGGCTTCGAAGAAGTTCATTTCACTGAGACCCAGCGTCGTTTCGCTGGCACTGGCGCCGAAGTGACTGTGATCAGCCCAGAGAATGGCCTGGTCAACGGTTGGCATGAAGGCTCCTGGGGCCATTACTTCCCAATCGACAAGCAGCTGAGCGACGTGCTCGCCGCTGATTACACCGCCATCATCATTCCTGGTGGTCAACGCAGCATCGATAAGCTGGCAGCCAACCCCCATGCGCGCCGCATCGTGACTGGTTTCGTTGACGCTGAGAAGCCAGTCCTGGCCTTCGGTCACGCACCGAACCTGCTGGTCGCTTTCGAGCGCGCCGCTGGCACCAAGGTGAGCGCGGAAGCTGCTGTCGCTGAGAGCCTGACCGGCGCTGGCGCCACCGTTAGCGAAGAGATGACCACCCTGAGCGGTTCTCTGATGACCTCAACCGTTGTTGAGGAAGAGCCACTTCGTGAGGTTCTGGATCAAGCAATCGAGCTGATCTCTGCTACCGGCCAAGTCGCCGACGCTGCCTAAGTCAGCAAGCTAGCACCAAGTTTAAAGGGCCGCATTTTTGCGGCCCTTTTTCTATGCGCGGTTTATGCCCACTCTATGCGGTGGCGGCTGATTTTGCCTCGCCCCGAACACTCCACATAAAGGCCGTTAACAGGGCAAGTAGGATAAGCGCACCAGCCTGGTGTACGGCAGCCAGGGGTATCCAGACCTGGCTTAACAGGGTGGCAATGCCCAGCAACGTCTGGAACAGCGCCATGCCCCCCACGCCGGCGCCTAACACCCGAATGGGCATTGGCAGCGCGGTCTGTCGCCAGGCCCGTAGGCTAAACGCCGCGAGTACGATGGCTGTGGCAATGGCCAGATAGCGGTGGGTGAACTGCACCAGCGCTGGATTATCCACGAGGCCAAACCAAAGCGGGCGTACATCAAAGAGCTCACTCGGCAGCCAGGCACCGTTCATCAACGGAAAGGTGTTGTAGAACAGGCCAGCATCTAGCCCGGCAACAAAGGCGCCCCAGACAATCGTCACGGATACCATGGCGAGGCCAAGCCAGCCATGGGTTATCAGCCCCCTGGACGCCGTTGACAGGGATTGGCCAGCGGGGCGCACGATCTGGATTGCTGTTACCACCAGCATGGCGAAGATAAAGGTCGCCATGCCCAGATGCAGCGCTAGGCGGTAATGGCTGACCGAGGGCCGGTCGACCAGACCACTCATCACCATAAACATGCCGATCACACCCTGAAGGCCACCGAGGACCAACAGGATCCAAAGCCGACCGTGGAACCCAAGCGGAATCTGGCGACGAAATAGGAACCAGAAGAAGGGCAGGGCATAGACCACACCTATTAGGCGGCCCCATAGCCGGTGAAACCACTCCCAGAAAAAGATCAGCTTGAACTGGTCGAGGCCCATGCCGGCATTCTTAAACTGATACTCCGGCGTGGCGCGGTATAGGTCAAAGACACGCTGCCACTCCGCCTCATTCAGCGGAGGGATGGCCCCGATCAGTGGCCGCCACTCGGTCATCGACAGACCAGACTCGGTAAGCCGGGTAATCGCGCCAATGATGGCCATGGCAAACACCATCCCGGCACTCGCCCAAAGCCAGATCGCAATGGCCCGGCGAGCCTTGTCCCGATCATCAATCTCTGCGGAGTCTATCTGTTGTGAGCCATCGAGGGCTGCCGTGCCTGCGTCTGACATCTTATTGACCATGACGTGAGAAATTCTGCGTTGTCATAATCTGGGATCGTTAAAACCGCCAGAACAGCGCGCCTGAGCGCCGCACCCCTGTTTGGTCAGGGAGTGGTTAGCGTTTTATGAACAGTTCGCTTTTTAAATATCCCTTGCGCTTTCCTGTGCCTTGGGTAACCTAAACCTACTCCCCTTGCTACCGCCCAATGTTTAACTTGGAAGAAGGTGTTCAGATCTCGACTAAAATGCTCAAAAACTTGAGACTATTGAGTTTGTCGATCGATCGCTGGGGGCTCTATGAACGCACTTGATTTGCTTGATGATCAACACGCCGCTTCACCACTGGAGAGCGGGGTATTTCGTGATCCGCTATACACGCACTCTCTGAAGGGCACCGATGGTGGTTTTGTCGTCGAGACAAAGACCAAGCTATCCGGCGTTAGCGGTATTCAGCATATCGGGACGACACCAGTTGCTGACGGGGTTGAGGCCCAGGCTTACGTAAACGCCTTCGACCGCGCAGTTCTCGCTTACGGCGCTGAGCGCGGTATTAGCGTCCATACCTTCAAACAAGATAAAGATAGCGGCAAAGCGATCCTCACCGAACGCGCCGAGACCAATATGGGCGCGCTTATTCCGGGTGAGGTGGAGTTCAAGATCGGCCCGTTTGACAAAGATGTATTTGGCCATCACGCCAGTTTTGAAGGCGTGACCGGTAGCGATGGTGTGAAGCTTCACCAAGAAGGTGTGTATTTCAAAGAGGTTGGTTTGTTGGCCAAACGCGCCGCAAAGGATCACCTCGCCCACCGCGCCGAAGCGGCCGTCGGACAATCTACAGGCTCTCCCGCCTTACCACTCGCCAACGCTAAGGCCATGATTGGCGAGTTCAACTTGCGTGAATCCACGCACAACAGCGTCAGCCCTAGTACCGGGGCGTCTAAGGGCTCCAAAGACGATCCAGTGCCAGAACATGGTGCCCGGTTCCATTTCGGTGGTGGCCGGATTGATATGGTGTCAGACCCCGATAAGCCGGGTGAGGCGCGTTGGTCCTACCAAGTGCGCGAGAAGGATACCGGGACTGGCGAGTATTCGTTTGTCGAGAAAAAGTCCGGTGATCTGAACTTTGCATCACTCCAAGGTCTGATGTCAGACCATAGTGCGAAGCGCTCTGGTAACTTCTCGGTTGTTCCGTTGGAGAAGCGGGCAGAGAAGATGCGCCGTGCAACCTTCGTTGAGGATTCCGGTGCACTGTTTAAGACGAAGCAGGGGCTTCCGGAAGTTCCGTCCACGGCGGATGGTGTTGCCGCTGTTGCGACCCCAGCTGCTGAAACCGCAGGTGTGCTCGCTGGTTGGCGTGAGTCTCATGCACCTAAGCCAGCCGCTGCCCAAACGGCGACCGCCACTCCACCGCGCACGCCGTAAATCGTTCAAGTAAACTTAGTTTATGGTGAACTCAGCGTTCACCATGTCCAGCTCACCGGCACTGATGATGCCTTTGCTGGCGACCTGCACTGAATGCAGCTTGCCCTCGATCTCACGCTCCCAAAAGGTCAGAAACTTCTGCAATACAGGGTAGCGGGGGGCCATGTCGTAGTCCTGCCAGACAAAGCTCTGCAGCAGGTCTGGATGATCCGGCATGTGGTACAGGATCTCGGCGGTGGTTAGTCGGTAATCATCTAGCTGTTTTATCAAGCTCATGGTTTCACCTCTCGACTTGTTCGGCCGGTTCTCGGCTTTCGTCGGCATCGCTTGAATGCCCATATCAAAAGTCTGAGGTGTATTAAGTACTCTGATCAAATAAAAAATCGTTTAATCACAGCTATTTAGCACTCTGCGGATGAGAGTGCTGCTAATTTCCTATCGTTTTGTGCCGAAAAAAAGCAACGAATGCACAAAGATTAAGCAGGTGCCCACCCTTGATCTCCCGGCGGTGGTTTCATAACTAACTGGCACTCATCGACCGAGAGTGCTAACAAGCGCCCAGTTTGCGTTTTGGCGCCGCTTTCGGTCACCGAGTCGCGCTACTGAATTCAACCTACCCAAGAGAGAGGGAGAACCGTCAATGAGCTTCCGCCCATTGCATGACCGCGTTCTGGTCCGTCGGATCGAGAGCGATGAGAAAACCGCTGGTGGGATCATCATTCCCGACAACGCTAAGGAAAAGCCACAAGAGGGTGAAGTCGTTGCCGCTGGCAATGGCGCCCGTGACGAGACCGGCAAAGTTCAGCCGCTCGACGTGAAAGCTGGCGACCGCGTTCTGTTCGGCAAATGGTCCGGCACCGAAGTCAAGATCGACGGCGAAGAGCTGCTGGTCATGAAAGAGAGCGACATCATGGGTGTGATCGAAGGCAAGGCTGCCGCTAACGCTGCCTAATTGGCGCGTTCGATCCGCTTTAAAAGTCACCAATCAATTCTGCTAAGAGGAGCCACATTCCAATGGCTGCAAAAGAAGTTAAATTTGATGCCGATGCCCGTCAGCGCATGCTGAAAGGTGTCGACGTTCTGGCCAACGCGGTCAAAGTCACCCTCGGCCCAAAAGGTCGTAACGTTGTTATCGACAAAGCTTTCGGCGCGCCACGCATCACCAAAGACGGTGTTAGCGTTGCGAAAGAAATCGAGCTGAAAGATAAGTTCGAGAATATGGGCGCCCAAATGGTGCGCGAAGTTGCTAGCAAGACCAATGATCTCGCTGGCGATGGCACCACCACCGCTACTGTTCTGGCTCAAGCCATCGTTCGCGAAGGCGTTAAGTCCGTCGCTGCTGGCATGAACCCAATGGACCTCAANCGCGGCATCGACATGGCTGTTGAGCAAGTCGTTGCTGACCTTAAAGGTCGCGCTAGCAAAGTTAGCGAGAACGCTGAGATCGCCCAGGTTGGCACCATCTCCGCTAATGGCGACACCGAAATCGGTGGCATGATCGCTGAAGCGATGGAGAAAGTTGGCCATGAGGGTGTCATCACCGTTGAGGAAGCCAAGTCCCTCGAGACCGAGCTGGAAGTCGTTGAAGGTATGCAGTTCGACCGCGGCTACCTGTCCCCTTACTTCGTCACCAACGCTGACAAGATGGTCTGCGAGCTGGAGAACCCATACATTCTCTATCACGAGAAGAAGCTCTCCAACCTGCAAGCTATGCTGCCAATCCTGGAAGCTGTTGTTCAGTCCAGCCGTCCGCTGCTGATCATCGCTGAGGATGTTGAAGGTGAAGCGCTGGCGACCCTCGTCGTCAACAAGCTGCGCGGTGGCCTGAAGGTTGCTGCTGTTAAAGCCCCAGGCTTCGGTGATCGTCGTAAGGCGATGATGGAAGACATGGCGATCCTGACCAAAGGTGAGCTGGTTTCCGAAGACCTTGGCATCAAGCTTGAGAACGTCTCCCTCGAGATGCTCGGCACCGCTAAGAAGGTCCGCATCACCAAAGACGAAACCACCATCGTTGATGGTGCTGGTGAGAAAGCTGACATCGAAGCGCGCGTCAGCCAGATCAAACAGCAAATCGAAGCGACCTCTTCTGACTACGACAAAGAGAAGCTGCAAGAGCGTCTGGCCAAGCTGGCTGGCGGTGTTGCCGTGATCCGCGTCGGTGGTGCTACCGAAGTGGAAGTGAAAGAGAAGAAAGACCGCGTTGACGATGCCATGCACGCTACCCGCGCTGCAGTTGAAGAAGGCGTTGTCGCTGGCGGTGGTTCCGCTCTTCTGTACGGCATCAAGGCTCTGGACACCACGTCCCCAGCCAATGACGACCAGCGCACCGGCGTTGAAATCGTTCGCCGCTCACTGGAAGCACCGATCCGTCAGATCGCTGAAAACGCTGGTACTGATGCGTCCATCGTTGCTGGCAAAGTCCGCGACGCCAACGACGCTAAGTTCGGCTACAACGCTGCTGTTGGCGAATATGGCGACATGTTCAAATTCGGCGTGATTGACCCAGCTAAAGTTGTGCGTGTTGCCCTGCAAGACGCCGCTTCTATCGCTGGTCTGCTGATCACCACCGAAGCAATGGTTGCTGAGCTGCCAGAGAAGAAAGAAGCCGGTGGCGCCCCTGATATGGGCGGCATGGGCGGCATGGGTGGCATGGACTTCTAAGAAGTCTGGCACCAAGCCTATAGAATTGAGAGAGGGGTCAGCATCCGCTGGCCCCTTTTTCTTTGCCGCCACATGGGGCAAACCACTCAGACGTTGCCGATTCGCCAGCCGATTCGTTTTTGGCTATGAAGGGCCAGCCTTAAGATTTTCCCAATGTGCTAATGTTAGGGTAACGTGACCGGCAGGTTATTGAGGAATCACAACAAATGATCGCTTCTGTCCGCTCATCGAAGACTTCCGGGCGCGCCGACCGCTTCCTGCGTTATACGCTGGATTCCGGCTCGGCCCGTGTCTTCAATTGTATGAAGATTTCAGCCCAGATCAGTAAAGCGGCTGAAGGTGAAATGGCGGATGGTTCGGATGCGACCCAGCCAAATCTTCTGTTCAGGTTTAAGGACCTGAATGACGTGATCTTCATCAAGGAAGCAGCGGAAACAGAGGTGGCCGCCGCACCAGGGCAGGTGACCTATCAGGTCAATACCAAGCTCTATTTTCCTTATGATAACAACAACATCTACGCTGGTGGGCAATCGATCTTCTTCAATGAAGAGACGTTCCTAGACACGCTCAAAGAGCATATTGGCTGGGATGCCAATCTGAACCCGGATGATTACGCGGCGGATCTGAAGATCCTCGACATCATCAATTCAATGCCGACCCTCGATCCTTTCCTCGTGCGCGATAAGATGCAGAAGGAAGGCGTCGAATGCGATGATCGCTACTTTGCGATCCAGCCGGAAGAATGGGCCGAAATCCAGCTGCATATCCGTGCCAAGCTAGAGCCGATGATCATGTTGGCCCTGCAAGGTCAAAAGGGTGGTCAGGACCAGGTCAAAAAGTTCGTCGATAAGATTTGGCACATGGAGGATATGTCCGACATGGTGCCGTTGATCCAGGCTTTCCGCCTGCCGATCGATAAGACCGAAGACATCTTCTATGCCTGGAAGGGGCTCGCCTATTACGAGTTCCAATATGCCCGCAACCAGGACCGCATTAAGCGCATCGCCGAATGGCTCGCCACGGCTGCTGAGCCGCTGGACCATGTGAAGCCAGAGCAGAAACAGCTGCTGAAAGAGTATAAGCAGCTGACCAAGGACAAGATCAAAAAGGGTTGGTCCCGCTCGGCCCGGATTTTTGGCGAGTACAACGAATCCTATGACGAGTTATTCGTTCGTAAGGGCAGCCCAGCGCCGTTTGCCACCTTCATGGGGAACGCGCCGCAATATTTCTGGTCGCTCGGTGATGTGATCACCAAGCTCTACCAGTCGGTGGAAATCTGGGACAAGCTAACCCACCGTTTGCCTGGGCGACGCATGAAGGGTGAGCCCCTTCTCGATCTTTACATGATCTTAGACGATTTGCTGTAAGGCCTTTGGGGTCGGGTATCTGCGCGCAAGGGATGAAAACCCTGCTGCGCCGCAGCACCGACAATGATTGAGATTGGGCCCCAGACCGGGCATGGTGCGCCTGCCTTAACCGCCGATCACAAGGCGAAACGCGAGCATCTTAGCCTTAAGGGTTTTGGGTACCGCGCCCTGGAAACAGCGCGCCCCAGACACTGCCCTTGAAAGGTCGCCAATGACACCGCCTGATACCCCTCTGAACGATCCTATTCCTCGCCCACGCAGTAATCTGCAAATGCGCGACCGAATTAACCGAGACGATGGGATGAAGGCCGCGCTGCTAGACCGGATTATTGAGGTCCAGGCCGATTTCGTGCCAGAGGCGAGCCGCGACGGCATTGCCGATTTTACCCGCAAGACCTTCGCCCATGTGGCGCCCGATGACCTGTCTCGCCGGTCGGTTGGGCATCTGGCCCATGCGGCCCTGTCACTATGGCAGTTCTCACAAGAACGCGGCGGCCCCGGCGCCAAGATCCGCATCTTCACCCCCGAGACCGAGGATGCCGGCTGGACCGCACGGGCTAGTCTGATCCAGATCGTTAACGCCGACATGCCGTTCCTGGTCGACAGTGTAACGGCGGCCCTGCAACGCATGGGGCTGACGCTTAAGCTGGTTGTGCACCCGGTGCTGCGGGTAACCCGCGATGATACCGGGCTGCTGCAAGAGGTGGCACCGGCACTTGAGGGGGAGATCACCGGCCCCGGCGAAGATCTCGGCCTTGAATCGATCATGCACATCGAGATCAACCGCACCACGGATCAAGAGCGCCAGGACAGCATTATCCGACGCCTCCGCTCCGTTCTCGATGATGTGCGGGCGGCGGTAAATGACTGGAGCGCCATGCGTGAGCTCTGCGTTGAGATCGCGGAGCGTATTGGCACTGACGAGGATGATGACCATATCGCCGAGGCGCAGGCCTTCCTGAAATGGGCGGCTGACAACCACTTCACCTTCCTCGGCTATCGCCATTATCAGTTTGAGGGTGATGGCGATGGCATGATGCTGAAGATCAACCATGCCGATGGCCTGGGTATCCTGGCTGATCAGGCCTATTCCGTCTTTGACGGCCTGCGGAACTTCCAGCAGCTGCCAGTAAACGCCCAAGAACTATTCCGGCGCGAGAACCCGCTATTCCTGACCAAATCCAATCGCCCGGCGACGGTTCACCGCTCGGTGCCGATGGATGCGATCATCGTGAAAGAGCGGGATGCCGAGGGTAAGACGATTGGCGAGCACCTACTGCTCGGCCTGTTCACCTCCATCGCCTATAACCGCAGCGCCCGGGACATCCCCTATCTGCGCGCCAAGGTACAACGCGCGATTGCCGCTGCTGGCCTGCCAGAGCAAAGCCACACCGGTAAAGCACTCGCCCATATTCTGGACACCTATCCGCGAGATGAGCTGTTCCAGATGACGGATGATGAGTTGCTGGACATCGCCACGGGCGTCCTGCACCTCACTGAGCGACCTCGCGTTGCCCTGTTTATCCGGCGTGACCCATTTGATCGCTTTGTTTCCTGCATGGTCTATGTGCCGCGCGATCGCTACGACACCAGCCTGCGCCAACGTTGGCAGCGGCTGCTGGAGACAGAGTTTGGCGCCGAGGTATCAAGCTATTTCGTCACCCTCGACGCGACGGTACTTGCCCGTATTCAGTTCATCCTGACAACCCAGGATCCGCTGGATGACGTCAATGTTGAAGAGGTTGAGAAGCGCCTCGCCGAGGCTGCGCGGGTCTGGGAAGACCGCCTCCAGGACGCATTGATTGAAGCGCATGGTGAGGAGGAGGCCGAGCGTCTGCTCGAACTCTATGGCGTTGCGTTCCCAGCTGGTTACCGGGAGCGTGAGACAGCCCGCCAGGCGATTATGGATATCGCCCGGATCGAAAACATTCTGTCTGGCTCACCCTTAGCGATGAGCCTCTACAAGCCGGTCGATGCCGAGGCTGGGCAGCTGCATTTCCGCCTATGCCATCCTGGTCGTCCGCTCTCACTATCCAAGGTGCTGCCGACCCTGGATAATCTGGGGCTGCAAATCACGACGGAACGGCCGTTTGAGATCCGGCCCAAGGATCATGACAACAGCATCTGGCTGCATGATTTCGAAGGTCGCCTCGCCGTAGATTTCGATGGAGATCTGGAAAGTCGCCGTGAAGCCTTCCACGACGCCTTTGCCGAAATCTGGGCCGGGGCGGCGGAGAATGATCCGCTAAACCGTCTAATTCTATCGGCAGGCCTTACCTGGCGTGAGGTCGCGCTGTTGCGCGCCTATTCCCGCTATTTGCGTCAGCTGCGCTTCCCGCTCAGCCAGTTGGCCTTGGCCAAGATTTTGGCGGCTAATCCCAAGATTACCAAAGAGCTGGTATCCCTCCACCACGCCATGCATGACCCGGCGGGCCCAGAGGATAAGGCCGCGCGTGACAGTGCGGTTGGTGGCCATCTGGTGGCCCTAGACCATGCGTTGGAGGATGTGAACAGCCTCGACGATGATCGGGCCATCCGCGCCTTCATCAGCGTGATCCGTGAGACCTTGCGCACCAACTACTTCCAGCGGGACAAGGCTGGCGGCATCCGCCCATGGATCGCCTTCAAGTTGAATGCCGCCGCGATTGATGAGGTGCCATTGCCGCGCCCGCAGCGTGAGATCTTTGTCTACAGCCCACGCTTTGAGGCGGTGCATCTGCGTGGTGGCTTGGTGGCCCGTGGCGGCCTGCGTTGGTCAGACCGTAATGACGATTTCCGTACCGAGGTCCTGGGCCTGATGAAAGCCCAGATGGTTAAGAACGCGGTGATCGTGCCGGTTGGCGCCAAGGGTGGCTTCGTTTTGAAGCAGCCACCGACCGAAGGTGGTCGCGACGCGTTCCAAGCCGAAGGGGTGGCCTGCTACAAGCTCTTCATTCGGGCGCTGTTAGAGATAACAGACAACATCATTGACGGCGCCATTGTGGCGCCGCAGGACGTGGTACGTCACGATGATGACGACCCCTATATGGTGGTCGCCGCCGATAAGGGGACGGCAACCTTCTCCGATATCGCCAATGGCGTCGCAGCTGAGCATGATTTCTGGCTCGATGATGCCTTCGCCTCTGGCGGTTCGGCAGGCTACGACCATAAGGGCATGGGCATTACCGCCAAAGGCGGTTGGGAGAGCGTGAAGCGCCACTTCCGCGAGATTGGTAAAAACATCCAGGAAGAGCCCTTCACCTGTGTCGGTGTGGGTGACATGTCCGGTGATGTGTTCGGCAACGGCATGTTGTTGAGTGAGCAAACCAAGCTCATTGCCGCGTTCAACCACCTGCATATCTTCATCGATCCCGATCCGGATCCGCCCAAGAGTTTCGCTGAGCGTAAGCGGATGTTTGAGCTGCCGCGCAGTGCCTGGACCGATTATGACGAGGCGGTGATGTCAAAGGGCGGTGCCGTCTATGACCGCAGCGCCAAATCCCTGACCATTACCCCAGAGATCCAAGAGCTCTTAGGCCTGGACCGGGATAAGCTGACACCGACGGAGCTTATCCGCGCAGTCCTGCTGGCGGAAACCGAGCTGCTGTGGTTCGGTGGTATCGGCACCTATATCAAGGCCGCTGACGAGAGCCATGGCGATGTGGGCGACAAGGCCAATGACCAAATCCGCATCGATGGCCGTGAGCTGCGTGCCAAGGTGATCGGTGAGGGCGCCAATCTGGGTGTGACCCAGGCTGGCCGTATTGAGGCGGCTGAATATGGCGTGCGTCTCAACACCGACTTCATTGATAACTCGGCCGGTGTCGATTGCTCTGACCATGAGGTGAATATCAAAATTCTCCTACGTCAGGTTATGGCCGAAAACCGCCTGAACCGTGAGGATCGAAACACCCTTCTGGCCGATATGACCGATGAGGTTTCCGATCTGGTCCTGATGGATAACTACCTCCAAACCCAGGCGATTAGCCTCGCCTTGGCCGAGGGGCCAAAGCGGTTTGAGGATCATGTCCGCCTTATGCGGCAGATGGAGCGGCAGGGTATCCTGAACCGCAAGATCGAGGGGCTGCCTGACGATGAGGCGGTATCCCAACGATCCCGCGATGGCCGCGGGATGACCCGGCCTGAGTTCTCTGTCCTGCTCGCTTACAGCAAGATCAAACTCTATGACGAGTTGCTGGCGAGCGATTTGCCGGATGATGATTACCTCGTTTCTGATTTGGTGAAGTACTTCCCACGTCCAATCCGCAGGCAGTACCGCGACGATATTCTAAGCCACCAGCTGCGCCGGGAGATCATTGCCACAGTTGAGGCGAACTCCATCGTCAACCGCGCGGGCCCAACCTTCGCGATTGAGCTGGCGGACAAGACCGGCATGGGGGCATCGGAGATTGCCCGCGCCTATGCCGTGGTTCGTGAGTGTTTCAGCCTGCGGGAGATGTGGGGCCAGATCCAGGCTGGCGACAACTACATCAACGCCGCCGATCAGTGCGACATGATGCGCTGGACCATCCGGTTGATTGAGCGGGGCAGCGCCTGGTTCTTGAACAACCTGCCGCAGCCGCTGGACATCGCCGCAACCGTCGAACGGTTTAAAGAGCCGCTGGAGGTTGCTGTTGGTTGCCTTGAGACTATGGCGCCAGAACCGGAGCTCGAGGGTATTAAGCAGCGGCGTGAGGCCTTTGAGGCGGCTGGTGCTGCCCCTGAGCTGGCGCGCCGCGTGGCCCGTATCCCGGTGCTGTTCGGTGCTTGTGATATTGCCCGTACGGCAGAGCATGCCGAGGTGCCTGTTGCAGTTGCTGCCAAGCTTTACACGGAGATTGGTGATTACTTCGGCACGTCCTGGCTGCGACTGCAGGCTATTGGCCTCCCGCGCGCCAATCACTGGCGTAAGCAGGCGGTGATCGCCATTCTTGATGACCTCTATGCCCTGCAGGCCAAGATGACCCGTGAGATCCTGACCGGTGTTGAGGGTGAGTTCAGCCCAGAGGCTAGCAATCTGCACCTCATTGAGAAGTGGACGGCCAACCGGACCCAGCAGGTAGCACGGCTGCATAGCCTGCTCGCCGAGTTCCGATCCTCGCCAGAGGTTGGTTTGTCCATGCTCGCCATTGCCAACCGACAGCTGCGTAGCCTCTCAGAAGTCTAGGGATCACCATGGTAGAGGCGGCTGAAGCGCCAGCTACGGACCGGCCACGCTGGCCCGCGATCGGTGCCTGGTGCCTTTATGATTGGGCGAATTCTGCCTTCAATACGGTGGTGCTGACCTTTGTGTTCAGCGTCTATTTCGCCAAGGGCGTTGTGGGGGATGAGGCAGCAGGCAGCGGCCAATGGGGCATTGCCATTGGCCTGGCCGGTTTGATTGTTGCCTTCACCAGCCCGGTCTTGGGGGCCATTGCCGACCATGCCGGTGCCCGCAAACCGTGGTTGGCTCTGTTCACTGCCATCACCGTTCTTGCCACCGCTGCCCTTTGGTTTGCGGAGCCTGATCCCGGTTTCGCCCTTTATGTTCTGGCACTTGTGATCATTGCCAGCGTGACCTTTGAGTGGGGACAGGTGTTTTACAACGCCATGCTTACCGGGGTGGCGCCGACCGCCATGACGGGCCGTATCTCCGGCTGGGGATGGGGCCTGGGCTATTTCGGTGGGCTCGGCTGTTTGGCGCTTTGCCTAACGCTGTTGATCCAGCCTGACCCGCCCATGTTCGGGTTGGATAAGGGAGCGCAAGAGCCGGTTCGGGCGACGGCCCTGCTGGTGGCGGTTTGGTTTGCCCTATTCTCCCTTCCGCTATTCCTTGCGCCAGTAGAGCGGCGTGGCGACAGCGTTGGGTTGGGTGACGCTGTGGCGCGTGGGCTTAAGCAGTTGCGGGCTAGCCTGGTTGAGCTGTGGCAGCAGCGAAACCTGCTCCGTTTCTTGATTGCGTCAGCACTCTACCGCGATGGTCTGGGCACGCTTTTTGCCGTTGGTGGCCTCTATGCCGCGGGCACTTTTGGGATGGAGTTCGATGAGATCCTGATCTTCGCCATTGGGCTCAATGTAACCGCTGGCCTGGGTGCTGCTCTCTTCGCCTGGGTGGATGATTGGGTTGGGCCGAAACCAACAATCTTGTTGGCCTTGGCTGGTCTGATTGGCCTTGGCACCGCAACGCTCTTGGTGACGGATAAGACCGTCTTTATGGCCCTTGCCCTTGGCCTCGGCATCTTCGTCGGGCCGGCCCAGGCGGCCAGCCGATCAATGCTGGCGCGGTTAAGTGATCCCGCCCAGGTAACCGAGATGTTTGGCCTCTACGCCCTGACCGGCAAATCAATTGCCTTTCTGGGCCCGCTCCTATTCGGGGTGGTGACCACCGCCACGGATAGCCAGCGCTGGGGCATGGCGACCATCATCGTCTTCCTCGCCGCCGGTGCGCTGCTACTGCTCACCGTCCGCCCACCTGCAAAGCAGACTTCCCAGTAAACTCTTAGCGTGGGCGCTTGCGTTCCGGGCAGTCGGGGGCTATGCCGGGCACCAGATTACCAATGCCAGAGGAATGGCCCCATGTCGCCGCAGCAGCAGATCACCCAAGCCGCGCAAATGACGCCCCAGCAGGTGCTGGATAAAGCCGCCGAACTTGAGAGCAAAGGCGATGTTCAACAGGCCATCGCCTTCTACCGGTTCTTGATCTCCATGGACCCGGGCGATGGCCGCGCGCTGTTCCGCCTCGGTAACCTTCTGCTCAGTAACAACATGCCGAAGGAATGCCTGCCCTATTACCGGGTGTTGGTTGAGTTGAACCCGAATTACGCGCCGGGGCGCATCAATTTCTCGATCGCTTTCAAGAAGCTTGGCCGTCTGAATAAGGCGATTGAGCAACTGCAAGCTGTTGTCGATCAGGATCCCGATAACCTTGCCGCCTGGCAGCAACTGGCTGACAGTCAACGCACGGCTGAAAACCTGCCTGAGGCCTTGGTGGCCTTTAAGCGATGGTTGGAGCTGGCGCCCGATGACGCCAAGGCTGCCCATATGGTGAAGTCAGTTGAGGCCTTCCTCGACGGTAACAATGCCGGTCCTGACCGCGCCGATGACAAATACGTGGCGAGCTATTTCGACCAATATGCCAAGACATTCGACAGCCATACGGCGTCTGTCCTGCGCTACCAGGGGCCTAAGATCCTGAAGCAGGTGTCAGCTCAGGCTGGTCTGCTCGATGGTGATAAGCGTGATGTGCTCGACCTCGGCTGCGGTACCGGGCTTTGCGGCGAGTTTCTGGCGCCAAACGCCAGCCGGTTGGACGGCATCGATCTATCGCCAGTGATGCTGGAAGAGGCCGGCAAGAAGGGCATCTATAACGAGCTAATCGAGGGCGAGCTGGTCAGCGCTATGGAAGGGCTGGAAGAGAACAGCTACGACCTCGCGGTTGCCGGTGACGTCTTCTGCTATATCGGTGCGCTTGAGGATACCTTTGCCCAGGTTGCACGCCTGGTGCGGCCACAGGGTGGTTTCCTCTTCACCGTTGAATCCATGACCTATAACGAGGTTGATGCTGGCGCGGTGGACCACATCCTCCGTCACTCCGGCCGCTATGCGCAGCACCGCGATTACATTGAGCGGTTGGCCGCTGAACATGGGTTCGATGTGATGCAGATCACCAATGAGACCCTGCGCCTAGAATATGGCAAGCCGATTGCGGGCTGGATGGTGCTGCTGCAGCGCTTGGCTTAAGCCTTAGCTGTCTGAGGTCGCTGCCTCAGTTGTGGTGCCTGCTGCCTTGCGCGGTGCAAAGCGACCACCTTTGCGGAAGCGATAGAGATAGGTCGGTGCGATCACCTCTAGCGTGGTCGCCTCGATATCCAAATCAGCCAGGGTCTTGGCGTCATCCGCCACCACATTATCGCTCTTCAAAAGCTCAACCTGATCACGGGTCAGCATCTGGCCTGGTAGGCGCTCAAACACGGCGCCCTGCAGTTTTGCAACGCCAAATGGCAGATTGACCAGGCGGCGATGACGCCCCGTCTCCTCATTGATGTAGTCGAGGATCTGCTTCAAGCTGTAGCGGCGCGGCCCGCCCAGCTCATAGGTCTGTCCTGCAGCCTCACGCCGGGTGATGGCGGCCATCACGGCATCGGCGACATCACCCACATAAACTGGCTGGAACCGGGTATGGCCACCACCGATTAGCGGTAGGGCAGGGGCCAGCATCGCCATCTCGCCAAAGCGGTTGAGGAACTCATCCTCCGGTCCAAACACCACGCTGGGGCGCAGGATGGTGGCGTTTGGGAACGCCGCCAAGATGGCCTCTTCACCCAGGGCCTTACTGCGAGCATAGGCAGCCTTGCTGTTCTTATCGGCGCCGATGGCAGAGATATGAACCAGCTTCTCAACCCCGGCGGCGGCCGATGCCTTGGCAATCCGCTCGGGTAGGTCAGTATGGACGGCCGGGAATTTCTGGCGCCGGTTCTCGGCAAGGATACCAACTAGGTTTACAACAACCTGCGCGCCCTCAACCAAGCGATGGACCGTCGCGTCATCTTTGATGTTGGCGGTGATCGGCACCACCTGGCCAACCACACCGCTAACCCGAAGGCGGTTAGCACGGGCCGCCGCGCGGGTTGGGATGCGCACCTCATAACCGGCGCGGGTCAGGGCCTGCACCACGTAGCGACCAAGAAAACCGGTGCCACCAAAGACGGTGGCGGTCTTGCCAGACTGATTGAGGGTCATGATGTCCGCCGTTTGGCTGGTGTGATCAAATGATGAAGCAGTGATATGGCGCGGTTGGGCGCAAGCCAACCCCTAAATCCATTATCAAACGGCCAATACCATGCTGTTAACATGGCGAATGCACGCATGTTATGCGCAACGGTGATTGACAACGGCGCGCCCCGGTTCTAAGTCAACCGCTCGCTCTCCGACGGCAACCCCGTTGGATTGTGCCCAGGTGGCGGAATTGGTAGACGCGCAGGTTTCAGGTACCTGTGGCCGCAAGGCCGTGGAAGTTCGAGTCTTCTCCTGGGCACCATTACAAGCAGCACTCAAATCATGACAATTCATCTGCATCAAGACGACCTGCCTGACGATTTCGATCCGGGCAAAGCTGTCGCTATCGATAGTGAGACCACTGGCCTGCACCCTGGCCGTGACCGCCTCTGCCTGGTTCAGGTCTCCTCCGGCGATGGCGATGCGCATTTGGTGAAGGTGGGCAAAGAGATCGCGCCAGCCCCCAACCTGACCCGCATCCTGGCGGACGAGAAGGTGCTGAAGCTCTATCACTACGCCCGGTTTGATATTGCCATGCTGTTCGACAGCTATGGGGTGATGAGCGCACCGAACTACTGCACCAAGATCGCCTCACGCCTGGTGCGCACCTATACCGACCGGCATTCGCTTAAGACCCTGTGTCAGGAACTGTTGGGCGTTAGCCTGTCGAAAGAGCAGCAAAGCTCCGACTGGGCAGCGGAGGAGCTGACCAAAGAACAGATGGGCTACGCTGCCAGTGACGTCCTCTATCTGCATCAGCTTTGTGAGCGTTTGAATGAGATGCTGGAGCGTGAAGGGCGGCTCGATTTAGCGCTCTCTTGCTTTGATTTTCTGCCAACCCGATGCCAGTTAGACCTAGCCGGTTGGCCGGAAGTGGACATTTTCAGCCACTCATAAGTGTTGGCTAATCCATGCCGAATTTAAGTGATGTGGTGGTTGACCGGCACCCGTCCCGTCCCCATACTCTTTGACGTTTGGCACGTATTCTGCATGCAGACACATGTCTCGCCTGCCGGTCGCCATTATTTTTGCCCGATATTTCAATGGCTTTTGCCCTTGTGACCCTCGGGCCCTCGGTTAAGGGGCGGTTACGCGTGAGCACCCAACCCGCAGCAGTAAATCCAGCAGCCACCGATGCCGGTGATGCTACCGATAAGCCCGTCGACGTCGTGGCCGTCGCCCGCAAGACGCTCGGCCTTGAGGCTGAGGGGCTGGAGGCGCTCGCGGCATCAATCGATGACGTCTTTGTCTCTGCTGTTGATTTGATCTTCAAGGTAACCGGCGGTGTTGCTGCCCCTGGACAGGCGCCAGGTCAAGCGCAGGGCCGCGTTGTTGTGACCGGGATCGGGAAAAGCGGTCACGTCGCCAATAAGATTACCGCCACCTTGGCCTCAACCGGTACGCCAGCCCTGTTTGTTCACCCCGCTGAGGCCCAGCATGGCGACCTTGGCATGATCACGCCGAATGATGTGATCCTGGCGCTCTCAAACTCTGGCCGTATGGCCGAACTGGCGACCCTGGCCCCATACGCTAAGCGGTTCCAGATCCCACTAATTGGGATGACTAAGGATGCTGCCTCACCTTTGGCTGAGCAGTCGGATATTGCGCTTATCCTGCCAAGTTTTGAGGAAGCCTGCCCGCTGCATCTGGCGCCGACCACCTCAACCACCATGATGATGGCTCTCGGCGATGCGCTGGCCATGGCGCTGCTTGAGCGTCGTGGCTTTTCAGCGGATGAGTTCCGCATCTTCCACCCTGGTGGCGCACTGGGGCAGAAGCTTCTGCGGGTTGCTGACCTGATGCACCAGGGGGATGCGCTGCCACTGCTGCCAGAAGATGCCTCCATGGCTGATATCCTGGTGATGATCAGTGAGAAGAGCTTTGGTTGTGCTGGCCTCATCGACGGGGCCGGTAAGCTGCTCGGCATTATCACCGATGGTGATTTGCGCCGCCATATGGCGCCCGACCTGCTGACCCGCCCGGCCTTGGACATCATGACCAAAGGGCCGAAGACGATCCGGCCGCAGGCGCTGGCCGCTGAGGCACTGGCTGTGATGAATGAGAAATCGATCACCAGCCTGTTCGTTCTGGAAGATGGCAAACCGGTTGGCATCATCCATGTCCATGATCTGCTGCGTTCGGGTGTTGCCTAACCCATGACAGACCTGCGCGACCCAACCACCAAAGAGAGAGGCAAAGGCGCCGAACGGCAGCCAACCCTCGACCTTGCTGGCGGTGCCGTTGGGTTGAGTGGGTTTGAGGCGGGCTCAGAATACTATGCTGGCCGCCCAAGCTATCTTGGGCCAAACCCAGCTACATCAGCGGTGCCCGAGGCTTTGGCCGAGGATGTTTCATCCCAAGAGCTGTTCGAAGCTGAAGCAATCCATATCGCCGCCGCCGAGCCGGAGATGGTCGAGCCACCGGTGGCTGAGGCCGTTTTTGAGCCATCGCCGCCAGCGCAACCTGACCCCCCACCTGCACCAGAGCCTGAACCCGAGCCGCTTTTGGAGGCCGCTGCGCCTGTCGTTGACGAGGTTGTTGAGCAGGCACCGCCCGAGGCTCTACGCCCCGCCACGCTGCAAACCACACCGCGCGCCGATGCCAAGCCGTTGAGCATTCAGGCTGCCCCCGGTGCCAAGGGTAGTGATTGGTACAGACAGCGCGCCGCCGACCGGGTCAATCCGCGTCGCTCTGTTGTGATCCGAATGCTGCGGGTGGCAGTGCCATCATTGGCAGCGGTCCTGTTGATCGGGACGCTGGTTTGGCCGCTGATCAATGCAGATCAGAATGGCCTCCGGCAGTTGGGACGTGGTGAGAGCGCCATGTTGAATGCCCGGTTTGAGGGGTATGACGATGCTGACCGTCTGGTCTCGATCACCGCTGACCAGGTCACCCGATCGACTGGCGACACCAACCTCATCGACCTAGAGCAGCCACTGGCCGACATCACTTACGATGACGGCTCCCGCGTTGCGATCCGTGCCAATCAGGGCCGGTTTGACGAAGAACGACAGCAGCTGTTGCTTCAGGGTGATGTGAATATGTTCCAACCCAACGGGTTTGAGTTCACCACGTCACGCCTACAGGTGGATACAAGCCAACGCGCCGCCTGGTCCGATCAGCCAGTTACCGGCACTGGCCCCGGCGGCAGTATCGCCGGTAGTGCCGTTCAGATTTTGGAAAATGGCCGTTTTCTGGTCTTTCCGGGTCCGGGTCGCCTGACCTTGGATCAAGTTGCAACCAATGGGGGCGGCTGATGCTGGTCCGTGCTTTCGCTCTCAGCTCAATTGCGGCGGTCGCTGGCTTGGCGATGATTGGCCATGCCGTTGCGCAGAACGCAGCACCGTCTGGCCCTGCTGTGAACCTGCCGGGTACTGATGGTGGCGGGCCGATTGAGATCATTGCCGATGGCGCGCTCGAATGGCAGCGCGATGCTCAGGCCTATGTGGCCCGGGGCAATGCGGTGGCGGCGCGTGGTGATCTTGAGGTCGCCGCTGATATCCTAATCGCCTATTACCGGCCCGATGATGGCGGCGCTAACCAGATCTACCGCCTCGATGCCCGTGGCAATGTACGCCTGACCTCTGCTGATGCCGTGGTTGAGGGGGCGGAGGCCGCCTATGACGTGGCACAAGAGGTTGCGGTCATTACCGGCGATACGCTGGTGCTGCGCACTGAAACCGACCAGATCACCGCTGAGGACAGCCTAGAGTTTTGGCAGGCCCGCAACCTTGCGGTGGCGCGTGGGAATGCCGAGGCAACCCGTGCCGAAAATGTCTTACGGTCCGACAATCTTATTGCCCGCTTTGTCAAAGATGAGGGCGGTGAGTTGGCCATGCGTATGGTGGATGCAACGGGTGGTGTGGTGATCCAGACCCCCACGGAATTGGTGCGGGGCAGCCAGGGATGGTTCGACGTGGACAGCAATATCGCGACGCTTACCGGCGATGTACGCCTGACCCGGGGTACAACGCAGCTGAATGGTGATCGCGCCGAGGTTGATATGGAGACGGGTGTTTCCCGGCTCTTCACCCTGCCCGGCCCAGATGGCCAGCGCCGGGTGCGCGGTGTACTGACACCGTCAGAACTTGAACAGGATGGGGGCAATTAATGGTCTTTGATCGTCGTCCCCCAGCACGTCCTGCCGAAGTGCCCCCCGGCCCACGCTTGGTTGGCCCCGATGGCCAGCCGGTTGATCACGCGCCTGAAGATTACAGCGCTGGCCCACAGCTGGTGCACAGCAATGCCGGCCTTCAAGCCATGCATCTGGGCAAGCGCTATCGCGGTCGCCCGGTTCTGCGGGATGTGTCGATTGCTTTGCAGCGTGGTGAGGCTGTTGGCCTGCTGGGCCCCAACGGTGCCGGTAAGACAACATCGTTCTACATCATCACCGGCCTGATCCGGCCCGATTATGGTCAGATCCTATTGGATGGTGAGGACATCACCAGCTTACCGATCTATCGGCGTGCCCGGATGGGCATCGGCTACCTGCCGCAGGAGGCCTCGATCTTCCGGGGCATGACGGTGGAGAACAATATCCGCGCCGTGCTTGAGGTGGTTGAGGAAGATCCCTCGGTCCGTGAGTTGATGTTGGATGAGCTGCTGGCCGAATTCTCGATCAGCCATTTGCGCCATACACCGACGGTTGCACTGTCCGGTGGTGAGCGCCGCCGGGTTGAGATTGCCCGGGCGCTGGCCTCCCAACCGCATTTCATCCTGCTTGATGAGCCGCTGGCCGGCATTGACCCCATCGCCGTTTCCGAAATCCGGGATTTGATCGCGCATCTAAAGGATCGCGGCATTGGCGTACTGATCACCGACCACAATGTGCGCGATACGCTGGTGATCGTTGATCGCGCCTATATCCTCCACGATGGCAGCGTCCTGATGGAGGGCGCGCCAGATGAGATCGTGGAAAACGAAGATGTCCGCCGGGTTTATCTAGGTGAGAGGTTCCGTTTATGACGGTGACCCACCAGGTGACCACGGTCGCACAGCCATGGCGGGGTAGGTAGCCATGTCTTCGGTAGGACAACGCCTCGAACTTCGGCTTGGCACATCGCTGGTGATGACGCCGCAATTGCAGCAGGCGATTAAGCTGCTGCAACTCTCGGCGGTCGAACTTCAGGACTATGTGGATCAAGAGTTAGAAGGCAACCCACTGCTGGAACGGGCCGAGCAGGGTACCGGCGATGACGCGCCGGTGACCGAAGAGGCGCAGAGCGGCCTCGAGGCCGTGGCCGTTAATGGCACCGATGCGACGGCTGAGAAGCCGGTGGAGAGCGAGACACCGGCGGAGGCGCCCGACCTTACCGAACAATCATCAAGCAGTGAGGCGTTTGAATCTGCCTTTGATGACGAATACGAGAATGTCTGGACCAACGCGGATGCCGAGATGCCAACCCCATCCATGCCCAGCTGGGAGCAGGCGGGCAGTGGTGGCGGTGGTTCCCAGCGCTTTGATGAGGATGATGAGGCGTTAGAGCAGCGCTATAGCCGTCCGCCAGATCTGCGCGAGCATCTAAACGAACAAATTCCGCTAGAGATTCCAGACCCGCAGGCGCGGATGATCGCCCTGTCCTTGCTCGATCATTTGAATGAGGCAGGATATCTCGACATAGATTGCGCTGGGATGGCCGAACAACTCGGCTGCGAGCCAGCACAGGTTGAGGATGTCCTAGGCCTACTGCAACGCTTGGACCCGCCGGGTATCTTTGCCCGGGACCTGCCCGAATGCTTGAAACTGCAGCTGATTGATCGGAATCGGTTTGATCCGGCGATGGCTGCTCTGCTCGATAATCTCGACCTCCTCGCGGCCCGGGAGTTTGGCAAGCTTCGTAAACTTTGCGAGGTCGATGACGAAGACCTGTCCGAGATGATCGGTGAGATCCGTGCCCTCGACCCCAAGCCGGCGGCCAGCTTTGACATCCCAGCGGCGGCGCCGGTTATTCCTGACATCTTTGTCCGGCCAAACCCGCGCGGTGAATGGTTGGTTGAGTTGAACCCAGATGCCTTGCCACGGGTTCTGGTCAACCAGGCCTACCATGCCGAGGTAAGCGCTAAGCTGACCGATAAGACGGATAAGGAATATGTCAGCGAGCAGTTCCAATCCGCCAACTGGCTGGTGAAATCACTTCACCAACGCGCCTCAACAATCCTGAAGGTCTCGATTGAGCTGGTGCGGCAGCAGGATGGCTTTTTCCGCCATGGGGTGCAGGCATTGAAACCGCTTGTCCTACGTGACATCGCCGAGGCGGTGGACATGCATGAGAGCACCATCAGCCGGGTCACGACGAACAAGTTCCTATCCTGCCCGCGCGGGATTTTTGAACTGAAGTACTTCTTCACCGCAGCCATTGCAGGTGCTGATGGTGAGGCCTCGCACTCAGCCGAGGCGGTTAAGCACCGGATCAAAACCATGATCGATGCGGAGCCAGCGGACAAAATCTTGTCGGACGACAAGATCGTGAGCCTGCTGCGTGATGACGGTGTCGATATCGCGCGCCGGACGGTGGCGAAATACCGTGAGGCCATGCGGATCCCGTCCTCCGTACAGCGTCGACGTGAGAAACGCCTTAATCTGTAACGGTTTCCCGGGGTTACCATCCTTTGAGCCAGGTCAATTATCGGTCAGGAGAGGGTTAATCTCTCCCGGTTACTATTGACCCCGGGCATGATCCGTCGCAGGGTTATAGGACAAACCTGTAATGCGGTGGCCGGTCTTCCCGGCCAGCCTGTCCGCAATGGCTAACGGCTTGTAATGACACGGCAATCCCGCGCGAATAAGCGGCAAGAAAATCGGTTTTTTGGTTGTCTTCAACCAGTGGGACCAGCGTTGGTTTAGGGCGTTAGATCGGTTTAACGCCCGGCAACGGGGTTATCCGCCAGCGCTTGAACAGCCATCGCCGCAACAACATTAGGGGCATAACTATGCAACTCAGCATCATTGGCAAGAACATGGATATCGGGGAAGCACTCCGGGAATACGTTGAGGAGAACCTCAGCGCATTGACCGAGAAGTACTTTTCCAACCCACTCAACGGTAAGGTTATCGTTGCCAAGGATGCCAATCAGTATATGGTCGATATCTCGGTTCATGTAGGCCGCAATATCCTGCTGCAGGCGAGCGCCCGTGCCCATGAGCCATACCCAGCCTTCGACGCGGCTGGTGAGCGGATTGAGAAGCGCCTGCGCCGCTATAAGCGTAAGCTGCGCGACCACAACCGTGATGCGGTTGAGGAGATTAAGGCCAGCCAGTATGTGATCGACCATAGCGAGGCGTCAGAGCCCGATAGTGAGGTCACCGAGGGTGAGCCCACAATCGTCGCGGAAATGCCGATCATGATTGAAGAGCTAACCGTGTCTGAGGCGGTTATGCGCCTGGATCTGGGTGAGCTACCAGCGGTTATGTTCCGTAACCGTGCCCATGGCGGCCTGAACGTGATATACCGCCGCGCTGATGGCCATATCGGATGGATTGATCCTGACGCCATCGAAACCAAATCTAAACAACCCGAAGCGGTGCCGGCTGAGTAAGCCAGCCGCTTTATCTGTGCTTGATACCGGTCGCGCTGGGGCAGCGCGTTGGGCAAAACCGTAACGTCTCACCAGGGGTACATTCATGGGCGCACCACACTTGACCGCCGATACGATCTGCGCGGACTTGAAGGTGACCAGCAAAAAGCAGGCCTTACAGGAGATCGCCGCGGTTTTCGCGAAGGTCCACGGCCTGGCTGAGCGGGAAGTCTTTGACACCCTGTTGGAACGTGAACGCCTTGGCTCGACCGGCGTTGGCCGTGGGATTGCGATACCCCATGGCAAGCTGCAGGATCTGGATGAGGTTGTCGGGGTTTTTGCGCGGCTTGAGCGTCCGGTTGATTTCGACGCCCATGATGATCAGCCGGTTGATCTCATCTTCGCCATGCTGGCCCCAATGGGCGCTGGCGCTGATCATCTAAAATCGTTGGCGAAGGTTTCACGTCTGCTGAAAGAACAGGCGCTGTGTGAGAAACTGCGCGGCGCTGAAGGGTCAGATGCGATTGAGGCCCTGTTGAGCCAGCACGCGGATAGCCGCGCAGCCTGAGTATTCCATCCCTGTGGAAGCGAGTTGTTGGGTCTAATCAAGTCCCAGCGAGGGCGCCCTAGTGAAGGCTAACTGGCTCCATCTCATGATGGCGGATCGCAGCCACGGCCGCTTCCTTATGTTCCATCATCACAATCTCAGTGCCATCGGCCGCGTAAATCGCGAATTGCCGCTCACCCTGCTCATCCTTCACGCATTTGATGTAGGCAACGTCATCCATGCCGAACATCAGAAAATCGCTTCGGGAGATTGGGGCCTTGAAGGCGCCTAACTTATCTTCGTTTGTGTCGTTCATAGTTTTGACTTTCGGTCGTTCTGACCCTCTAGGCCAGCACATAAATATTAAATTAGGTCTACAACACGATTTTTCTTGTCTTAGAAGCATGCAAGAAACGTGCATAAACCTCAACTCACGATGCCTGCGCTTCGTCGATTGTGACGGTGGCTTTTCCACTTTTCTGGCTCTTATCCCCATCACGGATCTCAATATTGCGAACCTTGGTGGTGATTTCGGGCTGGCGCAGGTCGACATGCAGCAAACCATTGCTCAAATGGGCGCCATCAACCTCAATACCGTCGGCTAAAAGGAACGCGCGCTGGAACTGACGTGCCGCGATTCCCCGATGCAGGAACACGCGCTCTTGCTCGGCGGCGCTCTGTTGTTTGCCGCGAATGACCAGCTGGCGGTCCTCCAACTGGATCGATAAATCATCCATGGTGAAGCCAGCGACCGCGATGCTGATGCGCAGATCACCGGTGCTCAATTGTTCGATATTGTAAGGGGGGTAGCCATCCGCACCGGCCTTACTCAACCGGTCCAGGGTCTGCTCCAAATGGTCAAAACCCAGCAGAAATGGGCTGCTAAAGCCTGATAGGCGTCCACTCATTACCGTCACTCCCGTTCTCAAGATCAGCGAGCGGCCCATGAAAGGGCAGATGTTGGCCAGCCCTGCATTAGGCACCAGCCACATCTTCTATGTGGGGAGTGGTTTTGTGCCATCAAGCGGAATCAATCGGCGGCCGAGGACTATGATATCGGGGCCAATCACGCAGTATTTGGCGATGCCAGAGATGTTGCTGGACCGGGTTTAATGCTACACTGCACAAATTGGTGACAAATGCAGTGGATTGCCCGGTTACCCCAACCAGTTCTGGTTGCCCAATACCGGCTGTCTTTCCTGCTTGCCCGGGCTTCGCGGATGGGGCTGTCGCCAGGAATTGGGCCCGTATCCTCCTGATGCGGGTTTGGGGATAGGTTTTTGCCATGTCGATGCTGGAGCACAGCGCCATCGGCTCGGTAGACGAGCTGAATGCGTTCCTTGCCAAGCAATGGGGTTACGGCCGCAACCTGGTGGTTGGCTGGTCACTCATGCGGGTGGGCTTGCGCCTGATCATCGCCCCGCGCTCTCGCATTTTCCATGTCGCTGGCACTGACCCACGTATCGTGCGTGGTGAACGGTTGATGAGCCAGGATGAGCTGCATCGCCGTGCCCGCCAGCTGAATGTCGAAACCATTAGCCTGTCGGTCTCCAAACAGTTTGGTGAGGGGCCCGGCCGGATCAGCCTGTCGGCGGTTGAGGTGCTGATGCGCCGGTACTCAATTATTGAGACCGAGCATCGCGGCGTTCTCTTGTTCGACATCACCAGCTTTGGCCGTTTGCCACCGCTGGGTCAGGTGGCACAGCTGAGCTATCTCGACCACGCCATCAATGTGGCGCAGCGGGTTGTCTCGGATGCCCGTATCCATGTTGAGATCAGCCGTTCGACAACGGGTGATGGTTTCTACTGCTGGAACCGGCGGGAGGGCTTTGACGCTGATGCCAGTATCTTTGCCTTTAAGGCGATTACCCTCTGTTTGCTGAAATACATGATGCAGCACGAGACAGAGAAGTTCATCCCGACCATCAAGACCTGCGCCTCCATCGGATCGCACTACACCTATTTCTCGGTTGAGCGGCTTAACCCGCGTGGCTCCAACTACATTGTTGGCGATGTGACGATTGAGCTGGCCCGCCTGATGGAAGCTGCCGATCCTGGTCAGATTCTGATCGGCAATTTCATGCGCCCAACACCGGGTGGTGAGATCTTCACGCCAAAGGATTTCGTCGAGATTGTGAATGACAAGCTGCGGGCATTCTGTGGCCGTAAGCTCTTTGGATCGAAACTGCGCGAGGCGAAATTCTATCTGACCGGTCGGCAGGTGGATCGCACCTATATGGTCGATCGTTTCGCCGTCGAGGATAAGCACGGCTTCAAGCACATTGCCTTCAACGGCAAGATCAACTTCCACTTCGATGATGGCAGTTCAATCTATCTCGGCCTTCCCACCGCCGATGCGCGTAACAACCGGGCCTTCGATGAAGTGCCAATGAACGAGCTCTAATACGCGCCGTTAAGTGCCACTTTTGTCGGAACAAGTGGCGAACAAATCAGTTAAATCGGAAAATAGGGGCGGACCGCCGGGCCGGTGAAGTCTGGGGTAGGGGGGCAAGGGACTTCAGCCAAGTTCCCGTTGAAGGGAAGGGGGACATCCCGACGGTCCGGACTTACATATAAAAATAAAAATTGCGTTCACAATAGGGCAATCGCTTAAAAACCAAGGGTTTTGAGAGAAAAAACGACTTGGCCATGCGTTCTGCGAGATTTTCTGCGGCGGTAACGCATTGTGCGAATGCCGAGCATCCTTTCGCCCGTGATGCGTAAGCATTGGATTTTAAACATTAAAGCACGTTTAGCGAACATCATGGTATGGGTTGCTAGGCTGCCAAAATGCAATGGTCAGCTCTGATGTTTGGGGCCTCTCACCAGATGCGGTGTTGGGATTAAGCTGCTGCTGCTTGCTGACGTGCCAGGCCCGCCTTCTTGGTGCCATCCACCTTCAGTTTGCGGGGATGTTTCTCCCCGGTTTCGATGAAGTGTTTGAGCTCTTCTAAGCTCTCATCGATGGCCTTCTTGAACTGCATCCGCATCATCCACCCCATCAGAATGTTGAAGGGTGGGGCGATATCTGCGTTCAGGGTCATGCGCACATTGGTGCCGTTAACGTTGTTTGGCGCTAGGGACCATGACGCCACCATTGAGCGCATGAAGCCAGGCATTTTGGCGCCAGTTGCCGCATAGGCCAGGCGATACCGGCTGGGGTCATAGCCAACAATCGTCTCGTTAAACGGGCCCATGCTGGTTTCGCAGATGCGGCCAGCACAGGGGGCGGCTGCTACCCTCGCTTTACCAGGGCGTGGGGTGGAGGCGTAGACATTGCTGGCCCAGTCGCCAGCATGCACAAAGTTCGGGCCCAGCACGTCCCAAACGCTCTCAACCGGCGCATCAATTGCCAGCACATTGGTAATCTTCATGGTCACGTCATCCTTCGCAATGTTGGTGCGGCCTCTTGATCCGTGCCGCTTCACTAGCGCCGATGATGGGACGCAGCTTAGAGCCCGCTCAATGGAGGGTTGCGCATGCTGATCTGCAAGGATGCAGGTTGGGAGGCGCGGTTACTGGCCGCCCCGGGCTTGGCTGGCTGGTTCTGCCGTCTCATTCCCATTGGCTTCAAGTACGTGCTTGGTCGCCCGGGTCAGCATATCCATGGCCACCCTGATGCGGGGCACATGGCGAAGTTCCTCATGGGTCAGCAGCCAAAGGCTAATCCAGAAAGAGTGGCCCAAGGAGCGGAGGTTGGTGAGGTCGGTCCGGTACTCAATATAAGCGTCAGAGGACGCACCAATCGCTAGCCCCGGGTTAATCGCGGCTGTCTGAGTGATGATAGAGGTGGTTCGGGCAATGATCTTGGCCCCCGGGTCAATGTCATTAATCCAACGATCATGGACCGAATGGGCGTGCGGTTGCATGTATGACATCCAGGGCGACGTTCCCAACTGCTGGTCCGGTTGATCGGCGGCACCAAAGACCGAAAACTTTGCATAACCCAGTCGGCGGCCAAACAGTCCTGGGCTGGGGGTTTCGGTGAACCGCAGAACGATATCGGCCTCGCGTTGATCCAGGCTTACATTCTCGTAGCTTTCCCGAAGCTCCAGATGGATGCCTGGATTTGCCTTCATGATCGGGACCAACTTTGGGGCCATCAATTCAAACAGAAAATCGAGGCTGGAGACCCGGACCGTCCCTTCTATCTGATCCTGCCCATCAAGATTGGGCAGCAGATCCTCCATTGTCCGCTCTAGCTGCCTGGCGGCCAGGACCAGGTCATCGCCCTCGGTTGAGAATTCAATCCCACCCTTGATCCGCTCAACCCGCTTGATGCCGATATCAAGCTCTAGGCGGCGCAAGCGCCGGGTCACGGTGGTCGGATCAATGCGCAGTAGCTTGGCAGCCAGGGACACTTGCCTCGTTTCTGCCATGGCAGAGATAAGGCGCAGATCATTCCAGTCGATCTGATCTATCAGGCGGTTAACCATTCCTAATTCTCTTTCTTGCGCGACGTCCTGGCGGGAACTTGATAGTCACCGTTTGCGGTTCGGGAATTCAATCGGCGCCACGGCAGGCAGGCCTGCATGGTTGCAGATTTCCCTAACATTTTTTCAAACAGGGCTTAGAATGACCATTCTGAAAACTATTTTCAGATTAGGTAGAACAACCGTTCTTGAGCAATGATGGTTTCTTCGCCCCCAGATCAGGCTATCTCAACGCCGATGACCCAAGTGACTTCCGATAAGCGGCACCATGCCATCATGGCCGCCCGCGATGTGTTTTGGCGCAATGGCTATGAAGAGGCCTCAATGACCGAGCTGGTCGAGGCGACCGGCCTGAACCGCTATGCCATTTATTCAATCTTTGGCAGCAAGCGTGATTTATTCCTGGCAACGCTGGAATCATACTTCGCCCATGGCGAGGCGCTGTTCTATCCAATCATCAACGACACCAGCCGGCCCGCGCTGGAGCGGATTGAGCATGGCCTCTACACGATGATTGAGCTGACCCTCCATCAGGGGCAGGGCTGTTACATCTGCCATGTCGCGGTGAAGGAGAGTGACCGCGACCAGACCGTCTGTGCCGCGGTGAATGAATTCTTCGATCGCATCCTGGAGGCCATGTCCATGCCTATGCGGGATGCGATGGAGGCTGGGCATCTGAACCCCAACCTGACGCCCGAGATGGCGGCACGCATCGTCTTTGCCGCTGAGATGAGCATGGGGCTCTACATTCAGGCGGCAGCGCCCCGCGAGACCCTGCAGAGCATTGCCCATGCGGCGATGGCGGCAATCTCAGCACCTGGTGCCTGGTCACCAATTGATCCGCCAAAGATCGTCCTGCCTGAAGAGATGATCGCCTCATTTCCAAAGGCTCCGGTACCCAATTGATCCGCTGACAGCGTGTCGATCACGGCGAGTTGACGACAAATTTTCGTAATCTATCTAAAAACAGAATGAACGTTCTGGTCATCTGTTTGGAAAGTCTGTAAGAGAGCCTCAACTCTGAAATTTTCTCGCCGCAGGCTGCCCATGCCGCGCGGTTGTCCAAAAGGAACCTCTCGATGAAAGAGACAATTAAGGCGCTGGACGGCTTTGCTGTCGCGTTGGCTGAGTTCGTCATCCGTTGGCGCTATCTGACCATTTTGGCCTGTATTGGCCTTGCCTTTGGTATGGCTACCTTCGCCGCCAATCTGGGCATCGCGAATAACTACCGGGTCTTTTTCTCCGCCGATAATCCTGAGCTAACGGCGTTTGAGGAGTTCCAGACCACCTACACCAAGAATGACAACATCCTCTTTGTGATCCGCCCTAAGAGCGGTGAGAGCTTCGACAACAGTACCCTTGCGGCCGTTGAGGCGCTGACCGCCGAGGCCTGGAAAATCCCCTTCGCCATCCGCGTTGATAGCATCACGAATTTCCAATCAACCCGGGCAATTGAAGACGATTTGATCGTCGAAGACCTAGTCATTGATGGTGCGGGGCTCAATGCCCAAACCCGGGCGGAGAAGCAGCAGATCGCTTTAGCGGAGCCGCTGCTGCGCAATCAGCTAATCACCCCATCGGTCGATGCCACCGCTGTTAATGTGGTGCTCCAATTCCCTGAGAAGGATTTGACCGAGGTGCCCTCGGCGGTGAATGCCGCGCGTGAGCTGCGAGCGGAGATTGCGTCTCAATTCTCAGATCTTGAGATCAAGCTGACCGGCGTGGCCGTGTTGAACAACGCGTTCTCAGAGGCTGGTTTGGGCGATATGAGCTCTCTCGTGCCGCTGATGTATCTAGTTGTCCTCTTGGCATCGATTGTCGCCTTGCGCTCACTCTCGGCAGTGTTTGCAACCCTTATGGTAATCACCCTGTCGGTGATGTTTGCCATGGGTGCGGCTGGTCTCATGCATATCGACATGACGCCGATCTCATTCAGCGCGCCGACCGTGATCATGACCCTAGCGGTGGCAGATTCCATTCACATCATGATGTCGATGCGATCGAATATGCGGCGTGGCATGGCGAAGCGTGAGGCGCTGGTCGATGCGATCCGGATCAACTTCCTGGCGGTCTCAATCACCTCGCTGACCACGATAGTTGGCTTCCTTGCGCTCAACTTCTCTGATGCCCCACCGTTCTGGCATCTGGGCAATATCACCGCGAGTGGCATCTTCGCCGCCTGGCTGTTCTCAATCACCCTGCTACCGGCCCTGGTCAGCCTGCTGCCGATGAAGGTGAAGGTTGCGGATCAGGATGGTCGCGACCCGGTGATGCGCCGGTTTGCCGATTGGGTGATCGAACGGCATCGTAGCTTGGCCGTTATCTGCATTCTGGTGGTCACTGGTCTGATCGCGATGATCCCGACCATCACCTTCAACGATCAGTGGGTTGAGTATTTCGATGAGCGGGTGGAATTCCGCCGCGATACCGACCAGGCTGTTAAGCACTTTGGCGTTTATCCGATTGAGTTCTCAATCCCAGCCGGGGCGCCGGGCGGTATCTCAGAGCCCGACTTCCTGAACCGGCTTGAGGCCTTCACGATCTGGCTGCGTGAGCAACCAAACGTCACCCATGTCTATTCGCTGTCTGACATCTTCAAGCGGCTGAATATGAACATGCATGCCGATGATCAGAGCTACTTCCGCACACCACAGGACCGTGAGCTTTCGGCCCAGTATCTCCTGCTTTATGAGCTGTCGCTACCCTATGGCCTGGACCTCAATGACCGTGTGAATATTGATAAGTCGGCGACCCGGGTCACCGTGACCTTTGGCAATATCACCACGGCGGAAACCAAGGAGTTTCTGGCAGCGGCGAATACCTATATCGCAGAGAACTTCCCACCCGAGCAGCAGGCCAAGCCAACCTCTGCCCAGGTGATGTTCACCTATATCACCGACCGGAATGTGCAGCAGATGATCCTGGGCACCACCATCGCCATTTTGGCAATCTCGGTGATCATGATGTTCAGCCTGCAGAGTTTCTCACTCGGACTGCTGTCATTGATCCCGAACGGGCTGCCGATTTTGGTGACCTTTGGTATCTGGGCGCTGTTGGTCAACACGGTTGGCTTCTCGGTTGCGACGGTTGCCTCGATCTCGCTTGGTATCATTGTTGATGACACGGTCCACTTCTTGACCAAGTATCAACGTGCTCGGCGAGAGAAGGCGCTCGAGCCGCCGGACGCGATCCGCTATGCCTTTGAAACCGTGGGCTCTGCTCTAATCGTCAATACAATTGTCTTGGCGCTCGGCTTCTCGGTTCTGGCTTACTCAAGCTTCAAGATGAATGTGGATATGGGCCTGATGACCATCATCGCGATCGTTGTTGCCCTGATCCTCGACTTCTTACTGCTGCCGGCCCTACTGCTGTTCGGCCATGGCCGTGGTGAGAAGACCTCTGATAAAGCGGTCGACACGGCAAGTAAGCCGGTGGATGACACCGCCGCCCAACCCGCTTAAACCCAACGCAATACGACCGGAGTAATACGATGAAGAAACTACTCGCGACGCTGGCCGTTACGGCCCTCATCGCCTTGCCAGCTGAGATGGTTTGGGCCGTCGATGCCAGTCAGGAAGCGAAGGAGAAGGGCTTTGAGATTGCGGCCCGTTCCGATCGCTCCGACCGTGGCTTTGGTGATAGCCGGGTTGAGTTGAAGATGGTGCTGCGCAATGCCGCCGGCGCTGAAACCAGCCGGGACATGGAAATCTCCACCTTGGAGCTGCCCGATGAAGATATCGGTGACCGCAGTCTGCTAACCTTCTCCTCCCCACGGGATATCGAAGGCACGGCGCTGTTGTCCCATGCTCGCATCTTGGATCCCGATGATCAGTGGCTTTATCTGCCAGCGCTGAAGCGGGTGAAGCGCATCTCCTCAGCCAACAAATCTGGCCCGTTCGTCGGGTCTGAATTCGCGTTTGAGGACATCACCTCGCAAGAGCTGAACAAGTTCGACTATGTCTGGCTGCGTGAAGAGGCCTGCGGTGATCTGAACTGTGACGTGGTCGAGCGGTACCCGCTTTACGAAAACTCTGGCTATACCCGTCAGGTTGCCTGGATTGACCAAACCGACTTCCAGGTCCGTAAGGTTGAGTACTACGACCGCAAGGATGATCTGCTGAAGACCCAGACTTTTGAGGATTACCGCCTCTATAACGACAAGTTCTGGCGTGCCCAGGTGTTCCGGATGGTGAACCACCAAACCGGTAAGAGCACCGATCTAATCTTTGGCGATTACATCTTTGAGGTGGGCCTCGACGATGGTGACTTTGTGAAAGGTGTGCTGCGCCGTCAGCGTTAAGGCTGGGGGCTTGGGCTTTAAGGGGTAGGCAAGCTTATGCGTTGGTTTACGAGAGGCAGTGCGGCCTTGCTGGCACTGATTGCGACGCCTGCCCTGGCCCAGGAACTTGATCTGGGTGGGGTGTGGGAGAACACGGATATCAGCACCCAGCTCGCCTTTGAGCCGCGCTGGTTCCCCAGTGACCCGGCCTTCCCCGATCAGTTTGATGGCATTCAGTTCTCGGGCTTCATTCAACCTGAAATCTTCTGGGAGAATGATGACAGGGATGCCCAGGTTGCCTTGACCCCATTCCTGCGCCTCGATGCCCAGGATGATGAACGCACCCATTTCGACATGCGGGAAGCCTACTTCCGCCGCATCATTGATGATTGGGAAGTGTTGGTGGGCCTGAACCAGGTTTTCTGGGGCGTTACGGAATCCCGCCACCTAGTCAACATCATCAATCAGATCGATACGCTGGAAGACACGGCTGAGGAGGATTTCCTCGGCCAGCCCATGGTGCAGGTAGGGCACCAAACCGATATCGGTCGCTTTGATGCGTTCCTAATGCCGTATTTCCGGGAGCGGACCTTCGCCGGTCCTGACGGGCGCCTGCGTGGTCCCTTGCCGGTTGATACCGACCGGGCAGAGTATGAGAGCGATTTGGAAGAGCTGCGCCCTGATATTGCGCTCCGCTATGCCCATTTCATCGGTGATTTCGATGTCGGCCTGCACTACTTCCACGGCACTGGGCGGGAGCCTGACTTCCGCCTATCCGCCGATGGCACACGCCTGATCCCCCGCTATGTGGTGATCAATCAGGTTGGCGCTGATCTCCAATACACAACCGATGCCTGGCTTTGGAAATTTGAAGGCCTGGTGCGTGAGGGGCAGGGCGATACCTTTGCCGCCGCCGTTGCCGGGTTTGAGTACACGCTGTTCCAGGTATTGGAGAGTGATGCCGATCTCGGTTTTCTCGGTGAGGTGCTTTATGACGGCCGGGATGATGATGACCCGTCGGTCTTCCCCTCCGTGCTTGAGCGTGATGTCTTCATGGGCACGCGTCTGACCCTCAACGATATCCAAGACACCGCCATGTTGTTTGGTGTGACGGTTGATACTGAGGATGGCCTGGGCGGCTTCCGGTTAGAGGCTGAGCGCCGATTTGGCGATAGCTGGTTCGTTGAACTTGAGGCGCAGGCCTTCCTTGAAGATGATCCGGATAATCCTGCCTCGGTCTTTGACCGGGACAGCTTTGTCACCCTGCGCATTTCCAAGTATTTCTAAACTTACCCGGCGCCGGAACTAGAGCCTGAACCGCCTGTTGAGCCCTGTTGCTCCGCTGCTTCTTGGCGCAGCTGATGCTTGAGGGCGGCAGCTCCGGCGGCCTGTTTCTCGGCGCGCTGGTTGCGGCTCTCTTCATCCTCATCCTCAATGGCGACACGCACCTCGGGAGTTGAGAACTCGATGCCATTCTCAGCGAAGGCAGCCTGCACGGCGGCATAGGCATGACGCCGGATCAGGAACTGTTTGCCAGGTTTACACATGAACTTGGTGCTGATGACGAGGCCGTAATCATCCACCTCAATCACACCCTGGGATTTAAAGGGTTGGATGAAATCCTCCCCCACATCCGGGTGGTCCAACAGCTCTTGCCCGGTACGCTTCAGCAGCTTGCGCACCTTCTCCAAATCCGTGTCGAAGGCGAGGCGGAAGCGCAGCTTCATAATCGCCCAATCGCGGCTGTAATTCTGGATGGTCGCAATCTCACCAAACGGCACGGTGTTCAGTGCCCCACGGTGGTGGCGGAGTTGAAGGGAACGGGCATTGATCTTCTCAACTGAGCCCTTCACCGAGCCCAGATCGATGTACTCACCCTGCCTAAAGGCATCATCGATGAGGAAGAACGCACCGGAGACGATATCCCGGACAAGGGTCTGGGAGCCGAAGCCGATGGCGAGGCCCACAACACCAGCACCGGCTAGAACCGGACCGATATCTACACCGAGGGAGGACAGGATCATCATGCTGACGATCACCAGGATGATGGCTTGGCCGGTCCGTTTGATTAGCGGCAATAGGGTGCCAAGGCGGGACATGCCGGCGCCGCCGATCTCCATCTCAGCCAGATCTCCTTGTTCAGCGGCGAAGGCCTCGTTCTCATCGGCGATCTTCTTATCAAGCCAGATCCGCAAGCTCTCCCAGGTCGCGTAGGCGAGCAGCACAACGACCGCCACCTCAGTCAGTGCCCGCATGATCAAGGCGCCAACACTGGCATCATCAGCGGCACCTAAGAAGTTCACCCGCCAAGCGACGGTGAGGGCAAAGATGGCAGCCACCCAAAGGCCAAGGCGAACCACACGGGTGATGGCCGCCGGAATTGGCTCCTCAAGCCCGCGCACCTCACGCCCTAACACCGCATCCACAGGCGGCAGGGTGAGGCCCAGAACCACGGTGAATAGGGCAGCACCAAATAGCGGGACAAAACCCAGCAGGCCACTCACCAACGCGGCCAGCCAGAGCACAATGGCGGCAGTGGCCAGAAGCCAAGGATAGGATCGCGCGATGCGCCCCCGGTAAGAGCGAGGATCATCGGCCAACAGCGCCTCACTCAACGCACCACGATTGATAACGAATGCGGCGGCGAGGCCACCGGCGAGTGCTAAGCCGACCGAGGTCAGGAACAGGTAATGGGCATCACCGGTAACTCCCAACACGCCGAACAGTGAGCAGGTGAAGAAGCCAAAGGCGCCAAGGGCGGTGGCAAACAAGATTGTCGTGTTCAACCGCCGGGCCGATGGATCGTCAAAGGCCGGAATGCGGTAGGCCGGGGCCGGTAGGCTTAGATAGGCGCGCATACCGCCAGAGACGACGCGCATGATCAGGATGGCCGCCAGATAGAAGGCAAAGGCCACGCGGTCCCGCGGGTCCGCACCGCCCAACAGCATGAAGACAGTGGTCGCGATAACGGCAAAGATCACCATCTCAGCGCCATCACGGCTCAGGCTTAGCGCCATCACGCGTAGTTTGCGTGATAGGGGCACCGCGGCGTCATTAGCGCCAGCGGGTGGTGGGCGCCGTCGGGGCGAGGCGAAATGGGCAGCAGCCCAGCCAATACCGACCGAGAGCAGGAATAGCAGGACAAACTGCATCAACCCGCCGTCCTCGCGGCCCTGGGTCAGGGCGGTGGTGGCGGCGGTAAGGGCGTCACCCAGCTCGCCATAGCTGCCAAAGATATCGCCAAGGCGGGTCTGGACCGTGGTGAAGGCTTGTTGGAACTGATAGGCGAGATCGGCCGGGGTCCAGGCGGCACCCTGGTTGGCGGTTTCCTCGGTCAGCCGGTCAACAAACAGGGTGCGCAGCTCACCATCTGAGAGGCGCGCCAAATCCTCGGCGGTCAATTGATCCGTGTTGGTATCGGCCATGGCCGTCTCGATGCTCCCGCTTTTTCTTTTCAGTTTAGGCGGTTAGCCACGGTCACGCCAACTCACAACCACAATATGGCTGTGTGAGCATCGGTTGATGGTCGAAATGTTGGGAAGATTAAGACTGGTGGAGCTAAGCGGGATCGAACCGCTGACCTCCACAATGCCATTGTGGCGCTCTCCCAGCTGAGCTATAGCCCCGCACCAGTCTGAGCGGAGGTATTTAGGCGGTTAGCACCGGCCTGGCAAGCCTCAAAATTTCGCTGAGATGCTAAAGGCACCGAATTGCTGGCGACCACCCTGGGTCATGAATTCCTCAGTGCGGGTGACATAGGTGTAAGCCAGCTGCACGCCTCGAACCTGCATGGCGACACCAACCTGAAAATCAGCGACCAACGGACGTCGATCAACGCTGGGCCCGCCACTGCGTAACAGGTTGCCATCCAGGAAGATGTTGTAGCCAACAGCGCGTCCCACAACGCCGCCAAACACATACCAGCTGAAATCATCCTTTGGATCAAAGAAGCCGCCGCCCGCAAGCGCTGGCCTTACCCGCGGCGGGCCAAAATCATTGCGGAGATCTTGGCCAAACCGGAAGGTGACGCCGAGCTGCGCCTGGGTAAGCACATTACCGACGGAGAAGCCCGCACTGGGCGTGATGTCAAAGCCGTAACCGTCAAACAGGTCGTCTTCAGCGCCCTGCCAGTCGAAGACGCTGCGGAAGCTTCGGTCATAGCTGATCAGCAGCGCTGGTTCGTTTGCCAGTTGGTTGTCCCAGCCATTCGCCTCATCGACACCGATCAGTTTGTGGAAGTTGTTCTGAACCTGCTCGCCCAGTGCGGCATCGCCGACGATGCCCAATTGCAGGGTTAGGGTATCCAGCGCCTGTGGTCGCTCAACCTGCAGTGCAACCTCACCATAGAGATAACCAGCATAGGGATGCTGGTCGGGCAGGGGTTGGGTCGCCTCGATATCTTCTGGCGTGAAGATGCTATGCCCGGCGGCGAGGCCAAAGCGGATGTTGTCTGTGCCGTCGGCATCCAACAGCAGTCGCGCCGCCTTTGACGCGTCAGCGCCCAACCTCTGTGTTGGTGACAGGTACGAGATGCGGTTGCCGTTGGTGTAGTTGCGATCCGTCCCGCCGAAGGTGTCGTTCTCCCAGATGAAGGTGAAGGTGCCTTTCTCATCCGGCATCAGGTTGCGGCGGTCGCTATCATCGAGGCGCTGTGCCACCTCATCTGCAAGGGCGCTGAGGGATGGCAAGCAAAAGGCCAGGGCGGTGATTACCACCGCCACTGGCCCCAATGCTTTTCGGATTTTAGTCATCCGTCCGGTGACGTAGCTGGGTGACTTATTCGTCGTCACCGCCGCGCCGTTTCACATCGCCGAGGTCTTCGTCACCATCCATGTCGTCATCACTGACGAGGACGTCATCATCATCGATGTCATCGCCGAGGTCGCTATCAAGATCGTCGGCGTCATCATCGCCATCGTCATCTTCGTCTTCGTCCTTGGCGCCAGCGGCAACTGCGTCGTCATCGCCGTCGAGCTCATCAATCTCTTTGATGTTCTCGTCTTCCTCTTCCTCGAGCTCGTCCTCGTCGGTTTCAGCCGCCGTGGTTTCGAGATCTTCTTCCTCTTCTTCGACCTCCGCCTCTTTAGCCTTCTTCTTGGAAGCCTTCTTCGGTGCAGGTTTGTCGTCCGGTGCGGTCCGGCTGCGGCGTGACTTCAGCAGCGCCTCAGGGTCGTATTCGGTGCCACATGATGGGCAAACCGGTGGATTTTTCGCCATGTCGTAATAGCGAGTGCCGCAGTTAGGGCAGATGCGTTTGATGCCAAGGTCAACCTTGCTCACGGGGTCAAGCTCCTGATCGGATAAGGCTTTATGGGCCGAAACGGGGATGTTTCGGATAAATCGGTAGGTGATTAGGGCGTTTGCCATGGGCGGGACGCCTTGTCAAAGTCAAATTGGCGGTTTAATCCGGGGGTACATCTCGGTCGCGCAAAACGCGTCGCTTTTACGACATGATCCACGAAAACCATGGCCTCGAATGCCACAATGAAGCGCCCAATGGTGGCGCGCCGTTCCGATGCGCTAACCGGCACTATCCGGGTACCTGGCGACAAATCGATTTCCCACCGCTCTCTAATCTTCGGCGGATTGACCGTTGGTCGAACCGAAGTCACCGGCCTTTTGGAGGCGGAAGACGTCCTAAATACCATGGCTGCCATGCAAGCGCTCGGTGCCCGCATTGAGTACCGCAAGGGCCGTGGCGGGATGAGCAGCGAGGGCGGCTCGGTCAGTATTGACGGTGTTGGTGTTGGTGCACTCGCCGAACCTGACCGTGTGCTCGATATGGGCAATAGCGGTACCGCCGCCCGGCTGTTGGTTGGCCTGGTTGCCACCCATCCAATCACCACCTTCTTCACCGGCGACGCATCGCTGGTGAAGCGCCCCATGGCCCGGGTTACCGTGCCGCTGGGTCAGATGGGGGCGAACTTCCTCACCCGCTCAGGTGAGTTGGGTACGGGGCGTTTGCCCATGTCGGTTATTGGTGCCGAACTACCAATCCCGATTGAGTATCGCCTGCCGGTTGCCTCGGCGCAGGTCAAGTCAGCGGTTCTACTGGCCGGTCTGAACACGCCAGGTGAGACCAGCGTGATTGAGGATGTGCCAACCCGTGACCACACGGAAAACATGCTCAAGCATTTCGGCATTCCAGCCAGCATCACCGAGCTTGATGACGGTGCGTCCAAGATCACGGTCACAGGGCAGCAAGAGCTGGTTCCCGCCGCGATCCAGGTGCCGAGCGATCCATCCTCGGCTGCTTTCCCATTGGTTGCAGCGCTGCTGCGGCCTGGGTCGGATGTGACGATTGAGGCGGTGGGCATGAATGAACGCCGGACCGGCTTGTTCATCACGCTGCAGGAAATGGGTGCTGATATCACCATCCTGAACGAGCGGGTTGAGGCCGGCGAGCCTGTCGCTGATCTGCGGGTTCGCTATAGCAAACTTGAAGGCATTGAGGTGCCAGCCGAGCGCGCGGCAAGCATGATTGATGAATATCCCGTGCTGATGGCGGCGGCGTCCTGTGCCAAGGGCACAACCTATATGCCGGGTCTGCATGAGTTGCGGGTGAAGGAGAGTGATCGTCTGGCGATGATGGCCAAGGGTCTGGCCGCTTGCGGTGTTGATCTCACCGAGGGTGAAGAGGACCTTACCATTCGCGGAACGGGAGAACCGCCACGCGGCGGTGCAGAGGTGGAAACGGCTTTAGACCACCGAATTGCAATGAGTTTTCTCATTTTGGGTCAATCTACTGCAGAACCGGTCACTGTCGATGATGCCAGCCCAATCGCCACCAGCTTCCCAAACTTCACGAGTTTGATGGAAGGGCTAGGGGCGAAACTGCAGCGCGCGCCGATTTAGCGGTACCACTGCTTCCCGCTTGAGTTGATGATCAGCTCAATGCTGAGTTTCAGCGCGAAAATCGCTGAAAAAGCCAGCATAGGCAGCACCATCATCGACACATACGCGTCTTCCATGCCGAAGCCGTAGACCGCCAAAGCTATTGTTAAACCAACGAAAATAGCGATTGGCTTGGCATGTAGTGATGATTGCACGCCGAAATAGCTGCGGTAGCCGTATTTCGCGCCGCAGCCTCGGCAATGGGTTGCAACTGCCGGTATTCTTGTCTGGCAGTGCGGACAATTGATCATGTCGGTCATGCAAAAACCTCCCTGATGCCTCACACCAAAAGGTCTGCCCGATATGACCGAACAAGCAATCCGCGTACCGATTGCGGGTTTAGGTTAGCAGTTGATCGAGTAAGGTGTTGGTTTCGCTGATGAAATCATCCAAATCGCCATGGTTGTGGATGTAGTGTTCAGCGATGGCGATAGGCCCGCCCTTTTCTAGCTTCTCAATCTCGGCAATATCTCGCTGCCGGGCCTCATCAAAGGTGAGGGGGCGCACTTCCCGTTCCGCCAGGCGTTGGTGGCGTAGGCTGCGGGGTGCCACGATCCCTACCAGAACCAGATGCTCACCAAACTCAGCGCGCAGGGTTTTGTACTCTGAGAAGCTATAGAGCCCGTCAATGCCAACCCCCTTCTCGGTTGAGAGGTGAGTGCGCAGCTTTGGCAGGGCTAGCTGTGCCATGGCATCCATACCGTGCTTTTCCCGCAGTTCTTCGCGCACCGCGCGCTCATTCTCCGGCGTTGCGGGTAGGCCGCGATCACGCACCTCTTGCAGGACCAAGCCGCCGAAATAGACGATCGGCAAGCCGCGACGGCGAAGCTCTTCAGAAAACACGGATTTGCCCGAACCGGGCATGCCTACAGCTGCGATGATCATGGTGGTAAGTAACCAGTGATTGGGGTGGATCTGGGCCGGGGTTGTAGCACCAGGAATTCGCGCCCGCCAGCATGGCCGCCACGATGCTTGCAATTCGCCAGCGTGACGCCTATAACCCGCGGCGTTCAATGGTTTGGCTTACACATCCTGCTCTGCTGCTTGCCGGCGCGCGAGGTGTGATCTGACCCTCGGGCGTTTTTCATTTTTGAAGCGCTGGCAGGGACGCCGCTGAACACAAACGACCTTAAAGCCGTTGAAGACGCGCCGCTTACGCGACCGGTGCGGGACTTTGATGGTTTTGCCAACGGGTCTCCATCAACCTCTTACCCGTCGCGTGATAACTGGAGTTTTCATGGCTAAAGCTGCCGCTGCTGCGCAAGAAGAAAAGCTTTCTTTTGCGGATATGCTGGATGAGTCCCTCGGGGATTCTGAAGGTTTTGAGGGTACCGTTATTAAGGGTGTTGTGATCGCCCTGGATAGCGACGCCGCCCTGATCGATGTGGGCTTGAAATCCGAAGGGCGTGTGCCGCTTCGTGAATTCGCTGCACCAGGTCAAAAGGCTGATCTGAAGGTCGGTGACACCGTTGAGGTGTTCGTCGAGCGGATGGAAGACAAGAATGGCGAGGCCATGCTGTCGCGCGAGAAAGCTCGCCGCGAAGAAGCTTGGCAGCAGCTTGAGACTGCCTTCAACGACAACAACCGCGTCACCGGCACCATCTTTGGCCGCGTGAAGGGTGGTTTCACCGTTGATCTGAACGGCGCTGTTGCGTTCCTTCCAGGCAGCCAGGTTGATATCCGCCCAGTGCGCGATGTCTCCCCACTCATGGGTACGCCACAACCATTCCAAATCCTCAAAATGGATCGCAGCCGCGGCAACATCGTTGTCTCACGTCGTGCTGTCCTCGAGGAAAGCCGCGCCGAGGCACGGTCCGAGCTGGTCTCCAGCCTCAAAGAAGGCCAGGTCCTGCAAGGTGTGGTCAAAAACATCACCGATTACGGAGCGTTCGTTGATCTGGGTGGTGTGGACGGCCTGCTGCACGTCACCGATATCTCTTGGCGTCGCATCAACCACCCATCGGAAGCCCTGCAAATCGGCCAGTCGGTTGAAGTTCAGGTCATCCGCTTCAATGCTGAAACCCAGCGTATCTCGCTTGGCATGAAGCAGCTGGAAGCTGATCCATGGGATGGCGTTGAAGCCAAATACCCAGTCGGTGCCAAGTTCTCTGGCCGCGTTACCAACATCACCGACTACGGTGCGTTCGTTGAGCTGGAAGCCGGTATCGAAGGTCTGGTCCACGTCTCTGAGATGTCCTGGACCAAGAAGAACGTCCACCCCGGCAAAATCGTGTCCACCAGCCAGGAAGTCGATGTGGCTGTCCTGGATGTCGACCCGAACAAGCGTCGTATTTCCCTCGGCCTCAAGCAGACCATGGAAAACCCATGGGACAGCTTCTCCGCCAACTTCCAAGCTGGCGCAGAGATCGATGGCGATGTCCGCAACATCACCGAGTTCGGCCTGTTCGTTGGCCTGCCTGGCGATATCGAGGGCATGGTCCACATCTCCGATCTGGACTGGGAGCGGTCCGGTGAAGAAGCGATCAAGGACTACAACAAGGGCGATGCCATTAAGGTTAAAGTCCTTGAGGTCGACACCGAGAAAGAGCGTATCTCCCTCGGCGTGAAACAACTTTCTGACGATCCGTTCGAAGGTGCCGCTGGCTCCGTTAAGAAGAACGCAGTCGTTACCTGTACGGTTACCAAGCTCGAAGACAACGGCATTGAAGTCGAAGTCAGCGAAGGCGTCACCGGCTTCATCCGTAAGGCTGAGCTGTCCCGCGATCGCTCTGAGCAGCGTCCAGACCGCTTCGCCGTTGGCGAGAAGGTCGACGCGTTGGTCACCAATGTTGATCGCAGTGGTCGTAAGATCACCCTGTCGATCAAGCAGCGCGAAGCCGCTGAAGAGAAGCAAGCCATGGCTGAGTTCGGTTCTACCGACAGCGGCGCTTCACTCGGCGACATTCTCGGTGCCGCCATGGCGAAAGCCGAGGGCGCCGGCGAAGACGACGCTGAACAGGCCGACAAGTAAGCCTTAAACACTCAACCGGCGGATCGCTAAGCAGCGCTCCGCCGGTTGTTTTTATGCCTTTGGTGATTGGCCGTTCTGGCCGTTACCCACCCCCACACATTCCATATAGCGGACTGACGCCATGCTTCGTCGTGTTTGGTTTCGTTTGACCCGGCCTTTCCGACCCGCCCCACCACCGCCGCCTGCGGCTGAGGAAGCTGAGGCAGAGGGTGATGGCACGCCTGCCCGCCATTTTGTGTCGGACTATCGGAATTACGTAAGCCACCTGAAATCAGCGACCGACGAGAAGACCGCCATGGCGCTCGCTATCGGTGGTCAGTTTGAGGGCTTCGGTCAGATCCAGCTCGACCTGCTGCGGATGTTCGGCCTGAAGGACGGCATCTCGTTTGTTGATCTGGCCTGCGGGTCAGGGCGCACAGCCTCTGCAATCGCAAAGCATCATGAGGTTGAGTATCTCGGCGTTGATGTGGTGCCGGATCTGATCGCCTATGCCGCCAAGATCACGCCTGAGCATTTCCGTTTCGTGATCTCTGAGAATTTTGACATCGATGCACCCGATAACTCGGTCGATCTGATCTCCGCTTTCAGCCTGTTCACCCATTTGCAGCATGAGGAAACCTACCTCTACCTGGAAGAGGTGGCGCGGGTTCTGAAGCCGGGCGGCCGGATTGTTTTCTCATTCTTGGAATTCTCAATGCTGTCGCATTGGAATGTGTTCACCGTCACCAAGGACCAGGCGAAGGCCAACACCCGAACCCACCTCAATGTCTTTATTGAGCGTCCGGTTCTGGAGCTTTGGGCCGAGCATCTGGGGCTGACCATCCATCAGATTGTGCCGGGGAATGAGGAGGCAATCATGCTATCCGCACCCGCCAAACTGGATGATGGCACGGTTCTGAAAGAGAGCGCCGCCTTTGGTCAGACCGTCTGCGTGTTGGAGAAACCGGCTTAAAAATCATTGAAAAAGTGATTGGTTCGGGTGGTGTCGCCCCAATTTGGGGCGATTTTTCCGATGCAACCGCTTTTTTGCTCAAAAACCCCCAACGCCACGCTTGACGCCCCATGGCCCGCTTTGGCACTCTGCCAACGCTATGATTTAAATCATAAAATTCTGGCTATTGGATAAATCCTCACTGGGTCCCCGAAACGGTTTTCCAACACGGATTGTCTGATCAACTGGTTCAGTAACAAGCAGCCATCGCAAGTGGCCATCAAGGGCAATAAGCCTGACGGCATTTAAGATGAGACCGGTCGCTGGTGAACCAGATGGCCATCACGGGCCCGCCGCCTAATCAGGGGCGCCCGTAATTTTTAGGAGGAAGCGACCCGCATGACCAAATCCGAACTCATTCTTCGGCTGGCCGAACGCAATCCACATCTGTTCCAACGCGATGTTGAGCGCTTGGTTGCATGCGTTTTCGATGAAATCACCGATGCCCTGTCACGTGGTGACCGGGTTGAACTTCGCGGTTTTGGTGCCTTCTCAGTAAAGCATCGTGAGGCCCGTACCGGCCGTAACCCACGCACCGGCGCCAGCGTCGATGTGGAAGCGAAGTCCGTTCCATTCTTCAAAACCGGTAAGCAGCTGCGCGAGCGTCTGAACACCGATTAAGCCAGAAACCGTTACGCTGGAAACCAATGACCGAGAGTAAGAAAAGCAGCTTCTTAGGGCGCGTTATCGGCATGCCGGTTATCGCGATCTGTTCGCTGGTTCTGATCTCCTTTGCCCTTAGCAACCGAGGGCCAGTTGAGCTGTCGCTGTTCCCGCTGCCGGGTGCGGTGGCAATGCCGATGTTCTTGCCCTTGCTCGTCTTCATGCTTTTGGGCGCCTTCATTGGTGGCTTTGTCTCCTGGCGTAACGGGGCTGCAGCCCGCAAGGCAAAGCGGGCCGCTGAACGCCGGGTGCGTGAGCTGGAAGACGATACCAAACGCTTAAACGCCGAGCTGGCTAAGCGGCCACCGCCACCGGCACCGCAGGCTGTGCTCAGCCCGCCGAACCCACTATTGGTTCAAGAGCAGCCAGAGGCCAAAGCCTCTTAAACCCAAGCAGCTAAAGATCAGGGAGCGAACACTCAGCCATGCGCATTATTTCCGCCGCTGAGGTTGAGGCCGCCCTGGACTACCCCATGCTAATCGAGCGGTTGCGTCAGGCGTTTCGGTCTGGCGCTGAGGTGCCGTTGCGCCAGCATCTAACCATCCCCACCCATGGTGAGAATGACGGCAATCTGCTGATCATGCCAGCCTGGCAGGTTGGGCGGCATATTGGTGTGAAACTCGTCTCAGTCTTTCCTGACAATGCGAGCCAGAGCCTGCCAGCGGTAATCGGCAGCTACATGCTGATGGATGCTAAGACCGGTAAGCCTAAGGCGCTGATTGATGGCTCGGCGTTGACTGTTAAGCGCACCGCCTGTGCCTCTGCCTTGGCATCGGCCTACCTGTCCCGTAGTGACGCAACCCGGCTCTTAATGGTGGGAACGGGCGCACTTGCGCCACATCTGATCCTCGCCCACGCCGCCGTGCGTCCGATTAATGAGGTGCTGATCTGGGGTCGCTCCCAGGATAAGGCGAAGAGCCTAGCAAAGAAGCTAACCCGGTTCGTTGGCAAGCGTGGGCTCAGTATTCAAGCAACCGATGATTTGGAGGCTGCCGTGGGCGGCGCCCATATCGTCTCCTGTGCCACCCTATCCGCCGCGCCGTTGATCTATGGTGATTGGCTGGAAGATGGGGTGCATGTGGATTTGGTAGGCGCGTTCCGGCCGAATATGCGGGAATCTGATGATCGGGTCGTGGAGCGTGCGCGGGTCTTTGTCGACACCCGCGACGGTGCCTTAAGTGAGGCGGGCGACATCATGCAGCCGATAGAGAGTGGTATCCTTAGCGAGGATGATATCGCCGGTGATCTGTTTGACCTGACCCGCGGGGATCGCGGTGGCCGTCGCTTTTACGACCAGATCACCATGTTCAAATCTGTTGGCACGGCGCTGGAAGACTTGGCCGCCGCCGAACTCGCTTTTGAGCGCGCCTAACCGGCGGAGGAGACCTCATGTCATCAAAGCCAAAGATCAGTGTTATCGGCGCCGGCATTATGGGTATCTCGACTGCCTGGGCCCTGCATCGGCACGGGGCTGAGGTGCAGGTGTTTGAGCAGGGGCCGGTGCCAAACCCGAAAGGTAGCTCAATCGATGAGACTCGCCTGATCCGGTACCCCTATGGCGGTGAGCTTGGTTACACCCGAATGGTGGCTGATGCCTTTGCCGCCTGGGACCGGCTGTTTGGCGATTTGGAGAGCGTTGCACCGGGCGAGCAGCTCTATCATGAGACGGGTGCACTGGTGCTGGACACCGCCGCCGCTGATGGGCGCGGTAGTGGCAGCCAATGGGCGGTGCAGGCCCGTGAGTGTCTAAGCAAGCTCGATATCCCCTTTCAGGATTTGACCGGTGCGCAATGCGCCGAGCTAGTGCCAAACCTGAAGCCAGACATTGTGTTGGATGCCTTCTACCAACCCGCTGGCGGTGTGCTGAATGCGGGCCGGATTGTTGAGTTGGCGAGCCATTATTTGATGAAGGCAGGTATCGGTATTCACCCGCATCGCCAGGTGAAGTCTGTGGATGTTGAACGCGCGATCGTCGATTTTGGTGATGGCACGAGTGAGGGCGCCGATGCCGTGGTGATCGCGGCTGGTCCATGGGTCGGCCGCTTGCTTCCCAACCTCAATCAGCGGGTGACGCCATCAAGGCAGATGGTCGTCTATGTCGACCTTACGACTGAGGAGTTGGCAACCTGGCGCGACGGGCCAATGATCCTTGATATTGACCCAGAGAATGGCTTCTACACCGTGCCGCCCAGAACTTCTGACCGGCTTAAGATTGGCGATCACAAATTCACCATGATCGGTGACCCCGATGACGACCGCGAAGTGGCGCTTGAACAGGCCGAGAATGTGCTGCATTGGGCCGGGCGACGGATCAATGATTTGGGTCCAGAGCGCTTGAACGCGGCAAAGGCATGCTTCTACACCGTCCAGCCGGAAGAGCGGTTCCTGCTTGAACCGATTGGTGGTGCTGGCTTTGTCATGTCCGGCTTCTCCGGCCACGGGTTTAAGTTTGGCGCGGTGATGGGGGAAACCATGGCTGATCTGGTGCTAGGCAAGACCGCGCGTCAGGACGCCGATGCGGTCGCACGTTGGGCGGCTGGGCTAGCCGCCGCCGCCTAAAGGCGATACATACGGGGCCATCCTTCCCCGTCTGATGAATGAGATCGCCATGGCCCGCGACCTGACCCCCGCCCAACGTATCCTCTGCGCTGTCGATACCCCGGAACTCGATAAGGCCCAGACCTTGGTGAACACCCTGACGCCGGAGGGTGAGCCCTTGGTTGGTGGGATTAAGCTGGGGCTGGAATTCCATAGTGCGCTTGGCACCGATGGTGTCCGTGCGATTGCGGGTTTGGGTCTGCCGATCTTCCTCGACCTTAAATTTCACGATATTCCCAACACGGTGGCCGGTGCCGTTCGTTCTGCGATGGAGCCGACACCGGCCTTCATGACCATTCATGCCAGCGGTGGCCCGGCGATGATCCGCGCTGCCAGCGATGCCGCCGCAATTTCAGCGGAAGGCCAAGGTGTTGCGACGCCAATTCTCTTGGCGGTTACCGTGCTGACCAGCCTGGACCAGGGTGATTTGGAATCCGTTGGCCAAGACAGCGATGTGGCCAGCCAGGTCAAGCGCCTCGGTGAGTTAGCGGTTGAATCTGGTGCGACCGGCCTTGTTTGTGCGCCGTTTGAGGTTGGTTTCCTTCGTGATGCTTTGGGCCCCGATGTGGTGTTGGTCGTGCCTGGCGTTCGCCCCAGCTGGGCTGCGAAGAATGACCAGAAGCGGGTGATGAGCCCAGCTGAGGCTGTTGAGGCCGGTGCTGACTATCTCGTCATCGGCCGCCCAATCACCGCCGCTGATGATCAGGCGGCAGCGGCAAAACGCATCGCTGAAGAGATTGCCGCTGGCGTTTAAGGCGGAAGGCCCTACCTTCAAAACAGAAGCCAAGCCAAGGAACTAACGACATGCCGGTCGATGTAAAAATCTGCGGGATTAACGAGCCTAACTCACTGCGTGCGGCGGTGGATGGTGGTGCCCGCTATGTCGGCTTTGTGTTCTATGAGCCGTCGCCACGCTTCGTCCCACCACAACAGGCGAGCCAGCTGGCCTGGCAAGTTGGCACGACGAGCCGGATTGTCGGCCTATTCGTTGAGCCATCGGATGACTTCCTCGATGAGGTGGTTACCCAGATGCCGCTCAACATGATCCAGCTGCATGGGGATGAGCAACCGGGCCGTGTGCGCGAGATCCGTGAGAAGTTCTCAATCCCCCTTATGAAGGCATTTCCGGTCGGGTCTGCTGCCGACCTTGATGTGGTGCCGGATTATGAGGCGGTGGCCGATTGGCTGTTATTTGATGCCCGCCCGCCAAAGAATGTTGCCTCACTCCCCGGTGGCAATGGCATTGCCTTTGATTGGCAACTATTGGCCGGGCGTAGTTTTGGCCGTCCATGGATGCTGTCTGGCGGTCTAAACGCCGATAATCTGGCCGAGGCCGTCGCGGCGACGGGTGCCACAACCATTGATGTGTCCTCCGGCGTTGAGGATCATCCCGGCCGCAAAAGCCCTGAGAAGATTGAGGCGCTGCTTGCTGCCGCGCGGGAGGCTGGCAAATCGCCGCTCCCAGGTGCCGCTTTGCTTGGCTTAGGCGCTGCTGACCGTTAAGGTCGCGACCCGCGTGGGCTTTGCCCTTAGCGCCTAACTTCAATCGCGCATCACAACACCAACACGACTGCCATGAACATTAATTCATATCGTGCTGGGCCAGGTGAAGATGGCCATTTCGGCATCTTTGGTGGCCGCTACGTCGCTGAAACCCTCATGCCGCTTATTCTGGCGGTTGAGGAAGCCTATACGGCGGCCAAGCTGGACCCTGAGTTTCAGGCCGAGTTTGAATATTATCTGAAGCATTATGTTGGTCGGCCGAGCCCACTGTTCCATGCGGCGCGCCTTACCGACTATCTGCGCAAAGATGCCGACCCGGATAAAGGGGCGAAGATCTATTTCAAGCGGGATGAGCTGAACCACACCGGCGCGCATAAGATTAATAACTGCGTTGGCCAAATCTTGCTCGCCAAACGCATGGGTAAGACCCGGATTATCGCCGAAACTGGCGCTGGGCAGCATGGCGTTGCGACGGCCACGGTTTGTGCCCTGTTTGACCTGCCCTGCGTTGTTTATATGGGCAAGACCGATATTGAACGGCAGGCCCCGAACGTATTCCGGATGAAGCTTCTAGGTGCCGAAGTGCGGCCCGTGACCAGCGGTTCTGCCACCCTAAAGGATGCGATGAATGACGCGCTCCGTGACTGGGTCACCAATGTGGAAGACACCTTCTACCTGATTGGTACGGCGGCTGGCCCGCACCCCTATCCCGCCATGGTGCGCGACTTCCAGTCGGTGATCGGCGATGAAACCCGTGCACAGATCATGGAAGCGGAAGGTCGCCTGCCTGACAGCCTGGTTGCTTGTATTGGTGGTGGCTCGAACGCGATTGGCTTGTTCCACCCCTTCCTTGATGACCGTGATGTCAAAATGATCGCGGTTGAGGCAGGTGGTGAGGGGATTGATACCGACAAGCATGCGGCCTCCCTAACCGGTGGCGCGCCTGGTGTTCTGCACGGTAACCGCACCTATCTGCTGCAGGATGATGATGGGCAGATCACCGAAGCCCACTCAATTTCCGCTGGTCTCGACTATCCCGGCATTGGGCCAGAGCATTCCTGGCTCCATGATCAGGAGCGGGTTGAGTATGTGCCCGCAACTGACACTGAGGCTCTTGAGGCGTTCCAGGTCTGCGCCAAAACCGAGGGCATTCTGCCTGCCCTGGAACCCTCACATTGCCTGGCTGAGGTGATTAAGCGCGCACCAACCCTGCCGCGTGACCACCTGATGGTGATGAATATGTGCGGTCGGGGCGATAAGGATATCTTCACCGTCGCCGATGCCCTGGGTGTTGAGATTGGGGCAGGCGAATGAGCGCGGTACCAGAAGGACAGGCACAAATGGTCAGCGGTCAAGCACGGATTGACGCGAAATTCGCAGCCCTGAAGGCGGAAGGGCGTTCCGGGCTCGTCACCTTTATCACCGCTGGTGACCCAGAGCCGGGTGTGAGCCAGGCCGTATTGGACGGTTTGCCAGCTGCAGGCGCCGATATCATCGAACTCGGCATGCCATTTACCGACCCCATGGCTGATGGTCCCGCCATTCAGGCGGCAAGCCAGCGGGCCCTAAAGGCTGGTATGACCCTCGCCAAGACCCTGGATATGGTGTCGGCCTTCCGGACCAAGGATCAAACCACGCCGATTGTGCTGATGGGCTACTACAACCCAATCCATCATTTCGGCGTCAGTGCGTTTCTAGAGGCGGCAACCAAGGCCGGCGTTGATGGTCTTATCGTCGTTGATCTGCCACCGGAAGAGGATGAGGAGCTTTGCCTGCCCGCGCTTGAGGCTGGTTTGAGCTTTATCCGTCTGGCCACACCGACCACTGATGCGGCGCGCTTGCCAGCGGTTTTGGCCAACACCTCTGGCTTTGTGTATTACGTCTCGATTACCGGCATCACCGGTACGGCTTCTGCCGATATGGGGCGCGTACAGGCAGCCGTTGATGGCCTGCGTCAATCCACCGATCTGCCGATCGCCATCGGTTTTGGCATCAAAACACCGGCGCAAGCGGGTGACATGGCCGATGTTGCAGATGCAGTTGTTGTCGGCTCCGCTATTGTGGATCGGCTGCAAAACGCCTATGAAAGCGATCCAGCAGGTGCTGCAGGCACCACGCTTGAGTTTGTCCGTACGCTGGGTGACGCGGTACGTCAGCGCTAACCCCTTTGGAATTTTGATTTTGACACGTACGGCTGGGTTGTCCTGGCCGTTGTGGGACGAGGATTTCCGCCAATGAACTGGCTTAGCAACTATGTACGTCCGCGTATTCGCGCTCTGGTTGGTGCCCAGCGTGATGTGCCTGAAGACCTCTGGGATAAGTGCCCGTCCTGCGATGCGATGATCTTCCGCAAAGACCTGATCGCCAATATGAAGGTCTGCACCCAATGTGATCACCACATGCGCCTGCGCGCTGAAGAGCGCCTGGAGATGGTGTTCGACGATGGTGAGTATGAGCGGATTGAGCTGCCAAAAAACCCAGTTGATCCGCTGAAATTCCGTGACAACAAACGCTATGTCGACCGGTTGCGTGATGCCCAGTCGAAAACTGGCCAGGATGATGCAATTGCCGTGGCCCATGGGTCCATCGGTGGCAACAACGCGGTTGTTGCGGCCTTTGACTTTGCCTTTATGGGCGGCTCGATGGGTATCGGTGTTGGTGAGGGTATCGTTGCCGCTGCCAAGCTCGCCGTGGCGCAAGATGCCGCCTTAATCGTTATCCCAGCCTCCGGTGGTGCGCGCATGCAGGAGGGGATTCTATCCCTCATGCAAATGCCCCGCACCGTGGTGGCAACCCAGCAGGTCAAAGAAGCTGGCTTGCCCTACATCGTTGTTTTCTCTGACCCAACCACCGGTGGTGTTAGCGCCAGCTTTGCAATGCTGGGCGATATCCATATCGCGGAGCGTGGTGCTCAGATCGGTTTTGCCGGTGCCCGGGTAATCGAGGAAACCATGCGCCAAACCCTGCCAGACGGCTTCCAGCGTGCGGAGTTCCTGCACAGCCACGGCATGGTTGATATCGTCGTGCACCGCCGTGAACTGCGTAAGACCCTCGGCCAGGTTTTGACCCTGCTGCGTCAACCGGTTCGCAAGCTGACGGCCGAGCCGGAAGAAGCGCCCGTTGAGGTTACTGCTGAACCAGCCGAGACGGCTGAGGCTGAAACCGCCGATAAGGCTTAAATGTGATGGCCGGGCCAGGGACACCGGACCATCCGGTCGACGCGATCCTTGCCAGGCTTTTGACCCTGCACCCCAAGTTAATCGACCTGTCTTTAAGCAGGATCGAGCGGCTGCTTGATGCTCTAGGGCGTCCGGATCAACAGCTGCCACCGGTAATCCATGTGGCGGGTACGAATGGCAAGGGCTCAACAATTGCCTTCATCGCCGCACTGGCCGCCACCCATGGGCTGCGGGTTCACTGCTATACCTCGCCACATCTAACCCGGTTCAACGAACGGATCGCACTCTCACCCGGCGCGGGACAGTTGCCGCAACCAATTGATGACGCGCCGCTTGAGGCCTATCTCGCCAAGGTAGAAGCAGCCAATGGCGGTGAGCCGATCACCTTTTTCGAAATCACCACAGCGGCCGCATTCTTGGCCTTTGCCGATAATCAGGCTGATTTGCTGTTGCTGGAGACGGGTCTAGGTGGCCGTGTCGATGCAACCAACGTGCTGCTCGCCCCGGCGGTGACGGCCATCACCCCGGTTGGGATGGACCATATGGGCTTCCTGGGCGAGACCTTGGCCGCGATTGCGGGTGAGAAGGCCGGCATTATCAAGCCCGGACGCCCCGTGGTCATCGGCCCACAAGCGCCCGAGGCGCTTTCGGTCATCCAGGCGCGGGCGGCGGAGCTTCAGGCCCCCATCGTTGCCCTACCAGATGAGTTACCAGGTGAGCCTGGCCTGACAGGTGCTCACCAACAAGATAATGCCCGCACGGCCCTGGCGGCGTTTAAGCAGTTTGCCGCGGACCGTTCGGTCCCTCTCACTGATGACAAGCTGTCAGCAGGGCTCGCGATGGCCAAATGGCCGGGTCGTTTGCAGCCGGTCACGCTGACGACCGACGGCACTCATAGGCAAGCTCATCTCGATGGTGCCCATAACCCTGAGGGGATGCGTGCGGTGATGGGCGCATGGGATCAGATGACAGCTGGCCAGCCTAAGGGTGATTTGGTGATCGGCGTGATGGCCAATAAGGCCTTGGATCCTATGCTGGATGCGATTGTCGGCCGCTTTGCCCGGATCGTTGCTGTGCCGGTGCCGGACACCGATGCTGGCCTGCCAGCCGAAGATTTGGCGCATGCGATTAGTCAGCACCTAGCTGGCCACGACATTCCGACTCGAGTGGCCAGTGGCTGGCAAGACGCCCTAGCCCAGCTTGGCCAGACTGAGGCGCCATTATTGATCGCCGGATCGCTTTATCTGATCGGCGGCATCCTTCGCGATCAAGATGATCAAAATCAACGGCTTGCCCTGGTCGGCACGTAAGCGGCAGATCGACTGTTCACAACCTATAACGCAGCTGTGACGCCGCTTGGGTTGCGTCAGGCTTCGAGATTCCCTTCATTATAGGGCATGACATCGCAAAGCCCCCAAATTCGCCCGGTTGGGCGTCGATCCCTTTTGGCAGGTGCCGCCGCCGGTCTCGGTGGTTGGTTGCTTGGTGCCAAGGGCAGCCACGGTGACGCGCAAGCGCAGTTCCGTGGCGCCCCCGTTGATTATCCTGTGGTTGTGGAGTTGTTCACCTCCCAAGGGTGTTCATCCTGTCCGCCAGCGGATGCCTTCCTGGCTGAGCTTTCCAAACGCCAGGACGTGATCGCCCTTGCCTATCATGTGGACTATTGGGACCGGTTGGGGTGGAAGGATCCATTTTCCTCAAGCTGGGCAACACAGCTGCAATCCAGCTATAGCCGCCGGCATAACCGCCGGAACAACTATACCCCGCAGATGATTGTGGATGGTGAGGTCGATGTGATCGGCTCCCGCCGCAACATGGTGCTGCGCGCGGTTGAGGACGAGCTGGCAAAAGCCCAGCATCAGCCAAGGGTGAAGGTTGCCTTCATACCCAATGGTGAGAAGGTGACCGTCGACCTCAGCGGCATGGCGAACAATGTCGAGGCTGAAGTACTGCTGATGCGTTACGACGAACTGCATCAAACCAAGATCGGTCGTGGTGAGAATGGTGGCCGGACCCTCAACTATCACCATGTGGTGCGCGAACGCCGTGTGCTGGGTCGTTGGCGCGGTGAGCCTGTGCAGTTCAAGGTGCCAAAGCCAGGCTACGACAATGCCGGTCTTGCCGTATTGGTGCAGGAGCGGAATTACGGCCCGATTATTGGGGCTGGTCAGCTGCGACCCGACGCCATCATTTAAGGCGCGTCATCCGTCAAATCGATCCCGCGTGCCAGATTGGTCAGCCTTGCAAAAACGGCCCTGGCCCCGGCTGGGTTCCGCAACGGCTGCTCAAACGTGCCACGCGCCCAACCTCGATTACCGTCAACCAGATCATAGCCTTCGCAATCTACGCCGGTCATCCGCCAGGTGCCTTTAGGCAGGTTTAGCAGGCCGGTCGCCATATCGGCGATGGCATCGGCATGGTCGGCATTCATATGGTCGATCATGCCTGGTTCCGCTGCTGCCAGGGCCTGTGCCCGTTCCTCCGCGATTAGTAGTTGTTCGGCGGTCAGGTCGTTAATGGCGCCGAAACCGGCGACCAGATGCCCTTCTTCAACCACCAATCTGTACAGGTTGAAGTCACTGAAATGAGCATAGCGCTGGGCGTCCGGATGGCGGGCCAAAAAGCGTTCTTGATCAGCGGCACGTAACTCGGCCGGCACGGCCTCTACCCGGCCAGTTAAGGTCACCCGTGCCAAGGTCAGCGGGTCTGCTTGGTCCGCCCGCTGGGGTGTTGGGAGGCCGTTATTGAACGGGTCTCCGACATCCTGGATCACGCCAGGTTGCGCCACCTCAATCAGGACGGAGGCGCGGACATCCCGGCCGATATTCTGGGTATGCTTCGCCAGATCAGAGATCAGCATTAGGGGCTGGCCACGTTGATCGGATGCAACTGCGATCAGGGAGACATGGGGGTGACCATGATCTGCGGTACCAAGGGCGCCGAAGCGGGCCCGCCGGATCAGCAGTCTGGCCAGACGGGCTGGCTGGGTTGTGGCATCGCGGTGTTTTCGCGGCTTGTTTGTTTCCGGGCTGGAACCTGGTTCTGCCATCGCTGAGAATTCCCGAAATTGCCTAATCACCGCCCTGTCACCCATAATATGGCAGGGAAGGGGCAGCATTGCCATGAAACGACCATGGGATATTGCCCTAGATGCCCGAAATTCCGCCGAATTGCCGCCATAATGGCGCTCAACACTAGCAATCGTGACGGTTTCGGGGCATCACCGGAAAAACACGCGTTTATTCGCCTAGAATAACTCGGCAAAAACGCGGTTGGTCTGCGGATGACCCTGGCAATGACAGGTGTTTTTAAGGATCAATCGTGATGAGTATGGCTTTAGCCGCAACCGCCGGCAGCATTGAGGATGAAATCATGGACCAAGCCACGGTCGCCCTGGTGGATGATGATCGGAACATCCTGACCTCGGTCTCGATGGCCTTAGAGGCTGAAGGGTTCCTCGTGGATACCTATGGCGATGGTGATGAGGCCCTACGCGGCCTTGCCGAAAAGCCTGTTTCCCTTGTTGTGCTCGACATCAAGATGCCGCGTCTGGATGGAATGGAAACCCTGGCTCGGCTACGTCAGACAAGCCAAGTGCCGGTGATCTTCCTAACCTCTAAGGATGACGAGGTTGATGAGTTACTCGGCCTTCGCATGGGTGCCGATGACTACATCAAGAAGCCATTCTCACAACGTCTGCTGATTGAGCGTATTCGCGCCCTGCTGCGCCGGGAAGCAGCCCGTGGCCAGTCTTCCAAGAAGGAAGAGAACGCCATGGTGCGTGGTGAGTTGGTCCTCGATATGGACCGACACTTCTGCACCTGGAAGGGCATTGAGGTGCCGCTAACCGTGACGGAGTTCCTGTTGGTTAAAACCCTCGCCGACCGACCCGGCCATGTTAAGACCCGGAACCAGTTGATGGATGCCGCCTACGGCGAGCACATCTATGTGGATGATCGGACGATCGACAGCCATGTGAAGCGAGTTCGTAAGAAGTTCAAATCCATCGATGACGACTTCGCGGGCATTGAGACGCTGTACGGTGTGGGGTACCGGTATCGTCAGGCGGGCGATCAGCTTGATGATGCACCTGGTGATGAGCCAGAGTCCGTCGCTTAAGGGCAATTCTTACCAGCACAAATGAATCGCTAGCACCGCAGGCCGCGCTGGTTTGTGGTGCTGGCTTGCTGTGCGGTATACTTCACCCCATAAGGGTTATCGCGATTAACCCATCCTGGCGCGATGCCGCCAGGGCTGTGGTTTGGAAGGGCAGCGGTCTTGAACGAGATTAAGCGGGATTTGGGCCAAGATGGTGGCGCAGGCTCAGCCAGCGCCGCACGTCCGCTTGCCGCCGCTGGTCCGTTCAACCCAAACACCCGCCTGAATGTTGGCCCGGCGCCGGGCGATGTGTTGCCCGAGCTAGAGAGCCCGAGCGCTGACAATCGCCCAGCCGACGCAGAGCCGGTTAAAGGCAACCGACAGCGGGCTTTCTCAACACTGACGCTGCGCATCCTCGCGGTTAATCTAATGGCGCTTTTGGTGCTGGTCGGCAGCGTGATGTTCCTCGACCAATACCGTCGTCAGTTGATTGAGCGGGAGCTGACAAACCTTGCCACGGAAGCACAGATCTTTGCCGCGATGGTCGGTGAGGGTGCGGTGGTTGAAGATGTTGATAACGAGATTGTCCTGTCGCCACCGCTTGGCCGACAGATGGTCCGCCGTCTTAACGAAACCACGCAAACCCGCTCAAGGTTATTCCTAGGCAATGGCCAGGTGGTTGCGGACAGCCACATGCTGCGCGGTGGCCTAGGCATTGTTGAGATTGAGGAACTGCCACCCCTTGTTAATGATGAGACGGCGGTTTGGAACAATTCCTGGCACCTCTCTGATCGCTGGGCAGATCTGCTCGGCATGCCAGCCCCGGCCGAAGATGATGGTGGACGGCAGTTAGCCAGGGGAACCGCCATCACCCAATCGGCGATGGAGAATGTTAACCGCGCGCTGGTTGGCCATGTAAGCTCCACCGCTTGGGCATCTGATGGCGATGATGTTGCGTTCACCGCCGCCGCGCCAGTGCAGCAGTTTAAACAAGTGCTGGGCGCCGTTCTGCTAATCCGTGATGGTAGCCAGTTAAAAGCGGCGATGACCGAGGTTCGGCGCTCGATCCTCTATATTTCTATGATCGCCTTGTCGGTCACCGTGCTGCTCTCGCTATACCTGGCTGGTACGATTGAGCGGCCGTTACGTCGCCTTGCGCGGGCCGCTGACCGTGTCCGCAACAGCCCCGGCCGAACCAGCCAAATTCCCGACTTTACAGCCCGTCGGGATGAGATTGGCGATCTGTCTCTCGCCCTGCGCGAGATGACCGAAACGCTTTGGCAGCGGCTAGACTCGATTGAGGCTTTTGCCGCCGATGTAGCCCATGAGATTAAGAACCCGCTGACGTCGCTTAGATCGGCGGTCGAGACCGCCTCGCGGGTCACGGATCCGGTGCAGCAACAGAAACTGATGGCGATTGTTCAGGATGATGTTCGCCGTCTTGATCGCCTTATCACTGATATCTCCAATGCCTCACGTCTGGATGCGGAGTTGTCCCGTGCGAATGCTGAGGTTATTGATCTATCCCAGATGCTTGGGATGCTTGCGGATATGTATCGCCATACGATCGCCAGCGATGGTGAGGATGAGGCGCCGGTTGAGTTCATTCTCTCGCTCCCGCAAGCCGGTAAGCTGCATGTGTTGGGCCTTGAGGGGCGTTTGGTACAGGTGCTTCAGAACCTGATCACCAACGCGATGTCATTCTCCCCCGCCGGTGGGCGCATCATATTGACCGCCACCCATCACAGTGAGCGGGCGATTATCACAGTTGAAGATGATGGTCCTGGCATTCCAGAGGGTAAGCTCGATGCCATCTTTGACCGCTTCTATTCAGAGCGACCAAAGACGGAGAAGTTCGGCACTCATTCTGGCCTCGGCCTTTCGATCTCAAAGCAGATCATCGAGGCCCATAACGGCACCATCCGTGTCGAAAACCGGTATAGCGGCAAGGATGTGATTGGCGCCCGGTTCATCATCGACCTACCTGCGGCCGACCCAAGTGTCACCCGCGCTGCCCGCCGTGATCGTCCCGTTGAGAAGGGGCGCGGCAAGCGCAAGAGCGCGGCCTGATGCGAACCAACAAACACGGCACTGCCCTACGGGTGCCGCTCTCTGGCACCGATGCTGCCTTTGGCGCCTTGATCGTCGGGGCGAGCGGTACTGGCAAATCGACCCTAGCATTAACCTTGATTGAGCAATCTGACGCCCTCCTGATTGCCGATGATCAAGTTATTGTTTCTAAAACATATAATGGTAGTGTTTGGTCGGATTGTCCGGCAAATATAGCTGGATTGCTAGAGGTGCGTGGTGTCGGTTTGGTGCCTTACCCGTATGTTGGGAAGCCGCATCCCATCGATCTGGTTATTGAGTTAGTACGGGGCGGACCGGATCTGGTTGAACGGCTGCCAGAACCAACCTTCGCCGAGGTGCTTGGTGTTCGAGTGCCATCCCTGACCCTGCCCACAGATATTGATGCCCTGGGCCTACGGGTTATTGCCGGGTTGCGATTGCTTGCCGCCGGGCATTGGTCCAAGATCGCATCGCAATCTGACCCGCGAACCGCGCCGATAGGTGCGGACTGATAGCCCCACCCCATGCGCGACCAGGCGGATACCCCACAATTTGTCATTGTCTCCGGCCTGTCTGGCGCTGGCCTGTCCAGCGCGCTTAAGGCCCTGGAGGATGTGGGTTTTGAGGCGATTGATAACCTGCCGCTGCCTTTGCTAGCGGGGTTGATCGCCCAGGGCGATTTTCTCCGCCGTCATGTGGCGGTTGGCATTGATACCCGAACCCGTGGTTTCGAGGTGCCAACCTTGATCAGTGCTAGGGATGAGTTGATGGCGCAAAGCGGTGTTAAAGCAGCGCTCTTGTTCCTAGATTGCGGTGATGAGGTGTTGACCCGGCGCTTTACAGAGACACGCCGCCGCCATCCCTTGGCCTTGGACCGGCCCGTCGCTGATGGCATTGCCCATGAGCGGCAGTTGCTTGGCCCGCTTCGGGATGCCGCCGATCTCACCATCGATACGAGCGACCTCTCAATCCATGATCTTCGGCGCCTTGTGGCCGGGCATTTTGGTGAGGAGGGGCGCGGTGGTCTCTCGATCTTTGTTACCTCCTTCTCGTTTAAGCGTGGGGTGCCGAGAGAGGCTGATCTGGTCTTCGATGTCCGGTTCCTTAAGAACCCACATTACGACCCAGAGCTGCGGCCACTAACTGGCTTGGACCAGGCCGTGGCCGATGCCGTACAGGCCGACCCCGGCTTTGAGGATTTTGAGGCGCATTTGCTGGGCCTGCTGCGGCCGCTGCTGCCCCGCTATCGCGCTGAGGGCAAGCGATACCTGACCATTGCGATTGGCTGCACCGGCGGCCGTCACCGGTCGGTTTTCCTGGCTGAGAGGCTGGGTGCCGCACTCAATGATGGGGAGTTCACGCCCCAGATCGCCCATCGGGACTTACCGAAATAGGTCGGGTTTGATTACGGCCAGGCGGTGTCGGGCGGCAGGCTCATCAAGATCGCCTCAATATTCCCGCCGGTTTTTAGGCCAAACAGCGTTCCGCGGTCGTAGAGCAGGTTAAATTCAACATATCGGCCCCGTTTAGCCCTCAAAGCCTCGCGCTGCTCGTCCGTCCAGGGCTGGTTCATGTGTCGCCGCACGATTTCTGGATAAACCTCGGCAAAGGCGCGGCCTACATCCTGGGTGAACGCAAAATCCGCAGCCCAATCGTCGGTATCCAGCTGATCGTAGAAAATGCCGCCAATGCCGCGCGGCTCTTGCCGGTGCGGCAGATAGAAATAGCGATCACACCAGGCCTTATAGTCCGGATAATAGCTCGGATCATGGGCATCACAGGCCGACTTCAACGCGTTGTGGAAAGCCGCCGTATCCGCCTCATCCGGGAAGGTGGGGGTCATATCAGCGCCGCCGCCAAACCACCCGACAGATGTCGCGATATGCCGTGTGTTCATGTGCACGGCTGGCACGAGTGGGGAGTGCATATGGGCGACTAGACTGATGCCGCTAGCCCAGAACTGACCATCTTCACCAGCACCGGTGATCTGGCCTCGAAACTCAGGGGAAAACTGGCCATGAACCGTGGAGATGTTGACGCCGACCTTCTCAAACACACGGCCTCGCATGATCGACATGGTGCCACCGCCGCCGGGCTCACCCGATACTTGGTCCGTGCGCTGCCAGTCTTTGCGCCCGAACCGACCAGCCGGTTTGTCGGCAAAGGTTCCGGTCAGCTCATCCTCGAGCCGTTCAAAGCTCTCACAGATTTGGTCGCGCAGCGTTGCAAACCAGGTTGCGGCTTGCTGCTTCTGCGCGTCGCTTGGTTTGGTGGTGGGCTGCCGTCGCTCTGGCGTATCCGGTGTGGCTCCATCCGGCATCGAATTTCGGTCCTTAACTGACGGCACTATTGCTGGCGGGCGCGTTCACCGGCCAGGCGTTCAATTGGTTGACCGCATGACCTAAGGCAAGGGCCGCCGTTGTTGCAACATTGAGTGACCGCGCCGCCGCCGGAACACGAAGCCTAGCGTCAGCGGCTTGGTGCACCTCTTCCGGCGCCCCGGCACTCTCCCGGCCAAGAATGATCAGATCGCCCTCTGACCATGTGAAGTCAGGAAGGGCGCCGTCACCCTTGGTGGTCAGGAGAATCAGCCGTGATTTAGGGAGGTTTTCTTCGCGCCAGCGACCGAATGCCGCCCAATCGGTGTGAAATCGGTAATCGGTCTGGTCGATGTAATCCATGCCGGCACGCCGCAATCGGCGGTCATCCCAAGGAAATCCGCAGGGACCAATCACCTCGCAAGGCACGGCCAAACAGGCGGCGAGCCTAAGCATGCTGCCAACATTACCGGCGATATCGGGCTGAAACAGACACAGTCTGGGCATGATCAAATCGTTTTTGGTGAGCCGCCCACTGGCAATGCAGACGTAGCTTTTGTATAGAGCTTCCTACGCGAGATTTGGCAAGGATTTGCGTTGTCGGGTGGGCGGTCTTGAAACGCTGTTATCTCTGGCCCTTGGGATTTGACCGGGCTTTCTGTTAACGGCTTTTAAATCCAGGTTTTATGCGGCCCCGCGCCGCATTCACGCTGCGTCCCGGCATGATATGAGTTATTTACCGATGACCAAGCTTTTGGCCTCACTCTCGAGGCAGCTTAGCGGTCTTAAGGTTGACGAGCAGGTATTGAGTAATGACCGACACGAATGTCACGGATGATGGCTGGAAAACCAGCGCGGCCGATGATCCCCACCACAATGAAACCGCTGGTTCCCGGCGCGATTTCTTGTTTCTGTCTGCGGGCGCTATGGGCGCGGTTGCAGCGGGTGGCGTGGCGTGGCCACTGATCGATAGCATGAACCCAGCGGCTGATACCCTGGCGCTGGCATCGATCAATGTGAACCTATCCAGCATCACCGAAGGTCAGGCGATCACCGTTACCTGGCGTGGTAAGCCGGTCTTTATTCGCCACCGGACGGCGGAAGAAATCGAAGAGGCGCGCGCCGTCAATCCTGACGAGCTTCGCGATGCCCAGACCGATGAGGATCGGGTCCAGAAACCTGAGTGGTTGGTCATGGTTGGCGTTTGTACGCACCTTGGCTGCGTCCCGCTTGGCCAGAAGGCCGCTGACAACAAGGGCGACTACGATGGTTGGTTCTGCCCGTGCCACGGTTCGCACTACGATACGTCTGGTCGCATCCGAAAAGGCCCTGCGCCAACTAACTTAGAAGTTCCTGAGTACGTTTTTGAGAACGATACGACGATCAAGATTGGCTAAATCATCGTCAGATGACCGGGGCATTGACCCGGTTTTTGATTAACCCCAGCGGATTTACCGCTGAGAGAAAACGCAGAAGAGGTTGCCATGGCTGGCGGCGAACGCGCGAAGTTTGAAAATCCGGTGATTGAGTGGGTGGATAGCCGCCTGCCTATTTTCACCCTGATGCAACGCGAGTATGGGGTTTTCCCAACACCGCGGAACTTCAACTATTTCTGGAACTTTGGCGCCCTCGCCATGTTCGTCCTGGTGACCATGATCATCACCGGCATATTGCTGGCGATGAACTACACCGCCCATGCCGACTACGCTTTTGAGAGCGTTGAGCGGATTATGCGCGATGTGAACCATGGTTGGCTGCTCCGCTATGTTCACCAGAACGGCGCCAGCATGTTCTTCATCGTGGTCTATATCCACATGTTCCGTGGCCTCTATTACGGTTCCTACAAAGCGCCGCGTGAGCTGCTTTGGATGCTGGGCGTTGTGATCCTGCTCCTCATGATGGCCACCGCCTTCATGGGTTACGTCCTACCTTGGGGCCAAATGAGCTTCTGGGGTGCCACGGTGATCACCAACCTATTCTCGGCCATCCCGATATTCGGGGAGCAGATTGTGATCTGGCTCTGGGGCGGCTTCTCGGTTGATAACCCAACGCTGAACCGGTTCTTTGCGCTGCATTACCTGCTGCCATTTGTGATTGTCGGTGTTGTGGTTCTTCACGTTGCCGCGCTTCACATCACGGGTTCTAACAACCCGCTGGGCGTTGAGCCGAAGTCTGAGAAAGACACCCTGCCATTCCACCCCTACTACACGTCGAAGGACATCTTCGGTCTTGGGGTGTTCATGATCTTCTTCGCTGGGTTTGTCTTCTTCGCGCCAAACTTCCTCGGCCACCCAGACAACTACATCCCGGCCAACCCGCTGGTGACGCCGGCGCATATCGTCCCTGAATGGTACTTCCTGCCGTTCTACGCGATCCTGCGTGCCGTGCCGGACAAGCTTGGCGGCGTGGTGCTGATGTTCGCCGCGATTGCTGTGCTGTTCATCCTGCCATGGCTTGATACGTCTAAGGTTCGCTCAACCACCTTCCGTCCGATCTACAAGTTCTTCTTCTGGCTGTTGGTCGTGACCTGCCTGGTTCTCGGCTATGTCGGTGCTAAGCCTGCTGAAGGCTGGTATGTGATCGTTGGTCAGCTGGCGACCGTTTACTACTTCGCCCACTTCCTGGTGGTGCTGCCGGTTCTCGGTAAACTCGAGAAACCGCTGCCCTTACCGGCGAGTATTAGTGAGGCCGTTCTTAAAGGTGGTGGATCCCACGGCGTTGCCGGGGCTGCACCTGCTACAAAACCGATGGAGAAACCCTGATGGGCTTTGCGCGACACTTCCTTGCGGCAGCCGCCCTGGCCACTGGCTTGCTAATCACCAGCATGGGCACCGCCCAGGCTGCGGGTGAGCAGGTTACCCCGCCCGATGTTGATTTCTCCTTTGAGGGGCCTTTCGGCGTCTATGACCGGGTTCAACTACAGCGCGGTTTCCAGGTCTATAAAGAGGTTTGCTCCGGCTGCCACGCCATGGACCTCCTGGCCTATCGTAACCTCGCTGATCTTGGCTTCTCAGAAGCAGAGGTCCGTGCTCTAGCATCCCAGTACACGGTGGTTGATGGCCCGAATGACGAAGGTGAGATGTTTGAGCGGGCAGGCCTGCCAAAAGATCGCTTTGTAAACCCATTTGCGAATGAGCAGGCCGCTCGTTTTGCCAATGGCGGTGCTTACCCCCCAGACATGTCACTCCTCGCCAAGGCCCGTCCTTATGGCGCTGAGTACATCTACGGTGTGCTGGTCGGTTACCACGACGCGCCTGAGGGCAAGGATGTGCCAGAGGGCATGCACTATAACGAGTATTACCCAGGTCACCTGATCGCCATGGCTAACCCAATCGTTGAGGGTCTGGTCACCTATAAGGGCCTAGATGGCGAGGCTGATTTTGAGCCAACCCCAGAAGAGATGGCGGCCGATGTGTCTGCCTTCCTGATGTGGTCAGCTGAGCCGCACCTTGAGGAGCGAAAGCAAACTGGCGTTAAGGTTATCCTTTTCCTGATCGTCTTCACCGGCATCATGTACGGTGTGAAGCGTCGGATCTGGGCAGACGTCGCCCACTAAGCTGGGCGTAGCGGCGGTTTTAACCGTTCGCGACAGACATCATGGATAAAGCCGGCGGCACCTGCTCGTCGGCTTTTTTCATGGGTGCATGGCGGCCTGCAATGGCAACGGCGCGCATGATGATGCTGGCACCCTCTTCAGGCCCGATAGCCTCCCGGAGGCCAATCAAGAGGCGCACAGCGGCCAGGGACGCCGTCAGCACCCGATCCTCAAAACCGAGATCCCGGCTCTCCATCAACCGGTTGATGGAGGGGCGCAGCTCATTGGCAAGCTGAGCTGGCTCATAAGCGGGGTTGATACCCTCAATCCCACCACGGGCCTGGTCATTTGAGGGAAAGCCAGGTGGCAGGACCTTAAGCCCCTGGGCCGTCAGCCAACCCGCCATTAGGATGCTAAGCCGTTGGCCATTGGCATCGATCCACGGGTTCTCAACCGGTGTGCCCGGCTCATACTCGTCCAGATCCTGGCCGGACACCCGCAATAGGGTGTCGCCGAGGACGAAGCCGATACCGGCCAGAATGGTCGATGGGTCAAACTTGCTGGCAGCCCGGAGGTGAGACAGCACAAGGTTGGCGAGTGCCGCCGATCCCTCATTTATTGCCTCATAGGCGCGATGGTCGATTTCGAACTGATCCAAAGCCTAGCTGCCGGTCGTTAAATGCCTGCCATTTAGGCCATGCTTAATGCGAGGAACGGGCCAAAGCACCCTAAAACCTGCCTGCATGAACCAAAAAGTATAGGCGATTGGCGGGTTTTACCCAAACACCGTGCCATCAACCATTGGTATTTTGGCAGCTTTGGTTCAAATAGGGGGCATGCAGACCTTCCCACCCGACCCCCGTTTCCGTGCCTTGCTGTCGTTCTGGTTCGATGAGCTAACGATGGAGGATTGGTTTAAACGCAGCGATGCGGTGGATGATGAAATCCGCCGACGGTTTACCCCATTACTGCCATTTGCCCAGAAAGGCTCGCTGCATAGCTGGCGCGACAGCCTGGACAGTGTGCGGGCGCTTTTGATTCTGTTGGACCAGGTGCCACGCAATTGCTTCCGCGATGATGCAACGGCCTTTGCCTATGATCGGCTGGCGCAGTCCTTGGCGCTGTTTACGTTGGAGCGTTATGCCGATGAGCTGGCCAGTCTTGGCCCGTTTGAAATGCTGTTCGTCCTACTGCCACTAGAGCATGCGGAGGATCTAGACCTGCAGAACCGCTGTGTGCAGCTATTTGATCAGTTCGCTGACCGGTATAGCGGCGAGGATGCGGAGCATTGGGTGGAGCTGACCGAATATGCCCGGCGTCACCACGCACCGATTGAGAAGTTTGGCCGCTTCCCCCACCGCAACGCGGTTTTGGGTCGAGAGACGACCAAGGCTGAAGCTGCTTGGTTGGAAGAGAAGCCCGGTGGCTTCTAAACCCCATGCTTAGCTCTGGTTTCGACCACACCTTGGCCATCTCCAGTGATCTTGAGGCGACTGCCGGGACCTACCGGCGGCTCGGCTTTACCCTGACGCCCCTTGGCCGTCATGTGGGGTGGGGCACGGCAAACTACTGTGTGATGTTTCCAGAAGATTATCTGGAGCTGCTGGGCATTGTTGACCCGAGCCAGCCACTCAATGGTTTTGACCAGAAGCTGGAGGGACGGGGGCCTGGTCTGCTTGGCCTCGCTTTCGCCACCCATGATGCCCAGCGGGTGTTTGAGGGGTTAGGGCAGGGTGGTTTAGCTGACCGGCAGGCCGAATTGTCCAGATTGCTTGAACATCCCGACGGCACCCGTGATGTCTCTTTCCGCCTTGCATATGGGACCACCGACGCCACTCCGGGGCTAAGTTGCTTCTGGTGCCAGCATCTATCCCGTGACCTGATCCGTGAGGCCGATTGGTTGGAGCATCCCAACGGGGCCTACGGCATTGAAGGGGTAACACTCCTCCACCCTGATCCCGCCTCACTAGAGGTGCCGTATCGCCGGCTGTTGGCGACGCTGAACATGCCGGATAATGAGATGTTGGCCGGTCAGGGGCGCCTTGATGTGCCCGTTGGTGATGGTTGCTGGCTTCGCTTCCTAAGCCCGGACCGGGCGGCGCGTCGATATCGGGGGCTTGATCCCAAATGGTTGGACCGGGAAGGCCCCCTGGTCACCACCATCCTGGTCAGTGATCTGTCCGAGACCGAACGTTATCTATCCGCGCAAGGCATCGCAATCATCCCGGAGCAGGGGTTGCGTCTGGTTGTTGGGCCGGATGATGCCGATGGCACCGTCATTGAATTTGCGATGAGCTGATTGCGAGTCCGGGCCTGATAGCAGCGTTGATCTGAGCGGGATAATTCCGGCGCCTATTCGATTGCAGATGGGGCGGGCAGGGCGCACACTCGGTATTCACGTAATCAAGGATAGGGTTATGACGGCCAGGCATTGGACCATCATCATATGCGGCTCAATCATCGTCATGGTGGCGATGGGTGTGCGGCAGAGCTTTGGCTTGTTTGTGCAGCCCGTGGGCATGGACCTTGCCGTCGGTCGTGATGTGATGGGCCTAGCGATCGCCATCTCTAACCTGGTGTTTGGTTTGGTCCAGCCCTTGGTTGGTGCCATCGCTGACCGATATGGCGCCGGCCGGGTCATTGTTGGCGGTACGGCACTCTATATTGCTGGCTTGCTGCTGATGGCGGTAAGTGCCGACCCGCTGGGCCTTCATCTAACACTTGGGGTGCTGACCGGTCTTGGTCTTGCGGGCACAACCTATGTGGTGGTGTTGGGGGCCATTGGACGTGCTGTGCCGTTGGAGCACCGGTCCCGGGCCTTTGGTGTGACCACGGCGGTTGGCAGCTTTGGCATGTTTGCCCTTGTCCCTGGTACCCAAGCGCTGATTGAGCAGGTGGATTGGCAGGGCGCGTTGGTTGGCCTCTCAATCCTACTCTCAATTATGGCGGTCTTGGCCTACAGCCTGTCAGGTAAGCCGGTAGCGGCCGCGGATGCCGGGCGTGATCAGAGCCTCAGTGATGCGGTTCGGGAGGCGTTTCGGCATCGCGGCTATTGGTTGCTGAATGCCGGGTTCTTTGTCTGCGGCTTCCACGTCACCTTTATGGCGGTTCACTATCAGCCCTATTTGTTGGATCAGGGGGTCACGGCCTTCGACGCGGCCATTGGCTTTGCCATGATTGGCCTGTTCAACATCTTTGGCTCCTTCTTATTCGGGGAGCTGGGCGGCCGGTTCCGGAAGAAGTATTTGCTGAGCTTCCTTTACATGGCGCGGGCGGTGGCGATTGCCGTCTTCCTGATGCTGCCGGTTACCGCGACCAGTGGGATTGTGTTTGGCGCTGTCATTGGCTTCCTGTGGCTTGCCACGGTGCCACTGACCAGCGGGTTGGTCGGCCAGATCTTCGGCACCCGCTACCTATCCACCCTTTATGGCGTGGTCTTCCTTTGGCACCAGGTTGGTAGCTTCTTTGGTGCCTGGCTGGGCGGGGAGGCGTTTGAACGCTTTGGTTCTTATGAGCCGATTTGGCTGGCGAGCATCGCGCTTGGTATCATTGCGGCGGTTCTGCATTTCCCGATTGAGGACAAACCAGTGCATAAACCGGTGGGTCAGGCCGCATGATGACAAGTAATCTAATAAAAAAATCGATGCTGATTCTTGCGCTGGGCCTGCCCTTAATGGGCGCCAGTTACCTCTGGTCGATACACGGGGTGACCATCCTACTGGCCGGCATCGCCCAGTACTGCTTCTAGTGCGGCCAAAAACTATTGTTTTAAATCAGTATCTTGAGTTGCTTTAAGTTGTGGCCGCATACGGCGCCTGATGGCGCCATTTGGGCTGAAAAAATAGCGGCAAATTTTATCCATATTCGCCGCAACATTTCCCTAAAGTAATTCCGATTTTTATGCTTGTATAAGCTAAATAAAAATATTTGCGGCTCAATAAAAACTGGCCAATTATTCACCTATCAGCAGTGAGGGCGGCCATCCCAACACCCCCCGAGAAGCCTCCTTCAGCGCTGATATGTGAACAAGGCCGACACGTTCCGTGCCCACTGTACGTCGAGGCCCCATAGTTCGAGATTTGGGTTACCAATTCATCGGCTTTCCTGCCTCACACGGCCGATGATCCTGCCCGACCCCTGGTGGTCCAGGTCTCGAAGTGACGAACGGGAGTGACCAAGTTACCGGTCACTCCCGTTCTTTATTCTCTAACACTTANAGTTAAGGCTTAGCCGAAGCGCTTACCCGGTGCAGGTGCTGGTGGCTCCCGGCGCTGGTCCCGATAACCTTCGCGGCGACGACGCAGTCGCGCGACGGTATCGCCTGGCAGGTCGGTGTCTGGGCCACGGTTCTGGATCCGCTTTGGATCGATCAGCTGATCTGGCTTGTCCTCGGTCACTGAGAACTCGGCACCGATGCCATCGACCTTGAGGGTCGTACCTGGCCGGTCGCGCATGTTCTTGTTCTTCAGTAGCCATAGAGATAGCGGACGCTCAACCAACTGGTTCAGAGCACGCTTCAATGGGCGACCACCCATCTTCGGGTCGAAGCCTTCATCCATCAGCTGCTCTTTGGCAGTGTCAGAAAGCTCGAGCTTCATGCCCCAGGCCTCTTCCATCTGGTTGACCAGGCGGTCGATCTGCTTGTCCAGGATCGGTGCCATGACGTCTTTGGTCAGCTCACCGAATGGAACCACACCGTCGAGGCGATTGCGGAACTCAGGTGAGAAGTACTGCTCAACCTCACCGGTCATAATGGCGGTGCGATCAACCTTCTCTTCGGTTTGCGTGAAGCCGATGGTCCGCTTGGCCTCTGCCTCATTGGCCGCTTGCGCGCCCAGGTTGGAGGTCATGACGATCAGGCTGTTTGAGAAGTCGATCGTCTTGCCTTGAGAGTCGGTCAGCTTGCCGTCATCCATCACCTGCAGCAGGATTTTCTGGACGTCTGGGTGCGCCTTCTCGATCTCATCGAACACGATGACAGAGTTTGGATTGCGGCGGATCGCGCCAACCAGCTCACCTTCCTGATCATAACCGACATAGCCTGGAGGGGCACCGATCAGCTTGCTGACCGAGTGCTTCTCCATGTACTCGGACATGTCGATGCGAACCAGGTTGTCAACGGACCCGGAGGTGTGTTTCGCCAAGCTTTTAGCAAGCTCGGTTTTACCAACACCGGTTGGGCCAACGAACAGGTATGAGCCAATTGGCTTGTGCGGCTCACGAAGGCCAGCCTTCGCAACGGCGAGGGATAGGGCGACCTCTTCAATCGCTTGGTCCTGACCAAAGACGTCCTCGCTGAGGCGCTCAGCAAGAGCGGCGTAACGGGCATTATCTTCCTCGCCCAGATACTCCTTCTTCAGCTTGGCCATCCGGGCCACGGTCTCGATGATCGCTTCGCGGTCGACGGTTTCTTTGCCATCGCGCAGGGCGGCAGCACCGGCACCATCGATCACATCGAGGCCCTTGTCTGGGAAGTTGCGGTCATGGATGTAGCGACCACCCAGCTGCACCACGGCTTCAATAGCCTCATCGGTGATGGTGATATCGTAGTGATCTTCGTATTTGGTGCGCAGACCTTTAAGGATCGTGACCGTGTCCTCTGGGGATGGCTCATCGACCTTCACCGGCTGGATACGACGCTCAAGCGCGCCATCCTTGGCGATGAACTTGCGATACTCGTCCTCAGTGGTGAACATCATGGTGATCAGGTCACCCTGCTGCAGTGCAGGCTTGATGAACTGTGAGGCACCCTGGGCGTCGCCGCTATTGGCGCCGAGGCCAACCAGCATGTGCGCCTCATCAACACCAAGAATGATCGGTGGACGGTCACCGCGGGCATTACGCTCGGCGATGCCGTTGACGAGAACCTTCAGGCGCTCTTCAAAGTCACCGCGATAGCGCGTACCGGCAACCAGGCCAGCCACATCCAGCTCTAGTACCTTGGCGCCAACCTGAGAGTCTGGCACGTCACCGGCGACAACTGCCTGGGCATAGGCGTGCAGCATGGCGGTTTTACCAACACCAGGCTCGCCAATTACGATTGGGTTCTTCTTCTTCCGCTGGGTCAGGATCGTCTTGATCTGCTCCAGCTCTTGGTCACGACCGATAATTGGGTCCAGCTTACCGTTCTGGGCTTGCTCGGTGATGTCGGTGGTGAACTCACGCAGAACCGCTTGGAATTGCCCTTCATCAATCTTGAACGGCGTGGTTGAGGACACTGGCAGTTCGTTGCCAGAGATTTCGCCCCAACGCTTCAGGCGGCGGTCGGTGAAGCCAACCTCACGCAGTGCATCTTCCAGCTCTGGGTAGTCTTCCAGCATCTGCTGAACGGCTTTAGAGGCAGCAAACTTGCCTTGCTCCGCTTCAAAGATGTCATCCAGCTTCAGCTGCGCCTCAACGAATTCAGGTGAGGTCAGATCCGCTTCCTCGTCATCGTTGGACAGGGTGGCATCATCAACATCAGCGCGAAGTGCCTCGCGGATCTCAGCAGAGTTGATCTTGCGAGCACTCTGATTGAGGTGGTTCAGCTCGGACTGCACCTGATCATCAGAGAGCAGCGCCACGAATAGGTGCTTTGGCAGCAGCTTATCATCACCCATGGCGCGTGCTTCGCGCTGGGCTTTCATGACGAACTTAATGAGCTGTTGAGATGGCATATCGGACTCCGGAACGGCACTAGAATTAGCGAGTTGGGTGTTATTGCGGGCGGTAATGAGGCGGTAGAAATCGGGATCAACGGCCTGGGCAAACCGACGGATGTTGACCTGGCTGACTTCACTGCCGCGTCCCTCAAGCCCCTGAAGCAGCAGCACTGGATCGCGGGCGAGGGCGTAAAGATGGTTTTGCGCGCGAGACGTCACCGTCTGGGTGATCTCAAGCGGTAGATCGTCTTTTGTTGAGGCCCGCTCTTGCTTCTGGGCGGCAACGATGATGCGGCGGGCTAGGTATTGGGCCAGGCCGTGGAGCGATGGCGGTGTCTCACCGTAATAATCTTCGGTGGCCTGCTCGATATATTGCTCTTCGCCATGATCCAGGGCAGCGGCGGCATAGGCCTCATAGCCTTCATCCAGGTTGTCGATCACGTCGGCCATACGCTGTTCGAAGTCAGCGTGAACGGCGGGGGCTACCTCGACATAGGCCTCAGCGATGGCCTGGGTCAGGTCTGGGCGCTCATAACCCTTCGGGCGACCGAATTGCTGGACGTAGTCCAGATCGTTGGTCAGGCCAAACTGATCCAGGGTACGGGTCTGCGCCATGTACCCACCCTCATCAATCAGGGTGAGCGCATAATAAAGATCATCAATATCGATCTTGTCGGTGTTTCTCTCTTCCCGGCTGGCTTCCAAATAGATGCCAAGCTCAGAAAAGAACGTGCTCGGATCGAGCGACCGTTGGGACATAAATCAATCTACTTTCATGCAGAATGGGGAGCGATTTCCTCCACCACCCCTCACTGCTTATTCGTTTAGTGCATGGCAGCGTTGTCAGGGCGGTGACCCTCACGAGCTAAAATGCCGTTTCCGAAAGCGGAAAGCGCGATTGTTACGGTTTTGAGAAATAATTTTTCTGAGAATGGGAAGATTATATAACAAACACGATATGCGTCTAAATTATGGCCCATCTGCGCGTTTTGCATAGCTGATAAGCAAGCGGGTTGATGGTCGCTTAAGTTGACGATGTTGGTGTTTGTTGATGTCAAAACCCAAAAACGCAAAAAAGCCGACGCGTGGGCATCGGCTTTTAATCGATAATTTTGGCTATGTTTTTGCGGCTAGCGCAGGTCGTTTTGTGTCGTCAGACGTTAAATTTGAAGTGGAATATGTCGCCATCCTGGGTGACGTATTCCTTGCCTTCCTGACGTAGCTTTCCTGCTTCCCGGGCTGCGGCCTCGCCACCCAATTCGACAAACTCGTCATAGGCGACGGTTTCGGCACGAATAAAGCCGCGTTGGAAATCAGTATGGATGACCCCGGCGGCCTCCGGTGCGGTGGAGTGGCGACGCACGGTCCAGGCGCGCGCCTCCTTCGGGCCAACAGTGAAGAAGGTAACCAGGTCGAGCAGCTTATAGCCCGCACGGATCACCCGGTTGAGGCCCGGCTCTTCCAGCCCCATGGTCTCGAGAAACTCAGCTTTCTCTGCCGCGTCTTCAATCAGGGCAATCTCGCTCTCAATCTTGGCAGAGATCACAACGGTTTCCGCGCCCTTCTCGGTCGCCATCTCGGCGACCTTAGCGCTGAGGTCATTGCCGTCACCGGCGCTGTCCTCTTCCACGTTACAGACATAAAGCACGGGCTTCGCGGTCAGCAGTTGCAGCATCTTGAAGGTGCGCATCTCATCATCGGAGAGATCGACCATGCGGGCTGGTTTGCCGTCTTCAAGCAGGGGTTTGACCTGCTCCATCACCGCCATTTGCTCTTTGGCTTCCTTATCGTTGCCGCGTGCCTTCTTAACGGCGTTCTGCATGCGGCGCTCAATGCTCTCCAGATCGGCGAGCATCAGCTCGGTCTCAATGATCTCGGCATCGCGTAAGGGGTCGACGGAGCCTTCCACATGGGTGATGTCGCCATCTTCAAAACAGCGCAGCACGTAAACAATGGCATCGGTCTCGCGGATATTGGCGAGGAACTGGTTGCCCAGCCCTTCACCTTTAGAGGCGCCGCGGACCAGTCCAGCGATATCAACAAACTCAAGCTGGGTTGGGATGATTTTGGCTGACTCACCGATTCTGGCGATCGTGTCGAGCCGTGCATCGGGCACCGCGACCCGGCCAACATTTGGCTCAATGGTACAGAACGGAAAGTTCTCAGCCTGCGCGGCGGCGGTTGCGGTCAGCGCGTTGAACAGGGTCGACTTACCAACATTGGGAAGGCCGACGATCCCACATTTAAAGCCCATGATTTTCTAGCTCGGGTTGGGGTGAATAGGGGTTAGGCGCCAGGGCTGACGCCAAGCTTGGCCATGACGGCCTGTGCCCGTGCCGCCATCTCAGGTCGCAGCATTGGCGGTACGGCGGTGCCGTCAGCAATAAGGTCAAACCGGTCAGCGGCGGGCAGGTTGTAATGCCACCACTCCGGCGCGTGAATAACAAATCCCGCCATCTCCATATAGCCACGCAAGCGCTGGCGGTTGGCCAACACCTCTTCGGGTAGGTCGGTGTAGCGGTGATGGGCGACTTCGGTGAAGTCATCGAATTCTGTTCCCATCGGCAGGGGCATCTTCTGCTCATCAAGCAGGGTGATGTCCACGGCCACACCGCGGCCATGGGTTGAGCCCAGGCGCGGATCGGCGACGAAGTCGGGATGCGGTGTGTGCTCCCAGAAGATGTATTGCGCCTCTAGCGGGCGATAGGCATCGAACAGGCGAATGGTAAAGCCATCCTTTGCCGCCATATGGCAGGCCTCCGCCAATGCTTCCGCCGCCTGTGGGCGCAGATAGCAATCCAGCCGGTTATAGATCGGATGGTGGATCACGTTATGCGTGGAGGCATAGACGGGTTGGCAGTCAATCGGCATGGCCGGTGAATTGATCCGCACTAGGGTCGCGTCTTGATCGAATTCGGTTTGCTCACTCATGCCGGTGATCCGCTTGCTTTTGTGTCTGCCGCTTTACTGGCTTCCTTAGGTGGCGCTGGTGGCTTGGTCGCGTCATGGATGATCATTGCGACCCGGCTCGTGAAACCGTTGTGGTCACCCTCAACCAGCCTCGGAAACTCCTGCGCGATGCCGCCAATCATGGCGACGAGCCACGGCTGGTCACTCTTGGCGAAATCGCCCAGCACATGGCCCAACACCCGTGACTTCTCACCTGGATGCCCAATGCCAAGGCGCAGGCGGTAATAATGCGGGCCCAGATGGCTGTCGATTGAGCGCAGGCCATTATGGCCAGCATGCCCGCCACCGCGCTTCATGCGCAGCTTCCCGGCGGCGAGGTCCAGCTCATCATGGCAGGTGATAAGGTTGTCGGTATCGACCTTATAAAAGCGCATGGCACCGGCAATGGCGGCACCTGAGTCATTCATAAAGGTCTGCGGCTTCACCAACAGCACCTTCTTCCCGCCAATACGCCCCTGTGCTGTTAGCGCGCGAAATTGGCTGCGCCAGGCATCAAACCCGTGCAGTGAGGCAATGGCATCGGCGGCCATAAAGCCGATATTGTGCCGCTGTTTTGCATGTTTGGGCCCGGGATTGCCCAGGCCGGCGAAGATCAACATGTCACTTACTTCAGATATGCAGGCTTCAGATTTGTTGGCCGCAAAGACTTCGGGCCGCTCGCGCAACCACGGTCCCAGTCAGAACCGATGGTGGCACAACGCGGCCCGAGATACTTAGTTCCGTCCGCGCCATTGGTCGAGACCTAGAGGTCGCCAATGGCACCTGGTCGGTCTTACTCTTCGCTGTCGCCCTCAGCTGCGCCATCAGCTGCAGCTTCAGTGGCTTCGCCTTCTTCACCCTCTTCGCCATCTTCAGCTTCGGAAGCTTCGGACTTGAGTGCGGATGGAGCGGCGACGGTGGCGATGGTGAAATCCCGATCGGTAATGGTCGGGGTCGCACCGTCTGGCAGGTCGATATCGCTGATCTTCAGCGCATCGCCCAGTTCCATTTCGCCGACATTGGCTTCCAGGCTCTCTGGAATGTTGCCAGCGCTAACCAGCAACTCAACAGCGTAGCGGACGACGTTCAGGGTGCCGCCAGCTTTCAGGCCTGGGGAGGTGTCTTCGTTAACGAAGTTCACCGGCACTTCAATCGCGATCTTGGTCTTCGCGGTCACGCGCAGGAAGTCGAGGTGGACTGGGAAGTCCATCACAGGGTCGACCTGCACATCACGGGCCAGCACGCGGTGGGTGTCTTTACCCACCTTGATGTCCCAAAGCGTGGTCATGAAACCTGGCTTTTGCAGCAACATGCGGATTTCATGATCAGACAGGGTAATGGTGACAGGTTCTTTCTTATCACCATAGATAACGGCTGGAATGCGACCGGCGCGGCGTGCGGCCCGGGCGGTCCCCTTACCGACCCGCTCGCGTGCTTCCGCTTCCAAATTACGAACTTCAGTGCTCATTGTTCAAAACTCGTGGTTCGGGATGGGTTTTGGCCAAAAGCGGGGCGTTGCCCAACCAATGGTGAGGCCCATCCGAGGTTCTTGCATCATTGCGAAACTGGCCTTTGCCGCCTCCAGGGGTGCGGTTTCAAACGCCAATGGCAGGACTTAATCCGGCCTTAGGCCGGGGGAAATAGCCCAAACCGCCGATTAGTGCCAGTTTTTTATTGTTTTTGACCGGTGCCGGGGTTCGGCGCTGCCGGATCAGTCAAACAGGCTGGAAACCGACCGCTCATCAGAGATCCGGCTGATTGCCTCGGCCATTAGCGGCGCGATGGAAAGCTGACGGATATTGGTGGCAACGCGCACGGCCTCGGTGGCGGTAATGCTGTCGGTGGTGACCAGCTCAACCAGCGGGGATGCACCAACCCGGGCAACGGCCCCGCCGCTCAACACACCGTGGGTGACATAGGCGCGGACTGATTTGGCGCCAGCCTCTTTTAGCGCGACACCGGCGTTGCAGAGGGTGCCAGCGCTATCGACGATGTCATCAAGCAGGATGCACTCGCGGCCATCCACGTCACCAATGATGTTCATCACCTCTGACACGCCAGCGCGCTCGCGGCGTTTATCAATGATCGCCAGATCAGCATCGAGGCGCTTCGCCACTGAACGGGCGCGAACCACACCGCCAACATCAGGTGAGACGATGACGATGTCTTTGCCGCTACCAACCTGGTCCTTAATGTCCTTAACGAACACAGGTGCGGCCAGCAGATTATCCAGCGGGATGTCGAAGAAGCCTTGGATCTGACCGGCGTGCAAATCCATGGTCAGGACGCGGTCGGCACCGGCAACGGTCATCAGATTGGCGACCAGCTTTGCGGAGATTGGTGTCCGTGGGCCGGTCTTACGATCCTGGCGCGCATAACCATAATAAGGAACGACCGCGGTGATCCGGCGGGCCGAGCCACGGCGCAGGGCATCCAGGGTGACCAGCAGCTCCATCAGGTTGTCATTCGCCGGGAAAGAGGTTGATTGGATGACGAACACATCCTCACCACGCACATTTTCCAAGATCTCGACAAACACCTCCATATCGGAGAAGCGGCGAATGCTCGCCTTCGTCAGAGGGAGGTTAAGGGAAGCGGCAATCGCCTCGGAAAGTGGGCGGTTGCTGTTACAGGCGAGCAGCTTCATGGAATGACGGCCGGAACTGGTTTGGCGGGCACGGAATGGCAGGCGCGATAAGGCGCCTTTGTGACCGGGCTGAAAGGCGATCAAAGAATTAGCTGTATGCGCCGTTTCATACAAGTGATCAGTGCGGCGCTGACCCTGCCATGTTCAACCCTCAAGCATGATTGCGGAAAGGTTGCGCCCGTAATCAGGTTCCTGGCGATGGCAAGACCGGCGATAGCTAAAGAATGATGCCTCATCCGTTAGGGTGTCGCGATTGGCGGTGACCAGGGTTCCGAGGCCAAACTCACCCAGCCGATGGGTAAGGTACCCGGCCAGATCAAACCGCTCCCGATCACCGTGATCGCCGGCGGCGAAGAACTGATCATTGGCCTCGTCCTGCTCCATGAACGGTTTCCGGAACTCCGGTCCCACCTCATAAGAGACAAAGGAGATGCAGGGGCCAATGGCACCTGTGATGTTTGAGCGATCCGCACCCAGTGCTTCCATCGCGGTGATGGTCTCTTGCGCAACCCCGGCGAGGGCCCCCTTCCACCCGGCATGGCAGGCGCCAATCACCTTGGCGTCCGGATCAGCAAATAGCAGCGGCGCACAATCGGCGGCCAGCGCCCCCAACATGATGCCGGGTTGATCCGTCACCACGCCATCGGCATTTGGCGCTGATGTGTCGGCCCATGCCTCGGTCACCCTGGCCACCTCTTTGCCGTGTACCTGAAACATCGTGACGAGTTGTTCTGGAGCTACGCCGAATTTCTCGGCGGCAATCGTCCGGTTCTTGCGCACAGTCTCCAGCTCATCATTTGAGCCCAGACCACAGTTCAGGGAGTCATAGAAGTCAGTACTGACCCCGCCGCGCCGGGTGAAGAAGCCGTGGCGAATACCGGACAGTGTGTTTAGGGCATTCAGGGTGATCATGGCGTTGTCACTGGAAAACCGGCGAGCGGTGGTTGCTGCGGATGATGTAAGGCGAGCACCTTAAACAGACTACCCATCTGGGTCTGGTCCGTCAGCCTCGCAACCCCACTTCTTAACCGCTCAACCTGCTCACCATCTTTGGCATTGGCCAAGAGTTGTTGAAGGCGGACACCGATGCCGAGCGCTTCTAGAAAAGTGCCTTGGGGAATGACGGGCGAGGCGGCTGCGCCAACCTCCACGGCGGCACGTGCCAATCGGCCAAAATCAACATGGGCGGTAATGTCTGCCTCACCCAGCCGTGTAAGGGCAGGGGCCGGTTTCTGTCCATGCAGGGCCTGTAACGTCTGCGCCCAGGGTTGACCCGTTGGGCGATCTTGATCGCTATAGCCGTAATCGATGATCAGGGCGCCGCCGCCCTGGCTCACGATCCGTTTGGCGATCTGCTGGGCAACCTCGATTGAGGCTTCGGAGACCTCAACCACACTATCCATGGGGGCGGTTTGTTGTGTGCGGTCGAGTGGTGCTGCGCTCTTATCGATAGCCTCAGCGCCGATGGTTAGGCTGGTGCCATTATCGGTGACCATCCGCTCTGCCCAGCCTGAGGTCAGGCGTTGGAACTGACGGATGGGGAGAGCATCGAAAAACTCATTAGCGATAAAGATTGAGAAGTCGTCCGATACCCCATCGATCGTGTCATGCCAGGTTGGGCTCGCGAGATTTGCAAGCTTGGTTGCCTGTTGTTCGCGTAATCGCTCTGATGTCTCAACCAGATGGATCTGTGCAGCCTGGATAAACGTTGGGTCTAACCGCGCTGAGCGGAGTGCATCGGCCATCAATGTGCCGCGTCCCGGGCCAAGCTCAACCAGGTTAAATGGCGCTGGCGCTCCGGCATCACGCCAAAGCTGAACGGCCCAAAGGCCAATCAACTCACCAAAGCATTGGCTAATCTCAGGCGCTGTTATGAAGTCGCCATCCTGACCGAACGGCTCTGCCTTTTGATAGTAACCATGGTCGGGATCGCCGAGAGCGATGGCCATCACCTCATCCAGACGCATTGGGCCACTGGCCGCAATCTGGGCGCGTATTTGAAGGTCTAGCGGGGTGAGGGCGCTATCTGTCATGGTTGGGATGGTGACCAGTGGTGGTTACTTGCTTGGCTGGTCCGCCAGCTTGGCGCCGGGGGTCGCTGCCTTTGCATCGGGCGCCTTCGCCGTCATCTGCGCTGGTTGCCGGGCCGCCCAGATTGTCAGGGCGATGCCGAGTAAGATCATCGGCACTGACAGCAGCTGACCCATGGTCACCTCTGCGAATAGAAAGCCAAGCTGCGGATCCGGTTCCCGGAACACCTCACTAATGCTGCGCGCAATGCCATAGCCGGTGAGGAACACTCCCGCCATGATGCCAGGACGGCGCATGACCTGCGGGAACAGGGCCAGCACTGCCATAATGATAAAGAGGGCGAGGCCTTCCAGGCTGGCTTGGTAAAGCTGACTTGGGTGACGTGGGTCGGGGCCGCCACCGGGGAACACCATGGCCCAGGGCACATCGGTTGCGACCCGGCCATAAAGCTCGCCATTGATGAAGTTTGCGACCCGGCCCAAACAAAGGCCGATAGGAGCGGCGGCTGCTACAAAGTCACCCAGCACCATCATCGGGATGCCCTGGCGTCTGGCGAACAGAATGATTGAGACGATGGCGCCCAGCAGGCCGCCATGGAACGCCATGCCGCCCCGCCAGACCTGAATGATCTCTAGCGGGTGCTCGAGGAAGTAGGCGGGTTGATAAAACAGCACATAGCCAAGCCGCCCACCTAAGATGACGCCGATAATCATCCAGCTGACGAGGTCAGCGATCTGATCCGCCGAGGGCCGCATAAATGCGCGATCAACCTCAAGCTTCGGGTTTAAGCCAAGAAGCTTGGCCCGGCGATTGGCCAGCACGACCACATAGCGCCAACCGGCGAGGAAGCCCGCGATATAGGCGAGGGCATACCAGCGGATTTGGATCACGCCGAGGTCGAGGGCGACCGGATCGATTGTCGGGTATTCAAGCGCCATACGGGGCGACTATCCGTTCTCATCAGTGAGATGACCAACCGCTTGCTGGCCATTGTCAGGGGGCATCTGACCGCCAGGCACTGTGCCATAGAGTGGGGCCCGGGGCCACATCACGGCTTAGCGATATTGGTCGGCCTGGCTTAGATAATTTGCGACATAGTCCTGCATGCCCTGCTCAACCGTGCGGAATTGGCCGTTATAGCCAGCATCGCGCAGTTTCCCCATCTCAGCCTGGGTAAAGTACTGGTACTTGCCTTTCAGCTGATCGGGCATGGGGATGTATTCGATGTTGGGTGTCATCCCCATGGCGGCGTAGGTCGCCTCAGCCAGGTCTTTAAAGCTTTCGGCCCGGCCGGTACCGCAATTGAACAGGCCGCTCACCTGCTCATTCTTTAGGGCCCAAAGAATGACGTCGATGCAGTCCTTCACATAAACAAAGTCACGGCGCTGCCCACCATCTTCATAGTCAGGACGGTCTGAGGCGAAGAGGCGAAACGGCTCACCAGCCTTCAGCTCAGGATAGCGTTTGCACGGCACGCTCATCATGTCGCCCTTATGGAATTCGTTCGGGCCATAGACATTAAAGAACTTCAGCCCAACCCATTGGGGCGGGTGGGGGCGACCGGCATCGAGGTCAGCTTGAATACGTCGGTCGACGATATGCTTAGACCAACCATATGCATTGAGAGGCTGCAGCTGGGTCAGGCCCTTGGCATCACGCTGATCATCAAAGCTCTCATTCCCATCACCATAGGTGGCGGCCGACGAGGCGTAGATAAATGGCACGCGTGCGCGGGCACACCATTCCCAGAGGTCCAGGCTAAGGCGCACATTGTTCTGAACGATCTCGTCGACATCCTTATGGGTCGTCGCGGAGATGGCACCCATATGGATGACACCTTTAATCTCCCCCGCATGGTTGGCCAGGAAGGTCGGTAGCGCCTCGGGCACCACGATATCGAACAGCGCCCGCTTGGCGATGTTGCGCCACTTGTTATCGGTGCCAAACCAATCGGAGGCGACAATGGGGCCGAGGCCCGCTTCCTCAAGCCCTGCAACGATGTTTGAGCCGATGAAGCCGGCGCCGCCAGTGACGATATACATGGGGGTCTATCCAATGCGCGTTTTCGATGTGGCCGGATCGGTGCGGCCAGGGGCGCTTGATAAACGGGCAACTGAATTGCCGCAATAGCCCCGGTCCCGCTTGGCCGCACAAGCGCAGCCGCGTAAGATGCGTGCCGCGTGGAACGCATTATCAAACCGGGAAAACACTCATGTCTGGCGATCAGGATAAATTCACTGACAACAAATTCTTCGACGATATGGCGCGGCTCGCCTCCGGTGCCATGGGCACTATCTTTGGCTTGCGGGAAGAGTTTGAGGCCCAGGTTCGCCAGAATGTTGAGCGGGTCATGCAACGCTTTGACCTCGTTAGCCGTGAGGATTTCGACGCGATGAGCGCCGTTGCCCAGGATGCGAAGATCGCAGCCGAAGAGGCGGTTGAGACCATCGCGGCGTTGGAGAAGCGCCTGGCTGCGCTTGAGAAGCCAGCGGCGAAGACCACGCGAAGCACAGCAAAGGCGGCGCCAAAGGCGGCAGCCAAAGCGCCTGCAAAGACCACGGCTAAGCCGGCAGCGAAAAAGGCCCCAGCCAAGAAGGCAACAACAACGAAAGCAACGCCGAAGAAGCCGGCTGCCAAGAAGACGACGGCAGCGAAAGCCACCTCAACCCGGGCAAAGAGTGGCGCAAAGGCGACAGGCGCGACCAAGACCGCGACCAAAACAACACGCAAGACCACCACCACGCGCAGTAGCGCAAAAGGCAAGACGACAAAGTAAGGTCGATCACCTATCCTCGGGCTTACTGAGTTGGTGAGATCTTGGCGGGCATCGCTGCGGTTGGGGAATCGCGGATGGTGCCGGGCTTAACCCAGGATCAAACCGGAATTACGATGTTCAGGGCCGCTTGGCGGCGGTCTATCGAGCATCTTGGCGGTAAAGGGGAAGGTTCCATGCACAATTCTTGTGTGGGCCCGCAATCCGGCGCCCAGGTCTCCACGCGTGGTGGTTTCCGGGCGATTTCTAAGCGGTTGCGTGCTGGTTTAGTTGGCCGGATGACGGCTGTAGCGGCAGCGGTGGTGCTGTTAGCTGGTTGTACTCACAGCCCATATGGTGGCCCGCATCAAACGGGTGGCACATTGTTGGGCGCAGCTGCTGGTGGCCTCATCGGCTCCACGATTGGCAGCGGCTCCGGGCAACTGGCGGCAACCGCGATTGGTACGCTGGTCGGTGCCGGTATCGGCAATGCCGCCGGTGCGCAGATCGATGCCACCAATTATTATCCAAATTACTATCACGCCGGATATTACGCCCCTTATGGCTATGCCTATCGGGGTGACCCACATCACGGCGCCTATCTGGTTGGTCAGCCACCTCGCGTGTCACAGACCATCCAGAACAATGTCTTCTCAGTGCCAACGGTTCAGTACCAATACCCCGCCTATCGCGAGGTGGTCTGGTCCCCGGTTTCTGACGTGACCGTCTATCAGCAGGGCACGGCGCCACTCAGCCTCCATGGCTGTACCCATGTCGCTAATCCCGATGGTCGGATGCTTCGTTACTGCCCGGATCGATTTGGCGGTTGGAGCTATCGTCCGTGATTTACGCCGCCGCACATGCCCAATTCCGTGTCATGGCTGACACAACCACCGGGTCCAATCCGTTTTCCTGGTGGTGTGGCGCAATTGCGGCGGCATTTAACGCTTTGAATTTATTGATTAATGATCGGGCTGTTGCGCGCTCGCGCCAGTCACGTTCAAACCCCCGGATTGTCCGCGCCCAAGGGCTCTGGCACCGTCTCGATGACGTTTTGATGAAAGCGCTGAACGCGCTTAAGGCGGCATCGGTTCTCGGTCGGTCGCCACATCCCCACGCCGGTAACCCAGAAGGAGCTTAACCGGTATGTCCATTCAGTGGAGTGAGGCCGTCGAGCCAACATCCGTCAACCCGCTCGATTTGGTTGAAGAAATCGTGCTGGCCAATGATTGGGTGTTTGAGCGCGCCGATAGTGATGAGCTAGCGGTCGAAGTGGCGGGCACTTGGTGTAACTATCGCCTCCTGTTCATCTGGCAGGATGATTTCAGCTCGCTGCAGTTCTTCTGTCAGTACTGCATCGCGGTGCCTGAGGCGATCCGACCAAACCTCTACCCGCTGCTGGCAAAGGTGAATGAGCGTCTTTGGCTCGGCCATTTCATGTTCCCGGCTGATGAAGTGTCACCGGTCTTCCGCCATACCCTGTTGATGCGTGGTACCAGCGGTGCCAGTCTTGAGCAGATCGAAGACCTGGTTGATTTCGGCCTGTCGGAAGCTGAGCGTTTCTACCCAGCATTCCAGTATGTGATCATGGGCGGCGGCGATGCGGATCAGGCTCTGCGTGCCGCGATCGTCGATATCTTGGGCGAAGCCTAAGTCACAAACCCCTATCCGCGATGTCTGATGCGATGGCAGCTGACAGCAAAACAGCTGAGATCGAAACACCGATCAATCTCCTGCAGATCGGTTGCGGCAAGATGGGCGGCGCACTGCTTGATGCATGGATTGCCGCTGACCTCCTAAACCTCTCCTATATCGTGGATCCCGGCGCCGAACGCCTGGATCTTCCCGGCCATGTGCCGTTGGTCTCTAGCCTTGATGAGGTGCCAGAGACGTTTGAGCCCGACATCCTAATGTTGGCGATCAAGCCGCAGATGGTGGCCGATGCAATGTCAGCCATTGTGCCCCGGCGCCATAATGCCGCCGTGCTGTCGATCATGGCAGGCGTCACTATTGATGGGCTCGCTGGGCATCTCGGTAAGGACACGCCGATTATTCGCACCATGCCGAATACGCCGGCAGCGGTTCGTAAGGGGATCACTGCCGCCTTTGCGAATGATCATGTGGGTAGCCGCCACCGCTCCATGGTTGACCGGCTGCTTGATGCCGCTGGCACGGGCGTCTGGCTTGAAGATGAAACCCAGTTCGATGCCGTGACTGGTGTCGCTGGCAGTGGCCCTGCCTATGTCTTCCATATGGTGGAGGCCTTGGCCGCCGCTGGTGAGGCAAATGGCCTAGCGCCCGATCTTGCGATGGAGCTGGCCCGCGCCGCCGTCTCCGGTGCTGGCGCCCTGATGGAAACTGATGAGGCGAGTGCTGCAACCCTGCGTAAGAATGTCACCAGCCCGAAGGGTACCACCGAGGCTGGTCTAAAGGTGCTGATGGGGGATGATGGCCTAACCAAGCTGGTGACTGAAACGGTTACGGCCGCGGCCAACCGCTCCCGTGAGCTTGGCGGCTAGACGCTGCCCATTCCGGTCATATATGTGTGCTAAAGGCAGTCTCCCACCGCTGATGAGTATGAGCAGTAACCATGGCCGCAAAATCCACATCAAAATCTAACGGTAAAGCCGTTACAGATCCGGTGCGCCAATCGATTGAGGCAGCCATGATCCTGGCGGCTGAACGTCCCTGGTCAGAGGTTGGTCTACGCGATGTTGCGGAAGCGGCAGACCTGCCCTTGGGCGAGGTACGCCGCCACTTCAGTAACCGCAGTGATATCCTGTTGGCCCTGGCGCGGCAGGCCGATGCCGATGTGTTGGCCGATGGCACCGATGATCTTCTGGATGAGACGGTGCGTGATGCCCTGTTTGATCTGCTGATGCGCCGCTTTGATGCGCTGACACCGTTTAAGCCAGGCTTGAAGGCGATCCTGACCGAAGCACGGCAGAAGCCACAGCTGATCCTGCCGGTCTTGCCACAGCTGGGCCGATCCATGTCCCGTATGCTGGAAGCGGCGGGCGAGGACCCTTGCGGTCGCGGTGTGCAATCAAAGATCGCGGCCTCTGGCCTGATCTGGCTGACTGTCATGCGTAAATGGCTGGATGATGATAGCGAAGATCAGGCGCAAACCATGGCCGCGCTGGACAAGGCACTGGGGCAGGCTGAGATCCTGGCCAATTCATTCAATGACGGGCCGCTCAGCTTCATCCGCAGCATGCTAACAGCCCTACGGTCCGGTAAGACCGACGATGGTGCACAAGCGTCGTAAGCGCATAGTTTGATATGCCATTCGTATTTTGTGTGCATACGCACAATTTGCGGCAGATTTTTCGGTGCTCTCAAGTTCATAGGCACACAAACATCTGAAACAGAACGAGTTTTGCTGTTCACAGTTTTATTGTGCAGCGCACAAAAAGCTTGACCTTCTTGCTGGAAATTGCCACATGCACGCTCACGGATAACTCCGGGCGTCTCGCTCCCCTTTATGGCGCCCCCCAAGATGCGGAGACATCGACCATGAACGCGCGTAGCAACCCGATGAACTTCTTTGAAACTGACTTTGCTAAAATCATGACCGACATGAAGGTCCCTGGTGTCGATATGGACCAGGTGATCAGCACCCAGCGTCGCAACATCGATGCGGTGACCCAGGCCAACCGTCTTGCCTTTGAGGGCATGCAGGCCGTGATGCGTCGCCAGCAAGAAATCATGCAGCAAATGATGGGTGAGATGCAGGGCAGCCTGAATGAGCTGATGACCCAATCTGCGCCAGAAGACAAAGTCGCCAAGCAGACCGAACTGCTGCAAGACAACTTCGAGAAGCTGCTTGAGAACATGCGTGAGCTGGCTGAGCTGATGGCGAAGTCCAACAATGACTGCGCTGATGTTCTGTCCAAGCGTTTCTCTGAGAGCCTTTCTGAGCTGAAAAATCAGGTCGAAGCGATCAAGAAGTAAGCCCGACTAACGGCTTTACACAGAAATCTGAAACGGCGGTGTCCGGGTAGTCTTGCCTGACACCGCCGTTTTCTATTGGTTGGCGCTCTCTGAAACGCATATCGCCCAGGCTAAGCCCATGACCGATCACATCAGCTTTGATGATTTCCTCAAGGTGGAAATCCGTACCGGCACCATCACTAAGGCAGAGCCCTATCCCGAGGCGCGTCGCCCAGCGATCAAAATCTGGGTCGATTTCGGCCCGGAGATTGGGGAGCGCAAAAGCTCTGCCCAGATCACTAAGCATTACGATCCGGAAACCTTGCCCGGTCGTCAGGTTGTCGCCGTGGTGAACTTCCCGCCTAAGCAAATCGGTAAGTTTATGTCTGAGTTTCTGGTCCTAGGTGTGCCGGATGAGGATGGGGAAGTGGTCCTGCTGCAGCCAAGCCTCGACGTGCCCAATGGCGGGCGCATGTACTGACCCGGTGCAATGCGGTCAGGCTGCGCGCTATGGCGGCTTGACTCACCCGCTACCATCCGCCATCCAACCCCTCCGAATTCCTTCCGACCAAAAGGCGTCCCATGTCTGACCCAGCCATCAACCAGAACGACCAGCCCGAAACCAGCAATGTGGGCGGCGTCGCCGGTGATCGCCTGAAATCCTTCATCGAACGGATTGAGCGTCTGGAGGAAGAGAAGCAAGGCATCGCGGCTGATATCCGCGAAATCTATGCTGAGGCAAAGGGCGTTGGCTTTGACACCAAGGTGATGCGCCAGGTGGTCAAGCTGCGCAAGATGGACCGCCAAGACAGGGAAGAGCAGGAGCAACTGCTCGACCTCTATCTGGCAGCCATCGGCATGCAGCCTGGCGGCTAATCCCTAGCCCGCAAACTCAGCCCAAAACAAATTCGCGTAACGGACATTATCGCCGAGCACACCGCCCTCTGGCAGGCCAAGGGCGCGCGTCCGCTCATGCTTCGTCGCCTTCTCAACATCATCGACAAAGGTACGAAGCAGGAAGTCAGGCTTCACTAGCCTGGCCTCATAACCATGCTTGGCTAGTGCGGCCCTGATCGGCACCAGATCGAAGTCGCGGGCCACGCTCATGACCAGTGGTGGCCGCTTGTCGGGATTGGTGGCACCAAGCAGCCCATCGATGATCGCCGGTGACACCTCATGATGCCCGCCGGATTCAATGATGATATCGGCGTTATAAGCAGCCTCGCTTAACGCCTCGCTCGGCGCATTCTCCAACAAGTTCTCACCAAACGCGTTCTGATAGACGCCGCTCTCTTTTGAGTAGGCGAGGGCGTTTGGTGCGATGTCGAGTGCACTTAGGTGCAATTTGTCGGGGCCAACCGCAGCGTCTTTGAAGAACGCTGTATGGGCGTCTAAATCTTCGGTCGATAAGGCGCCACGGCTATAGAGTTCACTGATCTCAGCCATGCCAAAGCCAGTGCGCAATAGAATGCCATTGGCGCCGTAGCCGCTGAAGAAATCGAGAACCCGAACGGGCTCACTGCCATTGCTACGCCATTTCTCGGCGAGCCAGGGCCGTAAGACAGCCATGGTTTCATCCGGCGCGCGGTAACTCACCGGTGCCAGGAAACCAAAATAGTGGTGGGGTAGTGGGTTGTTATACAGCGTTTCGAATGGGCTCGAGTTGCTGTTGCCGTCCAAACGGACGGCCCTTGTCGTGGTTATAGACACGGTCTCTCTCCTATCCGTTAAGGCAGGATGCTTAACGAATAGGTTGGCAGCGGCAGGGGCGATTGCAACCATCGCAACCCTGCCGCCATACACCTTGTCGTGAGGTGAGCCGCTACCTACTCGGCCGCAACGGGCTGTGGCGTTGGGTCGGTGAAGCCTGCTAACAGCTCGCCCTCACGTGCCTTTGCCTTGGCCAAATGCCGCTCTTTCACATGGCCATAGCCACGGATCATCTCTGGGATGCTGGCGATATCGACGGCCAGATGATGGTTCTGCGGGGTCAGGCGGTCGACCAGGCCTTCCATCAGCTGCTCATAGTCTGCGATCAGCTGCCGCTCCATCTTCCGTTCCTCGGTTTTGCCGAACGGGTCGAAGCGGGTGCCACGAAGGCCTTTGAAGTGCTTCAGCAGGCCAAAGGCACGCAGCATCCAGGGACCAAAGCTTACCTTCTTCATCTCGCCCGTCCGCTCATCACGGGGGGCGATCATGGGCGGGGCCAGGTGGAAGTTCAGTGCGAAGTCACCCTCAAACCGCTCGTTCAGCTGGGCCAGGAAGCGGCCGTCGCTGTATAGCCGGGCAACCTCATACTCGTCCTTATAGGCCATCAGCTTGTAGCCATAGCGGGCGACGGCAGCGGCCAAGTCGGTCGTGTCCATGCCCAGCTTGGCTTCTGCTGCCCGGACTGATTTCACCAGCTTCAGATAGCGGTCGGCATAGGCACGGTTTTGATAGATGGTCAGGTCATCAACCCGGCGGTCGATCAACTCATCCAATGACTGGGACAGTTGGCGGTGCTTCGGCTTGTTGGCGGTAACGCCCAGCTGCTCACGCGCCATGGCGCGGCGACGCTCCATGACCCGCTGCACGGCCTCTGGGTCCTCTGCGGTCCGTCGGCCCCATAGGAAGGCATCAGCATTCATCTTCACCGCAACGCCGTTCAGCTCAATCGCGGTCATGATCGCGTTGGCGGATACCGGGATCAGGCCGCGTTGATAGGCAATACCCAGCATAAACAGGTTGGTGGCGATAGAGTTGCCCATCATCCGGGTCGCCATCTCAGTCGCGTCGATTGAGAACAGTTTGCCGTCACCAACCTGGCTCGCAATGTCTTCAAGCATTGCTTCACCAGGGATTTGCAGATCCGGGTTCTTGGTGAATTGGCCGGTGATGGTGCGGTGGCCATTGATCACCGCATGGGTGCGGCCTGGATCAATCTTGGCCATGGCCTCACCACCCGCCGCAACCAGCAGATCGCAGCCGAGGATCAGATCGGCGCCAGCGCTAGGAATGCGGGAGCCCTGAACCGCCTCAGGCGTCTTGCCAAAACGGAGGTGGCTAATCACCGGCCCCCCCTTCTGCGCCAGGCCAGCCTGGTCGAGAACGGAGATGCCGCGCCCCTCAAGATGCGCCGCCATGCCGAGAAGGGCACCAACGGTCACAATGCCCGTGCCACCAACACCGGTGACCAGGATTGCATAATTCTTATCCAGGCTGGGCAGCTTTGGCTCAGGCAGGTCGATGACCAGCTCTGGGCCGCTATCCTTGGTAATGCCGCTATTCGGCTTGCGCAGCTGGCCACCCTTCACGGTGACAAAGCTTGGGCAGAAGCCGTTCACACAAGAGAAGTCCTTATTGCAGGTCGATTGGTCGATCTTCCGCTTCCTGCCGAACTCGGTTTCCACCGGCACGACAGACAGGCAATTCGATTTCTCACCGCAATCGCCACAGCCCTCACAGACCAACTCATTGATGATGATCCGCTCATTCGGGTCGTGCATCAGGCCACGCTTCCGACGGCGGCGCTTTTCAGTCGCGCAGGTCTGGTCATAGAGCAGGATGGAAACGCCCTCTGTCTGGCGCAGCTCGCGCTGGACCTTGTCCAGATCATCGCGGTGGTGCAGGCCGGTGAAGCCGGGCAGGGCGACGCCGTTATAGCGCTCCAACTCCTCGGTCATGACCTCAATCCGGTCCACGCCCTCGGCAACCAGCATCTTCAGGACCTGCGGCACGGCAATGCCCTGGTCACGGGTGTCCACAGGCTGGCCGCCGGTCATGGCGACAGCATCGTTGTAGAGCAGCTTATAGGTGATGTTCACCTTGGCCGCGACGGCGGCCCGGATGGCGAGCGAGCCAGAGTGATAGAAGGTGCCATCGCCTAGATTGGCAAAGACATGGTCGGTTTCGGTAAACGGCGCCTGGCCGATCCATGGCGTGCCCTCACCACCCATCTGGGTGAAGGTCTCGGTGCGCCGATCCATCCAAACCGACATGTAGTGACAGCCAATGCCGGCCATGGCACGGCTGCCCTCTGGCACATTGGTCGAGGTGTTATGCGGGCAACCTGAGCAGAAATAGGGGATCCGTTCCGTCTTTGCTGGAACCGTCCGCAAATCCTCTTGGCTCTTCATCCGTGCCATGCGCTCGCGCGCATTTAATGGGGCAAGGTCACCAAGGCGATCCATGATCGCGGTCGCCAGTTCGATCTGCGCGAATTCATAAGTGGATTTGATAAAGGGCCGACCTGTTTCATCAGTCTTGCCAATCACCCGTGGGCGGCTATCCGCCGGCAGGTGGTAGAGCGCGTCCTTCACCTGGGTCTCGATGATTGAGCGTTTCTCCTCAATCACCAGCAGTTCTTCATGCCCCTCGGCGAAGCGCTTGAGGCCCTCCGTCTCCAAGGGCCAGACCATGCCGACCTTATAAAGCGACAGGCCCATGGCCTTGGCCTGTTCATCTGAGATGCCAAGATCGGTGAGTGTCTGGCCAATCTCAGTCACCGTTTTACCGGTGGAGATGATGCCGATGCGTGGCTTGTCGCTGCGGAAGATGGTGCGGTCAACCGGATTGAACCGAGCGAAGGCCTGAACCGCGGGCAGTTTCAGATCAACTAGGCGCTTCTCTTGGTCTGGTGGCGGGTCCGGCCAGCGGATGTTGAGGCCACCGGGCGGTAGCTCAAAATCGGTTGGCAGGGCGATTTCTAGATTGGCCGGGTGGATCATTACCGAGGCGGAGCTATCAACCGTATCGGCCAGGGTTTTGAAACCAACCCAGATACCGGCGTAGCGGCTCATCGCGATGCCGAGGAGGCCCAGGTCGATGAACTCCTGCACATTGGCGGGGTTCAGCACCGGGATCATGGCGGCGATTAGCGCCTGCTCAGACTGATGCGGGAAGGTTGAGGATTTGCAGGCATGGTCATCACCGGCGAGCGCCAGGACACCGCCATGCTTCGCCGTGCCAGCGGCATTAGCGTGTTTGAGCACATCACCGGAGCGATCAACGCCCGGGCCTTTGCCGTACCACATGCCAAAGACGCCATCATATTTGGCACCGGGGAACAGGCCGACCTGTTGGCTGCCCCAAACACTGGTGGCGGCCAGGTCTTCGTTCACGCCTGGTTGGAACTTGATGTGATTTTGATCCAGGAACTTGGCGGCTTGCCAAAGCTGTTGGTCCAACGCCCCCAAGGGGGAACCGCGATAGCCGGAGATAAAGCCAGCCGTGTTCAACCCGGCGGCGGCATCCCGTGCCCGCTGCAGCATGGGCAAGCGCACCAATGCTTGGGTGCCGGTCATGTAGGCCCGGCCATCTTCCAGGGTGTATTTGTCGTCGAGCTTAACGTCGCGAAGCGTTACGTCAGCCGTGGCGATGTCTGAGGCCATCTTGCGCTGCTCCCGATCACATTTGTCTTATTGGCTGCCCTCACTTTGATCCGGGGCTGCCTTGGTCACAAAAAGGTAATGCTTGCTGACCTATTTGGCGAGAAAGGCGGCGAGCCCTTGGGTCAAAAAGCAAGGATCGAACGGAAGCACCGCAGCAATTGGCAAATATATTTCCATTTTGATGCCTTTGGCGGCGGCGAAATCCCCAGCCGATTTGGCTGCGATTAAATCTCCCCTGGAAAGCCGGGGTAAAACGGCATACCTGAAACAGATCAGATCAATCGCCCGTCACCTGGAGCTGCCTTGATGTTTGGCCAGACCACAATTCCCCACCAACCCGATGGTGCAACCGCAGCCAATATGGATGCCGACCTGCCGAGCTGGGATCTCAATGATCTCTACCCTGGTATGGAGTCCGGTGAGCTCGCCAAAGATCTGGACCGGATGGAGGCAGCAGCCCAGCAATTCCATGAGGAGTTTAAGGGTAAGATTGCTGGCCTAGACGGTGCCGCCCTAGCCCATGCGATTGAGGCTTACGAAGATATTGATGAGACGCTCTCGCGGATCATGAGCTTTGCCCATCTGACCTATGCCGGTGATATGACCGACCCAGAGATTGGTCGGTTTTATCAATCCATGCAGGAGCGGGTGACCACCATCTCAACCCCATTGCTGTTCTTTACGCTTGAGATCAACAAGATCGAAGAAGATGCAATGGATGCAAAGCTGAAGGACCCGGCGCTTCAGGGGTACGCCAGCTGGCTGCGCGATATCCGTGTCTTCCGCCCGCACCAGCTTGATGATGAAATTGAGCGCATGCTGCATGAACGGCATGTGGTTGGGCGCTCTGCCTGGACCAGGCTGTTTGATGAGACGGTTGCCGGTCTGCGCTTCCCGTTCCGGGGCGAGGAGCTGACCTCCAGTGAGATCCTCAACCTGATGAGCGACCCTGACGCGGATAAGCGTAAGGATGCGGCGAAGTCTGTGGGGCAGGTTTTCGGCGACAACATTCGCGTCTTCACCCTGATCACCAACACACTGGCGAAGGAAAAGCAGATCGATGATGGCTGGCGGAGCTATGCCACCCCGGTCTCTGCCCGCAACCTCGGTAACTATGTTGAGGATGAGGTGGTTGAGGCCTTGAGCAGTGCGGTGACCGCTGCCTATCCCAAGCTGTCCCACCGCTACTATGCGATGAAGGCAAAGTGGCTAGGTGATGAGAAACTGGCCTATTGGGATCGCAATGCGCCGCTGCCCGATGATGTGGACCGTGAGATCACTTGGCCCGAGGCAACTAAGATTGTCCTTGATGCCTATGGTCAGTTCTCACCAGAGCTGGCCGATGTGGGGCGGAAGTTCTTCGACAACGCCTGGATTGATGTGCCGCCGCGCCCGGGTAAGTCACCCGGTGCCTTCGCACATCCGACGGTGCCGAGCGCGCATCCCTATTTGCTGCTGAACTATCACGGCAAGGTTCGGGATGTGATGACCCTTGCCCATGAGTTAGGCCATGGCGTGCACCAGGTGCTGGCGGGCAGCCAGGGCCACCTTCAGGCATCAACACCGCTAACCCTGGCTGAAACCGCCAGCGTGTTCGGTGAGATGCTGACCTTCCGATCCCTGCTTGATGCCGAAACCGATCCGAAGGCAAAGCGCATCCTGCTGGCTGGCAAGGTTGAAGACATGCTGAACACCGTTGTGCGCCAGATCGCGTTCTTCGAGTTTGAGAAGCGCCTGCACAACGCCCGGCAGAAGCAGGAGCTGACCGCAGAGGAGATCGGCAAGATCTGGATGGATGTACAGACTGAGAGCCTAGGCCCGGCGCTGCAGTTTGAGGATGAGTACCAGCATTTCTGGGCCTATATCCCGCACTTCATCCACTCGCCCTTCTATGTCTATGCCTATGCCTTCGGCGATTGCCTGGTGAACGCACTCTATGCCGTATACCAAGATGCGGATGAGGGGTTTGCCGAGCGATATATGGACATGCTGCGTGCCGGTGGCACCAAGCGGCATAAAGAGCTGCTGGCGCCATTTGGCCTCGACGCCACTGATCCAGCGTTCTGGAACAAGGGTCTGGATATCATCGCCAGCATGATCGACGAGCTTGAGGCTGTCGCCTAAGGCGAGACCAGGGCTGGTTCTTGCCGTGGTGCCGCCTCATCCTGGGACACACCCAGATCGGCAGGGCGCGGAACGGGAACCGGGAACGGATTGCCGTTCGGCAGCAGCGTCCTGCGATGGTCTGCGCGCAGTCCCTCGAACGCGTCTGTATTCGCGTCAATCGCAGCCTGGTTCTGCTGATAGGTCTCGCGGATATCGCGGGCCCTGGCGCTGTAGGATACGGCACCGGGGCGGATGAAATCGCGCGTGGATCGATCAGCAATATCGCTCAAGCTATAGCGTTCTAAGCGAGAGCGGTTGTAGAGCCGCCGATAGGTTTCATCCCCATCTTCGGCCAATAGGTGAACCAGGGCGTCCGCTGAGTTGATCAGGATACGCTCTCGGTCAGCCAGGGCGTCTGTGGCGCCGGTATCAACCTCGAAATCACTGCGGGCCCAGTTGCGGTCGGTTCCAGGCTTAATCAACTGTGAGGTAAAGCTGCCAGCCCCGCCGCCGCGCCAGCCAGACAGCTGGAAATAACCAACCCCGTCGCCACCACCAATCTGGGTAAAGATTGTGCCGCCCTCACTCTCGTGAATGCCATGGAGGGACCAGGCGAGCGACGCGTTGCGGGTGAACCCAAAATCGCGCAGCCGGTCATAAACCAGGTTCATGGAGGCGGCCATCGGTGCGGTCAGGGTCGGCGCGTTATGGAACCCGGTGCTCATGCCTGCGCGGAAAGGGCCCTGGGTCGCTGAGGGTTCGGGGTTCAGGGTTTCAACTGATTGTGGCGGGCCATGAGGGCTTGGTGTTGGGATCGGTACGGCTATGGCTGGCGGTGCCGCAACGACCGCAACCTTTTCTTCAGCCATTGGTTCTTCTGCCGCTGATTGATCTGTCGTCGGTTCATCATTCGCCGCCGGTTGCGTTACCACAACCTGAGGTGGGGTCTTGCCATTCGGGTCAACCTGCACCCGGATATGGCTTTGGCCATCTGGTGGCGATGGGGGATCAAACGGCGCGCCCAGGCGCGGGTCTTCACCCCGTGGCGCTGGGCTCTTCGTCGGGGTCGTGCTGCCGATCAGGATCACACCGCTCAACCCCACGCGCATAAGCGGGCCACGCGGATCCTTCGCCTCGGCACGGCAGAGCGCCATAAACCGATCAAGCGGTGAGGGTTGCTCACCGCTTGGTCCGCTGTGCCAGCGTTTTGCTGTATGGCGGTCTGGGTTCGCCATGCTTTCCAATCCCTAGGGCGCCGACACTCGAGCCGGAGCGTTGATCTAGGCGCATGGTGTTTCAACTGCTCGAAAGTAGCGATGGTGGAAAAGACACCGGATACACAGATCAGTCATGCTTCTGCTGTATGACGATTGGTGCCCCCCGCACCATTGTCCAAAAGCGCGGAAATATCAGCGCAGTGCTAGGAATGCTCGCCGTGTGAGTTATATGAAGGATGTGGCGTTGAGCGACGTACCGCTATACGCCCCACTAAACGCAATCATCAGCACAACCCATTGATACCGTTGGCCGGATTATCATGAGCGATAATGAAGAGAACACCCTAGCCGGGCGCGTTGCCCGCTACGCCCGCGTTTCTGGTGCCATGGGCGGTATCGCTGCCCGGATGGCGGGTGAACGGTATCTAGGACTCAAGGTTGAGCGTGGGAAAGCAGCAGAGGACTTAAAGTCAGCGCTGGGTGGCCTGAAAGGCCCGCTGATGAAGGTGGCGCAGCTGCTCGCCACCATTCCGGATGCCGTGCCGAAGGAATATGTGCACGAGCTCTCGCAGCTACAGTCCAACGCGCCCGCCATGGGCTGGCCGTTTGTTAAGCGCCGGATGGCCAATGAGTTAGGGCCGAAATGGCAATCCCGTTTTGGTGAGTTTGAGAAAGAGGCCTGCGCCGCCGCCTCGTTGGGCCAGGTGCACCGCGCCACCACGCCGGATGGCGAAGCCTTGGCGTGTAAGCTCCAATATCCCGACATGCAGTCAGCGGTTGAGGCTGACTTGAAGCAGCTAAAGCTTATCCTCGGCATTTTTGAGCGCTCAGATAAGGCGATTTCAACCAAGCAAATCCATGCTGAGATTTCTGAGCGCCTGCGTGAAGAGTTGGATTACACCCGTGAGGCCAAGCATATGGCCATGTATCGCGATGTGTTTGCCGATGACGACCGAGTGTTTGTTCCCGACGTCCACCACGATTTGACCACCAAGCGCCTCCTAACCATGAGCTGGCTTGAGGGCGATCGGATCCTAAACTTCGTCGATAGTCATGAAGAGCTGCGCAACAAGCTCGCCATGAACATGTTCTACACTTGGTACATCCCGTTTTATAATTACGGGCTGATCCATGGTGACCCCCATCTGGGTAACTACCAGGTGCGCGAGGATGGCTCGATCAACCTGCTCGATTTCGGCTGTATCCGGGTCTTCCCGGCGCATTTCGTGCGTGGTGTCATCGACCTCTACAACGCCTTGAAGGATGATGATCCGGATCTCGCGGTCCATGCCTATGAGACTTGGGGCTTTGAGAACCTGACCAAAGAGCTGATCGACGTCCTCAATATCTGGGCAAACTTTATCTATGCCCCAATTCTTGAGGATCGTACGCGGCTGATTGAGGAAACCAACTCCGGCATGTATGGCCGGGAAACGGCACGGAAGGTTCATATGGCCTTGCGTGAGGTTGGTGGTGTCGAGGTGCCCCGCGAGTTTGTCTTTATGGACCGGGCGGCAATCGGCCTTGGATCAGTGTTTCTGCACCTTAAGGCCAATATCAATTGGTATGAGCTGTTTCAGAGCGTGATCAAAGATTTCGATGAAGACAGCTTGCGTCAGCGCCAGTCGCAACTGCTTGCGGCAAATGATCTGCCACCGGTTGAAGCGGCCTGAAACCCGATCTTTTGGCCCCGTACGCGTACATTGCCGCCGAAATGCGTGCCGTACGTACCTAAATTGTGCCTGACGCATTAGCGTCTGCTTGCGCTCAACCACCGCATCATGCAAATTGCCGTGTCCTCGGGCACATCGCTGCCCCTTGCCAATCAATAAGCCGCGTCACTTGCATCAGCCGATGCCTTCAATGCGGCCCGTTACCGGGAGAGCCCTAGATGAAATTGGCAGTGCCGCTAGAGCGGCGCCCCCATGAGCGCCGTGTTGCGGCGTCCCCAGACACGGTTAAGAAGCTGGTCGGAATGGGCCTCGATGTAGTCATCGAGACCGGTGCCGGTAAAGGTGCGTCGATCACCGATGAGCAGTACACAACCGCCGGCGCCAAGATCGCTAAAGATGCGAAGGAAACCTATAAGGACGCCAAGATCGTCTTGAAGGTGCAGAAGCCCTTGATGGCTGGCGAAGGTGATTTGGATGAGGTTGCCTTGATCCCTAAGGGCGCCGTGCTGATCGCGGGTTTGAACCCCTACCAGTCAGCCGATGATATCGCTGCCTATGCCAAGGCTGGGATCAACGCACTCGCGCTGGAGCTTGTGCCACGGATCACCCGGGCCCAGGCGATGGATGTTCTGTCCTCCCAATCCAACCTGGCTGGTTATAAGTCTGTCTTGGATGCCGCTGCCGAATATGGCCGGGCCATGCCAATGATGATGACCGCGGCCGGTACCGTGGCGCCAGCCCGCGTGCTGGTCATGGGTGCAGGCGTTGCCGGTCTTCAGGCCATCGCAACAGCGCGTCGCCTTGGTGCCGTTGTGACCGCCTCTGATGTCCGACTTGCCGCGAAAGAGCAGGTTGAGAGCCTTGGTGCCACCTTCCTGATGGTTGAGGGCATGGAGGATATGGAGACCGCTGGCGGTTACGCGAAAGAAGCCGGTGACGACTTCAAAAAGCGCCAGGCTGAGGCCGTTCACAACGCGCTTAAGAAAACCGATATCGCTATTTGTACCGCTCTGATCCCTGGTCGTCCGGCCCCGCGCCTGATCACCAAAGCCATGGTCGACGATATGAAGCCGGGGTCGGTGATCATCGATCTGGCCGTTGAGCAAGGCGGTAACTGTGAAGGCTCCAAGCCGGGTGAGGTGGTTGAGACGGCAAACGGCGTGAAGATCGTTGGCCATATCAATGTGCCATCACGTTTGGCGGCTGATGCCTCGGCCCTGTTCGCTAAAAACCTGTTGAGCCTGCTTGGTCTCGTCGTGGCCGATGAGGGCAAGGCGATTAAACTCGACCGCGAGGACGAGATCATTGCCGGCTGCCTGCTGACCGAGAATGGCAGCATCGTCCATGAGCAGTTTAAGGGCGCCACCGGCTCCTCAACCGCGAAGAAGACGACCACGCGTAAGCCGGCGGCCAAGAAAACCACGGCCGCTAAGACCACGACGCGTAAGCTGGCAGCTAAGAAGCCAGCAACCACCAAAGCGGCAGCGGCCAAGCCTGACGGCGCGGCCAACGACACCGCGAGCAAGGATGACAAGCAATCATGAGCGAACAGGAAGCAGCAGTGGCCGCTCCAAGCGCGCCGCAAATTGATGCACAGGGTGAGTTGGACATCGTCCGCCGCGCCCTTGATGCCGCCCAAACCCGCCTGAATGAGATTGAGGCCAATGTTGCCACCCAAATGGGCGATGTTGCCCATGCCGGTATGGAAGCGGCAACCGCCGCAGCTGCCCATGGTGGTGGCCACGGCGATGGGTTCTTTATCACCGCGCTGACCGTCCTCGTTCTGGCCTGTTTCGTTGGCTATTACGTGGTTTGGTCCGTGACCCCAGCGCTGCACTCGCCTTTGATGGCGGTGACCAATGCGGTGTCATCGGTGATCATCGTCGGCGCTCTGATCGCCGCCGGTCCTGAGGGGATGAGCTTTGCCAAGGTGATGGGCTTCTTTGCCGTTATTCTCGCCTCGGTGAACATATTTGGTGGGTTTATCGTGACCCACCGAATGCTCTCCATGTTCAAGAAAAAACAAAGTTAAGTAGGGGCCGCATTCCATGGAAACCTTTGCAGGCCTAGCCTACATCGTCGCCTCGGTATTGTTCATCATGGCCATCCGGGGCCTATCCCACCCAGAAACAGCCCGTCGCGGTAACCAGTTTGGTATCGCCGGTATGGCGGTTGCCGTTGGCACCACGCTGATGCTGCCTGGTGTGGTCTCGTTCTGGATGATCATTATTGGCGTCGCCATTGGTGGTGCCATCGGTACCGTGATCGCCAAGCGCATCGACATGACGGCGCTACCGCAGCTTGTCGCTGCCTTCCACTCGCTGGTTGGTTTGGCCGCTGTTTTCGTCGCCATGGCCGCCTATTACGCGCCGGAAGCCTATGGCATCGGTGAGCGAGGCAATATCGCCCTCGCCAGCCTGATCGAAATGGCTCTCGGTACCGCGATTGGTGCCATTACCTTCACCGGTTCGATTGTCGCCTTTGCCAAGCTGCAGGGGCTCGTCTCCGGTAAGCCGGTGGTGTTCCCCGGTCAGCACCCGCTGAACGCGGCACTTGGTCTGGCCTTGATCGCGTTGATCGCTGTGATGGCCTCGGCCAATTCTGATGTCGNTTTCTGGGCGATTATCCTGATTGCGCTGGCCCTCGGTGTGCTGCTGATCATCCCAATCGGTGGTGCGGATATGCCGGTGGTTGTCTCGATGCTGAACAGCTACTCCGGTTGGGCTGCTGCTGGTATCGGCTTCACCCTCGGCAATACGCTGCTGATTATCGTTGGTGCGCTGGTTGGCTCCTCTGGTGCGATCCTGTCCTACATCATGTGTAAGGGCATGAACCGTTCCTTCTTCAACGTGATCCTTGGTGGCTTCGGTGGTGAAGCGGCCGCGGGTGGCGGTGCCGATGATATGGACCGGACCTTCAAACAGGGGTCGGCTGATGATGCCGCCTTCATCATGAAGAACGCCGGTAAAGTCATTATCGTGCCTGGCTACGGTATGGCCGTCGCCCAGGCACAGCACACGCTGCGTGAGATGGCGGATATCCTTAAGGCTGAGGGTGTGGACGTGAAATACGCGATCCACCCTGTCGCTGGCCGGATGCCGGGTCACATGAACGTCCTTCTAGCAGAAGCGAACGTTCCTTATGATGAGGTGTTCGAGCTTGAGGATATCAACCGCGACTTCGGTCAGGCGGATGTGGCCTTCGTGATTGGCGCCAATGACGTGACCAACCCGGCCGCCAAAACCGATACCTCCTCACCGATCTACGGCATGCCAATCCTGGATGTTGAGAAAGCGAAGACCGTGCTCTTCGTTAAACGCTCCATGGGTTCCGGTTATGCGGGGGTTGAGAACCCACTCTTCTTTGCTGACAACACGATGATGTTGCTCGCCGATGCGAAGAAGATGTCCGAGGACATCGTGAAGGCGATGGAATAAGCCATCTATCTCGTGATTGAGATTTGTCGAAAGGCCGGGCCAACTGCCCGGCCTTTTGCATTTGTTGGCGCAACGGTTGCGGGCAATAGGAGTGCGGCTCTCGCCAGTGCCGTTGCATCCCCGGCAATCACCGTCCTAGGTTGCTAACTTGGGCAATGTGACGGGTGTAGGACCGTGGACGACGAACTAATTATCTTGGCGCTGATCGTGGCCGTGTTTGTGCTGTTCCGCCGGGTGGCCAAGCTGAAGCGTAAGACCGATGAGCTGGCCGAGACTGTCGGCCTACTGCGCCAGGGCCAAGCGCTTGCGCCCACCCAGACCGAAACGCCCAACCCGTTTGAAACGGCCCAACGGCCAGCGGCACCAGAAGTGCCCGATGTCCCAGAACCCGCATTGGAGCCAGAGCCTGCGGCGCCATCCAATGACGTGCCTGATTATGGCGATGCGGTTGCCAACCTGCCCATCGATGATGGTGAACCTGCGGTGGCAAGCCCACTGCTGACCGAACCGGGCGCCAGTATCGATGAACCCCTGGATATTCCCACACCGCCAAAATACCGACCACCCGCCAATGATGGGGATGGTTGGACCGATCGGCTTGAGGGATGGCTTAAAGAGAATTGGTTCTATGCCATCTCTGCCGTCTGCCTCGGCCTGGCGGGCATTTTCCTGATTATCTATGGCGTTGAGCGCGGGTTGCTGACGCCCACCGCACGTGTGGCTGCCGCACTCGCCCTTGGTGCAATCCTGATCATGGCGGGTGAGGTTATCCGTCGCCGCTTTGGCGATGACGCCGCCAGCCATACCGCCTATCTGCCCTCAACCCTATCCGGGGCAGGGGTGATCGTGCTGTTTGCGGCGATCCTGGGCGCCAGGTATCTCTATGGCCTCATTGGTGCTGATACCTCGTTCATGGCGCTGGTTGCCGTGTCTGTCGGCACGGTTGTTTTGGGCTGGGTTTATGGCCCGGTTCTGACCGCCATTGGTTTGGTCGGTGCCACGCTGACGCCCTTTATTGTTGGCGGGTCCAGCGATAGCCCTGAGGCATTCTTCTACTACTTCGCTCTAATTGCCCTGACAGGTCTTGGCATTGATACGATGAAGCAGTGGCTCTGGCCCTCAATCCTAGGGCTGGTCTGCACCTACACTGCCGCCTTACTGCTCTATCTCGTCGGGGCGGATGATCCGCACTTCATCGCCTTTGCCCTGCTTGTGGCGTTGGGTGCGCTGACCATTCCCTATCGCCAACTGCAGCCCGCCCATGATGGCCCGATGCTGGGCGAGGTGATGTATTCCCTAAAGCCGCTATCGCTCAAGCCACCAACCCTAATCGCCATGGCCGCATGCTTGGCGGCCTTTGCTTCGGTCACCTTGGTTGCCCTGCTTGATCGCGGCATGACTGAGTTCTTGACCGCCATGGTCATTTTGGTGCTGCTGCAGGTCATGGTGGCGGTCTGGCTTCGTCCAGCCCATGCGCTCACCGATCTGAACTTGGTTGCACCGGTTCTGTACCTCGCCATCCTCGGCATTCATGCGGTGAATGAGGGCTCCTTATTCCAGCATTATCTTGATACCGGCGCCCTGGATTCCGGTATGGACCCGATGCCCATTGTTTTGGGCCTTGCCGGTGTTGGTCTTTTGGGCTCTGCCCTGGCGCTATGGCGGGCAACACAGCCAACCCAGTACGGCTTGTATTGGGCCTATGGCATGGCGCTCTTCGCGCCGCTGGTCCTGGTGGTGCTTGAGCTTACTTGGAAGCCAACTGATCTGATCGGCTCTTTCGCCTGGGGCGGCATGGCGCTTGGCCTGGCGGCCTTGATGACCATCGCTGCGGGACAGTTATCGCGGGTTGATGGTGAGGAGAGAGGGCGTGTCGCCCTGGCCGCCTTGGCCGCCGTCGGCATGTTGAGCTTTGCCCTGATCATCCTGCTGACTGAGGTTGCGCTGACCGTGGCACTGGCGATTACCATCGCCTTGGCCGTGTTGGCTGATAAGCGCTTTAACCTGCCACTGATGTCGATCTTTGTTCAGATCGGTGTTGTGGTGGTGTCGGCTAGGCTGGTCCTGTTGCCCGGCATTGATTGGGCGGTTGAGGCACCATTGCCGGAAGTACTGCTGGCCTTTGGTGGTAGTCTCGCTGCCTTATTCGCAGCCTGGTGGCAGCTATCGGCGGCGGAGCGTCCAGCGGCCAGAACGGTGACGGAATCTGTCCTGCTCAGCGTGCCTGCGATCTTTGTGGTCATCATGTTGTTCCGCGCCCTTGATGGGGATGTGGAGAGCCATGCAGTACAAGGCCTGTTCGCCTGCACCTTCTTGATTGCCAGTATGGCGCAGATCTACCGCCTGCCGGTGTCGAAGGGGTGGCTCTATAATCTGCGCTATGGCTTGGCCCTGATCTTTGGGTTCTTGGCGGCCTCCTGCTGGCTCGGTGCCATCGTCGTCTACAACCCGCTGGTACTTGATGATCAACTGGTCCGTGGGCCCATGATCCTCGACACGCTGTTTGTTGCCTATGTCCTGCCTGCCCTGGTGCTGGCTGGCTCACTGCGCTTGTTCCCAACCCTGCGGAGTGAGGCCCAACGTTTGGTGCAGGGCGTCGTGGCCCTGTCTGTGGTGTTCTACCTTGGCCTTGAGACTAGGCGTTTCTGGCGCGGGGATATCCTATCGGTGCCGGGTACAACCGACCCAGAGCTTTACAGCTATACGGTGCTGCTGCTGCTTGCCTCGACGGCGCTGCTATTGCTTGCCTATTTCCGTCGGTCGGTTGATCTGTACCGCCTGGCGCTCGCGGCCGTTGCGATTACCTTGGCCAAAGCATTTCTGGTGGATATGGCGGGGCTTGAGGGGCTGCTGCGCGTGGTCTCATTCCTCGGCCTCGGTCTGGTACTGGCTGGCCTCGCTTGGCTCAACAACCAGATCAAACCACGCCTTCAGGCAGAGATTGAGCAACCGGGCTAGTGGGCGAACTTAAAGAGTTGGCGCGGCGCGGTCTCTTGGTGGTCCACCAAGCTGGTTCGCCGCAAGGCTCTTCGCCTTATGGATCGCAACGCGCTCCCGCGCTTCGGCGACCATGGTTTCGACCCTGGGGTGGGCTTCGTCCACGCCCTTAGCAATTGGATTGCGCCGCAGTTTTAACTTGGCCCGCATCATCTGGCCTGCGTCATAGCGGTCTGCCGGGACCATGGCTTCAATGGCGTCAATGTAGTCCCGCATCAACTCATAGACAGTCGACTTCTTGGTCTCGCCGCCAATGGTGGAGAATGTTTCCAATGCTCGTTCTGGACTGAAGGTGTCGCCAGGCACCGTTTGTCGAAACACCTCTGATATAGCCTGCTGCTGTTGCTTGCTCAGCGCGTAGATGTGCACATCCTTGGCTAGGGCCTTGGCTCCATCCATCCCATCCTGTTGCCAGCGAATAACTTGATCAGTTGGGTTAGCAATGGCGGTTAGAGCGCGTTTCAGACCGCGCGTTGTTAGGTGTTCGGTATCACGGTGATTAATGGCTGATATCGCGCGCATATGGGAGATCCGCCTAATCATATCGATAGCCTCTTCAGCATCGAAATGGCGAACGAGGCCCAGGCCACCAGCCATATCAGCGAAGGTTTCATCCTGCTGCTTGGTTAAGGTGTAGCGCTCAAAACCTCGGGCAGATGGTCGATCCGCTTGGGGTAATTCATGAAATACGGCGTGGGCCGTCTCATGATCAAAGGTATAGACCGCATACTGTCGGGACAGGTTTTCAAAGGGCTCTAGCTCGGGCACCGACCATTTCTGCTGATCCATATAGGTCATCGCATCGGGGATGCGCTCGGCCCAACTTCTTTTGCTGACCACCGGCACGATGACACCTGCGATAACGCCATTCAGGTGCTTCCCAGCGCCAAAGAACTGCGGCGATCGGGTGCGCAGGTTAACGAATAGGTTGTTAGACTTGCTCTGGATATCTCGCTCAGCCATGCCGGACTGGCGGAGGCGTTCACGGACCCATTGATCCGCTGCCTTCCAGTCTTCCTCAACCCGTGGATCAATGATCCAGGTCTTCGCCCAGATGCTGGGGAAGGCCTGCTCAAACTCATCCATCATTTGCCAGAGCGGGTCGTCTGTCACCGGGTTGGAATCCCTGGGTTTCTTGGCGTTGTGGCGACCAATAGCCATCAAGTGGCTTGTCGATTAGCCAGGGATACTATGACAGTTTTGTGAAAGCCAGCCCGGACCGGTTTAACACCGCCGCAAGCCTTAGAAATCGGGCTGAATTCAATCAGAATTCGCGGGTCAGAACGCCAGCCACATCGGGGATTGGCAGGCCTGTAATCGCGGCCACCTGCTGGACATAGCGATTGCGCAGATGGGTCATATCAAGGCGCCGTTGGCGATCCAGGCGGCGGATGAGCTCTTTCTGATCTTCAGACAGTAGCCGCTGGCGTTTCGCCTCAACAAAGGGGAACAGCACGGTCTTGTCGACTGACACGGTCTGGGTATCAAACTGACGGCGTAGCGGCTCGAGCCGCTCCCTCTCCACACCGGTTACCCGTGACAGGTCGGCGATGTAGTTACGGGAAATCTGGTCAAAGCCAGCTGCCAGGGCGGCATCAATCTTAACGAGCTCCACAAGCTGGAACTCGTAGAGGTCGGCACCGGTTAGGGTTTGGATTGAGGCAACGAGGCGGCTCGGCGTCCGGTAGATCTCTTCCTCAAGCTTCTGGCCGGTCGGGTCTTTGTCCGAGACGATGCGGGCACGCTCACCAATCGCCGTGCCGGTATCGGGCTCGCACGCGATGAGAAGCGGGGCGAGGGCAAGAACCAAGATGGCAAATGGGTGGGCTGGCAGACGCATGGCGGCTTCAATCCGTTGGCTAGATACTGCCATCAGAATAGCCAAGCGGCGGTGTCACAGGCCAGTTTGCGCCTAAAGGTAGGGGCGTGAGCCCCGGAAACCCGTCACCCCAACTGCCAATCTTCAAAAAGATGCCGAAAAACGGCAGGTTTTGCGGCCTGTATCATCAATCGATTCGGCGGGCTTAGGCGATCAACTCGCCCCATTCCGCCTCGCTCAACACCGCTACGCCGAGGTCGCGCGCCTTGGTCAGTTTTGACCCAGCATCGGCGCCCGCAACGACGTAATCCGTCTTCTTTGATACCGAACCGGCAACCTTGGCGCCCAGCTTCTCGGCCTGCACCTTGGCCTCTGCCCGCGACATGGTCTCAAGCGTGCCCGTGAACACCACCGTTTTGCCGGAGACGGCAGAGCCCTCATCAATCTCGATTTCAAAGCGGGCGGGCTGCACCTCACTCAACAGATCGTCGAGAACCTCTTGGTTATGTGGTTCTGCAAAGAAGGCGATTAGGTCATCGGCCATTAGCGCACCGATCTTGTCGATATTGATCAGGTCCTGGTATGCGTCGCTTTCACGGTCCGCGGCGGCGGCCATGGCCGTGCGTAGGGCATCAAACGTGGCGTAGTGCCGGGCCAATAGCCGTGCCGTGGTCTGGCCAATCTGGCGAATGCCGAGGCCGAAGATGAAACGATCGAGATCGGGCTGCCGTCGGTTATCAATCGCATCAAACAGCTTGGCCGCTGACGCCTTGCCCCAACCCTCACGGTTCCGAAGCCGGGTTAGGCTGTTGGCATCTGCTGTCCGCAGGCGGAAGATATCGCCGGGCTTCTTGATCAGCTCTTCATCCCAGAATTGCTGCACGATCTTGGCACCCAGGCCATCGATATCGAGGGCATCGCGGCTAACAAAATGGCGTAGGCGCTCAACTGCTTGCGCGGGGCAGATGAGGCCGCCGGTACAGCGCTTGACCACATCATCCCCCTCACGCACGGCAAGGCTGCCGCAGGCGGGGCAATGATCTGGGAAGATGAAGGGTTGGATGCCAACAGGGCGGCGATCCTCCACCACCCGTACTACCTGTGGGATTACATCCCCGGCGCGTTGGATCACGACGGTATCGCCCACCCGGATATCCTTGCGGGCAATCTCATCCTCATTATGCAGGGTGGCGCGTGAGACCACGACACCGCCGACGGTAACGGGCTTCAAATGCGCAACGGGGGTCAGCGCGCCAGTGCGGCCCACCTGGATGTCGATATGCTCCAGCACGGTTTGTGCCTGCTCGGCGGGTAGCTTGTGGGCGATGGCCCAGCGTGGTGCCCGGCTTACGAAACCCATGCGGTCTTGGTAATCCAGGCTGTCGAGTTTGTAGACGATGCCATCAATGTCGAAGGCAAGGTCGGGCCGCTCAACCTGCACACGCTCATAGAACGCCATCAACTCATCCACCGTTTCACACAGGATCGATGGTTCGTTGAGTGGGAAGCCCATTTGAGCGATCTGCTGGCGCGCACCGCTCTGGGTACCGAATAGCTCCTTGGCCGGGGCTGGTAGCGCGCCCCAGGCATAGCCGAAGAACCGCAGTTTACGCTTGGCCGTGACGCTTGGGTCCAGTTGGCGTAGGGACCCGGCCGCCGCATTACGTGGGTTGGCAAATGGGCTTTCGCCCGCCTCAACCCGTGCTTCATTGAGGGTCAGAAACTCATCCCGGTCCATATAGACCTCACCCCTGATCTCAATTGGGTCAGGGGAGCCTGGCGGCAGGGTCTTGGGGATATAGGCGTCATCAATGGTCATGACGTTGGCGGTGATGTCCTCACCCTCTTGACCATCACCACGTGTTGCGGCCTGCACCAGCTTTCCGCCCTCATAGCGGAGAGAGCAGGAGAGGCCATCAATCTTAACCTCCGCCACCACAGGCACTTTGGCATCTTCAGGTAAATCGAAGAACCGGCGGACGGTTTTGAAGAAGTCCTCCACATCCTCACGCTCAAACGCGTTGGAGAGGGACAGCATCGGCACCTGGTGACGCACCTTGCTAAAGCCGGAAGCTGGCGCCGCACCAACGTTCTGGGTCGGGCTATCCTCCCGGATCAGGGAGGGGAAGGCGCTCTCTAGCGCCTCGTTACGCCGCCGCAGGGCATCGTAATCGGCATCGCTGACCGTTGGCGCGTCTTCCTGGTGATAGGCTTTGTCATGGGACGCGATCTCGGCAGCGAGGGCGGCGAGTTCATCGGCGGCTTCGGCCTCAGTCAGGTCATCAATAGCCCGATCTCGAAGGGCGCTGGTCATGGTCATGGCGGTATTTGGTCTTAGGCGGGGGCAAGCAGCTTATCGGCAGCGGCGCGGGCCTCGTCGGAGATCTCCGCACCTGACAGCATGCGAGCAATCTCTTCTCGCCGGGCTTGATTATCAAGGGGGGTAATGCTGGTTGAGGCGAGACCGCCGCGCTGCTCGGCTTTAGATATCTGCCAGTGATGGCCGGCCCGGGCGGCAACTTGGGGGGAGTGGGTGACAACAAGCACCTGCACATCCTCGCCCAGACGTGCCAGGCGTTCGCCAACCGCATCGGCCACTGCACCGCCAATACCAGAATCCACCTCATCAAAGATCAGGGTTGGCACCGAATTCACGCGGCGTAAGGCAACCTTGAGCGCCAACATAAAGCGCGCCAACTCACCGCCAGAGGCGATCTTGTCAATCGGTCCAGGGGCTTGGCCTGGGTTGGTGGCAACGGCAAACCGGACCCGCTCCATACCTGCCGGACCCCATTGCGCCTCATCAAGCTGAGTTAGTTCGGAGGTAAAGACAGCCTTGCCAAGCTTTAGCGGCTCCAACTCCTTCATCACTGCCTTATCCAGCTTTGATGCGGCACTCTCCCGACCGGCGGAGAGGTTTTTGGCGTCGCTGATATAAGCGTCGCGGGCGGCAGCGGCCTCGCGGGCGGCGCGATCTAGATGGGCGCTCTGGTCATCGATCATGGATAGCTTCTCAGCGAAGCGGTCACGCAAGACCGGCAGGTCATCGGGGCCCACATTGTGCTTACGCGCGAGCTGGCGGATGCTGAACAGCCGCTCCTCAATCTCCTCCAACCCTCGCGGGTCGTGGTTCAAATCCGCGCTTAGCCCATCCAGGGCGGCCATTGCTTCGTCGAGCTCGGACTGTGCCCGGTCCAGCGGCTCTAACACCTTATCCACCGCACTGCCCAGCTTATCGCCGATACGCTCTAGCAAGCGCCTGGCCGTAGCCATGGCGCGTCCGGCACCAGCATCACCGGCAAGGTCGCTCGCGGCGGTGCTAAGCCCCTCACGCACCTTCTCACGGTGCATGAGTTGGGTTCGCCGGTCGGCAAGGGCCAGTTCTTCGCCGGTTTCAGGCGCCAACTCATCAAGCTCACTCAACGCATGACGGGTGTAGTCTTCCTCAGCTCTTGCGCGGGCGATCTCAGCTTCCAGCTGTTCTTTTGCGGTTTCAGCCTGGCGCCAGCTATCCCAAGCGCCCGCCACCTTCACCCGCTTCTTATCCAGCCCACCAAAGCTGTCTAACAGTGACGCATGGGCGGCGGGCTCTAGCAGCCCTTGGGTCTCGAACTGGCCATGCACCTCAACCAGATGCTGCCCGATGGTCTTGAGGGTGCCGACACTAACCGGCTGATCATTGACGAAGGCCCGGCTGCGGCCATCCCGCGTAATCACACGGCGAAGGATCAGGTCATCAATGTCGCCAAGGGCCAAATCCTCAACCACCTCAGCCAGGTCCTTAACGGCACCCGCCTCAATGATGGCAGTGACGGCGGCTTGGTCCTCCCCATGGCGGATAAGACCAGTATCGGCCCGTGCACCCAGGGCGAGGCCCAGCGCATCCAACAGGATTGATTTACCGGCCCCAGTTTCACCGGTTAGCGCGCACAAGCCATCGGCGAGATCGAGCGTGAGCCGATCAATCAGCACAATGTTCTGAATGGTCAGGGATGACAGCATCGGTCGCCTGGCGCAGGTGAAACGAGGCCGCTAGGCGGCTGGTTTCAAGATGCGGTCAGGCCGTGCTGCTGGCAAGTCGATCCGGCGGAAATCGGCCTAAAAAACGCTAGCGATGCTGTCCATAACATCGGCCATCCAACCTTGGTCAGGCGCGGCGGGCCTTACGCCCTCATCAACCAGCAGCGCATAGCTGTCGATGTACCACTCATTACCCGGGAAGTTGTGGCCAAGTACGGCGGCGGAGGCCTGGGCCTCGGGAATAACGCCCAAAGCGAGATAGGATTCGGTTAGGCGGTGCAGCGCCTCTGGCACGTGGCTGGTGGTCTGATAATTCTCGATCACCCGCTTAAACCGATTGATCGCTGCCTGGTACTGTTTGCGATCCAGATAGTAGCGGCCAATGCTCATCTCTTTGCCCGCTAGGTGATCCTCGGTCAGCTCAAACTTCAGCTTGGCATCACGTGCATATTTGCTCTCTGGGAACCGGGTGAAGACTTGGCGCAGGCTGGCCATCGCACTCTGGGTGACTGCCTGATCGCGCTTCACATCGGTGATCTGCTCATAATAGGAGAGCGAGCGCAGGTAATAGGCATAGGCAATGTCCTTATGCCCTGGGTGCAGCTGGATAAACCGCTCCAGTGAGATCACCGCCTGGTCGTAATCCAAATCCGAATAATAGGCATAGCCGGACATCAGCTGGGCGCGGGTGGCCCATTCGGAATAGGGGTGCTGACGCTCAACCTCATCGAACAGCTGGGCCGCTGTTTGGAAGCTGCCAGCATCCATGGCGTTGGCTGCCTCGGTATAGATGTCTTCAGCGGGCCGCTCGACATATTCCAGGCCTTCATCATCACCGGCGCAGGCAATCAGAACAATCGCGGCAATGGCGCTAAGACTGATTGTGCGCAGTGTGCGCAAGCTGGGCAGAAACATGTGGGGCAAGAACTGGCGAGCCATGGTGTTTCGATCCTTATGCCATCCTGGCCTTATGCCAGCTGGCGGCTGTGGTCGTTTGGTTCCCGAGTTGGCGGCATTCTAAGCATTTGGCCGCACAGCGCAACGCTGAGCGGCCAAAGCAAAACAGTTCTGCGCGGGCTGTTACCCGTAAATTATGCAGTCCGCGCCAGCGGTGCATCCTGCCAGGAGCCGCTATCGGCGGTGAGTACGGCACTCACACCCGCATCGGCAGCGCTGGTCAGCACATAGGCCTCTGGATCAGCAAAGACGGCGTGCAGCAGCTGGTTGTTCAGTGCGTGACCGGCACGGTAGCCCTCATACCGGCCCAGGATAGGCGCACCGGCAAGATAGAGGTCACCAACGGCGTCCAGCACCTTGTGGCGAACCAGCTCATCTTCATAGCGGAGGCCACCCTTATTCATGACCTTGTCGCCGCTAATCACGACGGCGTTGTCCAGGGACCCGCCACGGGCGAGGCCCATAGCGCGCAGCTTGTCCACATCCTCAAGGAAGCCGAAGGTGCGGGNGTGGCTGACATGGCGCTTAAAGTTCGCCGGGGTCACGGTCAGTTCATAGCGCTGCTGCACATCAAGGCGCGGCGCGAAATCGATATCAAAGCCAAAGACCTGCTCGGCATTGGGGAGAAGCTTGGCAAACTTGCCCTCTTCCTCAATCACGACTTCTTTCAGGATCTTCAGCATCTGGCGTGGCGCGCTCTGCACCTCAATACCAGCACATTCGATGAGGAAGACAAATGGCTCAGAGCTGCCGTCCATGATCGGCACTTCTGGGCCATCAAGCTCGACGACCACATTGTCGATGCTGCAGCCACGAAGGGCAGCCATCACGTGCTCAACCGTGCTAACCGTCACTTCAGCGTCATTGCTGATCACCGTGCAGAGCTGGGTTTCGGTAACCCGGTCCCATGCGGCTGGGATCACATTGTCCCGGTCCGTCACATCGGTACGCACAAAGCGGATACCGCTGTTGATCGGGGCAGGCACAAGGCGCAGTGAGGTCTTACGACCCGAATGGACGCCAATGCCGGTGCAGTGAATGCTGGTCTTAATAGACCGCTGCATCATCGCTTCCACGGTGTTGTTCAGATAGTGCACGGGGGCTCGCATCTAACTGTGATCGTGACCAGACCAATACGCCTGAAGCGCGAAAGGTGGTCGCTTTTGTTGACGATGCGGATTTAGCAGTCGCAGCACAACCTCTCAAATCAACCATTGTTACTCTCTGTAACAGTCGGAAATATAAGCGAATCGAATTTGATAGCGAAATGGTGCACTGCAAAAAGCCCCGGCTTTTAGAGGCCGGGGCTTAATTGCTTGGGGATAACAGGCTGTGGCCAGCTCCCGATTTTGTAATCAGCTACCGCTTAGTTAGCCTGACGACGTAAAAATGCTGGAATATCAAGCATTTCCTCGTCTGCCTCTGGGCTCTCAGCCGGTGAGGCAGGGGCGATATTCAGGCTTGGTTGCGCAGCGGCGGCTGCTGTTCGGGCCGGCCCAGCCGGACGGGCTGGTTGGGGCGCTGCCGCAGCAGGACGATCCAGGCTTGGTCGAGCGGCCGCTGGCATGCTCACGGGACGGGCCGCTGCAGGTGCCTGTGGTGCCTTTTCTGTGACTTTTTGGTCAGCATTTGATTGCTCATCCTTGCTCCAGCCTAGGCCGGTAACCCGGTCAAATAGGGACCGCTTGCGGGTCTCTTGGCCGTTCCCGCCGCCATTGGCGAGGGCAGCTGCCGCAAATGGGTCTGGCTGGGCGTCACGGGCAACCTCTGGCTTGATGCCTGGGTCAACCGGTGCGGGTGGGATGAACGCATCGTCGCGGCGCTCTGGCAGTGGGCGGGCGCTGGCAGCTGGCTCTTCAACCGGCTTTGGTGCGGCCTGGTCCAGCAGGCTTGGTGGTACCATCGCCGCTGGTGCGACAGGTGGGGCAACTGCTGCTGGTGGCGCCACTGGTGCAGCTGCGGCCGCTGGCTTCGCCATTGGTGCCGTCAGATCTTCCAGATCGACCTGTGGGTCATCCATATCACGGCCTAGCTCTGCCGCTGGTTCCATATCGTCCAGTGCTGGGACTGGATCGACCACATCTTCATCCATCTCTGGTAGCGCAGCGGCGACCGCTGGCTCTTCCTCGATGACCTCTTCGACCTTTTCCTCAACAACCGGCTTGGCGACGGCTTTGGTCACTGGGGTCTCAATCGGGCGTGGCTGGGCGCCTGCCTCAACATCGATGCCGGTGGCGACAACGGAGACGCGCATTAGGCCATCCATCGCCTCATCGAAGGTTGAGCCGAAGATGATGTTAGCGTCTGGGTCCACTTCCTGACGGATGCGGTTGGCGGCTTCATCGACCTCAAACAGCGTCATATCCATGCCGCCGGTGATGTTGATGAGGATACCGCGAGCACCCTGCATGGAAGTGTCTTCCAGCAGTGGGTTGGAGATGGCGGCTTCTGCAGCCTCGGTCGCGCGGCGCTCGCCAGAAGCTTCGCCGGTGCCCATCATCGCCTTACCCATCTCTTGCATCACCGTCTTGATGTCGGCGAAGTCGAGGTTGATCAGGCCAGGCATGATCATCAGGTCGGTCACGCCCCGTACACCAGCGTGCAGAACGTCGTCGGCCATCTTGAACGCATCAGCGAAGGTGGTCTTCTCATTCGCGAGGCGGAACAGGTTCTGGTTCGGAATAACGATCAGCGTGTCGACATAGGCCTGCAGCTCTTTGATGCCAGCCTCAGCGGTCCGCATCCGGTGCGCGCCTTCAAACTGGAACGGCTTGGTCACAACACCAACGGTTAGGATGCCAGCTTCGCGACAGGCCTGTGCGATGACCGGGCCAGCGCCGGTGCCGGTGCCACCGCCCATGCCGGCGGTGATGAAGACCATGTTGGCACCTTCCAGGTGATCCATGATCTCAGCCAGCGCTTCCTCAGCGGCGGCCTTACCAACCTCTGGGCGAGAACCAGCGCCCAGGCCCTGCGTCGTTTCATGGCCCAGCTGGACCTTCATGTCCGATGGGTTGCCGTGCAGTGCCTGCGCGTCTGTGTTGGCAACGACGAAGCTAACGCCCTCAAGATTTGAGCGGATCATGTTGGTGACGGCATTACCGCCGGCACCACCGACCCCGATGACAAAAATCTTAGGTGTCAGGGCTGAGTCCTCATTCTGGGGAACCGTGACATTGATCATAACGCTCTCCGATTGGCTGCTGCGCGGGCGTGAACTGATGGCGGCCGGTAATTGGCCGGACTCATTAAGCTAGGCTGGCTGGAATCCGTGATGCATCCCCGGTTGGGCGGGGTAAGGGCAGCTTTTGGGCCCCTGTGTGTCTTGTGCATCGCAAGGCGGATCACAGATTTTCCTTCAGCCAACTGCCAACCCGTTGATACCAGGGCGTTTCCGTCGCCACGGCGGTCATTTCCGGGATGGTTTCAATGCGGTGTTCGAGGCCGTAATGCAGCAGACCTGCCGTGGTGGCAAAGCCCGGGCCAGTGGTCGCTGGGGCCAAACCAAGCAATCGATTCGGGCGGCCTAAGCGGACCTGTTTGTCCATCATAACACCGGCAAGCTCACGGATACCGGTGATTTGGCTCGATCCGCCGGTCAGCACAACACGGCGGCCACCGATCTGGTCGGCGCCGGCCCGTTCCAGGCGTAGGCGGACCAGTTCAAATATTTCCTCAAGCCGGGGGCGCATAATGCCAACCACTATTGAGCGTGGGACCTGATGTTGGCCACCGCCATCTTGGTCATCGCCAAGCAGTGGTACATCGATCAACTCTTGATCATCTCCGCTGGCGGGCAGGGCGCTGCCAAACAGGGTTTTGATCCGTTCAGCATGGCCAACCGCAGTGCCGAGGCCGCGCGCCAGATCATTGGTCACATGGCTACCGCCAACGGGCAGGCAATCGGTATGAACCGTTCCCATATCGCTGAACACCGCGATGTCCGTTGTGCCGCCACCAATATCAACGAGGGTAACGCCGAGGCGCATCTCATCCTCGGTCAGGCTGGCAAGGCCAGCGGCGTAAGAGCCAAGGCAGAAGGCCTCAACATTCAGCTCAGACCGCTCAATACAGGCGGAGAGGTTGCGCATGGGGCCGGTGGCGCCGCTGACGAGATGCAGATGCACACCTAGGCGTTTGCCATACATGCCGAGCGGGTCTTCGATCCCGGCTTGCCCATCAAGGGAATACCCAACAGGCATAGCGTGGACGAGGTCTTGATCCTCACCAAGATCGACGGCCTGTGCCTGGCCAATGGCGCGATATACCTCGGCCTCGGTTACCTGCTCACCCGGGACGGTAATATCGATCTCAGCCCGGTGGGATCGGGCATGCGGACCGGAGAGGTTTACCAGCACGGTTTCAATCGCCTGCCCGGCCATCCGCTCAGCCTGATGGACGGCATGGCTAATGGCCACTGATGCCGCTTCCATATCAACAACGGCACCGGCCTTAACGCCGGCGGCGGCATGATGACCAATCCCGACAATGCGCAGATGGCCTGCCTCCTCAACCCGCGCCATGAAGCAGCAGATCTTGGTTGAGCCAACATCAAGCGCAGTGATTAAGCTGCCGGCTGGTCGGCGCCGGTTATGGCGAATGCTGGTAAAGCCCATCGGTCCCGTGTCTCTCTTCTCTTCAGGCCTTGCCGTTACAAGCTTTGCTGGGGATCGATGCGCTGTGCCACTTCCGGGGATGGGGTTTGCACCACCAGCCGGTCATCAAAGCGCAGGTCGATGCTCAACACATCTTGGTCCAAAATTTGGTGCTCGCCCTGAACCCGCATTAAACGCTCAAGCGCGTCAGACGCGCCCAGTTCAGGCAGGCGGATCACCACCTCATTATCTAAGGTCAAATCCCAGCGCCGATCACCGATCCAGGCAGCCGCGACGAGACGCTCAGCAATCTCAGGCGCATAGGCGATGAGGCCAAATAGGTCCCGCGTCTTGGTCGCGGCACCGTGGCCAGCCAAGAGTGGGAGGTGGCGATAATCAGTCACGTCAGCCGTATCCAGCACATGGCCATCGGCATCGATGAGTGAAATCTCACCGTCGCGCTGCCAAAGGGCGGCGGGCTCACGCTCATCCAAGCGGATTTGGATCAGGTCGGGCAGTTGCCGACGCACCGTGACCGAGCCAACCCAGCTCAACCGCTCAAGTTGAACGCGCGCGGTTTCAGGGTCAAAGCCCAGGATCGGGTCACCCTGCTCAACATTCAAAATGGCGAGGATGGTTTCCTTCGGCACCTCTTGGCGGCCAACAACCCGAACGTCAGCGACCGCGAAGCCGAGATCAGCGCTCCAATCCAAAAGGTCGTGGACAACGGCATTCTGGGTGCGGGCAACCCAGCCTGACGCAACGGCCCAATAGCCAGCGCCAACGACAGTGCCGAGAATGGGCAGGGCCATGGCGACCCCGATCAACGGGCGGCGCCATTTGGCAATCTGTTGGCGGCGCCAATCAGCCAGCTTTTGTCGCCAAACCGGCATTGGCTTATCTGACTGGCCAGCCTTGGCCGTCCTCTTAACTGTTTGGGATTTTTGGGTGCCTTTGCTTACACGCGGCATAGGGCATCCTCCATCAACCATTCGCACAACTCACCAAAACTAATGCCAATATGCTCCGCTTGCTCAGGCACAAGGCTAATTGGCGTAAATCCTGGCTGTGTGTTGATCTCTAGGAACACCAGACCGTCGGTGCTTGGCTTGGTGTCATCCCAGCGGAAATCGGTCCTGGTCACGCCACGACAGCCCAGCGCTTGATGCATCGCCAGCGCCTGCTCCTTGGCCGCCTGCTCAATCTCAGTAGGGATTTTGGCTGGGATCACATGGTGGGCAACGCCCTCGGTATATTTGGCGTGGTAATCGAAGAAGCCTTCCTCATGGAAAATTTCGGTAACGGCGAGGGCACGGTCACCCATCACACCAACCGTCAATTCGTGACCGGGAATGAAGTCCTCAACCAGGAACAGAGTGTCAGGATCACCATGCTCAAGCTTCAGGTCATTTTGGCCGGGATGGACAATGCTGATCCCAACGCTGGAGCCTTCCGATGCCGGTTTGATCACATAAGGCGGTTTAAGCTCGATACCGCCATTCTCGATCTCGGCCCGGCTCAAAACCTGTGCGTCGGCAATGTTAAGCCCAGCGAAGGAGGCGACGCGTTTCGCGCCCGGCTTCTTCATCGCCATTGCTGAGGCACTAATGCCGGAATGGGTGTAGGGCACGCCCATCATTTCCAGCACGCCCTGGATCACGCCATCTTCACCTCCCTCACCATGGAGGGCATTGAAGGCGACATCTGGTTTGGGCGTTAGGGCCTCATGCAGGGCCTGGATATCGCGGGTAACATCGACCCGGCGCACCTTATGGCCTCGCGCCTCGAGGGCATCGGCGATCGCCGCGCCACTGACGAGAGAGACTTCGCGTTCAGCTGACCAACCGCCGAGTAGTACGGCGACCTCTGTGCCTTTGGGCATGGTCTTCATCCTTTCGCTCCTGTCTCAATTTGTGCCGGATTGCCGATCCGCTTGATCTCCCAGCGCAGCTCAACGCCGCTATGCTCCATCACCCGCCGGCGAACCTCTTCACCTAGGGCTTCCAGATCAGCGGCGGTTGCATCACCGGTATTGATCATGAAATTGCAGTGCTGTTCAGACATCTGGGCGGCGCCCACCATCAGGCCACGGCAACCCGCCGCATCGATCAGCTGCCAGGCCTTATGCCCCTCGGGGTTAGCGAAGGTGGAGCCGCCGGTTCGCTCTTTGATCGGCTGGGTTTCCGCCCGTTGTGTCTGGATCTCGGTGATACGGGCCGCAATCGCATCGGTATCGCCGGGATCAGCCTGGAACCATGCGCGGGTGTAAAGCCAATCGGCTGGTGCCTCACTATGGCGATAGCTTAGGCCCAGCTCACCTGCCGGAACGCGTTTGATGTCGCCGTCTCGGGTGACGGCCTCGACCTCAATCAATCGGTCTTTGATCTCACCACCATAGGCGCCGGCATTCATGCGCAGGCCGCCGCCAATGGTGCCAGGGATGCCGGCCAAAAACTCGAGGCCAGCCAGACCAGCATCGCGGGCGGTTAGGGCGACATTTAGGTCAAGGGCCGCTGCACCTGCCTCAACCACATCACCTTCAACTCTAATTTCGGCAAATGGGCCGCCGAAACGCACCACTGCGCCATCGATCCCGCCATCGCGGATCAACAGGTTTGACGCGACGCCAATCGGTGTCACCGGCACATCGCCGGGCAGGGCCGCCATAAAGGTCGCGAGGTCTTGGGTATCCGCCGGGCGGAACAACAGCTCCGCCGGGCCACCCACGCGGAACCAGGTGAGGGCGGCTAGCGGGGCATCATGCTTAACCCGGCCGTTTAGTTCAGGCAGGGCATCGCGCCAATCGGTGGCAAGGGCATGTGCGGCCATCATGCGGCACCCCCTTGCTTGGCAACGGGCATATCAAAGCGTTCGGCGAGTTGGTCTGGTAGGGCATTGGCCCAGGCCGTGATGTTGCCAGCGCCCAGGCAGACAACCAGATCACCAGGCTTGGCCATGGCGGCGACTACTTCTGGCAGCGCCTCTGGGCTCTTCAGCGCTTGGACATCGCGGTGGCCATGCATGCGCAGGCCTTCGACCATGGAATCTTTATCCGCGCCGGGGATTGGATCCTCACCAGCGGTATAGACATCGGCGATGACCACACTGTCGGCATCGTTGAAGCAGGTGCAGAATTCCTCAAACAGATCGGATAGGCGCGTGTAGCGGTGCGGCTGCATAACCGCGATCACATTACCCTCACCGGCGGCCTGGCGTGCGGCCTTCAGGACGGCGGCGATCTCCACCGGGTGGTGGCCATAATCATCAATGACGCGGATGCCGTTCACCTCACCCGTGGTGGTGAACCGACGCTTCACACCTGAGAAGGTGGTGAAGGCCTTGCGAATAGCATCAGCGCCGACGCCCATCTCATGGGCAACCGCGATGGCGGCCAGGGCGTTTTGCACATTGTGGTCGCCATACATTGGCAAGAACAGGTCCCGGATTTCGCCCTCTGCCCCATCGCGCCCGGCGCGTTCGCTGATCTGAACGGTAAAGCGGCTGCCACGAGTGTCGGTGGTCAGGTCAATGCCACGGATATCCGCCTGGGGTGAGAAGCCATAGGTAATCACCCAGCGATCGGCGACCCGTGGGATCATCGCCTGCACTTCCGGATGGTCAATGCAGACAGCTGCAAAGCCATAGAAGGGCAGGTTCAGGACAAAGCGGTCAAAGGCGCCGCGTAGGGCATCAAAATCACCGTAGTGATCCATATGCTCTGGATCGATATTGGTAACCACAGCAGCGGTCGCGGGCAGGCGCACAAAGGTGCCGTCACTCTCATCCGCCTCAACCACCATCCAGTCGCCATCACCAAGACGGGTATTGGTGCCATAGGCATTGATGATCCCGCCATTGATGACGGTTGGGTCTAGGCCAGCCGCTTCCATAACTGCCGCGACTAGGGAAGTGGTGGTGGTCTTGCCATGGGTGCCGCCAATCGCGACCGACCATTTAAGCCGCATTAGCTCAGCCAGCATCTCAGCCCGGCGCACAACTGGCACACGGGATTTGCGTGCGGCTGCAACCTCGGGATTATCTGGCTTTACCGCGGAGGAGATTACGCACACCACGGCGTCGCCCAAGTTCTCAGTCCGGTGGCCAACCTCAATCTTAATGCCCAGGCCGCGCAGGCGCTTCACATTCGCGCTGTCGGCGATGTCTGAGCCCTGAACGATATAGCCGAGATTGTGCAGCACTTCCGCGATACCGGACATGCCGATACCGCCAATGCCGACGAAGTGCAGAGCACCGATATTGGATGGGATAGCTCTCATGGTGCTATCTCCATACCCAGCTGATTGGGGGTTTCGTTAGGCGTATTTGAGGCGGTTTCTTGACCAGCCTTGGCGCCAGGGTGGCTAAGCGCTTGGCCTGTAAGGCCTAGTACTAGATCTGCGAGTTTGTCGGCGGCATCGATATGGGCGGCGTTACGCGCATTCGCGGCCGTTTCGGACAGTTTTTCTGGCGTGGTAAGCAATAACTCAAGGCGAGTCGCTAGCGCTTCAGCCGTGAAGCCATCTTGCGGCATCAGCCAGGCGGCATGCTGCTCAACCATCTGCTCAGCGTTCTTATGCTGGTGGTTATCCATGGCCGATGGGTAGGGCACCAGGATCGCCGGGCGACCCGCTGCCGTCATCTCTGCCACCGTTGAGGCGCCAGCACGGGCGACCACCAAATGGGCCTCGGCCAGCCGCTTCGGCATATCGGTGAAGAAGGTTTGCAGCTCAACCTTTTGATTGATCTGGGCGTAGGCAAAGCGCGCCTCTTCAATATCGGCGGGGCGGGCCTGTTGTGTGATGACGAGCCGCTGCCGAAGATGGCTCGGCAGGCGTTCCACCGCCTTGGGTAAAATCTCACTGAAGATCGTGGCGCCCTGGCTGCCGCCGATGATGAGTAGGTTTAAGGGGCCATCCTCAGACGGTGCGGCATAGTCCTTGCCGTGCAGTTCAGCGATATCGGCCCGCACTGGGTTGCCGACCTGATGCTGTGGTGCCGCTTTGGCGGGTAGTCGCTCAACGGTTGGGAAGGCCGTGCCGATCGCCTTCACCTTGGCGGCGAGCAGGCGGTTTACTCGACCCAACACGGCATTCTGCTCATGCAGGATGACCGGCCGACCCTGGTGAAGGGCTGCCATCACGGTTGGCAGGGATGGGTAACCACCAAAGCCAACAATCGCTGCGGGCCTTTCCGTCAAATGCAGCCAATGGCTTTGCAGGTAGCCGAGCCCCTGCTTAATCACCATGCGGATCAGGCCTTTCAGGCCAGGCTTGCGACCAGCGGCCTGCACATGGTGCAGTTCAAGTGAGGCGAGGCCGCCACCGAAGTTTAGGCCGCGACGGTCGGTCGCTAGGATGACGCGGTGGCCACGGGCGATGAGTGCTTCGGCAAGTGCCTGGGCTGGGAATAGGTGCCCGCCAGTGCCGCCAGCGGCCAGAATGATGGGGCGCTGCTTACTCATGCTGTTTGCCCCCCAATCGGTGGGGCGGCATCGGCCTGAAGGCGGATGTTCACCGGCATGGCACGGCGTGACCGCGTCAGCGCCAGAACAAAGCCCATGGCAATGCCAAGGCTAAGCAGGGATGAACCGCCATAGCTGATGAACGGCAGGGTCATGCCCTTGGTCGGCATCAGGTGCAGGGCGGAGGCCATATGGATCAGCGCCTGAACCCCAAACTGGGTCAGGATGCCTGCGGTGGCCAGCAGGACAAAAAGGTCTGGCTGACGGCTGGCGCGGAGGAAACCGCGCAGCACGATAAAGCCAAACAGCATTAGCAAGAGAATGCAGGCGATCAGCCCCATCTCCTCACCTAAGACGGAGAATGCGAAATCAGCATGGGCGTCGGGTAGCTGGTGCTTTACCTCGCCTTGCGCGGGGCCGGTACCAAACCAGCCGCCATGGCGGAACGCCTCCAGCGACTTCTCAACCTGATAGGTGTCGCCGCTTGATGGGTCGAGGAACCGATCAATTCGGCTCTGCACGTGGTCGAATGTGAAATAGGCGCCAACCAAGCCCGCAAGCCCGGTCACGCCAAGGCAAATGACCAGTAGGATTGGCAGGCCAGCAAGGAAGAACTGAACCCCAAAAATCGTCAGCAGGACGAAGGTCTGACCCAAATCAGGCTGGATTAGCAGCAAGCTCGCCACCAGGCCGCAAACACCCATGGCCACCCAGTTGCCGGGGAAACCCTCCCCCTTCTGATGCAAGGCAAAGAGCCAGGCCGCCATAATGGCAAAGGCCGGCTTCATGAACTCAGAGCCCTGGATTGAGAAGCCGGCAATCCGCATCCAGCGGCTCGCCCCCTTGATCTCATTGCCCAGGAATGGCGTTAGGATCAGCAGGGTCAGCGCGCCCAGGAAAACCAGGATACCAGCCCGTCTCACACCGGCGGTGGAGAGGAAGGATAAGCCCACCATGATGGCCAGTGTCGGCAATAGCAGGATTAAATGGCGGTTTAGGAAGTGGCTGCCGTGAAGGCCAATACGCTCAGCCACCGGCGGGCTAGCTGCCGCAATGACGAGAACGCCGAATAAGGCGAGGCCGACAATGGCGGTGAGCAGCCACCGATCAATGGTTAGCCACCAGACAGCGAGTTGAGAGTTTGCGGGAGCAGAGCGAAGTTGGCTCATTGCTGCGCCTCCAACGCTTGCTGGCGCTTACGGATCGTATCCTCAACACATTTGGCAAAGACATCGCCGCGTTGTTCAAAGCTATCAAACTGGTCAAAGCTCGCGCAGGCGGGTGATAGCAGAACGATGGATGGCTTACGGGTCTCAACCGCCATGGCGGTTGCGGCCTCAACTGCCTTATCCATGGTGGATGAGATCGTGCTCTCAAGCTTACCGTCGCACCAACCGGCGAAATCATCTGCCGCCTCACCGATCAGGAAGGCATGCTCAACCCGGTCCACCAGGCCCTCAAGCCCGTTCAGCCCGCCATCTTTAGCCTTACCACCGGCAATCCAATAGATATTGGCGTAGGAGCCAAGGGCCTTACTGGCGGCATCTGCGTTGGTCGCCTTGCTGTCATTGACGAAGGTGATGCGCTTGTACCGGCCAACAATCTGCTGGCGGTGGGCGAGGCCCGGGAAGGTCGCAATGGCCTCTGCAATGGCTTCTGCCTCGACACCTAAGTGACGACAGGTGGCAAAGGCGGCGGCGGCGTTTTGCCAATTGTGCATGCCGGGAAGCGTCTCAATCGGCAAGAGGTCGCAAATCGCCTTATCAAACCCATCGAGATCATCATAAAGGACGGCGTTTAGGACATAGACACCGCCCTCAACCCGGCCCTCACTGCTGATCCGCGTCACCTTCCAATGGCCGCCACGCTCAAGCTCTGTCGCGACGGTGCCGGTGGGGGCGGTATCAATGCCAACCACCGCATGCTGAACCATGGCACCGCGGCGGAAGATGCGTTTCTTCGCCTCGATATAACCTTCCATTCCGCCATGCCGGTCCAAATGATCCGGCGTGACATTGAGCAGGCACGCGACGGAGAACACACCATTCACGGTAAGGTCGAGTTGGTAGGAGGATAGCTCCAGTACAACCGGCTGATTGGCCGTTGGCATGGGGAGGTCGAGCACTGGCTGACCGATATTACCACCCATCAGAGAGTGCCATTCTGGCTTAGCACTTCTTAGGATGTGGTCGATCAGCGCCGTGGTGGTTGATTTGCCATTGGTACCGGTAATGCCGACATAGCGGGCCGCTGGCTGGGCCCGGTACAGCAGCTCAATATCGCCAACAATCTCGGTGCCGCCGGCCTTCGCCTGAACCACGGCCGGATGCGGTGTTGGATGGGTGAGGGGCACGCCCGGTGCCATGACCAGGGTTTCGATATCGCCGAAATCGGCACTACCTAAATCGGCAATCTCAGCGCCAAGCTTGGCAGCCTCTTTGCGCCGCTCCTCATTATCGTCCCAGGCGACAACCTTGCTGTCGCCGCGCCCTAAAGCCTTAATCGTTGCGAGGCCTGAGCGTGCAAGGCCAAGAACGGCTGTTTTGCCGTCCGCCTGGATCGCGATGGTGTCATGATCCGCCATGCCACCCGCCTCAACGAAGCTTGAGGGTGGAGAGGCCGATCAACGCCAGGATCGAGGCGATGATCCAAAACCGGATAACGATGGTCGGCTCTTGCCAACCCTTCTTCTCAAAATGGTGGTGTAGCGGGGCCATGCGGAATACCCGCTTGCCGGTCAGCTTGAATGACGCCACCTGCACAATGACTGACACAGTCTCCAATACGAACAACCCACCAATAATGGCGAGCACTAGCTCGTGTTTGGTGATCACAGCGATCGAGCCCAGGGCGCCGCCGATGGCGAGTGAACCGGTATCGCCCATGAACACCATGGCCGGTGGGGCGTTGAACCACAGAAAGCCAAGGCTGGCACCAACCAGTGCACCACAGAACACCGCCAACTCACCCACGCCCGGGACGTGGTGGATCTGCAGATACTCAGCAAAGATTGCATTACCCGTCAGATAGGCGATCAAGCCAAAGCAAAGCCCCGCCAGCATGGCCGGCACAATGGCGAGGCCATCCAGACCGTCGGTCAGGTTCACCGCATTGGATGAGCCGATGATCACGAACACCGCGAACGGGATGAAGAAGATGCCGAGATTAACCAGCAGGTCCTTAACGAAAGGAATGGCGAGGCCGGTTGCAAGTGGATCTGCGGTGTTGGCCGTGAAAACCCAGGCGGCGATGATTGCGATGATGATCTGCCCGGCAAGCTTCGCCTTGCCCGGCATGCCCTTGGTGTTGCGCTTGGTCAACTTCAGATAATCATCGACAAAGCCAAGCATGCCGTAGCCGACGGTCACACCTAGAACGATCCAGACATAGATGTTGGTCAGATCGGCCCAAAGCAGGGTTGAGACCGAGATTGCGAGCAGGATCATCGTCCCGCCCATTGTCGGCGTACCCTTCTTCACGAAGTGGGTTTCCGGGCCGTCTTCCCGGATTGGTTGGCCTTCACCCTGCTTGGATTTCAACCAACGGATGATGGCGGGCCCAAAGATAAAGCTGATCAGCAGCGCGGTCATAATCGCGCCACCAGTTCGGAAGGTTAGGTACCGAAACAGGTTGGCGAGCGGGATATCACCGGCATAAGGAGCGATCAGGTTGAATAGCATGGGGCCAGGCTGCTTCCCTCACTTCGGTTAATCAGCCGTCATTAACCGCTTGCGCGGTTGAGACGTGGAAGATGGGCTCTTCATCGGAAAGGGATGTCAGCTCCTCAATCACCGCACGCATGCGGCTGCCATAGGAGCCTTTGACCAGCACCACATCGCCGCTCATCACATCATTGGCGACCAGCGGGGCGAGGGTCAGGCTGTCTTCAGCGTAGTAGCCCTTCATCCGCTCATCGAGCTGCTCATACAGATTGGCCATCAGCGGGCCGCTGCAGTGAACGGTATCGATGCCAGCACGGACCAGGTCACGCTTCAGCGAGGCGTGGAGGCGTGGGCCATCATCACCCAGCTCAAGCATATCGCCCAGGATCGCGATCCGGCGGCCACCTGGCTGTGGGTCAGTTTTGTCCAGAACGCCAATCGCTGCCTTCATGGCAATCGGGCTGGCATTGTAGCTCTCGTCAATCAGGGTGAAGGCGCCAAACGGCGTTGCGACCCGGCTACGTGAGCCGCGACCCTTCATTGGCTTCAGATAGCTGAGCGCCCGTGCGGCGGTTGGGACGTCAGCCCCAGCCGCATTGGCCGCTAGCAGGACGGCCAGGCTATTCATCACCCAGTGCTTACCAGGGACAGAGAGGCTGTAGATCAGTCGCTCACCGCGCACCACGGCTGATACCGCGCTGGAGGTTGCGTGTACCTGCGCATCGACGATGTAGGCATCGCAATCGCGATCGGTGCCGAAGGTCAGGATGTTGCGAATGCCGCGGGTCTTGGCATGGGCCAAGAGGCGAGGGAAGTGACGGTTGTCGGCGTTTAGGATCGCCGTGCCGTTCGGGCCGAGCCCGGCGAAGATTTCAGCCTTCGCGTCGGCGATGCCCTCTTCACTCTCAAAGAACTCGATATGCACGTCATGGACGTTGGTGATGATCGCGATGTCGGGGCGGACCATCTTGGCCAGCGGCTCAATCTCACCGGCATGGTTCATGCCGAGCTCGAAGACGCTGTAGAAGCTGTCGGCTGGCAGGCCTGCAAGGCTAAGCGGCGCGCCGATGTGGTTGTTGAAGTTGCCTTCATTGGCATAGGCCGGGGCCTGGGCGCCGAGGCAGAGACGCAGCGCCTCTTTTGTGCCGGTCTTACCAACCGAGCCGGTAAGGGCGATCATCTTGCCCTCGTTCCGGTGGCGGGCCACATGGGCGAGGTCATTCAGCGCCTCGAAAGTGTCCTCGACCAGCACCAGTGGCCAATCCTCTGGCACATCATCTGGGCGGCGGCTCACAATCGCTGCGGCGGCACCCTGGACGAAGGCATCAGCGACAAAGTCATGGCCGTCGAAGTGTTCGCCTTCCAGGGCAATGAACAGGTCCCCGCGTTTGACGGTGCGGCTGTCGATGGAAATCCCGGTGGCTTCCCAGGGGTTCTCAGCGGCCTGTGGCTCGAGGCAGTTAACGGCACGTTCTGCTTCTGCAGCGGTCCATAGGATGGAGGCGGGCGCTTTGCGCGTCATGATTTTGGCTCCCCGATCAATTCTTGAGCGGTTGTGGTGTCATCAAACGGCAAAACCCGGTCGCCGATTTTCTGTCCGGTTTCGTGGCCTTTGCCGGCGATAACCAAGACATCGCCGGGTTCTAGCCCTTCTATGGCGGCGGCAATCGCTTCGCGACGGTCGCCTATCTCGGTGGCCTCCGGACAGGCCGCCATGATCTGGGAACGAACAAAGGCTGGGTCTTCGCCGCGTGGGTTGTCATCGGTGACAATCACACGATCAGCGAGGTCAGCGGCAATCCGCCCCATCTCTGGACGTTTACCCTGATCACGGTCCCCACCGCAGCCAAAGACCACAACTAGCCGGTTCTCAGTGTGCGGGCGTAGCGCGTGCAACACGGCTTTGAGCGCATCTGGCTTGTGAGCGTAGTCTACGAACACTGGAGCACCGCTTTTATGGGTCGTTACATGGTCCATTCGACCAGGCGCACCAACGAGTCGCGAAGAATCGGCTATCGATTCGCTGATCGCCCTTGGATCATCCAATTCACCACGCAAAGCGAGGCGAAGGCCGATGGCGCACAGCACGTTATGGGCCTGGAAGGTGCCGACCAGTGGCACATCAACCTGATGGGTTTCGCCAGCCGCGCTGATCGTCAGGGCGATGCTGGTGGTGTGGGGGATGGCCTCAACCAGCTTCAACGTTTCTGCGGCATAGCCGTAATCAACCACCCGCAGGCCGCGTTCGGCGGCGATGGTCTTTAGCTCGGGAAACCGCTCATCATCGGCATTGATGACCATGGTCCCGCCATCGATCAGCAATTCTGAGAACAGGCGCGCCTTGGCAGCGAAATATTCATCAGCATCGGCATGGTAATCCAGGTGGTCACGACCCAGGTTGGTGAAGCCCGCCGCCTGTACCTTCACACCGTCCAGGCGATATTGATCGAGCCCGTGGGAGGACGCCTCCATCGCGCAGTGGTCAAAACCATGATCGGCCAGCTTGGCGAGCAGGTCGTGTAGGTCTTCCGGCGCGGGTGTGGTTAGTGCCTCGGTCTCTGGGAAGCCATCGGCGCGCAGGCCGAGCGTGCCCAGTGAGGCGGTGCGATGTCCCGCAATCTCCAGCAGTTGCTGGGTGAACAGTGCGGTGGATGTCTTGCCGCTAGTCCCGGTGACTGCGGCAATGTGATTTGGCTGCCGACCATAGAACGCCGCTGCTGCAAGGGCCAGAACGCGACGTGGTTCCTTTGCCTCTAGCGCTCGAACACTGTCGTTCAGGCTGGGCCAGTCGGTGCCTGTCGGGGCGAGGATGGCTGCGGCACCCTTCTCAACGGCTTGGCCGATAAAGTTGCGGCCATCAGTGATATGGCCTGGGATGGCACAGAATAAGCCGCCGGGGGTAACCCGACGGCTATCGCTTGTAACGCCTGTGATCGAGAGCTGGTCCGGCAGTCCCGTGGCGTTTTCCACAGAAATCTGCCCCCCATCTGATGGGGTGGGCGGTGTTGCTATCTGATCCGCGATTCCTGTCATCACATCAATACGACGCAAGGGTTGTTCCCCGGTACGGAGTCGGTGGGTTAGGCGCTGGTGTCGGGTTCTCGATCACCGGGCGGTCGAAACGGATATCTAGCGCCTGACGGATCTTGGGGTCGTCCGCACTCATCGGTGCAAGCCCCAGGATTGGCGCCATTTCAGAGATGATCTTCGCCACCACTGGTGCTGCGACCCAACCACCCGTGGCATAGCCAAAGGTGTCTTTCGTGCCCCGTGGCTCATCCAGGGTCGCGAGCACGACATATTGTGGGTCATGCATAGGGAAGGCCGCAACGAAGGAGGAGATCAGGGAGCGTTCAGCGTAGCGACCGTCTTTTGGCTTCTCCGCCGTGCCGGTCTTGCCGCCAACCAGGTAACCTTGGGCTTCTGCCCGGCCACCGGTGCCATGCTCAACCACCAGCCGCATTAGCTTGCGAATATTGGCGGAGGTTTCAGGCGAAACGATGCGGTGAGAAGGCGCCCGAGTGGTCTTTTCATGATCATGGTCGGCCACCAGGGTCGGTGGGTTGTAAACGCCGCCATTCACCATGGCGCCAACCGCGCCAACCAGATGCAGCGGGGTGACGGCGATGCCGTGACCATAGGAAATGGTCATCGTGTTCACGTCGCGCCAGGTGCGCGGCACCAGCGGATTGGCCGCTTCCGGCAGCTCAACTGCGGCGCGCTGGGTCAGGCCCAGATTGCTCAAGAACCGGCGCTGGCCCTCAGTGCCCACGGACATGGCCAGTTTGGCGGTGCCGATATTGGAGGAATACATGAAGATTTCCGGAACCGAGAGCCAACGCTCTTGCGGGTGGAAATCATTGATCGTGAAGCGGCCAACCCGGATCGGGTCGGTGGCATCAACGCCGTCGCGCATGCTGACCCGACCGCTGTCGAGAGCCATGGCAGTGGTGAAAATCTTGAAGGTGGAGCCAAGCTCGTAAACGCCCTGAACCGCACGGTTGAAGCGATGGTCGCTTGGCGCTTCCGCTGGACGCATCGGGTTGAAGTCAGGCAGGCTGGACATGGCGACCACATCGCCGGTTTTTGCATCCAGCACCACGCCGGTTGCGCCAACCGCGCTGAACTCTGCCATGGCATCGGCCAGACGCTCACGCAGAACGGCCTGAACCCGGGTGTCGACGGTCAGTTTCAGTGGCTCTTCACGCTCACGCAGGCGGTCATCAAATGCCTGCTCAACCCCGGCTAGGCCCTCATTGTCGATAGAGGTGAAGCCCAGGATGTGGGCCATGCTGTTGCCCTGCGGGTAGAAGCGACGGGTCTCATCCCGTACGCCAACGCCTGGCAGGCCAAGGCGGTGCACGGCGGCATGCTGCTCTGGCGTCAGGTGCCGCTTGATCCACATGAAGCGGGTATCGCGGGTTAGGTTCTTTGCAAGACGGTCGGCATCGGTGCCCTCAATGACGCTGGCAATCTTCTCAGCCGTCATCACCGGGTCCAAAACCTTGGCCGGATCAGCATAGAGTGAGGCAGTTTGAACCTGGGTTGCGATCAGCACACCATTGCGATCGGTGATGTCAGCGCGGAAGTCACCTTCAAGTGGGGAGGCGATGCGTTTGGCATTAGGGGCGTCCGACAGCGCCACATTCACCAGCTGCGCAGCAACGCCGGTTAGAGCGCAGGCAAACACGGTGGCGGCCAGCATTAGGCGGCCGCGGGCGCGGTTGTGGGCTGGCCGGTCGGTGCTGTCGATCCGATGGCAGCGCATGGTCTTTTGATTGGCGTAATCTGGCGTGCAGGCCAGGGTTTCAGTCGGATCGCGCCGATGCGGCGGCTGATAGCCTTGCTCGGCTGCGGTCGCTGCGGGTTCCTCGGCGGCGCCATAATGCATGGCACCAAACCCTTGGCGATGTTTGTCTAAGCTGCGGGTGGAAGGGCCATTCTGCCCAACCTGATCAAACCCCGTCATATCGGATCTCCCCCCATCCCATAGGTCGCCAGCAAAATGCCGTTCCCATCGACCGTGGGCTTACGCGGTGGTGGTGGCAGCCCAGCGCAGTGGGGTGCCGTTGGGGCAAGCGCGAGCTCTTCTTGCTCGGTTTGCCATCCGGACCAATCGACCAACTGTTCTAGGGTCAATGGCCGAAGCTCTGTCATCTCTAATGCCAGGGTGCGAAGGCGCGCTGGCTGGTTTAGGTGGGCCCACTCCGCCTGCAGCATATGCAGCGCCTTGCGCTCATGCTCGATCTCGGCGGTTAGCTGGTCGCGCTGGTCACGCAGGCCATCAACTCGCTGGGCAATGGCCATCATGGTGCCGGCGGCAACAATGATCAGGCCCAGGAGGGTGAGGCCACTAACCAACTGGCCATGACGCAGCAGGCGCCAGGCCTGGCGTTCAACTTCGCTGCGATCAGCGTCGATGTGATGGGCAAAACCGGTCATGCCGCAGACTCCCAAGCGGGGGCGTCGGTGCGGAATGCCACGCGAAGGCGTGCGGAGCGTGAGCGCGGGTTGCGGGCAAGCTCATCCTCATCCGCCGTGGCGCCATTACGGCCGCCGAGCAGCGGGTTATCCTGGCGACCCGGCAGCCGAAAACTAGGCTGCCGGGTCGTCATCTCCTGCGAATGACCCTGGGGGGAGGGCGTGGGGGTTGCAGGAAGATGGCGGGAACCGCGGTCAGGGGGGGTAGAGCGGTCCCGCATAAACAGTTTTACGATCCGGTCTTCGAGGCTGTGGAAGGTCACAACGGCGAGCACGCCGCCTTCCTTCAACAGGCGCTCAGCGGCGCGGAGGCCGCGCTGCACTTCACCGAGTTCGTCATTCACATGAAGGCGCAGCGCCATAAAGGTGCGTGTCGCCGGATCAATCTTCTGGCCCTTACCGGGCTTCACCACCGCGCGGACGATCTCAGCCAGCTGTAGGGTGGTTTCGATTGGAGCCTCGGCACGGGCATGGACGATGGCGCGCGCGACCTGACGGGCGCGGCGCTCTTCACCCAGCTGATAGATAATGTCAGCGAGCTCTGTTTCCTCGGCCTGGTTGACCACATCGGCTGCGGTCTCACCAGTATCGGCCATGCGCATATCCAGCGGGCCATCGAAGCGGAAGCTAAACCCGCGCTCTGGCTGGTCCAGCTGCATTGAGGAAACGCCGAGATCTAGGACGATGCCATCAACCGCCGATACGCCCTGTTCAGCGAGCAGGTCTTCCATATCGCTGAACGGGCCCTGCAGCAGTTTAAAGCGTGGGCCGAAATCCTTGCTCATCAGGGCGGCGAATTCGCCCACCGATGGGTCGCGATCTACACCGTAAAGCTGACCCAGGCCGGCTTCGAGCATCGCGCGGCTATAACCGCCAGCGCCGAAGGTGCCATCAACCGCCACGGCTTCTTGGCTGTTCGGCATCGCGGCCAAAACTTGGTTTAGCAGAACGGGCAGGTGGGGAGCGGCTGCCTGGTTCATTATTTGCCACCTTCCGCTGGGCTGCGGGCTGGCAGGGTCTGCCCCTTCTCCCGCATCCGCTCGTAAGCGGCGGCCTGATGGGTGGCGAGTGCCTCTGGGTGCCAAATCTGAAACTTGCGACCGAGGCCGACAAAAGCCGCCTGGTCGTCAATCCCAGCATGGGCCGACAATTCTTTAGGTAGGACGATGCGCCCCTCGCCATCGAATGGCAGCGGCACAGCACTACCGAAGATGGTGGTCGCTAGATCGTCATGGGCATCGGAAAACATCTCAAAGCTGTCGATACCTGAGGACAGCTCTTCCATCTGCGCCATCGAGAAGCCCTCAAGCGCGCCCACCTTATGGGATGGGAAAACAACGATGCCTTGGAAGCTTTGGTCGGCGATGGCCGTGCGGAACTGGGCAGGCACGGAAACCCGGCCTTTCTTATCCACTCGGTTGTGGTGTGTGGCCAAAAATAGGGCCATCAACCCATCCCCAAACAGTGGTCGTTCAGCTGATCAAATCTGGCTGTAAAGCCCGCTCACGACCGGTTCCCACAAACACCCCGTTGAGCAGTCAGGCACCGTTCTAGCCCTTGATACCACCGCTACGGGATATCTTGGGGTATCATGGGATTTTATGGGTCGTCAATAAAATGAGTAATAAAAACCCTAGTTTTTCAGGTGTTTTAGCCGATTGTTTGAAGAGATTTTAAATCTGATCCACAGCACTTCTATGCTGCTGAACAGTCAAAACGACGATTTGTTCTATAAATGTTCTGTTTTTGATCTTGTTTTTCATCGATGTTCGCAAAATTTGGCCCATGAATTCCCATGGGTTTGCGATGGAATGCCCAAGCGACGGCGCAGCTGCATCCTGAAGCGCGAAATCGATGTGTAAGGGGAAAAACCGCCAGATGGTCTGTAAGCCGGGTTCTGTCCGGGGTTCAAAGGACCATAAAGTCCAACCCCTGGATGACCATTCATCTGGGGCATCCGTTGCCGAATGCCTCTAGCAACCAACCCGGATAGCGATGCGAAAACCCATCTGGCAGCGGCGGCAAGCCGCTCTGCCCGGCCATCCCTATTCGGTTTTGCTCCCGGTGGGGTTTACCTTGCCGGCCGTCATTGCTGGGGCCGCGGTGCGCTCTTACCGCACCTTTTCACCCTGACCCCCATGCCTAGACATGTGGGCGGTCTGTTTTCTGTGGCACTGTCCCTGGGGTCGCCCCCGCCGGGTGTTACCCGGCACCGTGTTTCCGTGGAGCCCGGACTTTCCTCGACCGGCGGCAAAGCCCCGACCGCGATCATCCAACCATCTGGCGGTGACGGCAATCTAGCCTGGGTTGGCGCTAACGTCGATATCCAGCGTTTGCGCGACGGCTGCAATCAGTCTGCATGTCTCGTCATCCAACTGACCGTTGAGCAGTTTCGGACGGTAACGCCGCTGAAAGGCGATGACCGTGCTGGTTAGGTCGCTGGGCTCGTCCATTAGATACCCAATGTTGCTCAGCGCAGCTTTGGCGGTGTTAGCGTCTAATGTCTCACCTGGCTCATTTGGCCATTGACCAATCCCGCTTACGGCCAGCGCAGCCCAGGGGAATAGCTCGCCTGGGTCCTCTTTTCGCCAGGGCGCCACATCGGAATGACCGAGGATATTTTGCGTGGGTATTGGGTGGCGGTTCAATATGTCTTGGCAGAGCTTAACGACCGCATTGATCTGAACGTCTGGGAAGGCGCGGTACCCGTGCTCATGGCCCGGATTAACAATCTCAATACCGATTGAGCGTCGATTGATCTGCTTAGAGCCTCGCCAGTAGGCGACACCGGCATGCCAGGCGCGTTCCTGCTCATCGACCAGTCGGAAGATGCGGCCATCTTCCTCAACAAGGTAATGGGATGAGACCTTGGCATCAGGATCGCAGAGCCGTTCTAGGGCTTCGGCCCCGCTGGTCATGCCAGTATAATGCAGGATCAAATGATCAATGGGCGCGGCTTCACCGTCCTCCAGCCGGGTGCTGAAGTTAGGTGAGGGATGCTCAATGATGTTAAGGGTGTCGGCCATGGCCCGACCGCTTATCCGCGGAACTTCTCATTCCGGGCGCGCCAGACCTCGCGCTCTTCCTCTGAGGCATAGCGTGGGTCCTCACCAACGCCAAAGCCTTTGAAGTCCATTCCCAGCGGGCGCAGATCCAGGTAGCGCTGGAAGTGCTGGGTCGGTGTCTCGCCATCTTCCAGCCCGCCTTGGTCGCGTTCGGTCAGAATACGCTCCATCGCCTCGGTCAGCAGCGCCATGCGCATATCGGCCAATTCAGCAAAGGCGTTGGGCAGTCCCTGGTCCGATAGGATCTGTGGGCTGTAACGCTCCATCTGGCGCCGGTACTCATGCTCAATCTCAACCGTGGCCTGAGTTCTTCGGACGCCCAGGACCATATATGGGTCAGTGACCTTCTTCGCGTCATGCTGGGCGGCCAGTTGATCAAACTCGACCTTGTTCAGGCCAAAGATCTTCCCGACATCGCGTAGGAACTCAAGCTCAGCGCCGGTGAGGACATGGTCGGCATAGGCGATTGAGAACAGGGCGTCGAGGAGGGCATCCAGTGTGTCATGACGCGCGCCGAAAATCTCAACCAGCTCATCCGCGAACTCTTCATAACCAAAAGAGCTCTTCTTAGCTGTGTTGTAGATCTTGGTGACCTCATCAAGGTTGTCACCATCAATGCGGAACACCTGCCGAAAGACGCGAACCTCATCAAAGCTGCTATCGCCATCGGCAGCAGTCATCTTGGCGATAAGGCTTACCGTGCCAACGAAGAAGGCGAGCTTTTCCTGATCGGTCAGGTCCTCAAGCGGTAACCCGCCTTTCAGCGGATTGCCTTCACCGCCGTCACCGGCAGTGATGCCGTCATAGGCTTCCTTCAGGACATAAGATATTGGCCCATAGGCGGCGGCCGCAACAAAACCGATTGCTACTTTGGCGAGAAATCCAACCACGACAATTATCTACCGAAATGATTGAGAGGGCATAACAGCCTATATGACGCCACGAACCATAGCTTTCTTTGGCGCCAATCGCCAAGCATGCCAATTAACCCAGTAATCATTGCAAAGGATGCGCGGCATTGCCGATACGGCTAGAGTGAAGATGGATGGGGCGGCAAAGGTCGCCATTGCAAAGCTATTGAAGACCTTGCGCAGATTTTTACGCCAAGCAGACGTGAGCGCTCAAAGGCGCGGTCAAGCCGGTATTACCCTGCTTGAGGGCCTGTTGAGTGTGGGCGTTATCGCCGCCGGCCTTGCGATCATCACAACGCTACAAATCGGCCAGATCAACTATGAGAAGGCCGCGGTCGCGGCACAGCAGCACCGGATTGTGCATTATGCCGCCCGGCGATTTGTCCGCGATAAACTCGGCGAACTACTGGGTGAGACGGCCCAGAGGGGCGTGACAGAAATTCTGCCGGGTCGATTGTTGGCCGAAGGCTATCTGCCCGACTTTATGGTCGTAAATGGCGTGCTCCGGTTAAACCCATACGCCCAAACCTACCGGTTGTTAGTCCGCCGAACTGATGGCAATAAGCCGCCGCCAACCTTGGAACTGTTAACCGTTACCGATGGCGGGAAGCCGCTGACCGCAACCGAGGCTGGGCGCATTGTATCCATCGCCGGCGCTGAGGCTGGCAGCATGTCACTTGATGGGACCAGGATCAGTGGTGCTTATGGCAGCTGGGATATTCCTTTAGCTGAGCTTCCGCCGATTTATCGGATAGCGCCCGGAACGCTGGCAATGATCGCTTACTTCCGGTCGGGAACAGGCGCTTATGTCGACGCCTATGCTGTGAATATTCCCTCGCGACGGGATGAGTATGAAGAATTGCCAACCACCGACGCCATCGCCTCGCGTGGTGGGGTTGGCAGTTTGGTCCAGCAGCAACGGGATCGGCTTAACACCCGCCGCAATAATCGCAGCAATACTCAAGCTGAGGAGCCAGTTGGTCGAATTGGCGGGAGTTTTGGTCGTTCGTTTAATGCTGATGCATTTACCAGCCGTGACCGCACAAGCTTCCTGGATGAACCAATCCGTCCAGCCTCAACAAGGCCAGCGCCACGTCGGGCACCCGAGCCACCACCGGAGCCTGAGCCCACCTTCACCCCTATCGCGCCAACGCGCGCGCCGGTGAAGTCAGATAACACCGCAGCGATTGCCGGTAGTGCCTGCGCCCCAGAGCGGTCGCTTGCCATATCAACCGACAACCGGAATCAGACCCTTGTCTGTATAAGCAAGGTTTGGCAGCCCGTGAGCTTGCCGATCGCCTTACATTACGGTGGTCTCAGTCAAACTGGCCCAACGGTAAACAGCCAGCGCTTTACCCTGTCCCAACGTGGCTATTTGGTGGCCGATGCCGCCATTGGCCCGGTTGCCGGACAGCAGGGCATTACGCTTACGGGGAACGCTGGCATTCAAGTTAACGGGGCAGCCTGTCAGAATTCGGTACCTGCCCGCACCGGGGCCAACCGGGGCGAATTCCGATGCGCCCGGGTTTTAGAGCCAGGTGACTATGTTATCGGCTCAACCGACGGCACTGGCGGTGATGCCCGCCGCGCCTATCATCGCCTCTCATTTGTTGTTCTGCCTTACTGATCAAGCGCCATGACCGAGATTTCCATTGTCACCAACCCGGCGGATATCGCCGCCTGTTTTGATATTCGCCGCACCGTCTTTGTCCAAGAGCAAGGGGTGCCGGAGGCTGAGGAGATTGACGGCCTGGATGATCAATGTGTCCAGATTCTGGCCAGGCATAACGGTCTGCCGGTTGGTACCGCACGGATCAAATACCTGCCGGACTACGCGAAGATTCAGCGTGTTTGCATCCTGAAGGAGGCGCGGGGGACCGGCCTCGGCGCTGAGATTATGAAGTTCATGATCGAATATGAGCGGCAGCGCGGTGAGCTCTCAACCATTCGGCTAGACGCCCAGATACAGGCGTTAGATTTCTATCGGCGTCTAGGCTTTGTCGAGGAGGGGGAAGAGTTCCTCGATGCTGGTATCTCCCACCTACATATGCGCCTTGAGTTTGACCGCTAATTCACCCGTCTAAAGATAAGTACCGACCTATGAGTAACACCGCCCCTGATGCGAAGTGGCAGTTTTGGATCGATCGCGGTGGCACCTTCACCGATATTGTGGCCAAGCGCCCTGACGGGTCGCTGACCACCCACAAGCTGCTTTCTGAGAACCCTGAGCGGTACCGCGATGCTGCCATCCGGGGCATTGCCGATCTGCTTGATGCTGAGGCGGTGACGGATATTCCCGCCAGCAATATTGAGGCGGTGAAGATGGGCACCACCGTCGGCACTAACGCGCTGTTGGAGCGTAAGGGTGAGCGGGTCCTGCTTATTGTGCCAGAGGGGTTTAAGGATGCGCTGCGCCTCGGTTACCAGGCACGCCCCCGCATTTTTGATCTCGATATCAAGCTACCAGAGCAACTGTATGAGCAGGTGCTCGAGGTGCCGGAGCGGGTGCGTGCCGATGGTACTGTGGAGACGCCGCTGAATGAACAGGTGCTGCGGCAGGGGCTTGAGGCCGCCTATGCCGATGGTATTCGTGCCTGCGCTATCCTGTTTATGCATGGCTATCGCTATCCAGCCCATGAGCAGGCGGCGGCCAAGATCGCCCAAGATGTTGGCTTCACCCAGGTATCCGTTAGTCATGAGGTCAGCGCGCTGATTAAGCTTGTCGGGCGCGGTGACACGACGGTGGTTGATGCCTATCTCTCGCCCATCCTGCGCCGTTACGTGGAGCAGGTAGCCGGTGACTTAGAAGCCGCCGGTGAAGACGGGCCGCGCCTGTTGTTCATGCAGTCCAATGGTGGCCTGATTGAGGCTGAGCGCTTCCAGGGCAAGGATTGCATCCTATCTGGCCCAGCCGGTGGCATTGTTGGTGCGGTTGAAACCGCCAGAACCCATGGGTTTGACCAGATCATCACGTTTGATATGGGCGGCACCTCAACCGATGTGGCCCATTATGATGGCACCCAGGGCAGCGGGTATGAACGCAGCTTTGAGACCGTGGTTGCGGGTGTTCGGATGCGCGCACCCATGATGGATATCCATACGGTTGCGGCCGGCGGTGGTTCCATCTGCCATTTTGACGGCAGTCGCTTCCGCGTCGGGCCAGAGAGTGCTGGCGCCAACCCCGGCCCGTGCAGTTATCGCCGTGGCGGCCCACTTACGGTGACCGACTGCAATGTCATGCTGGGTAAGTTGCAGGCGGACTTCTTCCCCCGGGTGTTCGGCCCTGGCGGCGATGAGCCCTTGGACGCCGATGCGGTGCGCCACCGCTTTACTGAGTTGGCCGCTGAGATTGCGGATAAGACGGGTGATCAACGGGAACCGGTGGCCGTTGCCGCCGGTTTTCTGCGGATCGCCATCGACAATATGGCCCACGCGATCCGCCAGGTTTCGGTGCAGCGCGGCCATGATGTGACCCGATACGCCCTAAACAGCTTTGGCGGTGCCGGTGGCCAGCATGCCTGTCTGGTCGCCGATGCGCTGGGCATTGAGACGGTGTTGTTGCACCCGTTTGCCGGTGTTCTCTCAGCCTTTGGCATGGGGCTCGCTGATCGTCGCTCCCTGCGTGAGATATCGGTTGAGGCACCGTTGAATGACGAAACCGCCGCCAAGGCCGGAAAGAGCGCCGATGACGTCGGCGAACAGGCGCGGCAAGAGCTGGTGGAGCAGGGCGTAGATCCGGCCGATATCCGGCTAGAGATCCGCTATCACCTGAAATATGCCGGTACGGATAAGGCCCTGCCGGTTGCCGCGGCTGATCCCGCCACGATGGCCAGCGCGTTCAATGATCTGCATCGCCAGCAGTTTGGCTTCACCATGGCCGACCGCGATCTGATTGTTGAGATGGTGGCGGTGGAGGCGATTGGTGCCTCCGGTACTGAGGTCGAGGGCGATAAGTCAGCCAGTTCAGGTAACGCGCCGGCACCCGAGCCAGTCACGGTTGTGCAGGTGTTTACTGAGGATCGGTATCACGACACCGCTGTCTTCAAACGTGATGCTCTAGCGGCGGGAACGCAGATTGAGGGGCCGGCAATCCTGCTTGAGGATACCTCCACCATTATGGTGGATCCGGGCTGGCGAGCGGAGATCCGCGCCTCGGGTGCCGTGGTGATCAACCGCTATCAGGCACGCACAGCAGCCAACGATGTTGAAGCGGGTCAGGATGCCGACGCCAGACCCGATCCAGTGCTACTGGAGGTTTTCAACAATCTGTTCATGGCGATTGCCGAGCAGATGGGCACAACGCTTGAGAACACGTCCTATTCCGTGAACATCAAAGAGAGGCTGGACTTCTCCTGCGCGGTCTTTGATGCCGAGGGCGGTTTGGTCGCTAACGCGCCGCATATCCCGGTCCATTTAGGTTCCATGGGCGACAGCGTTCGCACGATTATCGAACGGCGTGGGGATGGCGTTAAGCCGGGCGACGTTTTCATGCTGAACGACCCCTATAATGGCGGCACCCATCTACCCGATGTCACCGTTATCACCCCGGTCTTTGATGAGGCGGGCACAGCCGTGCTGTTCTACGTCGCCTCTCGCGGTCACCATGCCGATATTGGGGGGCTAACCCCAGGATCCATGCCACCGATGAGCACCCATATCGATGATGAGGGGGTACTGATCGACAATGTGCAGCTGGTTGATCAAGGCACGTTTCAGGAGCAGGTGGTGCGTGATCTATTTGGCGGCGCCAAATACCCCGCTCGAAACATCGAACAAAACATCGGTGACCTGAAGGCGCAGATTGCGGCCAATGAAAAGGGCGTTGCTGAACTCACCAAGATGGTTGGGCAATTTGGCTTGTCACGCGTACGTGCTTATATGCGGCACGTACAAGATAATGCTGAACGCCTGATGCGGGAGGTTCTGGCAAGCCTTGAGGGTGGCAGCCACACCGTAAAGCTCGATAGCGGCGCCAACATCAGCGTGGCAATCACCGTTGACCAGGCCGCACGCGCCGCCACCATCGATTTTGCTGGGACCAGCGAGCAGCAAGGCAGCAACTTCAACGCCCCTGCCGCTGTCTGCCGGGCTGCGGTGCTTTATGTGTTTCGGACCCTGATCGATGCTGATATTCCACTTAATGCCGGTTGCCTAAAGCCTCTGGATATTCGCATTCCCGCCGGCTCAATGTTGAACCCTGACTATCCGGCTGCGGTGGTGGCCGGGAATGTTGAGGTCTCACAATGCGTAACCGATTGTCTGTTTGGCGCCTTGGGCGTTCTGGCCTCGGCCCAGGGGACGATGAATAACTTCACCTTCGGCAACGATACCTATCAGTATTATGAGACGATCTGTGGTGGTGCTGGTGCCGGGCGTACGTTCGATGGCTGCGGGGGCATACACACCCATATGACCAATTCCCGCCTTACCGATCCTGAGGTGCTGGAGGCAAGGTATCCCGTGTTGTTGGAGCGGTTCTCTCTGCGACACGGGTCGGGCGGCGTTGGTAAGCATCAAGGTGGCGAGGGTGTCATCCGCCAACTTCGGTTCTTAGAACCTATGCGGGCCTCGATCCTATCTAATCGGCGGATTGAGCCACCCTTCGGCTTAGAGGGCGGCGCACCAGGCGCCCCTGGCAAAACCTATGTCCAGCGATTAGACGGCAGCCAGCAGATGCTGGGCAGTACCGAAAGCGTAGATATGGAAACCGGTGAGCTCATCACTATTGAAACGCCAGGTGGTGGTGGTTTTGGCGTGTGATCTCGTCTTCTACCCCCATAGTCTAGGCCATCAGAATATTGCGTTGCGGATCGATCGCGCATGAGATGCGTACTTCATATTGGCGCTGAGAAGACCGGCTCAACGGCCATTCAGACCTGGTTGAGCGGGAACCAGTCGCAGCTAGAAGCGCATGGGGTTTTTCAAAGCCGGGTCATGTTACCGGGTGTAAATCGCGAACTCGCTGCGTGCTTTCAAGATGATCTAGACGACCTACATGCTGCCAATGACATCTTTGATGAAGAGCAGCGGCGGGCTGTGTGTGTCCCCTTTCTGGAGAGGCTATCTGCTGAGATCAGGGTCGAAAGCTCTCGCTTCGATCGAATGATTGTCTCGTCGGAGCATTTCCACAGTCGTTTCAGGAGCGAAAAATCCATTTCAGCTCTGGCTGGTTTTCTCAACGCTCATTTCACGAGTATCCGGGTCGTTTGTTACCTGCGTGAACAATCTGATGCCCGGCTATCGTTGTACTCAACGGCCCTGAAGTCTGGCTCTCCCTTGGGGCTGGTTGAGTTCAATCAAAGGCTATCAGACCTAGGCCTGGACACCGTTTACTATGACTATAAGGCAAGCCTCGATCGCTGGGCTGCCGTCTTTGGTCGAGAGAACCTCTTGGTTCGTCGGTATGGGGCTCAGTGGCTAGAGTGGGGAGATAGCCGGCGTGATTTTCTTCGTCACGCCTTGGGCATGGCTGATGAGGCCGGCTTTAACTTCTCTACCAAGGTTCAGAACAAAAAGCTCACCGCCGATCAGGCCAAGGTGCTTCGGCTCTACAATAGGCGCCAATCAAGTGGTGGTCAGGCACCGGTAGTATCTGCTGACGTTATGGACGCTATTTTATCCAATCCGCTTTTGCTGGGCGGTGTGTTGTCTGATCCAGGCGCTGTGGAGTTTGCTAATCAGTTTGTCGCTGGAAACCGAGATCTGTCACGAGACTATATGGACGGTGAGCCACTATTCTCGCCGACGTCTGCTGATCAGACCGCCTCGGCGTCTGGGGCACCTCGATTAATCTCAGATGAACAGGCATCTGAGATTGTTGATCGGCTTGAGTTGATTGACGCCTTTGATCAGAGCTCCAACTAGAACGCTTTCTGGGGCTCTGTGGGGCTAGTCATCCAACCGATGCCCATCTAGGCGGTCGGCCTCAATCTTCTTCTGTGCCGCTGTTTTCGACTTCTCAGCCTTGGTGCGGCCATGGGCGGTTCGGTTGGCCTCTGCCTGCTTAGCCTTTTCTTCCCGGGCCTTTTGCTTGCGGGCCTGGCGAAGATTGACGATGTCGGCCATGTCAGTGATCCCGTTCGGCGATAATTTCGGTGAGGATGTAGAGGCGCAGCGCGCTGGATAGGCTGCCGGTAGTTGTGTTACTGGCATCAGCCCCCGACGTTGTCGTTCTGGCGCTATCAATCCGCTCAATCAGCGCGGTCAGGGTGACGCCGTCGCGTTTGGCCAGGCGGTTGAGCTCTTCCCAGAATAGTGGCTCCAAACTAACCGATGTCATATGCCCGAACAGGCGCACCGAGCGCTTGCGCACGGTTTGATCGATCACGGGTTCGGAAAGCAGGTCGCTCGACATGCGATCAAGCATATCGACCTAGCTGATAAGCGGGAAGTCCCGATGCCTTAGGCGTTGCGGATATGATCTGGCAGGCCGATCGCACCGGTGGTGTCGGCGCCGTCGAGCCGTGCACCATCAAACAGGGCGCCGGTTAAGTCAGCATTGCGCAGGACCGCACCCGATAAATCCGCGTCCTGAAGATTGGCCCGGCGCAGGATAGAACTTGTGAAGTCCACATCCCGAAGGTCAGCCTGCACAAAACTGGCACCAGATAGGTTGGCCCCAGCGAAGTTCGCCTCACAATCCACCTTACCCTCGGGGCGGCGGACGACGAGCGGCGAGCAATCGGCACGGTCAAACTTACCGTTCCGCAAGTTTGCCTCACACATAACAATGCCGCGGAGGTCACCACCAACTGCGGTTAAGCCAGGCGCGTTGGAGGCGGTAAGGTCAGCCATGGCGAGCTTAGAGCTATCCATCTTGCCGCCACGCAGTAGGGTTAGGCAGAGGATGGCAGCAGACAGCTCAACGCCCTCCAGCGTTGCCTCACTCAAATCATAGCGGCTTAGATCGGCACGCTTCCCGATCCGGCCCAGGCTCTCAATCCATTGGGCGTGCTGCTTGAGGACTGAGCGCAGCGCCTCCTCCAAATTCTCCAGCTGCTCAGACATCTTCGCCTGGCTTAGATCGGTGCGCCGGACCTTGGCACCCTCAAGAATGGCAGCGGTCAAATCGGCGCCGTCCAGATTGGTGCGGTCAAGAATGGCGTTAGCAAAGTTGACGCCCTGCAGGTTGGAGCCAGCGAAGTTGGCGCCGGTCAGGTCTGCCCCCTCCATTTCAGCACCACGCAGGTTGCAGTTACTAAGCTCTGCATTGTTCAGCCGGGCATTGGTCATGTCGGTAAGCGACATATCCGCGTTATAGGCCAAAACATCGGTCAGGTTGGCACCCTTCAGATCAGCAAACCGTAAATCCGCCTTCTGGAAGGTGAAGGTGCCATCGGCATGCTCAATCACCCCCTCACGGAGGTCGGCACCACGCAGGTTGGCGTGCCGCAGATTGGCGTTGCGCAGACCAGCCGCGCGAAGGTCGCTATTGGCTAGGTTGGCGCTCGATAAATCGCCATCGGTCAGCTTGGTGCCGAACAAATTGACGTTGGAAAGGTCGGTGCCTTTCAGATTGCTGCCTGACAGGTCGCTGGATGCCAGCTCGGCCAGAGCCAAATTCTGATGAGAGAAATCGAGTTGGCTGACGTCATGGCGCGTGAGGTCGAGCCGTGGCCCGCCCCGTCGGTTGGCCAGGTATTGCTGATGCTCGGCAATCAGATTGTCGAGCTGCTCTTGGTTTAGCCGACTTACCGCCTCGGCGCCGCCGGCCTCCGCCAACATTGATACGGTGCTATCACCCATTCAAACAGTCACCTTAAAACGCCTACAATGGCGCTAAACACTTAATCAAATCTGACTTTTAGGCATGGCCCGTAAAAGCTTGAGATAAGAGTGTTACAAATACTTTCAGCGTTTGCGTCAAATCAGCTATGACCGATTTCGGCGGGGCTTACAAATACTTCAATTTTAGCTTTTTTAAGTCTAAATCGCATTTTGCGAGAACTTGGCTGGCGCAAGCAGTTGATCCGCCTAGAGAAAGCATTTTGCCTGTCTCAACTTGCCGCAAAAAACGGAAATCCTGAGAAAACTGGATTTTGGCTTAAGCGCCCCGGTTAAGAGGCTGCCCGAACGGTGGCCAGCTTCGCCCCAAAGCCGATGAAGACGAGGCCGGTAATCCCGTTCAACCAGCGCTGAGCCCGGTTGCTGCTGGTGAGGGCGGTTAATCGATCAAGCACCAGCACCATGGCGCAAAACCAGATGGCGTTCAGCAGTGAGTGGATGAACACCAGGGTGAAGGATGATGCGGCCGAACTGGCACCGAGATTAATGAACTGTGGGAAGGCCGCGAGGTAAAACATCGAGACCTTTGGGTTGAGGGCGTTGGTCAGCAACCCCTCCATAAACGCCTTGCCCAATGTACGCGGGCGTTTGGCGGGCTCCGTCACTTGTGGTGCCGCTGCACCCTTATAGGCGGCGATCAACGCCTTGATGCCAATCCAGCAGAGATAGGCGGCCCCAAGATACTTCACGATGGCAAAGGCGGTGGCCGATTGGACCAGGATGATCGAGATGCCCAGCACCGATAACGCGCCGTGGAGATAGAAGGCGGCAACAAATCCGCCGACATTGGCAAACCCAGCCAAACGACCAGAGGTGGGCACCGTCTTGGCGATTAACACGCCGTTGGGTCCCGGCGACATCACCAACAGGCTGGCAACAATGGTGAAGGCGATGATTTGCGACCATTCCATTGTTGTTCAGCCCTCCAGCCTCATTCGTTTGCCTCGCCTTAGTCCTTCGGGGCGATCATCTCTTCCGGCTTGATCGCGGCCCGGAATTCCTCGGCTGTCATCAGCCCCATGGCGACGCAGGCCTCTTCCAGGGTTGAGTTGTCCTCAAACGCCTTCTTCGCCACCTTGGCGGCGTTGTCGTAGCCGATATGCGGGTTCAACGCGGTAACGAGCATTAGGCTCTCACGCATCAGTTTCTCAATCCGCTCAGGATTGGCGGTGATGCCAGCAACGCAGTTATCGGTAAAGCTGTTGCACGCATCGGCGATTAGGCGGATCGACTGCAGCACATTGTAGATCATCACCGGCTTGAAGACGTTCAGCTCAAAATGACCGTTGGAACCGGCAATGCTGACCGTTGAGTGGTTACCCATCACCTGGGTGCAGACCATGGTCATGGCCTCACACTGGGTTGGGTTCACCTTACCCGGCATAATCGATGAGCCAGGCTCATTCGCAGGCAGGGAAATCTCGCCAATCCCGCAGCGTGGGCCAGAGCCGAGCAGCCGGATATCATTGGCAATCTTCATCAGGGAGACGGCCAGCACATTCAGCATGCCTGAGGTCTCAACCAACGCGTCATGGGCGGCCAGCGCCTCAAACTTATTGGGTGCGGTGACAAAGGGTAGGCTGGTGATCTCTGCGACAGCGGCGGCGAAGCCTTCAGCAAAGCCACGCTTTGAGTTGATGCCGGTACCCACGGCGGTACCGCCCTGGGCCAGTTCCAACAGATGCGGCATGCAGGCCCGGACGCGGGTGATGCCATTCTCAATCTGCTTAGCGTAGCCGGAGAATTCTTGGCCAAGGGTCAGCGGGGTCGCGTCTTGCAGGTGGGTCCGGCCGATCTTGATGATCTCATCAAACTCACCCGCCTTCTCACTCAGCGCGGCGTGCAGGCGCTGCAGGGCGGGGATCAGCTCATGATGGATCTGCTCAACCGCTGCGATATGCATCGCGGTTGGGAAGGTGTCGTTTGAGCTTTGGCCACGGTTCACATGGTCATTTGGGTGCACCGGGTCTTTTGAGCCCAGCGTACCGCCCAGCATCTCAATCGCGCGGTTGGCGATCACCTCATTGGTATTCATGTTCGACTGGGTGCCGGAACCGGTCTGCCAAACCACCAGTGGGAAATGGTCGAGCAGGGTAAGGTCGATCACCTCTTCCGCCGCATCGGCGATGGCGTTGCCGATTTTGTCTTCCAGCGCGCCAAGCTCAACATTGGTGACGGCCGCCGCCTTCTTAACGATGCCGAGGGCCCGGACCAGCGGCGCTGGCATGGTCTCTCCACCGATCTTGAAGTTGATCAGCGAGCGTGCGGTCTGCGCGCCATAGTAACGGTCATTGGGAACCTCGAGCTCACCCATGCTGTCGGTTTCGATGCGGACGTCTTTTGCGGTCATGGCCTGAATGATGATGTGGATCGGCGAGAAAAGGACGACGCAGTTGTAAGGCGGCACAACGCCCAAGGCAATTCGCTAATTGGCGGAAGCTGAGTTGCCGTAACCACTTGCCCTTCGGCAGAAAGCAGCTAGCTTCCAAGCTGTCGCTGAAACCAAGACCGACCTGTACGCTTCATGGCCCTACCTACCGATTTTGACGATTTGGTTGAGACCCTGGAATTCCTTGATGATTGGGAGGAGCGCTATCGCTTCATCATCGATCTGGGCAAGGATTTGGAACCACTGCCCGAGGCCGCCTATGCCGATGAGAACAAGGTCAAGGGCTGCATGAGCCAGGTCTGGATGACCTATGATAAGCGTGAGATTGAGGGGCAGGCGGTAATCCATTTCGCCGCCGATAGCGACGCCCATATCGTGAAGGGGTTGATCGCCGTTCTGATCGTGCTGTTCTCTGACAAAACACCGGAACAGATCCTCGCCGTCGACATCGATGCCGCCTTCGCCCAGTTGCAGTTGGAAGAACACCTAAGTCCCAACCGTCGCAACGGCTTCTTCTCCATGATCGACCGCATCAAAACCGTCGCCGCTCTCGCCCAGGCGGCTTAAGTTCGAGCTGAAATCAACAGAATCTCGCTGCGGATGGGGTCATTCCGTGCTACATATCTTGTAGTGCAGTTTTGATGCTTGGGTTTTTGATATGCCCGATAGGTTAACGGCTGGTTGGTTGAGCGTTATCGCGTTTCTGGCGCTGTTAACGGCTGGCTCAAATGTGCTCGCCCAGACGCCTCGGGAACTTGGGGAGCCCCAAACAATTTCCTTGGATGTTGAGGTTCACGATATCCAGCGTGCCTACGGTGTTGAGGACGGGATCTGTGCATACCTCTCAGGCCGCCTCCGGTTCTCAACGGAGCAGGGTCTGATTTTTCCGGACGAGATCACAGTTCCTGAATGGCAGCCAGCGACAGCAGAAGAGCTCGCCTTTTTTAGGGAGCGCGCACGACTTTTTGCCGTGAGCCAAATTGGCTTCATGGAATGGGTGCAGGTCACGTTTTTTGACGACAGTAGTACGACGCCAAAATGGTCTTTCCAGCTGCCTCCGGGGCAGAGCCTTGAAGCCACCGAGGTAACGATCGCGGGTGAGAGTACTCGGTTAATACGGCTTAGCGACCCGCATATGTGGCGTTTTTCTGTTCGGAAACACGGAGCAATCATCAACTATAGGGGCAATGGCCCTATGGTGAGCCCATACGATTTGGACCGAGCGCCAGAGCTTATTGAGGGCCTCAATCTCTATAATCTTAACCATTTGGAAGGCCTCAACATTTTGCACGTGCCTAATGTTGGATTTGTGCCTGCGAACGACGTGGTCATCTACCAAGGCGAGCCCTATGGCGTTCGTGCAGATGTCGGCGGGCCGCTATCACTGTCTAAGGGTTTTAGCCCGCAGCCTTGGTTAGCCCTGAGTGATGACCAAGTTCGTGCTTTGATTGAACCTCAGGAAAATCTGAGGGGGCGCGTACTGGTATCGCCGTTGAAAGAGTTAGGGCTGCAAAGAAACGGCAATGGAAACTATTGCCATTTGTACTTTCCTGGACAGCCGCGGCAACAGTCTTGGCTCTATGGGATCAGCCTGCCTTAGCCATCTCGGCTAAAGCTGTTGGGCGGCAGTGTTAGGACGTGGAATGATCAGCGATGCGTTGTTGAAACTGCCCAACCTTGCGGGCAGAGGGACCCTTTGGATTGTTATCCTGCTGCTGGCGTTTCAGCCCCTTGCTGCGTTCGCAAGCCCGGATGAGCGCGGTGGCTCTGTCTCGGGTTTGGTTCAGCTTGAGTTTGAGCTCGACGATTTCCAGCTTCAGCGGGGGGATGAGGACGGGGTTTGTGGCTTCCTGGCGGCCAACCTTCGCTTCTCGAGTGATCTTGGGCTGATCTACCCGGAAGGCGTGACGCTGCCGGAATGGCGCCCTGCAACTGAAAAGCAGCAGGCCTTTTATCGAGACGCGCTTTGGCAGCTCCTCATTGAGCGATATGGCCTGCTACAGGGGTTGTATGCGCATTACTTCCAGCAGGACCAGCTCTATAAGTGGTGGCGTGTCTGGTTGGAGAGCGGTCTGTTTCTTGAAACAGCTGACGTGCCACTTGGTGATCAGACGGTAGCCTTAGTGCGTGTTAGCGATCCGCATGGCTGGGCGTTTCGCTTCCATGGCTCACATCCCCATCTGATTTATCACGGTGCCTCTAGGATCGTGCATCCGTTTGAACCAAGCCCGGATGCTGAGAGTTTCAGTACCCTGTTTATGGATAACTCTGCCCTTGTGGGGTCGGCCCCCGCCACCGAGATCATCTTTTACGAAGACCAGGCCTATGCTGTGTTTTCGGGCCCGTCCATAGGGCTGTCTGGTCAACCGGGATTGTCCAGGTCTGACTACCTGCAAATGACCGATGAGGCCTATCAAGCTAGGGTGTTGAGCACGTCAATGGTTGGGGGGAAGGTGAATTTGGCGCCGCTTAATCAGCTTGGGTTAAGCGACTACAACGACTTCGGCTACTGCGAGCTCGCGCTTCCTGCCTCGCAGAAATGAACTCAACTCAATTCGTCAGATTTCAGACTAGCCTAGCGGTTTAGGGCTTCTTATTGGCTGTGCAGTTTGGGCTGATTGGGGTGCCGCTCAAATCTGGGGGCGCTGAGCCCTCAGATTTCTTGGCCGTGCCTGGATCATCCTTTGGCGTTTCTGGCTTGGGCGCTTGGGGCCCGCTCGACAGAATGGGGCGCTTCCATTTTGCGATGGCGTCTGCCGTCGTGACATCTGGATCTTCGCGGTCTTTGAGAATTTGTTGAATTTCGACAGCGCAGCTACCGCATTGGGGTCGGGCGCCGTGGCCTCTGAAGACATCGCGCACAGACCGGGCGCCCTCATCATCAATGAGTTCCTCTAGTCTCTTTTCACCAATTCCGGTGCAGCGGCAGACATACATAGGGTGGCGGTGCCCTCAAAGGTCGATGGACACACCATGGCCGCTGCTGATGAAAGCTTAGATGATCAGTTTCACCGCGATGGTCAGCATGACCAGCCCGACAATCACGTCGAGGATGCGCCAGGCGGCGGGCTTGGCAAAGATGGGGCGAAGTAGGCTGGCGCCGTAGCCGAGGGCGAAGAAGAAGGTGAAGGATGCCGTGACGGCGCCGATGCCGAAGATCGCCTCTGCCCCCGGATACTGGGTCGAAATTGAACCCAGTAGGACCAGCGTATCCAAATAAACATGCGGGTTCAGCCAGGTGAGTGCCAGCGTGGTGCCGAGCACGGGCTGCCAGGCGCCGGGGGCCTTATCCGCCGGGTTCAGGGCACCACCTGGGCGGGTCGCCGACCAAAACGCGCGCAGGCTATAGACCAGCAAGAACGCGGCACCACCATAGCGGAACGCAGGCTCAATCCATGGGGCATTGGCGGTGATCGCGGCAAAGCCAGCGACACCGGCGGCAATCAGCAGCGCATCAGATGTCGCGCAGGCAAAGCACACCATCATTACATGCTCACCCCGCAACCCCTGACGCAGAACAAAAGCGTTCTGCGCGCCAATCGCGATGATCAGGCTGAGGCCGAGAAAGAAGCCGGGGAGGAATGCACTCATGGGGCCTTGGTCGTGTTTGTATTGATAGCCGATGGATGGTTTCAGATATCGCGATGCCGCTCGATAAGTTAAGCTCAAAAATCTTTTGTTCGTTTAGAAAATCTAACCATGTTGGATTACCAGGCCCTCTCGGCCCTCACCGCCATTATCCGCACCGGCAGCTTTGAGAAGGCAGCGCGTCAGCTTGGTGTGACCCGCTCGGCTGTTTCCCAACGCATTCGCCAGCTGGAGGAGCGGATGGGCACCGTGCTGATCAAACGCGGCCAGCCCTGTACGGCGACCGAGGCTGGGCATCGCCTAGTGCAGCATGTGGGTGAGGTTGAGCTTTTAGAACGGGCGGTGCAGGGCGACCTTGGTGAACCGGCACCGCTTGCCCAGGCCACCACGGTTCGGATCGCGGTGAATGCCGACAGCCTTGCCACCTGGTTCGTTGCGGCCCTCGCCGAGGTTGACGGGCTGCTGTTCGATCTAGTGGTGGATGATCAGGATTACAGTGCCGACTGGCTTGCCAAAGGGGAGGTGGTGGCGGCGGTTAGTAGTCAGGCCAAACCGGTTCAGGGCTGCGATTGTCGTCCGCTCGGCGCGCTGCGCTACGTGGCGACGGCGAGTCAGGGCTTTATCGATAAATGGTTCGCTGACGGTGTGACTACACAGGCGTTAGAGCGGGCACCCAGCATGGTGTTCAACGTGAAGGACCGGTTGCAGGATAACTGGGCGCAAAGTGCGGTGGGGGCGGAGCCTGTTCTGCCGAGCCATTTTCTACCCTCAACGCAGGCGTTCATTGATGCCGCCCAGGCTGGGCTCGGCTGGGGCATGAACCCAGAGGTGCTGGTACAGCCCTTGATTACCGATGGATGCCTTGCGGAGTTGGTGCCCGGCCATCCGCTGGATGTGCCGCTCTACTGGCATTGCAGTCGCCTGGCGGCCCCGGCCTTAAGCGATCTAAACAAGGCCGTTCGGGAGATTGCGCACGCTAAGCTTGAACCCCTCGAGGATCAGTTGGATTAGGCCCGAACAGCAATTGGGCGCTTGTGTTTTCATCAATGGCAGCTAGGGTCGCGACTAGTCCATTTGATTGATCACTTTTGCGGTCGTTCTCCCTATGCCCGACGGATCAATAACGGCTGATTTGCTTCGGCCCTCTGCGGTTCTGCCGTCTGGTCCCCTGCCAAACCTGGCGGGCACGGCCGAGACTCCGCAATCTGGACCTTTCGGCATTCTAAAGCAGGCCCTAGAGGGGCTTGGGAACGCACTTCCGTCAAAGAGAGCCGTTGCACTCTCCATCGCCCTGACCAGCGTTGTGGTGCCCACCGCCGCCATGGCCTGCGATCTGCGGGCCGGTATCCCACCGGTTCCATCGAATGAGTTCTTACCGACAACCCCAGGCGTCGAGTGCATCTGGTTTGACAGCCCAGTGCTGGCTGAAACCGCACCGATTAATGAGAATACTGTAACGCGTATCTGTGCCAGGGATGGTGTTGATCGCTTCAGCCGGGGCGTGTCGCCACTGGGTGAGGGACCGCCAAGCCCAACCCCAGGTACGCCTGCCCGTGATCACTTCATCGAGCTGCACCGCGACCTCGCCAATTTAAGCTTCCGCCTAACCCGGGCGGCGCAAGCCGTGAACCCAGAGTTTGAGATGCCAGAGGGGCATTTCCGGTCCAAGCCACTGATGCAGCAGTTGAGATCGGTGCTGTTTCCGGGTGGGCGTGCCGAGGCGTTGGAGCGTGAAACCAACGCGGTTCGATCTGTGCTTGAGGCAGCCGGGCAAGAATTGGATCCCGGCCTCTGCACCGATCTGCAAGCGGCGATGGAGCGGGCGGTCAATGGTGATCAGCTAGCCGACCGTCGTCGAAGTATCCTGCAATATGACCAGGGCTTCGCTTCAAACCTCAACCAGCTCTACCGCGAGTGGCAGCGGGAGGAAGATCGGCGGCAGCAGCGGTCGATGCCGCCGCCTGGTCAGCGGCTCTAAGGTTACCGGTCGACCTAGTGGTTTAGGAACTCATCCCGGGTGATCTGCCGGTCGTAATTGGCATCCATGGCGGCAAACTCGGCACGGACCATCCGCTCCATAGCCTCTGGCCCGTCATCCTCAACATTCTCTGCCGCTTCTAGCGCCTGGATCGTGTTGCGACAGGTCGGGCTTAGCTCGGCGAACTCATCCTCCTCATCGAACTCTTCTGAGGCCTCGGCGGCTTCCTCTGCAATGTCAGCCTCGATCATCTGCCGGAACTCGGCGATTTCAATCCGGCCATCACCGTTCATATCGACCTCGGCGAAGAATTCGGTCCGCTCTGCCTGTTCGATGGCGATTAGCTCGGGGTAGCTCAAGCGTTGGTCGCGGTTCCGATCCATTTCGGCAAAGTCTTCCCTGATCCAGTCCATCCCCTCGGACAGTTCTTGCTGGAACTCTGCCAGGATCCGTTGGGCATCATTAGCGCAACCATTGAGGCGCCCCATGGCCTGTATCTCCCGCGCTTCCATCAGGTGCTCCTGGCGGTGGAAGGCTTCGAACTCACCGAACACCACCTGGCCATCGAGGTTCTGATCCATCTCTGAGAACCAGACGCGCATCTCGCTCTGGGCCTGGGCACTTGATTGCCCGCCCAGCTGCCAACCAACGGTTAGGGCCACAATCGCCGCCGCCGCAATCGCGACCGGTTGATAGCGCTGCCAGGCCGATGGTTTTGCCAGCGGGGGCGTATTGGCGGTCTCAACCCGGCTGCGGATATACTCGCTCAAGCTTTGGCCAGCATCGGCGGCATCGGATGCCCAGCGCTGCTTGGTCTCCGGTGCGACGCGGAATTCAATGGTTTCGGTTTTCTTGCTCATGGCCAAATCCTCCATTCGCTTAAGCGGGCAGTTGGTGCGTTGCCAATCAGGTGGCGGTTATTAGAACTGCCGTTCAAAACTGCGCCCATGAGGCCGCAGCCCGGGCCCAAGTCGCAACCATTATCGTGCCAGAACAGCGGCAAAATTTTGTCCGGACATAAGTTTTCTGCCGGTTTGCGCCTATTGGCGGGACTTGATTTGCGATCCAGTTGGTCCTTGCTGGCGTATTGAGGTCAGTTACTTAATGGACGAGATTTGGATGCATGCCCTTCACACGTTTGTTTGCCTTTGCCGCGTTGACCGCCGGCATTCTGATCGCCTTAACATGGGGGCAAGCTGCCATGGCCGCTGATGCCGGACCGGCCTATGAGGTCACCCGCACTGTCGGTGATGTGGAGTTTCGGCAGTATCAGCCATCGGTGGCTGTTCAGGTGACGGTGGCCGCTGACCGCGAGGCATCCTCCGGCCAGGCCTTCCGTTTTCTGTTCGATTACATCCGGGGCAATAATGGTGGTGATCGGAAGATTGCCATGACCGCGCCGGTTACCCAAACCCCGACAGCTGGTTCGGATCTTGGAACAGAGATCGCCATGACCACACCGGTCACCCAGGTGCCGGAGGCAGAGGGGTGGAGCATGGCCTTCTTCCTGCCGCGCGAGTTCACGCCGGACACGGCACCAATCCCCAATGATGACCGAATTGAGCTGTTAACAGTACCGGGCGATGAGCGCGTCGTGCTGCGCTTCTCAGGCCGACCAACGGATGAGCGGATGGCCGAGCGCGAGGCGGAGTTGCGTGCCTTCATCGAGGCCGAGGGTGTTCAAATTGAAGAGCCGGCCATCTACGCCATCTACAACGCGCCTTTCACCCCATGGTTCCTACGCCGCAACGAGGTAATGTTCAAAATCGCTGAATAGTTGCGGTTTGGCCCTCTTGCTGCTCGCCGAGCTACCCGCCGAAGATGAACGCCCAGTAGGCAAAGCCGATCAGCTGGGCCGTGAGGACGAGCAGGATGCCGCCGCGAGCCCAGATGTTCTGATAGCGGCGGAATAGTGCGACGCAGAGGACGGTGAACAGGGCCGCCTCGACCGGCATGGCAATGTTTCCGAAATGCGCTGGGTCCCAGTATGAGACGGGGCTCTCGAACTTCCACATCGTGAACGGCCATAAATGCGCGTGGCCGTCATCATGATGCAGCGGAAGGTCCGTTGCGATATGCAGCAGGGCAGCGGCGGCAAATAGCCAGAGCGGCCGAAGCTTCGCGGCGACCCCAGCCGCCAACAGCGCGGCATAAAGCGGCGCGCTGTTACCGATGGCGAGGACCGATTGCCAGCTATCAGAAAAGTACTCGACCCGGAAGATGCGCTCGTCGGTAAGCCCCTGCACTAAACGCGCATAGGCGTACAGCACGTACAAAATGGCATCTGGGGCTAGTGATCCGGCCAAAACCACCAGATGATCACGTAAGCCCGGTACTGCAACCTGATCTTGGCCTTCACCCTTTAGATCGGGGCGGCAGAGGGCAAAGAAGCCCAGGGCGATATGTGTAGGGGTGTTCATCTGTGCGGATTAGCCATCTAGGCCATCCGGTATGGTGATGCCCAAGCCGTCTCGTTTCTTCCGGCTCAACCCTGCTGCCACCAAATAGTAGCTGCGGGTCAGATAGGCTTTGAGATCGTCATCGCTCAGACCAGGATCATCATAGTGCTGGATCCAGCTCATCCCGCGTGAGGCTAGGTAGGGGGCGGGGCGCAGGCCCGGCTGATCTTTCAGAATGTCAAAAGACAGCGGCGAGACTTTAAAGGTGAAGAAGCCATGGTCCGGTGTCGGTCGCTGATCATCACCCTTGGGTGGTTTTCCACCGGGCCAGTTCCGATAATCGGTGCCGAAGAAGCCAATGGCGAACATCTTGTCCGCTACCTTCCAAACATCGGCACCGCCCCATTGGACCACATGGTTGGTGGCGAGCAGGGAGCCGCAGAAATCATTGAACGCTTCGGGTCGCATAAAGGCAGTTTGATGAGATCAGTGATCGAAGGCTGCGGTTAGCCGTAGCTCTCAAGATCATTAACTAGACGCCGCTCACGCCGGTCAATCTGTGCCTGGAATTTTGGCCAGTCAGGCCGGATCATCGGGTCATCCGAGATGGCCGCAGTTAGCCGCATCAGCTTACCCCGCTCAGGGTTTGGGTCTGGCTCACGGCTATCGAGAGGTGTGTTGCTCGCGAGTGCCCTGATCATGTGAAGGCGTAGCGCCCCGGCCGTATCTGGGCATAGGCCAGCGGCCACCAGTTTGCTGATCACCTGCAGGAAGTTGCCACCCATGGCGGTCTTGCCGGTGAACTGACCGCGAAGAATGCCGAGGCACAGCTCAATCTGCGCGAGCAGGGAGACCTGTTGGCCCAACATCTCCCGCAGGCTCTCTGGTGACAGGATGCAATCGGCGAACAGCTTATCGAGAATGCTAACGCCGGATGTATCACTGCTGCTCAACAACGCCACGAGGCGCTCAAGCTTGTCATTGATCGCCCGATGCTGGGTTAGATCCATACAGACGGCCGCTGTTAGCCAGTAGCCCTCACGGCCTTCGGGTGCTGCCTCGTTAACCGCTTTAGCAACGTCCTGAAACGGCGTGTCTGAGAGCTTGGGCAGGTTCTTGCCGTTCTTGGCAAAGTCCTGGGCCATCTCGGTGATCTCATCACCCCAGTTCAGGATCTGCTCTTTAGTTTCAGCAATGACGGAGCCGTCAGCCTTGCTGCGGACCCGGGCGGCGGTGTGGGCGGCCGCCAGAACCAGACTGCCCTGCTGCTCAATCTGCCGGTGATAGGTGGCGATATGCAGAAATTCTGTGGGGGTGAGGGCCTCGGCACCCAGATAGGGGCGCAGCTGGCGCTCCATAACCCGGCGGGCATCTAGTTTGAATAGGTCATCACGGGTCGCACAGGGCTCAACCTCATCGATGGCACCAACCTGGAACTCCGCACGGCGGAATGCTTCCGGCCGGTCGATCAGCAGGATTTCAGTCTCGGAGACAGCGCCGCTCTTTTCCGTTGTGCATTGCACGACTTTAATTGCCTCAGCTGTCTTATCGTTCTGAGACAAGGCGCGGGCCTTTGCGATCGCGTGCTCTTGCTCGGCCACATTCTCCCGCTGGCTCCATCGGCCACGGCTCAGAATCTGGATCTCATATCGGGCTTTGTTGCGTGTTCCAAACAGCATAGGGGCAAGAATCAGTGGCCAGAATTTCTTAAGCGGCGCATTGGTGCGACGCGGGTGCCAGCTGCCTTCTGCGTTGGCGCGTGAGCATTGAACAGTATGCGAAGAGCTTATCGAGCTCAAACTAATTGCCCCATTCTGCATCGATTGTGATCAGTGCTGTGACCTAAAATCGGGACAGGTGTTTCCGGTCGTCTGGCATCACATCAATCTGCCGTGGGTTGCACCGACTGGCCAGGAGCGGTAATTTCTCGCCGGTGATGACAAGAGGCCAAGCAAAAAACGTGTGAAGTCAACGCACGATCGGCCCGATCTTTAGTGCAACCGCCCACGGAACCTGCATGACAGAAACGACGATTTTGAGCGGCACGCCGCGTGCTGCTGGCTTTTTCATGCCAGCGGAATGGGCACCGCATGAGCGCTGTTTCATGGCCTGGCCCACGCGTGAGAAAAGCTGGGCCAATAGTGATGGCGATATCGAAGCCGGCCGCGAGGCGGTCGCCGAGGTGGCAAAGGCCATCTCCGCCTTCGAGCCTGTCACCATGATGTGCCGACAAGAGGATGTGGCCGACACCTCCATGATGGTGGGTAGCGGCATTGATATCCTGCCGGTTGATCTCAATGATTGCTGGACCCGGGATACGGGCCCGACCTTCCTATTGCATCCGGATGGCCGCCGTGCCGTTACTGATTGGGCCTTTAATGGCTGGGGCGGCCTGTCTGATGATTTCGACATGGATGCGGCCTTGGTTCAGGCCCTAGCGACCCGGTTTGACTGGGGTGTTTTTGAGTCGACACTGGTAACCGAGGGCGGCGCCATTCATACCGATGGTGAGGGCACGTTGCTGGCGGTTGAGACCAGCCTTCTAGACCCAGCCCGCAACCCCGATATGGAACGCGATGCGGTTGAGCAAATGCTGCTCGACTACACCGGCGCTGAACGGGTGCTTTGGCTCTCTGAAGGGTTTGAAGAGGACGAGACCAGAGGGCATGTCGACAACATCGCCTGTTTCGCCGGGCCTGGGCATGTATTGTTAAACATGCCGAGCGATGAGGCAGACGCAAATTTCGCGATTGGCCAGGATGCCTTGTCCCGCCTGACACGCTCAGAGGATGCAAGAGGGCGCGAGGTTGAGGTGACCACCATCCCCCAGCCGAAGCCGATTTTTGAGGCCGGGCGCCGCCTTTCTGCGTCATACATCAATTTCTACCTGGCTGGCGGTGAAGATGGCGGCGGTGCGGTTGTGATGCCGAGCTTTGGCCAATCCACGGATGATGAGGCGGCAAAGCTAATCAGCGCGGCTTTCCCAGGCCGTGATCTGGTGCAGGTGCCTGCCCTCGACATTATTCGCGGCGGCGGCGGCATTCATTGCATTACGCAACAGCAGCCAGCCCTTCTGACAAATGAAACCGCCGAAACCCCTGAAGAGAGCAGTTAATCAAAGCAGCGGTGGCCTGAATAAGCTTTCATTATCAACAACCAAGTTGGTCTGTGTTAGGCTAGCTTTAGCAATTTGGGCGGATCATTTGATCAACGAATGACACCCCCCAACCATCGGGATAAAGCGCAACTCTGATCGCCGAGTTCATCGGCATGATGGGACCGTTCATTCCCTGGCAGGAACGCCAGATGAGTGCAGAAGAAGAGCTGCTGGCATTTTGTCGGCGCCTGATCCGAACGCAGTATAAGTATGTTGCCATTACCATTGGGTTGGCGACCTTCTCTCAGCTGCGCGGTAATTCACGCCTAATCCGCCTACAGCAGAGCCTGGTTCAGGAGATGACCAACCGTTTTCGCGGCCAGTGCTTCATCATGAACAATGGCGATGCCGTGATCGTTGTTCGCCATGACATGATCGATAACGCGCAGTCCCTGGTCGACGAGCTTGTCACCTCGATCCTGCGCGACCCGGATGTACCGGAGAAGAAGATCAGGAAGCTGGTTGAGTCCTATGAGATCCCAGATGCCTATCCGGAGTTTCGGGAGAATACCAATCGCTACCTAAAAGGTGGTACCCAGGCGAAAATCGACCTCAGCAATGACACTGAGGAAGATGAAGAACCGGATGTTGAGCTGGATGGCCCGCTAAACGCCGCCATGTTGAGCCGGATTGAGTATCGGATTAACCGGTGTGAAATACGGCCCTTCCTGAAAAAGCAGGATGTCTTCATCAATCGCGGTCAAACCGGTTGGTGGCCAGTCTTTGAAGAGCGGTTTGTCAGCCTGGCCGATCTAAAGCGGAAGCTGTTCCCGCAGGTCATTATCCGCCCGTCGGATCCACTGTTTAACCAGCTTTGCCGACTGTTGGATGAGCGGCTCTTGCACTACCTGATGGTGGCCAAGACCCGGATTACCCATAAGATCAGCGTGAATCTGGCCCTCGATACGGTGTTCGACAGCCTGTTCGACATGTTCGCTAGCCATCTGGACGTCAAAGAGCGCGAGAATTTGGTCTTTGAGATCCATCGCGGTGAGGTGTTTCAGGATATTGCCCGCGCGGTTGAGGCAATCACCAAACTACATCGCCTTGGTTTCGGGGTGGCAATCGATGGCATGACGCTCGATTTGCTGCCTTATGTTCGGGTGGCAAAGCTCAACACCGAACTCATCAAGATCCACCTGTTCCGCGACCATGTTCGCCTGCTGCAGGATGATGAATGCGTGAAGGCGCTACGCCAGCTGCCGCCTGAGAAGATCGTCTTCAGCCGCTGTGACCATGAGGGGGCCATCACCGTTGGCCGCACCCTGGGCATTGAGATGTATCAGGGCTGGTTGATTGATGAGCAGGCAGCTATGAGCCAGTCAGCCAACGCTTAAGCTAGGCCTCTCTGGGCAAACGGCACCCGGCCATGCTATGCGCCCGGGTGCTATCGTGCATTCGCCAGTTTCCCCTATAGCTGCCCAAGGATACCCAGTAAGTGGATTTCGACGCCCAGACCATGATGGTTCTGCTGGCCGGTTTGACGGCGGCTGGACTTTTTGCAGGATTGCTCGCGGGGCTGCTTGGGGTCGGTGGTGGCATTGTCCTCGTCCCGGTTCTGTTTGAGCTTTACGGTGTTATGGGCGTGGCGGATGAGGTGCGCATGCACAGCGCGATTGGCACCTCGCTGGCGACCATTATCGCGACCTCTATCTCCTCAATCCGTGCCCATAAGAAGCGGGGCAGCGTTGATTTTAGCATCGTGCGCGCCTGGGCACCCTTCGTCGCATTGGGTGCTGTTGCGGGTGGGGTGATTGCCAATTTCGTATCGGGTGAGGGGTTAACCGCCTTCTTTGCCTGTTTGGCGATGTTGGTTGCCATCAATATGGCGCTGGCCCCGAGCCATAAGCCATTGCGTCAGGGCCTGCCTGGACCGGTTGGTAGCGCCGGTATTGGCTCGACCATTGGCGTGGTCTCATCATTGATGGGCATTGGCGGTGGTACGCTGTCGGTACCGACGATGGTGATGTGTGCCGTCACCCCGACAACCGCAGTTGGCACCTCCTCGGCCATTGGCTTGGTCATCGCAATCTTTGGGGCCAGCAGCTTCGCCGTTAATGGCTTTGGGTCTGTTGGTCTGCCCTTCGGCTCGGTCGGTTATGTAAATCTAATCGGCTTCGCGCTGATCGTTCCCTTGACCATGCTGGCGGCCCCTTGGGGCGCAAAGTTGGCGCACGCGCTTCCTGGGCAGCGATTGAAGCAGGTATTTGCCTGCTTCCTCCTGATCGTTGCTGTCCGTATGATCTATGGATTGATCAACGGTAGTTAGGGGTAGGCGATGGCAGAGCCAACCGCCTCAACATTGACGAGCATCGTAAGCCAACCCGGAACCCAACCCCGGTTGGGCGTTGATCTTGCCTGGCTTTGTCTGACGTCGCTGATCCTAATCCACGCTGGCCTGTCGCAACCGGCACCAGCCGGTTTTGGTATGATTGAGATCGCCATTGGGCTGTTGCTGATGCTGTTCTGTGGCTGGCGCCAACCGCTTGCCGTTATGACGGTGGGGACACTTACCAAGGCATCATTCTCTCTCAACGAGCGACTGCTTGGTGCCGTCTTTCTGATCATGGTTTGGCTGGGTACCCTTCGGGCTACGGCAGCTGGTGCCAGCATCGACGATGCGCTGCGCGATTTTATTCCGCTAGCCTTCTTGTTCTTGTGTTTGTTGGTGGCGCCCAGATTGCGAACCAACTTGCCGATCTTACTGATCGCGGTCATTTGTTGCGTTGGCGGTGCCCTGTTTGCTTGGCGTTTCTTCATCTGGACCGAACTACCAATCGAGCTTTGGGGGCAGGTGTCACACCCTACCGGCCTCAACTATCTAGCTAACTCGCCCTTGGTACCGTTTGCCGCCTGTTTTGGACCGGTCTGGCTGGTGTTCAGGCCAAGCACGGTATTGCGCCGACCGGTATTGGCAATGGCCCTGCTGGCAATTGCGCTGCTCGCCTGGGCCGCGATGGCGACAACGACCCAGCGGGCGCCCCTTGGGATCAGCCTAGTGATCCTGATGACGGCAATCACCGTCTTTGGAGTGCGGACGGCAAGGGGGCAGGTCAGCCGGTCCGATGTGCTGATCGCATTGGCCGTTGGCATACCGTTGCTTACCTTGGCGGCTTACCTGACGGGCACCATTGGCCCTGCCTTTATTGAGAAAACCCGCCTGGTTGGCGGTAACGCCCGGCTTCTGGAATGGTCGGCGGTTTGGCAGGCAATCTCCGCCAACCCAATGGATTTGATTTGGGGGCTTGGTTGGGGTGCCCATTATGCGTCCCCGGCCGTTGGCAACTACCAAGTCGGCTATGCCCATGGTCTTGCACCCTATCTATTGCTCAAGCTGGGGCTAATAGGGCTAGCAGCCCTGGCACTTTGGCTTGTCGTGGTGGTGCGCTGGCTGGTCCAATGCTGCCGTATATCGGCCCTATCGGCCGCTATTGCCCTGGCAAGCTTACCGGCGTTGATACCAGCGCTGCTGTTCTACACCAGCTATAAGCACTTGGGGTTGGGGGTGCTGTTGCTGCTGATCAGTGCGGCTGCGTCTAAAGCAGATCATCCATCACAATCAGCATGACGCGCAGGCTCTCGGCCTCAAGCTTGCGTTCCGGCACCAGGCCGGTCATCCGTTCCCATGTCTCAATCGCATGTTGAAGACGAATGATGGCATCGCCGAGATGCCAGAAATGGTTCGGTGCATTGGCCATGAACTTCATGAAGTCGACCGCACTACCCTGCTGCTTAAACAGCCGCTCGTAAGAGTAGTTGTAGTTCTTCAGGATCTCTGTCGCCTTACCCCAATGGGTCTTCAGCTTAGCCCGCACCGCATCGCGGAGGTCGTCTAAAACCGCCTGCTCATCCCGGTTGACCGAGTGTGAAGGAACGGCGCCGGTCTGCAGCCATTTGGCAAACTGGATCGCAGGCTCTGACAGCTGCATGTAGTGGTACTCGAAGAAGGCGACACCCTTCCAGGCATGGAAAATTTCGCTCGTCTTCTCAACCGGCAGGAGGAAGGCCTTAATCAGCGGCTCCAACCGCCGCATGTCTGATGCTTTCCAGATCGCATCAATCATCTCGGCCATGCGTTCGTCGGAGTGCATGACACCATCCGGCAAGGCAAGCGCGACCATTGGGCGGATGCGTTGGCGGATATGGTCCTGAATGCGGTCCCATTCAGCCTCGGCGATCTGGAAGTAGCGATCGTCTAGCGTCATGCCCCGTGATTGCATCATGTCGCGGACCAGGAACGGGTCCAGCGCCGGCATGTTGTCGAGGATTTCTATTAGTTCCAGATCACGCGCGATGGCCTGGGGGCAGATATGATCACCTTCACCGATAAGCTCGGTAATTGCGTTCCTGAACCCGCGATCGCTGGCAAAGATCGACTTGCCGCCGCCATAGATGTTGTTCAGGTCAAACGGCACATAAATCTTCGTACCGATTGGCTTCTCGTCTGACTCCTCATCATCCCGGCGATAGTTGGGGTTCAGATCCTTGATGAAGATCGTGTAGTTCAGGCCCAAATTCTCAAAGAACAGGCGGGAACTGCCGTTAGCCCCATTTGCGCCATTACCATTGTGATAGGCAGCGCGATTGCCGTTGCTAAGCGATGTCTCTGGGGCATCCAAAACGGCGGTGTCACCGGCGCCATCATCCATGGTCTCACCAAGGATTTCGCGGGTGATCGCAAGGCAGTTGAAAATACGCGCGCTGCCTGCCTCAAGCGTATAGCGGAGATACTTGTCCTTCATCGGGTCCGTATGGTTCAGGCGCAACCTGGCAAGGCGGTGCTATCTTATGCAGGCAATTTAGCTGCACGATAGGGCTATGCGAATGCTCGGCTGCGGCAGGTAAAGCGTTTCAAACAAGCATAAATTTTTGATGCCGCGACGGGGTGTAGCGTATCGCAATTTGCTTCATAGCGCTAGAAGCCTTGAAATCCCTTGTATTTTAGGAAATTTGCATACGATCTCAGATGACTTTCCGGGTCCAAGCCGATAGGATCATTAGCAAGAAGTAATAAATGTTTGGGCTTTGAAATCCGCGGTGCCAACGGGGGTAATCACGGATTTTATTGGGCGGGGCAAATTTCAATGTCTGGCATCTTAAACCGCGCCGGTGATTGGGCGTGGATGCCAAAATCTGTGGGCGATCCAGGTGACGGTTATGCGCTGGAACGGGCGAGGGCAGAGGCCCCGCAACGGTTCCTAGTGCTCAACCGGTTTGGTCGTGCGGTCACTTATGATCGCGGTATCGATGGTGTTGGCCCACCAACTGGCCGCCTTGCCCGCGACCTGTGCAGGGGCCTTGCCGATGCTGGGTACCAGGCTGAATTGATTGCCGATGACCAGCACCGGATGCCTACCTCGCGATTGGCTAGCTATCTAAGACAGGCCACTCGTTTGGTTAGGCGGCTGCTATGCCATCCATCGCAACGACGCGGGACGACGTTGGTTGTCATGACCGACCCGCCCTTGATGCTGCCTTTCGTCGTGATGTTGGGCACGGCTCTAAGGATGCCGGTGATTTATTGGTGCCAGGATTTGTATCCGGATGTGCTTGAAGCACGGTCCGGATGGGCGGGATCATTCCTTCGTTTCGCCTTGGCGCCGCTCCGCTTACTACACCGTCGATCCATGGCGCGATGTGACCGGGTAGTGGTGCCGAGCGAATGCCTCCGGGACCGGCTATGCGACCACGGCTTTGATGGAGCGGTTGAGGTTATCTCCAACTGGGCAGAGGCCGATCTGAAACCAAGTGCCCCGACGTCGACAACCGCTGATCAACGCATCCGGGTTTTGTATTCAGGCCATTATGGGGTTGCCCATGATCTGACCGACCTCGTTCAGGCTGCCGCGTTGATTGGGCAAAGTGGGTTCCCCATTGATATCCACCTCGCCTTATCCGAGCGGGGGCTTCAGCGCTTCCTGTCTCGCCATCCGATGGCCGAACAGATTGGTAACCTCACCATTGGCGGCCAGGTTGCTAATGCTGACCTGCAGGATCATTTGGCAGCGGCCGATATCCATGTTGTCTCGATTAAGCCGGGGGCAGAGGGAACCGTGTTTCCCTGTAAGGCGCTGGCAGCATGCCGTGTTGGCCGCCCCTTGATCTTGCTGGGCACTGGGAAGAGCAGCATGGCCAAGCTGATCGAAGAGGGTGGCGCTGGGTATGTGGCAAAACCCGGTGATGCCACTGGGTTGATTGATTGGTTGGACTGGATGTCGGCCGAACGATCCGCACTCGAGGCCATGGGGGCGAACGCCATGGTGCTCGGCCAATCATTGGGTCTTGAGCATGGGGCGTCCCGCTTGGTCACACTGCTGACCGGAGAAGGCCCAACAGACACCGTTGCAGAGCGTCCCCTGGCGATGCCGGAGGCTGCGTAATGCTAGACCACCCCCCAGGCCAAGACCCGTCGATCACTGCCGAGGCGAACTCAGCCACGACTGATGACGCTATCTCCCAGCAATCCAACCAAAGCCTGCTTCGCTGGGGCAGCCAGCCTCTCATTCTGCCTGGCTTCAGGTTGGCCCTTGGCGCGGGCTTGGCGGGATTGGTGTTGGCGCTGCTGGCCGCCATGATTTGGTTGCGCGCCGTCGATGCCGAATACACCGCGACGATTGTGGTGGGACCAACAGCACAGGCCGGCTTAGTTGGAATGGGGCTTCGTATTCCCGCTGGCACGGCCAATGACGTTACCGCAAATCCGATGGAACGGCGGGCCGATGAGGTGCTTACGGATTTTGAGCATTTCCGCCAGCTCTTGGTCTCGCCAGTAACCGCTATGGGGCTGGCCAAGGATGAGGCGGCGATGCGGGCGCTTCGCTTCAACCTGTGGAAAGCGGAAGCCTCCGATGGCTCTGGCCATTGGGTGCCAGCTGGCAGCGCCTGGCACCACCGCCTTGCTGATTGGATTAGGGGTGTTGATGCAGGTGATAGCCCAGGTAATGCCGCTCGCTACATCGGTGCCTATGGCGATGACGGGGTGCATCTGTCCCAGTGGCTATCCCAGGAAGTTTCCATCGTGAAGGTGGGGGAGACGGCGCTGTACCGGTTGTCGCTTCGGCACCGGGACCGAGATGTTGCGATTGCCACCTTGTCCTGGCTGACCGATCAAGCCGATGCGCTGTTGCGCGCAGAGGCTAGGCGCCGTGTTGCGGTTCAGATTGATCACCTGACGACCCAGATGGCGCGGGCTGACCTTGCCAGCCATCGGGAAGCATTGAGCCGCCTGCTGACCCAAGAGCTTCAACTCTCCATGATGTTGGCGGTCGATTTGCCTTTTGCCCGTGATGTGATTGAGCAGGTCACGGCACCACGACGCCCGGATTGGCCGGCGGTTCTGCCGATGCTGGGCGTATCCGCGCTGTTTGGTCTATTTGCTGGGCTTGGCTTGGCAATCGCCCTGAAGAACCGAGGGGTGGATGAGTAGAGCGATGACTGCACATCTACCAACAGGTCGATCAGCCAAGCTGCCGGTGACGATCATCGTCATGACCCGGGATGAGGCGGTGAATATCGATGCCTGTCTCGCCAGCTGTGTCCCATATTGTGCGCAGGTGGTTGTGGTCGATAGCAGCAGCATCGATGGCACGGCAGCAATCGCGGCCAAGCACGGGGTGGAGATTATCAATTTCCGCTGGAACGGCCGGTACCCGAAGAAGAAGCAGTGGTGCCTGGAGAACCTAAACATCAGCCAACCCTGGACCATGCTGTTGGATGCTGATGAGCAGCTGACCCCCGCCATGCGCACGGAGATGGCTGAACGACTGAGTGATGATGCGGTTGAGCTGGGCTTCTATATCACCGCCCAGGTCGGCTATGACGGGCGAATTCTGCGCCACGGGCGAAAGCATCGAAAGCTGTCCCTGTTCCGAACCGACGCGGCGCGTTTCCCAGAGATTGATGACCTCGACATCCAAGCGATGTGGGAGGTTGAGGGGCATTATCAGCCCATCATTAATGGCCCGATTGGCCGCTTTGCTGCCCCGATCATCCATTTGGATGCCAAGGGACGTGACGCCTGGATTTCCCGCCATCGGCGCTATGCCCTCTGGGCGGCTGAGATGCGACGCCGGGATGCGTTGCGGGATGTCGAGGCTGCCGAGCCTTTGGGCCGCCGGGTCGCTAAACGTACCTTAAACCGGGTTCCGGCCAAGCCCCTATTGGCCTGGGCTGATAGTTACCTCTGGCAACAGGGATGGCGGGATGGTCGTGCTGGTCTAGCCTATGCGGCTGATCGTTTCCGCTATTATCGGGCCATCGACCGGGCGCATCGCGTTCAGCGGGTTCAGTAGCTGGTAGTGGCTGACCGTGTTGGCCGCTCCATCCGCAATCGATGCCAAACCCAGGGAAGACGAGCCCGAACGCCCTGACTGCACCACTGCATTCCCCTAATCGTCAGGCTCAGAAACCTGGGAACACCGCCAAGCTGGCAGCGAATTTGGTGCTGCTGCTCTCTACCTCGTGCCGAGTTCTGGCTGGAGAAGCCGCCAACCGAGATATCGGCAATGGCCATCGGTAATCGGACTGTCCTAGCCGCCGATTGCAGGTGCTGAATGGTGAAGGCGTAATCGGCCGCCACATCGTGGTGGGTAGGATAATGGGCATCGGGCACTAGCATCCGTCGATAGATCATTGCCTGGTGATGGGTGAACATTCCAAGCGGCCAGGCGAGTGCCGGGCGGGCGGGTTTTAGCCTGACGTCAGCAGGTACTGTTCCACCGAACTCATGGCTATCAGCGTATAGGAAATCTGGTTGCTCAGAGCTGGGGCACTCCAAAACGGCCTCCAGCGCGGCCGGGCTGGCTAGCCGGTCGCCACCGTTCAGAAACCAAACATACGTGCCCTTGGCGGCGGTCAGGCCGTCATTCATGGCCGGGTAAATGCCCTGATTGTTGGTGGGAAGAATGTCTGCGCCCGCTGGCGAGTTTGCACCTGCCTTGCCCGGGACAATTAGCCATTCAACCGGCATGTCAGTGGTAAGGGCGTCGCCGATACTACGTGCGGTATCCAAGAACGCCGGTGAGTTTGGATTCTCAGTGACCGTGATGATGGTCAGCAGCGGTGGGGCGGCGCTCCCGGTCATTAGTCGTCATCATCTGCGATCACCGCGATTGAGGCGGCGGTGACGGCGATCTGGCTGAGGATGTTGCCAATATTTGCGGTCAGCTCCACGGCATCGAAGGGTTTCGGATCCCTGGGGGCCACGATTGTTGAGCCTGGCACCACATTGGCCGGGTCGTACTGCCAGGCGGAGATGCTGAGTGGCCGCGCACTGCCATCAGGATAGACGATGAAGGCCCGGCTTTTATCGGCGAGGCGGGTGAAGCCGCCAGCTTCGCGCAGGTAATCGGTGGGCGTCTTTTCACTCGTGAATTGCAGGGCGGCGGGGGACAGCACCTCACCGGCAACGCGCACGGTCAAATCACGCTCAGGATAGAAGATGGCATCCCCGTCCCGCAGTAAGGGGTCCAGGTCGGGCCGCGTGGCCAGCGTGTCCGGGTCTGCGGTCACGGTAATCCGGCCCAAGGCACCAGCGCTACGCAACTCCTCCGCCAGGCGCTGGCTCATGGAGACGAGGTCGCGGTCCGGTTCTTCCTCACGGATCAATAGGCGGGCAACGGCTTGGTCCAGTTCCCGTGCAGCGCGCTGGTTCGGTTGTCGCTCTTCCCGGCGGGCGGCGGCCCTGGTGAACACGGCACCGGCGGCAAAGGCTTGGTTGGTAAGGCCACCAGCACGCGCAATTAGGTCAGATAGGCGATCGCCTGGGGTGACCGTGTAATCACCCGGATGCCGAACGGCACCGGTGATTGAGACCTGCCGAAGGGTGGTTGGTTCCCCAGCCTGCAACCTTAGGGAGCCGCCAGCCGATACCTGAACACTGTCGAGCGCGGCCAGGTTTGTGATGGGATCAATGGGTTGGCTGCCACGCTCGTTCAGCCGCAGGGCAATGCGGTCGATATCGGCACCGGGTCGAGGACCACCGGCAAGCGCCAATAGGTCACTACCACCGATCTCGGCTGCCACGGGATACCGACCTGGCCGCTGAACGGCACCGCCTAAATCAACCAGCAGCGGTGTGGTCAGCTCACGCAGCCCATCGGTTGTTAAGCCTGCACGGTCCAGCACTTCATCCTCTGACTGCGCTTCATCAACACTGACGGTATCAACCGCAGGCATTGGGAAGCGGTCTGCCTCGAACAGAATAATCTGATCACGGTCCTGAAGGCGTCGGTCACTTTGGCCATCGATGATTGCCTGGGGGGCAAAGGCGATGTAGCGGATGCCGCCACTGGGCGCACCATGACGTCCGATTAGCGCAAACCAACCATAGGTGTCGGGGCGCATAACCCCAGGTTCGGCAAGCAGACGGCTTAGCGAGACTGCCTTATCCAGGGCCACGGTGCCCTGTCTTCCGGCATAGCCTGAAATTCGCACCCGGCCTTGGGCAACGGCCTTCGGTGTGGTCCAGATCACCAAATCACCATCGCCAAACCGTATCTGGCCGGTGCGTGAAACGGGCATGTGCTGCTCAAGCCCATCGGCGCCGAGGCGCGACACCACCACATCATGGGCGCCGGGGCTGAGTGGCCCACCGCTCATGATAATCGCTTCCGTTAGATCAATGCTCGTTTGCCCGGGTGCGAGTTCAAAGATGCCAGGGCGTTTGATATCGCCTGTGAGGGCGAGGGTGGCCCCAATCGGCGGCACATGAAGTCGGTCCCCATCGCTGAGCAGCTGGCTAGCACCCGTCGCAGCTCCGCCTAGTAGGAGGTCATACAGGTCGACAGATACGCGTCCGCCATCGGCGGGGAACAGGCGAATACCGCGTAAGCTACCAAGTGCATCGATACCGCCAGCCTTTGCGATGGCGTCGAGTGCTGTGCTCTGGGCACTAAGTTGGATAAGGCCCGGTTTCGCGACGCTGCCGGTCACGGTAACGGCAATTTGCCGGATGCCACTGACGGTGACGAAGGCTTGGGTGTCGAGGAACCGGTCTTCCAAGCTTTGCGCCAGCAGGGCGCGGAAGGTGCCAAGGGTCAGGCCAGCCGCTGCGATGGGCGGCAGTTGATCAACGGCGACTTCGCCTGTGGGATCAATCGTAACGGTCTCGGTGGCGTTTTGTTGGCCACGCAGGCGGATAACCAGCCGATCACCCACGCCCAATCGATAATCATCACTGATGCGCCCCAAAACGGGTGGGGGCTGTCGGTCAGCCCGTGTTGTAGTCGACTCGTCTTTGGGGGCGAGGCTTTGCCGTAACGCTGCGCCGAATAGACGAAGCTCCGTTCCAGCTCGCTCACTAAACAGTTCTGCTAGCGGATGGGGTGGCTCTTCCTCTCTCGTCGAGAGGCGTTGTTCGTTTGCTTGGAGGCGGCGGTCGAACTGTTGGTCTCGGTCAGTTCTGGTGAATGCGTCTGAGGGCTGACCAACCGGGTTCTCCAAGGCCCCTAGCGGTTCGGTTTGAATGCTTGGTACATCGCGCTCAAAGCTCTGCGCGCCCGCTAGGTTGGCGTGCCCAAGCAAAGCCGCAAGTGACAGCACCGCACCGCATGAGGCCACGCGTAGAAGGCCGCGTCCTGCGCGTCGTCCAATCATTGTTAAAAGCCCCCTGAGAACCTTGTGCCTTGGGCTGTCGTGACGTCACGACAGCGCCTTGCCGCAGACAAGCTGTTCATCGGGGTAAATCGTATACTGCTAATGTAGCAGAATACAGCAATATTTGGGTGTGCGTTTGAGCGTTGGCGCTTAACGGTTAGCCGCGGACAACGTTGTCCATAATGGCGCCCTCAAAGCTGGCGCGATCAGTATTTGCGTTGCTTAACACGGCATCACTTAGATCAGCGTCAGTCAGATCAGCCTCTGCGAGGTTACTGCCATCCAGCTTAGTTCGAACCATGGTGGCACCCTTCAGGATTGCACCGGATAGGTTCGAGGCCCAGATGCGGCCGGTTGATTTGCCGTTAGCATTCTTCAAGTCAACGCCGCTAACCGTTGCGTCGGTTAGGTCGGCACCGGTCATGTTGCTCTTACGCAGGTTGATACCGTTGAGGTTCGCGCCGGTTAGGTTGACCCCAGCCATCTTGGCATTGGACAGGTCAGCCATCAGCATCTCACAGCCGGAGAAGTTGGCATCAGTCAGGTCGCAGCCAGCCAGATTGGCGCCGGAAAGGTTTACGCCTGATAGATCGATACCTGAGAGGTTCTCACCCGGCAGGTTACACCGCTCACCCTTAGCGCCGTTGGTCTGCAGCCATTCGATATGGGACTCAATATGGTCCTTAATCAGCTTATCGATACGCTCATCTTCGATCAGCGATGATGGGGTTTTGCCCGCATCGGTCGATTGCGCAATTGCCGTGCTGATATCAACGCCGGTCAGGTTGGCACCATCGAGATGCGCACCTTCGATTTTGGCGCCGGTCACATCCGCGCCGGTCAGGTTGGCCTTGCCTAGCTTGGCACCTTTAAGGGATGCGTTCTGAAGGTTTGCACCTTTGAGGTCGACGCCATCAAAACTTACATCGGCCAGATTGGCATTGGCGAAGTTCACGCCATCCATCTTGGCGCCCTCACAGGTTGCACCGACCATACTCACATTCGCGAGGTTGGCCCCGCTGACATTCGCACGGGTCAGCGTCACCTCATCCATATCGGCACCGGAGAGGTCAGATGCACGAACCGCGCCCTCGGTCTTACGCTTCGTGCCGAACAGCGCGCCACCGCGTAAGTCCACGCCCTTCATGATCGCGCCTTTGAGGATTGCGCCGTTTAGGTCGCAACCGCGCAGATCGGCATTGGTCAGATCGCAATCGGTCAGATTGGCGCCGGAAAGGTTGGCGGCGAACAGGTCGACCTCGCTCAAATTAGCGCCGGTCAGATCGCAATTGGCGAGGTTTGATCCAGACATCTTAGCCTGGCTCAGATTAACGCGGCTCAGGGATGCACCCTCAAGTGTCTCAAAAGACAGGTTTGCGCGTGCGCCGCCTGGCTTAGAGTTAAGCCAGCGATTGTGCTTTTGAAGAATATCCAGCAACTCGTGGGGGGTCATATGCGTCCCAAAAAACTAATCGGCTACCCGGTCAACAAACCATCTCGGATCAGAGGTGGTTATTAGGCTTAGGTAATGTCTCGCAGCGTGCGTTTGACGTGTTTGTTATTGTCAGATTGCCATTGTACCTGGCGTCGTCAAGCGTACCCGGTCACAGTTTGTGCGAACCGGTTGCTGCTGTGACCAAAGGACAGGTCATTCCCTATCCATGATCAATCGCTACCTGATTTCCTAATTTGATCCCCAATCCGCTTCTAGTTATAGCGCAATTTTGCTGGATCAAAAAACAGTTCTGCATGCCGATGTTCCGGACGGATCCGTTAGAACTGTTTGGTTTAATAGGGCTATTCGGCTCTATCCGGTGATATAGCCAAATCTTTGTAGTGCGGTTTGTGCAGCACCCGTTACCGCGTCCTGTGATGTTTGCGGCTCCCCCTGCCAACGGCCGAGGGTGCTAGGCGCCTTAACGGTGGCGGCCGCAGAGGCCGTTTGATCGCCTGAGGGTGCCGCATCAGGGAACAGCCAGTTGCCCAGTCCAGCGACCGTGCTGGTTGGATCGGCACAGAGTTCTTCCAACCGGATTCGGCGATAGCGTGACGGCCCTAGATGCCGTTCGCCCCAATCAGCCACCTGCATGTTTGCCGTTGCCCATAACGCCGCTGAAGCTGCCGGTGTGTCGGGGTCAAAGGTGTGCTGGGGGCCCTCACCAAACAGGGCAGCGAAGTGTTTACGGCGTTGGTTTTGATTGTCTGAGAACGCCATGTCCCGGCCGTCGCGCACCACATGGATGAACCGGATACCCGGCACTAACGCGGCAATCATCGGCAGCACATACATGGAGCGCGGGTTCTTCCAGCCCCAGGGCGACCCGCCTGGCCGTTCGGTTTGGAACTGCTTCATGGCCCGATTAAAACCAGTGTTGGCGCGCAGACGCATCCACCAGCTGGTCTGCGACCAATCGTAATCCAGGCGCCCTTGGCTGCTAATGATCGGATTGATCCAGCGGTCCAAAAACGGCTCGAAATCCATGGCGTCGCCGGCGCCATTCACCCGCTCGCCCATAAACAGGCCAAGCTCACCCATAATCCCATGGAACGCCCGGGTCCCCGATCCGCCCGTGGCGCCTATAACGACGGGCTGCCATTTGGTGGTTGTTGCTGCTGGGGTCGCTACGTCGGTCATAACTGTCAGAATGGGCGCTGGGCTGGCATCCGGCGCGGAAAACGGTTAGGAACACGCCGCTGGCAGGGTGCTTAGCGTGACTTATCAGCGGCAAGCATTAGGCGATGCGGCGACGTTGCGCCAGTGAATTGCCAAGGGCCGCGATTTGCTGGCCTTTGCTATGCTTTATGATTGGACGCGCCTATGGTTTAGGCGCATTAGGCTTTTTGGGTGATCAAGCGAGATCATGGCCAAACATTTATTGCTCATCGCAGGGATGCATCGTTCCGGCACGTCGCTGGTGACCCGTCTGGTCAACCTTGCGGGCGCCGATCTGGGTGGTGATATGCTGCCAGCCCAGGATGCCAATCCGAAGGGGTATTGGGAGAACTTAAGCTGCTTCAAGATCCAAGAAGCGCTGTTCGACCATCTTGGTCTTGCCTGGAACACACCGTCTGCGTTGCCTGCGGATGCCTTTGACGGCGGTATCGGCGGCCGTGCGGTTGAGGACCTCGCAGCGGTTATTGAGGATGAGTTCGCCGATCCTATTGCGGCGGTAAAAGACCCCAAGATTTGTCGACTGATCCCGATTTGGCAGCGTGTGGCCACCGCCACCGATCGTGACCTTGCCGTCATTCTCAGCCTGCGCCACCCAATGGCGGTTATTAACTCGCTGATTAAGCGGGATGGCATGGGCTTCAACAACGCCCTGCTGCTATGGCTTCGGCATACGCTTGAGTCAGAGCGGGATAGCCGTGGCATGCCGCGTGTGGTCATCGATTACGATGATTGTCTACGCGATTGGCGGTCCACCATCGGCCGCATTGGCAAGGGCCTCGATCTCGAATGGCCAGTTAGCCTCGATGACATGGCAGAGGATGCGGATGCGTTTGTCGCCAGTGACCTTCGTCACAACCTACCTGCCGACCCGCCAGCCGGTTTGGCGGCCGATTGTGTCGCGCTCTATCGGCGGCTTCTCAACCTCGGCCCCGGTGAGGCGTTGACGGATGATGATATCGCGCCGTTAACCGCCTATTTCGAGGCTGTCGACGCGGCCCCCGATATCGTGAATGAGTTAAGCCGTGCCTTCATGACCGCGCGGAATGAGGCGAGTGATTGGGCCCGCCGTAGCGCCGGTATGATTGCCGAGTTTGAGGCGCGTGATCAGATGATTGAGGAGCGGGATACCCGCATCAATCAGATCATCACAGATTACGACCAGGCGCTGGATCAAAAGCAGGATTACATCGACGGGCTTGAGGAAGAGCTGAAGGCTGAGGCTGTGCGTCACCGCACCACCATCGTCGATAGCCAATCCCATATCGCAGCGGTGACTGAACAGCGCGATGCCTTGAAGCAGACGCTTGAGATCACCTACGCGTCGAAGTCTTGGCGGATTACAGCACCACTGCGGGCCGTGACCCATTTCTTCAAGGTCCGGGTGGCCCGCTATCGCTACCTGATGGTTCGGTTGTTCTGCGCCCTGCGTCAGGGCGATTGGCGGGCCATTGGGCGGGGAATCAAGCGCGTGTTGCGCGGCGCTGCGGCGGCCAGCCCGGTTAAGGGTTATGACCAATGGGTGGCGCAATACGACACGCTCAGCGTTGAGGATATGCGTCGGCTGCGCGCCTATGCCGATACCATGCAGGACCAGCCGCTGATCTCGGTCATTATGCCGGTCTATAAGCCGCCGATGGATGTACTGCAGGAGGCCATCCAGTCGGTGCGCGATCAGGTCTATCAGAACTGGGAGCTATGCCTGGTCGATGATGGTGCCGGTGATGCTGACACCATTGCATTCCTTGAGGCACAGGCGGCGGAAGAGCCGCGCATCAAGCTTCAGGTGAATGCCCATAACCAGAATATCTCTGGCGCCACGAATGACGCGTTTGGCCTGGCCCGCGGTGATTTTGCGGCGATGATGGATCATGATGATGTGTTGCGCCCCCACGCCCTGCTGATGGTGGCCGCCGCATTGGAGGAACATCCCGACGCCGACATCATCTATAGTGATGAGGATAAGGTGGATGAGAAGGGGCGTCGCTACGATCCCCATTTCAAAGCTGCCTGGGACCGGGATCTGTTTTGGACCCAGAATTACCTGAACCACCTCACCGTTATTCGTGCCGCCCGGATCCGTGATGTGGGCGGTTGGCGCCTTGGCTATGAGGGATCGCAGGACCATGATTTGCTGCTGCGGATCATTGAACAGGTACCGGATGAGAAGATCATCCACATCCCGCTGATCCTCTATCACTGGCGTGCTATTGCCGGTTCTGTTGCCGCCGGGGCGGGGGAGAAGGACTACGCCGCCGATGCCGCCAAGCGGGCGCTGGAGGATCACTTCAAGCGCCTGAGGATGCCGGTTGAGATGGTACCCGCCGCGCCTGAGCTGGGTATTGAGGCATTCCACCGGGCCAAACACGGGCTGCCAGCGAAACTGCCGCGTGTCTCCCTCATCGTGCCGACCAAGGATAAGGTTGAGCTGCTTAAAGGCTGTGTTGATGGCCTGTTGAACGACACTGACTACGACGATCTGGAAGTGCTGATCGTCGATAACAACAGTGAAGAGCAGGCCACCCTCGACTACTTCAAGCAGGTATCGGTGGATGAGCGGGTGCGCGTGCTGCCTTTTGGTGGCCGCTTCAACTTTTCGGCCATCAATAACTTCGCCGCTGAGCAGGCGACCGGCAGCATCATTGGCCTAATTAACAATGATATTGAGGTCATTCACGCCGATTGGCTGCAAGAGATGGTGCGCCATGTGGTGCGGCCAGAGATTGGCTGTGTTGGTGCGCGCCTCTATTACGCCAATGACACGGTTCAGCATGCTGGCGTCATCTGTGGTCTTTTGGGCGTTGCGAGCCATGCCCATAAGTACTTCCCGCGCTCAGCACCCGGCTATTTCGGTCGTTTGGTATTGGCCCATCAATTCACCGCCCAGACCGCGGCGTGTCTCCTCGTCCGGCGGGAGGTTTATGAGCAGGTGGCCGGGTTGGATGAAACCCTCGCCGTTGCCTTCAACGATATTGATTTCTGCCTGCGCGTGGCCGCGGCTGGTTACCGCAACCTCTACACCCCGCATGCTGAGCTCTACCACCTAGAGTCGGTTAGCCGCGGGCTTGAGGATACACCGGATAAGATCGTGCGCTTTAACAGTGAAGTGCAGGAGATGCTGGATCGATGGGGCGACTTCTTAGAGGTCGATCCAAGCTACAACCCCAATCTGGGGTTAGAGAGCGAGAACTTCGCCCTGGCAAGCCCGCCGCGTGCATACCGCCCGTGGAGCCGTGAGCAATGGCCAAAAGCTGGGAAGGCGCTAACGCGCACCCGCACCACGCCGAAGGGACCGACGCAGCCGGATGCCAGTAGCCTGATTAAAGAAGTGGTTAAGCCCGACGCCTTGGTTGGCTCGGTTTCGAACCCCAGTTAGCGCCTTCTTTGCTCGGATCATGGATCTGATCAAAGGCGCTGCCGATGATCAGTGGGCCATTGGCATCGCGACGCTCTTGTGCAGCGCGATTGCGGTTCTGGTTGAACAGCTGAGCCTCACGCTGGATCTGGCGGTAGATACCGCGCACATAGCGTGCCTCAGTACCTGCTTTCGGTGAGTAATGACCGCCAAAGCGCTGGGCGCGATCATCGGCGAGCAAGGACTGCGTTGGGCCGATATAAGGGCTTTGAGCCCCTGCGAGGCCAATCGCGGTTGATTGCAAGAAGCCGTATGTTGGCACGGCGTCCTGCCGGACCTCACGTCTGACCAACACTCCAGACCGCTCTAAGACATCACCCAATAGGCGACGGCCAAGCTCTAAGCGGGCGTAATCGACAAAGTTCTCAACCCGTGGGTCGGCTTGCAGCAATAGGGCTGTGTTCTCACGTGCTGCCATGGTGTCGCGATAGGCCTGCAATAGGCGGGTGCGCTCTTCATTGGCATTTGGGCCCGTAGCACGGTCAAAGAGGTTCTTATAGATCGTTGCGAAGTCTTGTGGATCTTCCATGACCATAAGGGCTGAGAAGCTGCCAACCGTGCCGCCCTGGGCAAATACGTTGTTGTCCCGGGTAACCTGATCCATCCATGGCTCGCGCCGTTCGGTAAGGCGCGCGCGATCCAGGGCGCCGCGCGTGACCTCACGGATCGTCTCTGGGTGCTGCTCAGCGATGCCGCCAAAGACGCCCTGACCGCCAAGCCAGCGGGTGATGCGGTCCTTATTCGCGCCATAGTCGCGGCGGCCATAAGGGTCAACGCGGTTTGGAATTCGATAGGTTCCGAAGATTGGACGACCAGCGGTGGTCTCAGGCGCGTTGTAAGCTGGCAAGGTGTAGTTGCCGCCAGCGCGGGCATCGGCCAGCGGGCCAGTTCGCAGCACAGTGGATTGAGCGCCGGTTTGTGGTGTCACGGTCGCGCAACCGCCAAGGGTCAGGATGGCGAGGGCCCCCATGGCAACCACTTTTGGTGATTTAACAGCTTTAGCGAGGCGAATTGCACGTTTTGGTCTGTCTGACATCTTCGGTTTTTCTCACGAGGCTTAGCGCCGCGTCCTTTCTCTTTTCTTTCTTGCTCGTTCGTCCTCTGCCGGTTGGCTAACGGCGAACGTTACATCTTGATCGGCCATCTCATCCATAAGCCGCTGGATCGTCTCCTCGAGGAGTGCCCGCGGCGGGTTCCGGAAGGTGCCGAAATCAACGGCGTAAGACCATGCGAGGTCATCCCCATCGAGCGCTGCTACCACCATTTCGTCAAAACCGTCATTTAGGCCGGTGATGACCTCATCCGCTAGGATTCCAAGGTTTTTGCGGGTGGTGTCCGCTTGCTCCATCCAGATTGATTTGCCGTCTTCCCCGATGACAAGGAGGCTGATCCCTTTCAGATCCTCTTCCTCCCCAACGATGATCGGCGTTTTCCCTGGGCTTATAAGCACATCAATCATCGAAAGTAACAAGCGGTAATAGGTATATGATGCACAGAGATAGCATAGGCTCTCGCGCGGGAAATTGCCACTAACGGGCGGGGTGGGCTTCGAAGGCCGTAGAGAAAGGTTTAATTGGCCGCTCCAAACCAGGCAACTCGCATAGCCGAATGCCTGGTTCCCTTAGGCTTCAACCACGGGGGAGAAGCCATAGGGTGACTGCCCACGCAGATGGTCTTCAATTTGTAGCCGGTGGTTCAGCGGTGGGAAGGCACGTTGGCTGCAATCCAGGCGTTCGCACAGGCGGCAATTGACTCCGATGGGGACGGGCTTGGCGGTCTTGCCTAGGTCAATACCGTCGGCATAAATCAGGTCCTTAGCATGACTGATCTCACAGCCCAGGCCGATGGCATACTCATTGGCGGGCAGGTGGTGCCCCAGGCTCGGCTTACCAATCTGGCAAGCGATAGAGAAGTAGCGGGTGCCGTCTGGCATCTCTCCAAATTGGGTGAGGAAGCGATCCGGTTGGCGTAGGGCATCATGGACAGCCCAGCGCGGACAGGCGCCGCCATAGCGGGCAAAACGCATCCCGCCGGCGCTAAAGCGTTTGGAGACATTGCCAGCCTTATCGACCCGAATCAGAAAGAAGGGAATGCCCTTTGCCCCGGCCCGCTGCAGGGTGGTGAGGCGATGGCATACCTGTTCGATGCTGGCGTGGAAGCGCCGTGACAGCACATCCAAATCATAGCGCAGCTTTTTCGCTGCCTCATGGAAGCGCTGATACGGCATCAGAATGGCGCCGGCGAAGTAGTTGATTAGGCCGAGGCGCGCCAGTCGCTTCGCATCGTCATTGCTGAAATCGGCCGCCCTGATGATGTCGTCGATCGCCTCAGTTTGCGTCAGGTAGCCAATCTGAGTCGCGATCTGAAAATTGCGGGCGGTCTGGGGTAGCATTTCTGACAACAGGACCCGGTTTGCATGGCGATCAAAGCGCCGCTGAAGGGAGCCCATCACATCAATGGGCATGACCTTCACCCGCACATTCAGGGTATTTTCCAGATGGTCGGTCAGGCCGCGATACAGGTGGTCTGGATTGATATTTGCCTCGGCCCAGAAGTTCTCAGCCGCTTGCTCCAAGACTGGGAAGTGGTTGTGGCTGGCCTCAAAGAAGTCGCGCACTTCCTCAACCGGGAACACCTGGATATCGAGGTTTTGCAACTGCTCCTGGTCCGCCACACGCTCAGCTAGGTTTTCCAAATCCTGTCGCGTGCCGCGATAGGCGCTGTAGAGGGTCTGAACCGCCCGTGCGATGCCTGGTGCCACATTCGCCAGGTCGCGGAGGTCGGTTTTCCGAACCTCGCTCGCCTCAAACATAGGGTCCGCAAAGATTTCAGTGAGTTCAGCCTTTAGGCGGGACTCCTCATCCTCGGCAAAGCTTTGCAGGTCGATTTCAAAAATCTGGGCAAGCTTGAGCAGGATCGGCACGGTGACGGGCCGCTGGTTATGCTCAATCAGATTGAGGTAGCTGGCGGAGATACCGAGATCTTCCGCCATCTGCGCTTGGGTCAGTTGCAGGTCGCGACGCAGGCGTCGAACCTTGTGCCCCAGCATGGCCTTGGCTTCCATAGCGATCCACTGTCCTAATTACGGTGTAAACACCTATAACCGCCAGTATAGAGGCGCCGTCAGGCTTGTAAATTTATCAGTGTGACTCGCTACCCAATAAGCGGGCTGATGGCGGAGGAATCCACACCGGCGACGATTAGGATGCTGCCATCGAAGAACTGCACCTGGGTATTGCCGAAGGTGTCGGTGAAGATTGCTGTCACCTGGCTTGCAATGATGTTCAGCGTATCGCCTTCCGCGGCATTGAAGTCGACGAGGGTGTCGATGCCGCCGCCGGCCCGCATGACAAACTGATCCGCCCCGTCATTGCCGATCAGGATGTCATTGCCGCGGTTACCGTTGATGGTGTCGTTGCCAAGGTTGCCATTGATGGTGTCAGCGCCTTTACCGCCGAAGATCAAATCGTCTCCCTGGCCGCCAAATACGCGGTCTTCGGCATTGTTGCCGTATATGATGTCATTACCCTTATTGCCGAAGAGACGATCGCCATCCTTGCCACCAAACAAGGTGTCGCGATCCTGGCCGCCGAATAGCTGGTCGGCGCCAACATTGCCATAGATGACCTCGGTGCCCTGGCGGCCATAGATGATGTCATTACCGCCCAGTGCGGTGATTGCCTCAAACCCATCGGGGTTGGCGGCGCCCGTAATGATTTCGTTCGCGTTGGTTGCCTTAAACTCATGGGATCGGATGCTGGGTACGAGTTCGATCAAGTAGGTGTTGGCCGCGACCGGGACTAAATCCTCTGTGACTTGGAAGGTAATCGCCGGATCAAAGAACAGCTGGAACGTATCGACAGCAGACGCACCGCCTGCCGTGCCGTAGAGCGCCTGCAGTGCGGCAAAATCGAAGGGGGCCGGGCCGGTGGTGCCAACGGTCTGATTAAAGCTCATCACCGTGTTGGCGGTATTGTCCAACTCCGCTGGTAGAAAAGGGCCTGAGTCAAAGAAGCTGTTATTGCCCGTATGCTTAAGGCCGAGGGCGTGACCGATCTCATGGGTCAGTAGGAAGTAACCCTGGTTGCCCGGGCTGGGTGCGAAATCCTCCGCGTCGGCCTGGGTCCAGTTGATCCAAACGTCGCCACTGCCATTCAGGTTCTCAATCGGGGGAATTGCCTCACCGTCATTGGGGATGCCGCTTGGGATGCCGTTTCGGCCGCTGTAGAGGCCGAAATTCATATCGCCACCATCTTCCGCGCTTACTTCGCGGAAGGTTAGGCCGGTATTGGCGGCATACTGGTCTAGGATCTGCCGGACGGCGATCTGCTGCTCCACGGTCATGACCCGAAAGTCATTGATCGTATCGAAGTAGTTAGGGCCAGGCTCTGAGTTGCGGAAGCTGTAGGTCACTTCAACTGGCGTGCCGATTGGCAAACGCCAGTTCCAACGGAACTCACCAGATCCTACAAGGGCGTTGATGATGGGATCAGCGGTGAGTACCGGATCGCCATTCCCATCAATTGGCACATCACGGCCATTGAAACCCAGCTCGGATGATTTCTCGACTGCTGATATCTTGCAGTGGCTGCAGGCGCAGGTCACAGCGTGTGGGGATGATATCTCTGCGCTTTGCGCGTTATCAGACATTGTAAGGCCGCCGGACATATCTCAATCCTCGCTAGCTGGGGCTGTTGTCTGGTGTGTTAGCTATGCTTCTTACGCTGATGGTCTGGTTGCGCCAATACGCAGTTCGAATCGTCCGGAAAATGTGATCATGGGTTGCCGAGCGGTGCCAGTGTGGCGGTCTGCCCCTGGGTCAAAGTCTATCCAGCCAGATCAACTGCTTATCAGTAATTGGTTTATCGCCAGTGCCGTAGAGTTGGCGCAACGACATCAGATCCAGCGGTGCTGGTCCGTCACATGGGGCGGTATGCCGATAGCTCATAACCGTGTTTCCCGTGTGGTCCAGTGCGACGGGCAGAAACGGCCCAACATCAAAGGTTCCGTATTTGCCTGGGTGCTTGAGCCCCAGAGCATGTCCAATCTCATGGGTCAGTAGGAAGTAACCGTCATTGCCCGGTTCTGGAACTAGGTCCTCGTCATCAGCCCTGGTCCAGTTGACCCAGACATCGACCCGCTGGTCTTGCTTGATCGGTAAGGGCAGGGATTCGCCGTCATTAGGAATGTTGCTCGGCACGTCATCCCGTTCGCTATACATCCCAAAGGCCAGATGTCCCCGTTGCTCGCCCCCCAGATATTGGCTGGCGGGATCGCCCGTTACCTCGGTAAAGCGGAGGCCCGTATTGGCCTCAAACAGGCGAAGGATGCTGCGTGTGGCGGCTTCCATCTCTGGTGTGAAGACCCGGAAGTCGCGGATCTTATCGATATAGGCATCATGGGGTCGGTCGCGACGGAAGCTGAAGGTAAGCTCCGCCGGGCTGCCCATCGGGCGATCCCGATTCCAGCGTGGGAAGCGCGGATCGATCAGGCACTTGGCTAGCTCGTCGAGATTTGACGAGGTGCCGTCATGCTGCATGTGTCCGCTGGGCTGCATTGGCTAGCAAGGTCCTGGTGCCTGTATCGCCGGTTACTATGCGGGTTCGGCGGCAAGATTGTCATGTTTTCAATGTATTGAGTGTTGGGTTCGGCGGTCTGGCCAAGGGGCAGAAATCAACCTCAATATTTACAAATTTACAAATTACACAAAGATAATTGTATCAACATTTTCAATGTGACCGCTTTTTCAATCGGCTTTGTTGCATCGCGGGATTTAGTTTGCCAGCTTACGATTAATAGAACGACCCGGAAAGCGGGCGCACCCAGAAATCATCCGGCCGGTTTGGCCGCTGAGGAAGAAACTAGCGCCTTACCCAAATAGTGGGCGACGCTGTAAGAGAAACCCAATTTTGCCCGTTTTTTGAGAGGTTTAGAACAATGGCACCGCTAGATCAGAACCAGGCAGCAGATACTGCTGAGATCCATGCTCGCCGCTTTGACGGCATCAAACGCGACTACACCGAGCGTGATGTTGAGCGCCTGCGTGGCACGCTGAAAGTCGATTATTCGATCGCCGAGCACACTGCCCGCCGTCTTTGGGAGCTGCTTAACACCCGCCCATATGTAAATTCATTGGGTGCCCTAACCGGCAACCAGGCTGTGCAAGCTGTTAAGGCTGGCCTTGAGGCAATTTACCTCTCCGGTTGGCAGGTCGCTGCCGATGCCAACATCGCTGGTCAAATGTATCCTGACCAAAGCCTTTATCCGGCCAACTCTGTGCCAATGGTTGTTGAGCGGATCAACAACGCACTGCAGCGTGCCGACCAGATCGCCCAGATGGAGCGTATGGATGGTAAGGGCGATGACCCAACCCACTGGTATGCGCCAATCGTTGCCGATGCTGAGGCTGGCTTCGGTGGCCCGCTGAATGCCTTTGAGCTGATGAAGGGCATGATCAAGGCCGGTGCCGCTGGCGTTCACTTCGAAGACCAGCTGGCGTCTGAGAAGAAGTGTGGCCACCTTGGCGGTAAAGTCCTAGTCCCAACCAAGACCTTCGTTCGTACCCTAAACGCGGCACGCCTGGCGGCTGATGTATGCGGTACCTCAACCCTACTGGTTGCCCGTACCGATGCGCAGTCTGCTCAACTGATCACCTCTGATCATGATGAGCGTGATGCACCGTTTATCGATTTCGAGAGCGGCCGCACCCCAGAAGGCTTCTACCGCTTGAAGCCAAGCCCAGATGATGGCGTTGATCGCTGCATCGCCCGTGGCCTGGCCTATGCTGAGTATGCCGATCTAATCTGGTGGGAGACGTCCACGCCGAACCTGGATCATGCTCGTAAGTTCGCTGAAGCGATCCACGAGAAGTTCCCGAACAAGATGTTGGCATACAACTGCTCACCGAGCTTCAACTGGAAAGCCAACCTGGATGACGAAACCATTGCGAAGTACCAGCGTGAGCTGGGTGCCATGGGCTACAAGTTCCAGTTCGTGACCTTGGCTGGTTTCCACTCCCTCAACCACGCTGCCTTCCAGCTGGCTAAAGGCTACAAAGAGCGCGGCATGGCTGCTTACTCTGAGCTGCAGCAGGCTGAGTTCGGCGCTGAGAAGGATGGCTACACCGCTACCCGTCACCAGCGTGAGGTCGGTACCGGTTACTTCGATGCGGTCAGCATGGCGATTTCAGCGGGCGAAAGCTCCACCACCGCCATGGGCGAGAGCACCGAAACCCAACAATTCTAATCCAATAACAATTGGCTGACGGGCCGGATACCCGGCCCGTCCAAAGCCAAAGTAAAGGAACACTATTCAGGTGCCGGAAGGCGCGTAACGCAGAGGAGAAGACCAATGCAAAACCGTACTTACAACCCAGAGATTTCAACGCAGCCAAGCATGGGCGAGCGCTTCTGGATTGTCGGCGGTGAGTATGTCGACACCAAGTTTGAGCAGATCGTTGAGCAAACCCGTCGCGTCGTCGGCCCATTCGATTGCTACCGCCAGGCGCGCAAAGAATGGCAGGCGCTATCAGAGGCAAGCCGCTCAATCTGCACCGCGCGGTTCTCGATTGCCCGCGAACCAATGGGCGCCTGAACAACGGTCTGAGTTAGGGATTAACGAATTTTGGTCCGTGCACGCTGGATGGCCGGGCTAAAGCAAAAAGGGATGGTGCCTCGGCATCATCCCTTTTTTTTATGTGTAGCTAAAGCTTGGCGCTGATGATTAGTAGAGAACCCAGCGCATGGTGGCCTCATCGGACCCGTCATCACAGGCGGCCACGACTGCAGCAACATCGGTTGGGAAGCTGCTAAATGTCGTATCAGAGCCATTGGCCGTAACGATGATGGAGTCCAGCCCATCGGTAGTGCCGGTCTGATTACCGCTGTAGGAAATGATGCGAGAGCAGGCCTCAGACGGAACGCCTTCGAACGCGATATCAAACCGGTCGGGTGTGCCGCCATTGGTCTCAACGATGACTTCGCCGCCCCAGGTATTCCTGAACTCACCAACTGTTGTGGTCTTGATGTCTGGCGGGACAAAGCCGGAGTTGTCCATCACGGTGTTGTCGAGGCCGGCAAAATTTGCGGAGCCGGAATAGAGTTCGCGGACGGATTTTTGCATCGAGATGAATTGCTGAAAACCGACATTGGTCTTGGTGTCGGTGAGCCCGCGCAAAAACAAGATGCCGACCCCGGAAATCAGGATGCCAGAGATGACCAAAACAAGAATAGTGTCGGTTAGCGTTAGGCCACGCTGACGCGCGTTGCGCAGCGATTTGCGGCGCGGCGTTCTCATCTTCTGCATTCCCGTCAAATGCATCATCTGATCGCTGTTAAACCCCCGAGCGTGGCGTTTGCTAACTGCGTCTAGCCACATTTTCGCCATGATATCATATGTCGCCAGTAAACGCTTCGTTTGTCGGTGGTGATTGCCGTGAAACAAAGCAAAAACTCGGGTATAGTCTTTTTCATGCCGTCAGACGGCGCCATTTAGGCACGTCTGTCTAGTCTGGGCCGTTTGGCGGTCTACATGACTTTCAGCCAGTTAAGGGATTGAACGGGCTGACGATTTCGGGGGGAAATGGAGCGCTTTACACTCCATATGCGGATGACCAAGGCTTGCAACGCTGATTGCAGCTATTGCTCATCATGGCAGGAATATCCAGACCGCTACATGAGTGCGGCGGATTACGCGCGTGCCGTCGACTTCATCGCAGAGGAGGTGCTGCCATTAATGGGGTGGCGCCAGGGCGATGGCGGTCACCTCTCTATTCAGTATGTCGGTGGTGAGATCATGCTTGTGCCCAAGGCACAGCTGCGCCGCTCAGTCTATTACGCCCGTGACCGGTTTGGCTCGATGTTCGATGTGGTCACCGATGGGTGCCAAACCAACCTTATTGGCTCATCCGACCGCATTGCTGCACTCCAAACCTTGTTTGGTCATCGGCTTAGTACGTCGGTCGACAACTTCGGCTCACAACGCACGGTTAAGGGCTCGCCAGAGCTGTACCGCGCCATGATGAATAAGAGCCGGAAAGAGCTAAAACGCCGCCGCGGCCTCAATGCACCCGCGATCTTTGTTGTGGATGCCGAGGGTTTGCCCAATGCGATGGCAGAGTATGAGATCGCCAATGAGGAAGGTTACGACCTAACCCTTCGAGCGGTTTTCCATGGCGGTCGGGACGTTGGGGCTGCCACTGTTCCGGAATTAGCCACGCTCTATACTGATATCTTTGATGCCTGGGCTATGAAGGGCCGGGTGATGGTTCAGCCGCTCTATCAGCTGTTGACCACCAGGCTTTCCGATATCGCGCAGGATGAGGGGCTGTACCAGGCTAACTTTGGTTGCCCGTTCCAGAAGAACTGCGCCTTTGTCTCTCTTAACTTGGACCCGAATGGTGACCTCTATGTCTGCCTCGACATGGCAGATAGTGACCAGTTTAAGCTTGGCAACGCTGTTGAGGGCCGATTTGAGCGTGAAGTTTGGGAAGGGCTAGCCAACCGTCGTGACCATTTCGACGAGAAGTGTCGGTCCTGCAAATGGCTCGCTTCCTGCCAGGGTGGCTGCATGTCTGAAGCGGTGCATCACACTGGCTCCCCCTATGGCAGGACGGAGCTATGCAATGTTTGGGAGTCGGTGTTTTCACATGTTGATGCACTAATTGAACGCGAAGGCGTTGAAGCTGTGGCACAATGGTGCCGGGATATCGCCACACCAAAGATGGCGCCGCAGGTCGCGGCCGAATAGATCGCTGAGAAGGCCAAAGAGCCGGGGGAACAAAAATGTTTGCGAAACAGTACGCTGCACGGGATGCACGAGCCTCAGCCAGGCAGGAAGCCTCTGATCGCCAAGATGAGGTGGTTTTGCGCACAATTGGCTACATCACCGGTGCGCGCAGCATGTCCTCATCCCCGGCAGATACTTTCACCGAGAACGCGATGAAAATGCGCGATGACATTGCCGAGGTTCTGCGTGATCAGCGTAAGGCTGGGTCACCACTGCCACAGGGCACGCAGACACTATTACAGGCCACCCATCGCGAGCTTGATGGCGCCTTGAAGATGGAACCCAAGGACGGTGCCGCGTCTTTCTCAACCTTTGCCAAGGCGAATTACGATACCGCGCTTGAAGCGCTGGGTAGCGGCAATGAAGGTTATTCGGCCCGCTATCAGCGTGATGAGCTGGCTCAGAAAGCCGATACTGAGTACGCCGGCTTGATCATCAACGGTCCACTACACCGTCAGATGCGCTGACCCGTAACGGGTTGTTCGACCTACTTTAAAGCTTTGTGACCGGGCTGATCTAACCACGCAGCTGGGTTGTTGTTTGTTGTCGCCTCTTTCGCTCGGCCTCGTCTCGCGGTAAGACGCTGCATTGATTTGCAGGTCATGGCTAAGCCTAGAGGTAAGGAACAATGAACGATATGTCCTCCACGTCCGGTGTGAATGCCCCGGCACCGGTTACGTCCGTGCTTGAGATGATCGGCAATACGCCGATGCTCAAAGTAAGCAACCTCGACACCGGCCCGTGTGAGCTGTTCCTCAAGCTGGATAGCCAAAATCCCGGCGGTTCGATCAAGGACCGTATCGGCCTATCCATGATTGCCGACGCTGAGGCCTCTGGCGCGCTGAAGCCGGGCGGCACCTTGGTTGAGGCAACGGCGGGTAACACCGGCCTCGGCCTGGCGCTGGTCGCCCTGCAGCGTGGCTATAAGATGATCATCGTCGTGCCGGATAAGATGGCGCGGGAGAAGATTTTCCACCTAAAGGCCATGGGCGCCGATGTGCGACTAACCCGTTCAGACGTGGGTAAGGGGCACCCCGAATACTACCAGGACATTGCCGCCCGCATTGCGGAGGAAACCGGGGCGTTCTATGTGAACCAGTTCGGCAATGACGCAAACCCGCAGGCCCATGAGGACACCACGGGGCCCGAGATTTTCCAGCAGATGGACGGCGATATCGACGCCATGATCTGTGGCGTTGGCTCTGGCGGCACGCTCACCGGCTTGGGCCGCTACTTCAAGCGTGTTTCGCCCAAGACCCAGATGATCGTGGCCGACCCCGTTGGTTCCATCGTCGCGCATTACGTCAAAACGGGTGAGCTGCTGACCGAGGTTGGCAGCTGGACTGTTGAGGGGATCGGTGAGGATTTCATCCCACCGGTTTGCGATATGTCGCTCGCCGATGACGCCTACACCATCCATGATTCCGAGGCGATGGCCGTCGCCCGTGAACTGCTTGAGAAAGAGGGCATTCTCGCTGGCTCTTCAAGCGGCACACTGATCGCCGCCGCCCTTCGCTATTGCCGGGAGCAGACCGAGCCAAAGCGGGTTTGCACCTTTGTCTGTGACAGCGGGAACAAGTACCTGACCAAGGTGTTCAATGACCTGTGGCTCTATGATCAGGGCTTTAAGCAACGTGAGGTCGCCAATGATCTGCGCGATCTGATTGCCTACCGCCACGATCAGGGCAGTGCCGTCACCATCGGTCCTAAGGACACGCTGTTAATGGCGATGGGCCGGATGAAGATGTACGACGTCTCGCAACTCCCCGTGATGGACGAGACCGGCACCCTGACCGGTATTTTGGATGAGAGTGACCTGCTGCTCCATGTGGAGCGGGATGAGAAACGGTTCAGTGATCCTGTAGCCGCTGCCATGACGGGTAAGCTGGAAACCGTGCCGGTTCGCTCCCCCATTACCGATCTTTTGCCGATTTTCGATGCCGATAAGGTTGCGATCGTGATGGATGGTGACCAGTTCTTAGGCCTGATCACACGAATTGATCTGCTGAACCATCTGCGCCGCAAGGTGAATGCGTAAGCGCAACTGACACGAAAGATAAGAACAATGCCTGACAGCGTTGACACCAAGCGCGGCAACCGCGCTGGCTTTGGCACCCGTGCCATTCATGCGGGCCAACGGCCAGACCCAACCACTGGCGCGATCATGACGCCGATCTACGCCACCTCCACCTATGTGCAGGAGAGCCCCGGCGTTCATAAGGGCTATGAGTATAGCCGCACCCATAACCCAACCCGCGCTGCCTATGAGGGCTGCATCGCCGATCTTGAGGGGGGCATTCGCGGCTTTGCTTTTGCCTCCGGACTAGCCGCGACCGCGACCCTGCTTGAGGTGTTTGACCAAGGCAGCCACATCATCGTTATGGATGATGTCTATGGCGGCACCTTCCGTCTGTTTGACAAGGTGCGCAGCCGCACCGCTGGCCTCAGCTTTACCTTCGTTGATCTGGGCGACCTGGCGGCAGTTGAGGCGGCGATCCAGGACAATACCAAGCTGATCTGGATTGAGACACCGACCAACCCAATGCTGAAATTGGTCGATCTGGAAGCGGTTGCCCAGCTGGCGAAATCCAAGGGCATTCTGACCTGCGCCGATAACACCTTTGCCAGCTCTTGGGTTCAGCGCCCGCTAGAGTTCGGCATCGATATGGTCATGCACTCCGCCACCAAATACCTAAACGGTCACTCCGATATGGTGGGCGGTATTCTGGTGGTTGGTAAGGACCAGGAACTCGCCGATCAGATTGCGTTTCTGCAGAACGCGGTTGGTGCTGTGCAGGGTCCCTTTGATGCCTTCCTTGCCCTGCGTGGCTTGAAGACCCTGCATCTGCGGATGGAGCGGCATTGCCAAAGCGCCGGCGAGATCGCGGCGTTCTTGGAAGCCCATGACAAGATCGAACGGGTGATCTATCCGGGTCTCAAATCCCACCCGCAATATGAGCTGGCGCAACGGCAGATGCCGGCCGGTGGCGGGATGATCACCTGCTTCATCAAGGGCGACCTCGATGATGCCCGCCGGTTCTTAGAGCGGGTGGAGGTCTTTGCTCTTGCTGAGAGCCTTGGCGGTGTTGAGAGCCTGATTGAGCATCCGGCGATTATGACCCATGCCTCAATCCCACCCGCGCAACGGGCCGAGCTCGGCATCAGCGATACCCTGATCCGGCTGTCCGTTGGTGTTGAGGATATTGATGATCTGAAGGCTGATCTGGCCCAGGCGCTCGCCTAAGGCCGGTCCGCTAAGCCATGGCCACAGAGTATGGACCGATCCAGGTCCACTATACCCGCGGTGACACGGTTGAGAGCACCCATGAGGTGGTGGCCGTTCGCGCCACTACGGACGGGGTGCAGGCCCGATGGGGCGATGTTTCCCATCCGGTGTTCCCACGCTCTGCCTTTAAGCCATTTCAGGCCCTGACGGTTATTGCCTTGGGTGCCGCCGATGCGTTTGATCTGCAGACGCATCAGCTTGCCCTGGCCATGGCGTCCCATAATGGTGAGGCGCGCCATGTGGAGGCAGTAACCGCCTGGCTGGATCAGTTGTCACTTACTGAACAGGACCTGCATTGCGGCAGCCATATACCAATGGGCACTAAGGCAACCGCCGATGTTTATCGCAGCGGTGGTGAGCCAACGGCGCGGCATAACAACTGCTCTGGCAAGCATACGGGCATGTTGGCCCTGATGAAGCATCTCGGTGCTGCGCCGGACTATGAAGATTACGATCACCCGGTTCAGGTGAAGACACGAGAGATCGCAGAGCGGTTTTTGGATGTGGATTTGGGCGCGGCCCCTTGGGCGGCTGATGGCTGCGCCGTGCCGAATTATGCGATGCACCTTTCCGCCCTGGCCATTGGCTATGCCAGGCTGAACGCACCACCCGATGATATGGCGGATGCCTGTGGTCGCCTGCTCGATGCCTGGGCTAAACGACCTGACCTTATTGCCGGCGCTGATCGGTTTGATACCGCCGTCATGCTGGCGACCAATAGTCAGATCCTATCCAAATGCGGTGCGGAGGGGGTGCAGGCCGCCCTGATTCCATCAACTGGTGTGGCCCTGGCGACCAAGGCATTAGATGGTGGGCAGCGGGCGGCGGAGCAGGCCATGGCCGAGTTATTAGCTAATGAGGGCGTGCTGGACCTAACGGATGCAGAGCTGGCCAAGCATTGGAAGCCAGCGACCCGTGCCCTGACAAATGCGCGGGGTGATCAAATCGGTCGGATTGAGGTGGTGGTCGCCAGCTAGGTCAAAGGCTGATTGAGCCAGGCGTGTTTAGGCCCCAAGCATCGGGATAGGTAACCACGCCACGATCACCGTCCAGGGCGCCATCAACTATCTCCAACGCCATGAAGCTATCTTCCTCAAACGGTGCGTTGAGGTGGGATGCGAGATGAGCGTTGAAGCCAAAGCGACCGTAATAGGCGGGATCACCGAGGACGAACACGGCTTTGGTGCCCTGGGCCTGTGCGGCCTGAAGGCCCGTATTGATCAGGAACTTGCCGACACCCTTGCTGCGGTAGTCTTCCCGCACTGAGATCGGGCCGAGGGCGAGGCTTTTCACCGGGCGGTCATCCAATTTAACCGGCAGGTGGCTAAAGATGGCATGACCAACAATCTGTTGTTCGGCGATGACAACGTAAGCAGCCGCGATCAGGCCGTCCTGGCGGAGGTCCTGGACCAGCGTTACCTCAAAATCCCCACCAAACGCATCGCGGTTTAGCTGGGCAATAACCGGCCAATCGGTTGGCGCCTCATGCCGGATGGCGAGGTCGTCCTGCGTACCAATAATTTCTGGCATGGATTGGTCCTGGCCGCCGTTGCCGGTGGCTTGGTTTGCTGTCATCGCTTGGCCGGGCCGAAGCGGGATGGGCGCGAAGTCAGATTGCGTCACGGTCTGCTCTAATGATCATTAATCTTCTCTTAATGGTATTAAGGGCGGCAACAATGAAAGCCCTCAGCATAAAAGCGCATGCGGGCCATATTTACCGCGCGTTAGGCATGCCCCGACACGCCCTAGTTACCCACATTGTGGCTTCCGCGATTAAGGGCTATACCGACGCCCAATCGCTTTGGTTCCCGAGGCCCAGAATCAAAACAGCAAAATCCCCACTTGGCCGTTGGCTAAGCAAGCTGTGTCGCCATCGCTTAAGGTGCCCAAAATGAACATGATCACCCCGCCCGCCGATCTGCGTGTAACCCAAGGCTCTTCATCCGTTAAAGAGCTGATCGTTATCGATAGCGCGGCGCCGGATAAGCATCTGTTCTATGCCCAGCAATCAGCAGATGTGGCGATCGTCGAAATCCCCGCTGGTAGCGATGGCCTGGCCGAGCTGGATCGAATCTTGGGCGACTATAGCGGGCTTGAGAGCTTGCACGTCGTCTCCCACGGTGAGGCGGGTGCGATCCAGCTGGGCGACACGCTGGTCGATGCCGCTGCCCTTCAGGCCAATGGCGGCCTGCTCGCCAATCTGGATGCCGCCATGGTCGATGGTGGTGATGTCTTTCTCTATGGCTGTGAGGTTGGCGGGGATGGTTCTGGCCAGGAGCTGCTGACCATCATCAGCGAGGGCGCCAATGTTGATGTCGCCGCCTCCGATGACCTAACCGGTGCGGCCCATCTGGGCGGTGATGGTGAGCTGGAAATTACCGTTGGTGATGTGGATGCCGAGGCCGCCATTGCGCCAAGCGTGTTTGCGTCGATGTCGAGCCTGCTGCCGATACCGGGAACTATTGCGTTTGCCACCGCGTCCAATGCCGGCAGTGGCGGTGGCGATGGATCGGTCAATGCTACCTACACTAATGGTGGATATACCCTGGTAGTCGACGGCGCGGTACGCAATACGCGTATTTATGCAGATCCCACGAATGGGTATGCCTATTCATCTAGTGGAGAAACGTCGGTAACTTTCTCTTTTTCTGGCGGGTATCAATTCGACATTTCCTCGCTCTCTATATTGAACTTTCTGGCACCCCAGACATTCACATTCACCAGCAACGCTGGTGGCAACTATACCTCAGGATCTGTGCCGTCTAACGGAACACAGTCTATAGATCTGGCCACAGCTGGCGGCTTTACCGGCATTACGAGCTTTACCGTCACCGGTAGCATTGGCGCTTACGCTCATTTCGATGACTTGGTTGTCTCTAGTCTAGGCATTCCCAACAGTGAGCCAGTGTTCACCGGGTTAGGCGGCACTGTTGTTTACAATGAGGGTGTGCCGGTCCTCTTGGACGCTGATGCGACGGTGTCGGATACCGAGCTGGATGCCCTCAGCACGGCCGGGGATTACAACGGGGCAACCCTGACCGTTGAGCGTAATGGCGGCGCCAATACCGACGATAGCTTCAGCTTCAGTGAGAGCGGCCCGTTATTCACGGTTAGCGGCGGCAATCTGCAAAGCGGTGGCCTGACCTTTGCCACCTTCACCAACTCTGGTGGCACGCTTACCGTTAACTTCACCAGCTCTGGCACCACGGCGACCTCTGCCCTGGTCGATCAGGTGGTGCAGCGCATTCTTTACAGCAATACCAACCCGTCACCCTTTGGCTCGGCGGTGCTCGACTACACCTTCAATGACGGTACCGATGACAGCATTGGCACCAACCAGGTGTCGGTCACGCTGAACAACGGCACATCAGCCAGCACGACCGCGGCCGGTGCCAATACCAATACCGGCGCCAACCTCTCCCCCGGCATCATCTTTGACACTGCCAATGAAACGCTGACCGTTGCCAATGCGAGCCATGGATCCGGGTCCACCTTTAACGGTCAGGCGGGCAGCGACACGCTGGTGTTGGTTACTGGTGTCGATCTAAGTGGGGCGACGGTCAGTAATTTTGAGAACCTGACGCTGGCAAGCGGTGGCACCTTCACCTTTGGCGCCTCCCAGCTCGGCATCTTCTCGGGCACCATTACGGCGGCAGGCAGCGAGACCATCAATGTGGTGGGCGATGGCAACTTCACCACGCTCGCCAATGTTGAGGATTTCTCTGTTGGTGATGACAGCACCAACACCCGCACCATTACGGTCGCGGAGGCGGGGACGAATGTCTCGGCCACTTCAGGAACCGATGCGGTCACATTCGATGTCGGCACGCTAGCCTTCACCGGCACCCTGATCGGTGACGGCACGGTGAATGACACGGTGTTGCTTGGCAATGGCGCCAACATCACCGGCGCAACGCTGACCAATATTGAGAACCTAACAATCGCGAGTGGCGCGACCGTCAGTATGACGGTGGCGCAGCTGAATTCATTCACCGGCGGCGTAACCGCAACAGGCACGCAACAGGTCAATCTCAGCGGCGATGGCGATTTCACCACCGTGGCTGATATCGAGAGCTTCTCCGTTGGTGATGACAGCACAAACACCCGTACCATCACGGTTGATCAGATAAGCGTTAATGTCTCGGCAACCTCAGCGACCGATGCGATCACCTTTGCCATTGGTTCAATTACTTATGGCGGCACGCTGACCGGTGAGGGGACGGTTAACGATGTTCTCTCGCTCGCTGACGGTGCCTTTGTCTCAAGCGCAACGCTCAACAATATCGAAGACCTGACCCTGGCCACCGGTGCGACGGTAACGCTCAACGCAGCACAGCTAGCCGGCTTCACGGGTACGATCACGGCTGCAGGCTCCGAACAGATCAATGTTAATGCCGATGGTGATTTCACCACCCTCGCCAATGTTGAGGTCTACTCTGTTGCCGATGACACGACCAACACGCGGACCATCACGGTTGCATCAGCCAATGCTAGCGTCTCCGCGACCACCGGCAATGATGCCATCAATTTTGACATTGGTACCCTGACCTTCACCGGCACCCTGGTTGGCAACGGAACGGTCAATGACACCGTCACCCTTGGTAATGGCGCGTCCATTACCGGTGCCACCCTCACTAATATTGAGAATGTGACGCTGACCAATGGCGCCACCGTCAGCATGACGGCCGCACAGTTGGCTTCCTTTACCGGCACGGTGACCGCCAATGTTGGCCCGCAGTTTGTCAATGTCAGCGGCGATGGCGACTTCACCACGCTCGCCGATGTTGAGGAATTCTCCGTCGGGGATGACAGTACCAACACACGGACCATCACGATCAATGGCAGCGACACTGATGTCACCGCATTCGCCGCCAATGATGCGGTAACGTTCAGCCTTGGCACCGGCGCCTTCACCGGTCGCCTTATTGGCAATGGCTTCACCAATGACACGCTGTCAGTCGTCAATGGCACCGATGTCAGTGGTGCCACGCTTAGCAATATTGAAAACCTGACCATCGCCTCTGGCGCCAGTGTTTCCATGACCGTGGCGCAACTGAATGCCTTTACCGGCACGATCACGGCGACCGGTACCAATGCGATCAACCTGACCAATAGCGGGACGATCACCAATACCAATCTTGGTGCCATTGAGACGCTCTCGACCACCAGCGGTGGCACGGAGATCATTCAGGCATCAGCGAGCATTGTTAACAATAAGACACTGACCGCCGCCGATACCGGCAGCGACGCCTTCAACATCACTGGTGCCGCCGGTAACCAGGTCATCAATGGCTCGGCGGGTTCAGACACACTCTTTGGTGGTGCGGGTACCGATACCATCTACGGTGGTGCTGGTGCCGATACGATCAACGGCAACAATCAAGCTGATCTGATTGCCCCCGGCAGCGGTGCCGATGTCATGACCGGTGGGTTCGACAATGACACCTTCACCGGCAGCGACAGCGACCTCAATGGTGATACCATTGCCGATCTTGAGGCCGGTGATACCGTTATCCTGACTGGTTTTGCACTCGGCTCGTCAGAAGTCAGCTTCAACGGCAGTAACGACGTTCTGCGGATCGATACTGACGGGAATACGGGCAACGGGTTTGAGGTTCAGATCAACCTTAGTAATACGCCGGGTGCCAGCCTCGATATTGGTGTTAGTAATGATGGCAGCGACACCACCATCGATTTTACGACGGCTAATTTCCCGCCTGTTTTGGCCGGTGTTGATGGTACGCCAAGCTATATCGAGGGCGCGGCTGCCGTCCTGCTCGATACCGATGCGACGGTGTCGGATACGGAGCTTGATGCGCTTAACACAGGGGTTGGCAACTATGACGGCGCTAGCTTCACCGTCGCACGCAATGGCGGTGCGGACGGTGACGATGTGTTCAGCTTTGTCACCGGTGGCAACCTCACTGTCTCAAGCGGCAACATCCAGGCGGGCGGCAATACCATCGCCACCTTCACCAGCACGACCGGTACACTCACCGTCACCTTTACCAATACCGGCACCATCCCAACCTCTGCCCTGGCTGATGAGGTGCTGCAGGCGGTTCGTTATCAGAACACGAGTGATAACCAGCCAGCCAATGTCACGTTGGATTATACGTTTAATGATGGAACTGCTCCGTCGACTGGTACCAACCAGGTGGTGGTTAGCCTCACCGATGTAAACGATGAGCCGACCCTGATTGCCACTGGCGGTAACCCGACCTTCACGGAGGATGGCGGTGCCCAAGATCTGTTCAACACAGTCACGGCAAGCACGGTCGAGACTGGCCAGAACTTCACCAGCATCACGCTTACGGTCACTAATGTGAATGACGGCGCCAATGAGATTTTGAGCTTTGATGGCTCGAATGTCGCCCTCACCAATGGCAACAGCGTCACCACAGCAACGAACAGCCTGACCGCCAATGTTAGCGTTGCTGGCACGACCGCGACGGTTCAGGTGACGGGTGCCTCACTGTCCAGCGCACAGATGGGTACGCTGATTGATACGCTGACCTATCAAAACACATCGGATGACCCAACCACCCTGGGCAACCGCGTAGTGACGATCACTGAGCTGATCGATGATGGTGGCACGGCGAATTCAGGTGACGCGACGGCAGCACCAAACACCGTATCAACCGTGACGGTGGTTGGGGTGAATGATCCACCAGTGATCGGTGGTGTGTTCGGCGATACCAGCTCACAGGTTGTTGCTGGCACTGGCCCGGGCAACCTTGTCGGCCTCGATGATGCGACGGTTAGCAACCCGGATTCCGATGACCACAATGGTGGCTTTCTCACCATTGCGCAGACCTCCGGCACGACGAATGGCAGCTGGGGCGCGGATGGCACCACTGTCACCTCTGGCGGTGACGCAACGATCTCTGCGGGTGAGGTGATTTCAGTTAGCAGCGTCGCGATCGGTACCGTCAATGTCACCGATGATGGCCAGGGCGGGAATGATCTGACCATCAACTTCAACACGGCTGGTGCGGATGATGTGGCGATCCAAGCACTGATCCGCAATCTGACCTTTGACGCGCCAAGCGTGATTGATACCCGCGCCTTTGATCTCACGCTGAATGACAATGATGGTGTTGTCGGCGGTGGTGATCAGGATGTTACCGGTAGCTTCAGCCTATCCGTGACACCGAACCCGCCGGTCATTGCTGGCCTGGATGGCGACAGCCTGACCCTCGCCAATGGTGGTACCGCGAATGTGGATGTGGGGGGCAATGCCGCCGTCACCGATGCGGACTCAGCCGATTTCAACACCGGCACGCTGACCATTGCCCGGCAGGGTGGGCTCGCCGGTGATTTTGGCCTCGACGGTACTTCTGTAACCGTGAGCCCCGGCTTCAGCGCTGGTGCAACCCTCTCGGTTAGTGGCACGGCCATTGGCACGCTGGTCGCCAGTAACACGGGGCAAGGGACCGAAGATCTTCAGGTGACCCTGAACGCCAACGCCACCCCGGCGCGGCTGTCCACGGTGCTGCAAGAGCTGACCTATACCAGCACGGCACCAGGTGCCCAGGGCTTCGACGTGACCATCGCTGATGGCACGGGCGCCACCTCCCTCACGTCTAGCTTCACCATCAATGTGAATGCCCTGCCGGTGAACACTGTGCCGGGGGCGCAAGCCGCCGTGGATGGCACGGCGCTCGCCATTCCAGGCATCAGCGTTGCCGATGCCGATGGTGGCACCGTAACAACCACCGTCTCTGTCACCAGTGGCGATGGCACCTTCTCCACGACCGGTGCTGCGACCATCACGGGTGACAACACGAACTCAATCCAGCTGGTCGGTTCGGTCGCCGACGTGAACACGACCCTTGGTAATCTGGTCTACACCCCGGCGGTTGATGCTGCCTTCGCCCAGACGGTGACGGTGCTGACCAATGATGGCACGGACACCGACAGTGACACCTTCACCGTTAACGTCACCGACCGCCCAACCCTGATCAACCTGGACGGCGGCAGTATCTCATCGAATGTGGGTGTGCTGACCCAGTTCGATGCCGATGTGGCGGTTGGCGATACCGACACCAATGACTTCACTGGTGGCACGCTCAACATTGCGCGCACCGGTACGATCAGCGGCGATTTCTCGCTGGACGGCACTACCGCGACCTCTGGCACGACGGTGGGCACAGCTGATGCCGTCATCACCCTTGGTGACACGATCTTTGTTGGTGGCCTGGCAATTGCCACCGTGACAGCGGATGGCCAGGGCACGAACGCCCTAACACTGGCGCTCAACACCGTGGCGGCGACCCGGGCGACCCAGACGGCCTTCCTGCAGAACCTGCAATTCACCGGCGATGTTGCGTCAGCCGGCGGCTTTGATGTGACCATCACCGACCCAACCGGCAATACGAGTGAGGTGGCCTCCGTCACCGCCACCGTTACGGTGCCAAGCAGTGGTGGCGGTGCGTCACCGGAGTCTGTGGTGACATCAGGCTCGGATTTCGTTGATCTAAGCCAGCTGCCTAACGTGCCAATCAGCCTTGAGGGCGGCAACGATACTGCCGGTGACAGCATCTTTGCCGATCTTGTTTACGGCAATCAGGGGCAGGACAGTCTCGAAGGCGCCAATGGTCAGGACACCCTCTATGGCGGGCAGGACGACGACTTTGTCGGTGGTGGTGCCGATAATGATCTGCTCTTCGGTAATCGCGGCGATGACCTTGTGAATGGTGGTCCCGGCGACGATGCCGTTTATGGCAATGAGGGGCAGGACACGGTTATCGCTGGTACCGGCAATGATGTTGCCTTCGGTGGCCAAGGCAATGACATCGTCTATGGCAACCAGGGTGAGGATCAGCTGTTTGGCAATCGTGGCGCCGACCTTCTGTTCGGCGGTCAGGGCAATGATCAGGTCAGCGGTGGCGAAGGTGCCGATACCTTAGTCGGGGGCGTTGGTGATGACACCCTAACCGGTGGTCCGGGCGCCGACAGTTTCGACTTTGGTACCAATAGCGGTGCGTCTGTTATCACCGACTATGACGGCGGCACGGGTGATGTGATCATCGGAAACGGCTTCGATGCCGCTGATACCGTGACGCTGACCAATGAGGGCCTGCTGATCCAAAACGAAGCTGGCGCAACGCTGCTGCTAATCGGTGTGACCAGCATCAATGATGTGGTGTTTGGATAGGGGCGGCCCTCGCCCTTACCCGCGTGTCAGCGCTTCTGGATTAGGTGCGCGATGGTGGCGCCCTGACCGTCAATGGTTAGGGCGGCCACGGCCTCCTGCACCGCCTGATCGGCAACCGATACCCGCTCATGATGGCGTAGATGCTCAGTCCATGAGCTCTCGGACCAGCTCTCCACGAACACGGTTGGATCATCCGCATCTTGCAGGATATGCCAGCCATAGGCGCCATATCCCTGACGGATATGCTTCAGCTTCTGTACTTGGTCTAAGAACGCATCCTGGTTGTCATCGGATACGCGATAGGTGGCTGTGATCGTCACCGGTTGGTGATGGTCGGCCTCATCTACGTGTACTGGCGTTGGCCAATGCATGGAGGGGGTGAAGTCCGTGCCAGCGCCAGTGCCCAGCTTCGCCCGCCAAGTAACCGGAATGGCGAGCACAAGGCCGGCGGCGGCGATCAGCATGGCAGTACTGACATCATAGAAGCTGGCAACCTGACCCCAGAGGATCGAGCCGAGCGCCATGGTGCCGAAGAATACCATCAGGAACACCGACAGCCCTCGGGCACGCACCCAATTGGGCAGCGACGTTTGCGCCGAGACATTGAGGGTGGAGAGCACGGCAATCCAGCTTGCCCCGGCTAACCCTGCCGCGAGAGCCGCCAGGATTTGATTGGGTACAACAGCAAAAATGGCGAGCACCAAGGCCGTGCCGATAGAGCCAGCGGCGACCGTCTTATCAGCGCCCAGCTTCTTACGAATGGGCGGCATCACCATGGCCCCGGCCACCGCGCCAGCGCCAACACACCCCATTAGGATGCCGTAGAGCGTGGCACCGCCTTGCAGCACATCCCGTGCGATAAGCGGCAGCATGGCCCAATAGGCGCTGGCGAACAGGAAGAAGCCAACGGCTCGCACCAATGTCTGTTTCAATGGCGCGCTATGCCGGGCATAGCGAAGACCGGCGCCCATAGCGCCCAGAATATGCTCAGGCGGCAGCTTGCTTTGCTTCACCGGCGGTGGGCGCCACCAAATCAGCGCAACAACGATGCCGATTGTTGAGATGAAGTTAAGGGCAAAGGGCGCCGTAATCCCGACGGAGACGATGAGAATGCCCGCTAAGGCAGGGCCAATTGCCCGGCTGACATTGATGCCAACGGAGTTAAGGGAAACGGCGGCCGGTAAGCTGTCGCGTGAAACCAGGCTAGGCACGATCGCTTGCCAGGCTGGCGCCATGAAGGCCGCACCGGTGCCCAGCAGGAAGGTAAAGACCAGCAGCACAACGGGCGTTACCAAACCGGCTGCAACTAGCCCGGTAAAGATCGCCACCGTGATGGCCATCAGAATGTTAACAACGATCAGCAACCGGCGGCGATCACAGATATCGGCAACCGCACCGGCCAAAACGGCGAATAGGAAGACCGGCAGCGTCGTCGCCGCCTGTACCAAGGAGACAATGGCCGGGGAGGGCGATAACTCTGTCATCAACCAGGCCGCGCCAACATCATGCATCCAGGTGCCGATGTTGGAAACGACCGTGGCGACCCATAGGACAGCGAAGGCGCGTTCGCCAAACGGTGCCCAGGCGCTGTTGCTTGTCGCTTTAGTGGCGCCGTCTGATGCTGCTTTAGAGGTTGCGTTCATCATGTCACCTTAGGCCGCAGCGCCCGGCGCGCCAAAGGCGTTGATTGGTGACCAGTCGGGGAGTTCACCCAGCGCCTCCGGCCCATGGGCCTTCAGCCCGTCCTTGGCATGAACCACCTTACCGCCGGTTAAGGTGAGGTCGGCGGTGATATCCGCAATCTCATCTTCGGTAACTGCGAAGTAATCACGATCCAGCACAGCGATATCGGCAAACTGCCCCGCCTTAATCTGGCCCTTGATGCTTTGCTCGCGGCTGAACCAGGCACCGGCGGCGGTCCAGTGGCGGAGGGCGTCTTCACGGCTCAAGGTGTTGTCCTTGGCCCAGATGACATCACCACCGCGTCCCTTGCCTGAGACGGCCCAGTGAATAGCCAACCACGGATTGTAGGAAGAGACACGGGTCGCATCAGTGCCAGCGGCCAGCGGCACGCCGGATGCCATCATCTTTTGCACCGGCATCACCTCCCGCAGGGCCTGCTCACCATAGCGATCCCGATAGGCGGTTGCCTGGAACGCAATCCGGTTCTGGTAAGAGATACCGCCACCTAGTCGCGCAACCCATTCCATCGTGCTCTCGGTGATCGTTTCACCATGGTCGAAGATCCAGTTCAGTTCTTCGAGGCCCTTATCGCGGCCAACCTCTTCCAACACAGTCAGCAGTCGTTGCGCGCTTTCCTCATAGGTGCAGTGGAAGCGGATCGGCCAACGGTTCTCTAGCAGGAACTCCAGAACGGGGCGGAGGTCCCCCTCCATCCGCTTGGGCAAGTCTGGACGCGGGTATGAGAAGTCCTCAAAATCATAGGCGGAGGCGACCAGCATCTCGCCCGCCCCAACACACTTTAAGTACTCGTTGCCTTCATCGGGTTTGACGATGTCATGCCAGCGTTTGAAGTCATCAAGCTCAAACATTGGGCGTTGCGCAAAGAGTTGATAACCGATGCGGACGGTTTGCTCGCCGCGTCGGTTTAGCTCGGTGATCACACCGTAATCATCCGGGTAGTTGAGGAAGCCGCCAGCGCAATCCAAGGCTGAGGTTAGCCCCAGACCGTTTAGTGCGCGGAAGTAGTGCTTGGTCGATAGCACTTGCTGTTCAAAATCGAGCTTGGGCGCCATGTCGAGCAGGGCATAGAGCGGCTGTGCATTCGGCCGGGCCATGGCAAGTCCGGTGGGGTTGCCGTCATCATCCCGCTCCAACCTGCCGGAGACGAAGGGTTCATAGAAATGTTTGTCGATGCCCAGCGCGCGTAAAGCAGCCTTATTCAACCAGGCGCGATCATAGAGGTGCAGCACATAGACCGGGACATCCGGTGCCACGGCATTGATCTCATCCAGGGTGGGTAGGCGTTTTTCAGCGAACTGATCGGCTGACCAGCCGCCGACTACTCTTATCCATTGGCCGGCTGGTGTTCGTTCTGCCTGTTGTTTCAACATGGCCAGGCCATCGGCGAGCGACGGCACATGGTCCCAGCGCAACTCCATCGCAAAGTTATTGCCCTGGCGGATGATGTGGGTGTGGCTATCGATTAGCCCTGGGATAACGCGGCGGCCATCGAGATCGATAACCTCTGCCTCCCCAGCATTGGCCATGATCTCAGCATCGGTCCCGACCGACAGAATGTTGCCATCGCGGATAGCGACTGCCTCGGCCTCCGGTTTGTCTGGGTCGAAGGTGGTGACACGGCCATTGCGCAGGATAAGGGTCGGTTCCATAGGGTTTAGCTCTTATCGGCGATCATCGTGGGAAGAGGGGCGCAGCCGATGCCGCGCCCCTAACTGTTGGTTAGCCTTGTTGCATGATGACGGGCGACCAATCCGGGCTGACTGCCGGGATATGCTTCAGGTCTTCCCGGGCAAAAGCACCGGCGCCATAGACCACCTCACCACCAACGACGGTCAGCTCAGACTGCAGACGGGCAATCTCGGCATCTGTCACGGTGAAGTAATCCCGGTCGAGGACAGAGAAGTCGGCCAGCTGTCCGGCCTGGATCGCGCCCTTATTGCCCGCATCGCCGGTGAACCAGGCCGAGCCGGTGGTCCAGATGCGCAAGGCTTCTTCACGGGTTAGCAGGTTGGCGTCGTCATACATGTTGAGGCCGCCGCGTGAGAGACCGGTGGTCATCCATTGGATTGAGTACCAAGGGTTGAACGAGGTCACGCGAGTGGCATCGGTACCGCCACCAACCGGCACGCCGAGATCAAGGATGGCACGGAAGTTCGGTGTCTTCTTAAGTGCCTCCGCACCGTAATTGGCGACGAAGTCCTCTGCCTGGAATTGGATGCGGTTTTGAAGCGCAATACCGCCGCCCAGATTGGCAATCCGCTCCAGGTTCCGTTGGCTGAAGGTCTCCACATGATCAACGAACCAACCTGGGGTTAGGCCGGCGCCCTTGGCCACATCCTCATAGACGGGCAGCAGGCGATCACCGGTTTCCTCATAGGTGATGTGTTGGCGGAATGGCCAACCACCTTCACCCAGTACGGTCATGACCTGGTGTTGGTACTCCTCCGCATTTCGGTCGATATCCGGCCGTGCGTCGGCGAAGATTTCAAAGTCGTAGGACGCCCAGGCAAGGTTCTCACCGGCACCGACAAACTTCAGCATGTCATCGCCGGTTCCCGCGCGGGTATCGGCGGTCCAGCGCTTGTAGTCGTCGGGCTCTTGCCCCTTATGCTGGGGGAAGGAGTGATAGCCGATACGGGTGGTCAGCAGATCCTCGCCATGCATCCAGCGGATGACCTTGTAGGGATCAGCATCCGGGAACTCCATCCCGCCGCCACCGGCGTCAGAGACCGAGGTGATGCCGAGGCTATTCAGCTCGTCAAAGTATTGGAGTGAGCTATTGATCTGATCACGGATGGAGAGCTTCGGCGCCGCGGCTAGGGTCTTGTACATGACCAGGCCCGAGGGGGCGGCGAGTAGGCGGCCGGTGGCATTGCCGCCCGCATCCTTCTCAATAATCCCGCCTGGATACTCAGGGTGACCAGGCGTGTCGTAGCCATACCATTCTACCGCCTTGGTATTGAGCAGCGTCAGCTTATAGAGGTGGTGGATCAGAACCGGATGGTTGGGCGCAACCGCATCCAACTCAGCGATGGTTGGCAGCCGTTTTTCCTTAAACTGGAACTCAGAGAAACCACCAGCAACCCGGATAAACTGGCCCTCGGGTGTGCGCTCGGCTTGCACACGCAGCAGGTGCAGCGCTTCTTCCAGGCTATCAACACCGTCCCAGCGAACCTCGAGGTTGTAGTTTACCGCACCACGGATCGCATGGGTGTGGCTGTCATTGAGGCCGGGGATCACCCGCTGGCCCCGGGCATTGATCACCTGGGTGAACGGGCCAATCAAGCTTTGCATCTGATCATCAGAACCAACGGCAATGAACCGGCCATCACGGGCGGCGAGCGCGGTCGCGTCCGGCTTTTCCGGATCCATGGTTGTGATGCGACCATTCAGTAGAACGAGGTCGGCACCACCACTTTGCGCATAGGCAAGCGGTGCGCCCGATGCGGCAATGAGGGTGGAGAGGCCAGCCATCATATGGCGGCGGTTCATAGATGTGTTCACGGGCGTGTCCATGGCTTGCTCCCCTTTGATCAGGCCGAGCGGTGGGGTTGCTTGCCTAGGGGCAAACAGCACAACCGACGGTAAGCGTTGGTGAAACGGGTGGATGGGGGCTTTGGCACCCCCATCCCTTTAGGTCATTACTCTGCGGCTACAGATGGCGTGATCGGGGCTGGCACTGGGGCCAGGGTCTCACCATGCTTCGCCCGTTCAGCATTCTTGTGAACCATGGTGTAGGCGTAATCGACGCCCATGCCATAGGCACCAGAGTGCTCCTGAACCAGGCCGATGACCGCATCATAGGTGTCGCGGCGGGCCCAATCACGCTGCCACTCAAGCAGGACCTGCTGCCAGGTCATTGGCACGATGCCAGCCTGGGTCATCCGATCCATCGCGTAGTTATGGGCATCAACCGAGGTGCCGCCGGAAGCGTCCGCGACCATGTAAATCTCATACCCACCTTCAAGTGCCGCTGAGAGGGCAAAGGTGGTGTTGCACACCTCAGTCCATAGGCCAGAGACGATGACCTTCTTACGGCCATTCTCGGCCAGGGCATCGCGAACCTTCTGATCATCCCAGGAGTTCATGGAGGTACGCTCAAGCAATGGCGCATCGGGAAACACATCAAGCAGCTCAGGGAAGGTGTGGCCGGAGAAGCTATCGGTCTCAACCGTGGTGATGGTGGTTGGAACGTTGAAGATCTTCGCCGCCTTGGCCAGGCCTACCACATTGTTCTTTAGGGTCTGGCGGTCGATGGATTGCACGCCAAACGCCATCTGCGGCTGCTGATCGATAAAGATCAGCTGTGAATTCTCTGGGGTTAGTACTTCTAATTTCTTGCTCATTTGTTCCTCGCCTTCGCTGTGGGAACCAACTCTCAAACGGTGCGCCGGTGATCGGCTCTCATCTCAATATTTTGAAAACAAAGCTGAAATTCTGTTTTAGATGTTGGTGTTCGGGATCTCGTTACGCGGCGTCAAATGGGTGCACACCTATTCTTCGACAAATGAGGAGTTCTAACTTCTGAGGTAAGTTCAGCTTAACTGTCCCTCCAGCTACACTTTTGCCTTATGCCGTTTCGTCGCCTGCCACCCCTGTCATCTCTTCGCGCTTTTGAAGCGGCCGCCCGGTTGGGGTCGTTCAAAGAGGCCGCTGCCGAGCTATCGGTGACCCCGGCAGCGATTAGTCAGCAGATCAAAACGCTGGAGGAGGATCTGCAGGTAAATCTATTCAATCGCGGTGCCCGCGCCGTGTCCTTAACCCCAGATGGTGCAAAGCTTAGCCAGGGGTTGAGTCAGGCATTCTTTCAGATGCGGGACACGGTTGAGCAGTTGCTGCAGAGCCAGTCCCCAGAACTTGCCATCGCAACATCCCCGGCCATTGCCTCAAAATGGTTGAGCCGTCGCATTCATAAGTTCAGTGAGCAGTACCCCGAGCTAACACCGCAAATCATGGCCCATTATGATGTGGTGCCGTTGGGGGATGGCGGACCTAGTGTGGCGGTGCGCTGTGGCCGAGAGCCGGGTGAAGAACTCTATTTCCGAAAACTGTGCTCAGAGCTTGTGCTGCCCTTGGCCAGCCCAGGGCTAGTGCAGCAATTAGATCTGGAGAAGCCCGCCGACATCATGCGGGCACCGCTGATCCATGACCTCAGCCACTCCCATGTGGTGGCAACAATGCCGACCTGGGATGATTGGTTTGCAGAGGTGGGGTTGGACCCTCGAAATGCTGGGCATGGCACCCGGTTTGTCGGTGCCGCCGATCTTGCCCTAAATGCTGCAATCTCCGGCGCAGGGGTTTTGTTGGGTCGCTTGGGCTTAGCGATTGATGACATCCGGGCGGGGCTACTGGTCTGTCCGTTTGGGCCGGTCCTGGAAACCGGCAGTGACTATTACGTCGTTTGCCCGCGCGAATTTGCCGACCGGGAATGCCTGCAAACCTTCATGAATTGGCTGGAAGGCGAGAGTGCTGAAAACCTCCGCATCCGTGATGAGTTCTTGGCTGGCATTGTCGCCAGTTAGGCTGCCTTTAAAGGCAGCCCTGCCCACTAGGGACGGGTCGTTTGTGACGTACAAGAATTCGATGAGAACCGTTTTCAAGTAGTCTGGTAGAAAATACATAGTGCAGTGCAATAAATTCTATAAGCAAGAATTGAAAAATTACCAAATTTTGCTATTTGGCAAATAAATGCTGCATTGCAGCGACCTTTCTTCTGTAAAATATTTGTGTATTTGGTAGTCGTTTTGGCTGTGTTAATGCCAATCTATAAAAATATTTCACTCTAATTAATTCAATAAAATTAGATGCTTATAGGTTTCTTTGCACGTTTTTCCCAGTTTTTTCATACGCAGGCAAATGATCTAATCGCCGGTCAGTACTAGTAATTAAAAGGAGTAACTAAACTAATTCTGCGGCCGCCAAGACCGCAGGGAGGATCACATGGAATCAATTTCGGTCGGTCAATACGACCTTATCTACAACGCTTTCTCATTTACCTTTGCCACAATGGCGGCCGCGACCTTGTTCTTTTGGTTTGGCCGAAGCCAGGTTGCCCCGGCCTATAAGACGGCCATGACCATTACCGGTCTGGTGACCTTTATTGCGGCGTATCACTACCTTCGTATTTTCCAAAGCTGGGAAGCAGCTTTCGAGGTCAATAACGGCACCATTGAAGCGACGGGTTATGCGTTCAACGCGGCCTATCGGTATGTCGACTGGTTGCTGACCGTTCCGCTTCTGCTGATTGAGCTTATCCTCGTGATGAACCTCTCCCGCTCAGAGACGTTCTCAAAGGCAACCAAGCTTGGTGCAGCTGCAGCTCTCATGATTATCCTTGGTTATCCAGGTGAGGTTGCGGCCTCCGCTGGTGATCGCTGGCTCTGGGGTGGTCTGTCCATGATCCCATTCCTGTACATCGTGTTCTCACTGTTCACGGGTCTGCGGGATTCAATCGGTAGCCAGCCAGAAGATGTGCGCGGGCTTGTGAACTCCGCCCGTTGGATTTTGGTTCTGTCTTGGAGCTTCTATCCGGTTGTCTTCTTCGCCGGTGCAATCGGCCTTGATGGCGCGACCGCAACCACGGTTGTGGAAGTCGGCTACACCATTGCTGACATCGTTTCCAAGGCTGGCTTTGGTGTCCTGATCTACATGATTGCGGTTCGTAAGTCCGCGCATGATGGTGGCCACTAAGTAGCTCCGGCTGCCGCTGAGTAAGCTTGGATCTCGCTTGTTAAAGTGAGTTTGGTTGCGGCGGCGTTGATGATCAGCGCCGCCGTAGCTCGCTTAAATCCTACGGGTATCCGCCGGTGAAATTTATGCAATCAACATTATCAAATCGGGAGTTGGCCTCTTCGCACCCGGCGATGCTGCAGCAAATGCTGCGCGAGGTTGAAGCACTGATGTTGGATCTGGCAACCACTGCCTCCGCTGGATCCACCACAACCGCGGAAGCGGTCCGCGAACACTTTGCCGCCGGTGGCAAACGTATACGCGCCCTAATGGCCCTAGATGCCGGCCAGAAACTTCAGATTGATGAGCAAAGCGCAGTCGCCGTCGCGGCTTGCTGTGAGCTCTTACACAACGCGTCGCTCGTCCATGATGATATTCAGGATCAGGACTTAGAGCGCCGAAATCGTCCATCACTTTGGGCCACCCATGGCGCCGAGCATGCCTTGTGTGCTGGTGATCTTATGCTCTCGGCTGCTTATGCGGCGCTTGCCCATGTTGATGTGCAGGGTGGCCTCGGTCAGTTGCTACAACGCACCTATCAGGCGGTTGCCAGAACCATCAATGGTCAGACCGCCGACATTGAGCAGCGCGGCCAAAAGCTCGATGACTTCACCCTTTACGAGACGATCGCCTCAGAGAAGTCTGGCCCGCTGCTTGGCCTACCGATCGAGTTGAGCTTGGTGATTGCGGGTCAGCTGCAATCGGTTGAGGTCTTGAACCAAGCGGTTAGGTCTATCGCCATCGCCTATCAGCTGGTCGATGATCTCGGTGACATTGCCGAGGATGCGGAACAGGGCGCCATGAATGGCGTTTGGGTTCTGGCGGAAGGCCATGAGAACAACATTGGCATCGCAATCCAAGAAGCCGCGACCACGACGCGACAGCACCTAGATTTCGCCAGACGCCAAGCCGCGATGTTGCATGGCGATTGCGGTGCAGTACTGGCCAGCCTTGCTGACCGGTTAGAGGCAAAGCTTAAGGATCTTCTCGCCGATGCCCCGTGATCCGGAAATCATTGGGGAACCACCCCAATCCTCCATGCGTGGCGCGAAGAATGCCATAGTCATCGGTGGCGGTTTTGGCGGCATTGCCGCCGCTTTGCGTTTACGGGCCAAGGGCTATGAGGTCGATATCTTTGACCGTTGCCCACGGCTGGGTGGCCGCGCACAGGTGTTTGAGCGTGATGGTTTTCACCATGATGCCGGGCCCACGGTCGTTACCGCCCCCTTCCTGTTTGAGGAGCTATTTGCCCTCTATGACAAGCAGCTGAAGGACTATGTGACGCTGGTTGAGCCAGAGCAATGGTACCGCTTTTTCTTTCACGAGGATGGCACCCAGTTCGATTATGGCCCGACACAGGAAGCGACCGAAGCTGAGATCGCCCGTATCAACCCCGCTGATGTGGCGGGGTATCGCCGCTTTAACGAGCATGCGCGCCGCATCTATGACCTCGCTTTCACCAAGCTATCCGATGCACCGTTTCATGATCCCAAACTGATGGTGAAGTACCTGCCGTCGCTGCTCCGTTTGCGCAGCTACGAGACGGTTTGGCAGATGGTTTGCCGGTTTATGAAGGATGACCGCATCCGCCGGGCATTCTCAATTCAGCCACTTCTGCTGGGCGGGAACCCGTATCAGAAAACCAGCATCTATGGTCTGATCAATCACCTTGAGCGGGAGCATGGGGTTTGGTTTCCCATGGGCGGCACGGGGGCGCTGGTTGATGGCCTGACTAAGCTGATGGGTGAGGAGGGGATCAGCATCCATACCAGCACCACGGTCGATAAGATCGTGATTGAGAATGGTCGCGCGGCTGGAATCCGCCTTGAGGACGGGCAAATCCATCGTGCTGATTTGATCATCTCCAACACGGATCCGGTTCACCTCTATCGTCACATGTTGCCCGCCGATGCAGTTAATGCGACGGCCAAGCTGCGCTCGAAACACGCAAGGCTGTCGATGGGCCTTTACGTCCTATTCTTCGGCGCAAAACATCAATGGCCAGATGTGGCACACCACACGGTTTGGTTTGGCAAACGCCATCGCGGTCTACTGGACGATATTTTCAACCGTAAGCGTTTGGCCGATGATTTCTCTCTCTACCTGCATCGGCCGACTGCGACGGACCCAAGCTTTGCCCCCGATGGTTGTGACAGCTTCTACGTGCTCTGCCCGGTGCCAAATCAGCAGGGCCGAATTGATTGGTCGGTTGAGGAGCCAAAGCTGCGGCAGCGCATTGTGGATGCGCTGGATGGCAGCATCCTACCCGGGCTTAAAGGGTCCATCTGCTCGGAGTTTGCGATGACCCCAGACAGTTTCGCACAGGATTATCTGAGCGTTGACGGCGCTGGCTTCTCCATCGCACCCCAGTTCACCCAGTCAGCCTGGTTCCGGTTTCACAATCGGGCCGAGGCGATACCTGGGCTCTACCTGGTTGGTGCTGGCGCCCATCCCGGTGCGGGGCTACCGGGCGTGGTGTCCTCAGCGAAGGTGGTGGATCAATTGATCCCGGCAGCGACTGAGGCCTTGTGATGGAACAGAGGGCGCTTCAGCAATCGGCCGATGAGGCGCTGGCACGCCACGGCAAAAGCTTTGCCTGGGCCGCTCGGTTCTTACCGTCAAGCCAGGCCGAACAGGCGGCGCGCCTCTATGCCGTTTGCCGCACCATTGATGATATCGCCGATGATCAGCCGGCCAATCTGGCGAGGGTTGAGCTTGCTTGTCTTCGCGCTGCGCTGGCTGGTGAGGGGCATCACCCATTGGCCGCGCGAATTGTTGAACTGCAAGGCTCGGTCGGCCTGACCATGTCAGCGCTTCATCATCTGATCGATGGCGTCGAGCAGGATTTGACCCGGGTGAGGCTAAAGGATCAGGATGCGTTGGTCCGTTATGCCTACCGCGTCGCCGGCACGGTTGGTCTGATGATGTGCGATGTGCTCGACATTGATCACCCGGTCGCACGGCGTCATGCCATTGACCTTGGCATTGCGATGCAGCTGACCAATATCGGCCGCGATGTTTATGAGGATGCCGGGATGGACCGGCGCTATCTGCCAGCACGCTGGGTTCGACTGGAACCCGATGACCTGCTTGCCCCATCATCGGAACAGCAAACGCAGATTGAACAGGCCCTGAAACGCCTGCTGACGCTGGCCGAGCGGTACTATCAATCTGGCCAAGCTGGTCTCGACTATCTACCGGGACGCACCCGCCAGGGTATTGCAATTGCGGCGGCGGTCTATCGCGAGATTGGTCAAACAATAACCCGTCGGGGTTACCGATATGATCGCAAGCGGGTCGTCGTGCCGAAGTGGCGGAAAGCACTGGTATCGGCCAAAACCGTTATCACCCTCTCTAGCGATAAGGGATGGCCAGCCCCCCATGATGCAAACCTTCAGGCGGCGCTGACCGATATTGCCCATGCCAGCGGTTGATACCCATGCGGTTATCCTGGGCGGTGGCCTGTCCGGCCTGGCCCTTGGTAACGCCCTATGGGCCCGCAATATCCGTGCCATCATCGTTGAACCGCGGGAGCAGTATGCAGCTGACCGTACTTGGTCGTTTTGGCATCAAGGGCGGCCACCATTCGATGATGCCATTCAAGGGCAATGGCAATGTTGGTCAGTTGGTGTTGGTGAGCGGCAGATCATACGGCATGGCGATCGCTACCGCTACACCACCCTAGACTCCGCCAGGGTTTATCAAAACCTGACCACGCCCTTGCTCGACTTGCCTGGTGTGGTTGACCTCAAGCTGGGCCACACAGCCCATGGCATGCCCAGCTTTGACCCTGGGTCACAGACTTGGGTGACTGAGACGAGTGACGGCCAAATCCGCTCACAGGTCGTTTTCGATAGCCGCCCCGGCCGTTCAAATGCGCTGCCGTATGGCCAGCATTTCCTCGGCTGTGAGGTTCGCACTGATCGCCGATGCTTTGACCATGTAACAGTGCAGCTCATGCAGTTTCGTAAAACAGCTGAACCAGGCGCCATCGATTTCCTCTACCTCCTGCCATTTGCACCGGATCACGCACTGATCGAGGTAACGAGGTTTAGCGCCAGCCAACCGGATCAGGCCGAGATGGAACGTTGGCTGATTGATGAGTTGGCATTGATCACGGATGGCAGCATGGTCACCGAGTATCGGCGGGAACAGGGCTTCATACCAATGGTGGCTGGATACCGAACCGATGGCGCACGGGATCCCGGCTACTGCAAGATTGGCCTCTCAGGTGGTGGTGCGCGGGCCAGCACCGGCTACGCCTTCCTCCGTATTCTTGATCAGGCGCAACAACTGGCAACACAGGTCGCAGCTGGACAGCAGGCGCCGAGGGCCAAGCTAGATGGCTTCTTCACCAGCTGGATGGACCGTGTGTTCCTTGGGGTCCTGGAAGCCATGCCAGATCGCGCACCCGCCATGTTTAATGAGTTGTTTGAGCATGTGCCCCAAGACCGGCTTGAGCGGTTCTTAAGTGGGCCGCAGAGGATGACCGATCGCTATGCGGTGATGCGGGCGCTGCCAATGCAACCATTCCTGCAGCAAGCGCTGGGCCTAAGGTTGCAATCATGAGTTCGGAGAGCCAGCCAAGGGTTGGGCCCCTTATCCTTATCGCAAGCTGCGCGGCTGCGGTGATGGCGAGCGTCTTGCTGGGCAACGACCTAACCTGGCAGCTGTGGTTCATCGTGCCGATGATTGCCGTGCTGGGGCTGCCCCATGGATGCCTGGACCTTGAGATTGCCAAGGTTTTACGCCCGTTGCCATCAGTGCAATCTATAGTCGCCTTTCTGGGCCTTTACCTGCTGATTGCTGGCGCTGTGCTGCTTGCCTGGATGGCGGCGCCCGGACCGGCGCTGGTTGCGTTTCTGATCTATTCAGCGGTGCATTTTGGCGGTGACTGGCGTCAGCATTTGAAGCGCGGCCTGCATCTGCTCCCCGGCTTTGCCATCATCTCGGTTGCTGCACTTCTGCAGATCGAGCAGACGATCCAGATTCTTGCCTTCTTGGCCCCGCAAGATTGGGCCGTTAGCATCGCACTGGCCATGAAGTGGACGGCATGTGCGGTGGTGCCGGCCAGTATTGGCATCATGCTCGCAACTCGTGTTGAGCGGGTCGTTCTGGTTGAGTTCACCTGCCTTATGGCGCTGGGCTTATTGGCGCCGCCATTGGTGTTCTTCACCGTCTATTTCTGTATCGCGCATTCGCCCAAGCATATTGGCGACACACTTTCAGCGCTTAAAATGCCGTTCACCAACGGTATCCGTCGGGCCTTGCCCATTTGGCTGGTCACGATGATTGGGGCTGGGGGCGCGGTCGTGCTGTTGCCGGCCGCCTTATCCGTGGCCACCGTTCAGGTGATCTTTATCGGCCTCGCCGCGCTAACGGTGCCGCATATGCTGTTGGTTGAGAGCCTATGGCGCCGGGATCTAGCCAGCTGACTTTCACTGTCGGGCGCAGTGGTCAAAGCTGAGCTGCTCGGTGCTTTAAGGCGAATGGTGCCGGCTGAGGGACTTGAACCCCCGACCTTCGGTTTACAAAACCACTGCTCTACCAACTGAGCTAAGCCGGCCATGGCCACATATGGGCTGCGCGGGAAACTAACGCTACGCGCGCTTTGTGGCAACCGCTCTCAGCTGACTCATTTCTTAATTCAGTTCCGGTCAATTCAGGGCCCGTTAACCGAAATCGGGCATCACTTGTTTACCAAGATGAATGGCACGTCAGGTTGGCGATGGGGCGTTCATCACTTGTAAACCTTTGTCACCGGGTTGGTGTTGAACGCCGCTTGGTGATGCAGAACGCATTTTGACACGGATTGGTTCGGGGAAGCGAGAAACGTGGGTGTTAGCATTCCTTTAGCGCAAGCGGCGATGTCCGGGCAGATGGCCAGTGGGCGGCCATCTGGGAATGGTTTGTCGGTGGCGGCGGAGGTTCGGCCTCTAACCGCACCGGCAACCTTTCTGCCCAATATGGGATTGATCGCGACAGAGCGGGCCGAGATTTGGTCCCAGCTTTCCGCCCGGGACAAGGTTAGTGCCTTGATGGCCGGACGGGCCGCGGATGAGCAGTTGCAGCTCGGTGCCCCGGTCTATGGCCGCACGCCCAGTAACCTAACTGATCGCACAGGCTTTGCCGTGACGGCCTATTTGGGCCTGTTCGATGCGCCGCCAGCGGGCGCTAGCCGCGCACCGCAAGCTGACTTTCCAGAAGTGCCAAAGCTAACTCAGCCAGGCTTTGTCGACGTTGATCTGGCACCACCAGTTTCGACGGGCGATGACGCAATCGTCGCCTTTGAGATGACGCCGGATGGCGTGCTGGCGACGCCGATGCCCGCATCACAGGGTGCAACCGGTGGCGGTACATCAGGCTTTATGGAGATGAGTGGGCCGTACAGCGCCGTTGATCGCCGGTTCCCCGGCGATATCGTCGACTACTTTGCTTAGGCGCCCGGCTCATCAAGCCGTCGCCATTCATACAGGCTGGCCGCCACGGCGTTGGAGACATTAAGGCTGGCAATCGGTGGTTGGGTCGGCAGGCGGACCAATTTCTGGCATCGCTCAGAAACCAGCCGGCGAAGGCCACTACCCTCAGCGCCCATCACGAAGGCGATGCGTGGCTGCATCTCAACCTTAGCTAGGGTTGTCTCACCACGCTCATCCAGACCGACGCTTAGGAACTCATGCTCATCGAGCCAGGTGAGGGTGCGCGCGATATTGGTCACCTTCACATAGGGCACATGTTCCATCCCACCGGATGCGGTTTTGACCATGATTGCCGTCTCATCCGGCGCATGCCGATCCTGGCCAATAACGGCAACGGCACCAAAGGCCGCGGCACTGCGGATAATCGCGCCAATGTTATGTGGGTCCGTCACCTGGTCGAGGATGACCAGTGCCGCCCCCGCACCATCTGGCAGCTTGTCGATCAGTGATGGTAGGTCTGGTTGATCAAGGGGAGCCACATCGGCTGCGATACCGTTATGGCCAGGGGCGTCGGTGATCTTGGCGTTGAAATCCGGCGGGCTCATCAGGGTTGGGGTTGGGCGACCCATCTTAGCGGCCACGGCCGCATCTAGATGCGGCTGCAGCAGTTCCAAGCCCGACTGGGTGGTGTTGAGGCTATAGATCCGACGCTTGGGGTTCAGGAGGGCCTCAGCGATCGCATGCAGGCCGTGCAACCAATAACCCTTGGCTTGCAGCATCTGTCCACCGCCGCCGCTGCCACCACGGCCGCGTCGTTGATCCTGGCCACCACCTTTGCCGCCGCGCTGATGCTGCGGCTTGCCACCACCCTTACCATCCGGACGATGGGGGCGCCGCCGACGGCGGTTCTTGGATTTGGATTGGTCGTTCATATGGGGCTGATCAGGTTGGCGCGAAGGCGTTGTCTAGCGCTGTGCACTATCGCAGTTTGCCATTACGCGCCAAGTGGAAAGCGAAAGCGGAGATTCTTGGCGCTTAGCCGTTGACAGGTCGGGGGCAATCGCCTTACTTCCCTGCTCCTGGCCTTCCCAGACGATGGGACCCGGTTTGGAGGGGTGGCCGAGTGGTTAAAGGCAGCAGACTGTAAATCTGCCCGCATAGCGTACGTAGGTTCGAATCCTACCCCCTCCACCATCAGCCCTTAAGCGGCGACGACCCAGTCTTCCAGGACAATCAGTTTAGTCGAATACGGTGCCCAGGCAGCGATTGATCGCGGTCTTAATGGTGCCTGCCCGCGGTGGCTTGGCCAGGAACCCATTTACGGCCAATTCCTTGGCCCGCATCACGGTCATTTCCTCTGTGTTACCGGTTAGGAAGACAACCGGCGTTTCTGCGACATCACGATCTGCCACGCCGCGAAGCTTGGCGAGGAAGTCTAGGCCTGAGACCGGTTCCATATCGATATCGCAGAGAACCATATCCGGCCGTTGGCCAATCAGCTCCTCAAATGCTTCACCACCGTCATTGGCGGTGCGAATATGCCGGATACCAAGAAATCGCAGTGTCTCGGCGATCACATCGCAGAGGCCGTGGTCATCCTCCACGACCAATATCCGAATGAAATCCAGTGATGGGCCTCGGCGGTCCAACATTGCGCGCTCTCCCTTGTCGCTGCGTCGCTTAAGGGATTGTTTATTCTGGTACGTGGTTCGACTAGGGGCTCTCACAGGCTGTTGAGGGCGCGTGAGACATCACGACCGGTTTGTGATCGGCCGTGATCGCTTTGCGAGGTTAGTCGTCGGGATGTGGGGGAACAGGTCCCATCATAATGATGTCATAGCGCTCATTCAGCGCCATCATCTTGGCCTCGTCCTGGAAGTCTGATTCGGCCATCTGACCGAGTTCCGCCAAAAAACCATCGAAGCCTGAGGGCTGATAGATCATCAGCATCTTAGCTGGTTCACCATTGCCGGCCCGGCAGGCATGCGGCATGCCAGGTGGCACATGGATTGTGGTGCCGGGCACGGCCTTGATCCATCGTCCATCGGCATAGAAGTCCACCACCCCTTCGAGGAAATAGAACGTCTCAGCATGGTGGTCGTGGCGGTGGAGGCCGAGCTGGAAAGATGCCTTGAGGTTATCTTCCATTAGCGTGTAGGCGCCGTCGGTATCCTCTGCGGCAACCTTCACGAAGGTGTGGTCATTTTCCCGGTCGTAATCGACGCCCTCGCCCGGAGGCAAATGGCTGAACCGTCCACCCATGTCAGATGCATCCCGTAACGGTGAGGCTTTAGATCGCCAAGTAATCCTTACGAAGCTGCTCGTTATCGAGCACTTCTTTGGCGACACCATCGAAGACGACTTGACCGGTATCAAGGATGATTGCCCGATCAGCGAGGTGCAGGGCGGCAATGGCGTTCTGCTCAACGATGATTGTGGTCATGCCCAGGGTCTTAATCTTCTCAAGCGTCTTCTCGATCTCCTGAACGATCACAGGGGCGAGGCCCTCATAAGGTTCATCGAGCAGCAGCAGTTTCACATCCCGGGATAGGGCGCGGCCAATGGCGAGCATCTGTTGCTCACCACCGGAGAGGGTGGTGCCCTCCTGGGTGCGGCGTTCGCCAAGACGTGGGAACAGGTCATAGACACGCTCCAACGACCAGCCATGACCGGGGGCGATCTGTGCCAGCTTGAGGTTTTCTTCAACCGTTAGGCCCTGAATGATCCGGCGATCCTCTGGCACGAGGCCCAGGCCAGCCTGTGCCGCCTGATAGGATTTCATTTCATGTAGTGGCTTATGGTCGAGCCAGATTTCACCGTGGCGCAGCTCAGGGTTATCGACCCGAGCGATTGCGCGAAGGGTGGAGGTCTTGCCGGCACCGTTCCGGCCAAGCAGGGCAAGGATCTCACCCTCTCGGACCTCAAAACTAATGCCCTGGACGATGTAACTTTCGCCGTAATAGGCCTGCAGATCCCAGCAAGAGAAGAAGGCTGGCTGGCTACCACGCGCGGTTACAGGATCGACGCCTGGTGCCTTCGCGCTGGCGTAATCAAAACCGAGGGAACCTTCACCGACTTGCTTGGGCTTGCCCTCTGCTTCGGTAGCTTCTGCTTCTGGGGTTTGGCTGTCTGACGCGGTCATTGGTGAGCCCCTCCCAGATAGGCTTCTTGTACTTTCGGGTTGCCCTTAATGTTCTCGGGCAGGTCCTCAACAATCACGGTGCCTTGTGCCAGCACTGAGATTTTGTGGGCGAGTGAGAAGACCACATGCATGTCGTGCTCAATCACGACCATGGTCACGCCGGTGTCAGCGATGGTCTTCATCAACTCAATGGTGTCGTTGGTATCTGCCCGTGACATGCCAGCGGTTGGCTCATCAAGCAGCAGCAGTTTCGGGTTCTGGATTAGGCACATGGCCAGCTCTAGCCGCCGCTTATCACCACGGCTTAGCTCACCGGCACGAACCTCATGCTTATCGGCGAGGTTCACCTCCGCCAGCTTTTGCATGCCGAGGTCGCGAACCTCGATATCCTTTTCAAGTGCGCCCCAGGCATTCACCGTAAACGCACCATCACGGCTCGCTAGGGCTGGGATCATGACGTTCTCAATCAGGGTTAGGTCGCCAAAGATCTCAGGTGTCTGGAACACCCGGCTGACGCCCATCTGATTGATCTCATGCGGCTTACGGTTCATCAGGGATTGGCCATCAAACTGCACGGTCCCGGTATCGGGTTCGAGGCGACCAATCAGGCAGTTCAGCAGGGTCGACTTACCGGCACCGTTCGGGCCGATAATCGCGTGGACCTTGCCTTCCTCCACATTGATATTCACCGCGTCGAGCGCCTTTAGGCCGCCGAAGCGTTTGTTGACGTCTTTAATCTCTAGAATGCCCATACGCTGTCTCTTCTCACTCGGCCTATCGGGTGCCGATTACTCTGTTGGTGCTGGGGTAGCGGCCGCTGGTGGCTCGTCCGACTTCTTATTGTCGCGACGCTGCTTGAATAGGCGTGCAAGACGTTGTGCGCCTTCAACTAGGCCACCTGGCAGGAAGATCACCACCATCATGAACATGAGGCCCAGGGTCAGGTGCCAGCCCTTACCGATGAAGGGGTGGATGACGAAGACAAAGAAGTCTTGCGCCGCCTGCGGCATGAACGAGAACCAGTCATAGAGCATGTTGTCGTTGATCTTAGAGAAGATGTTCTCGAAGTACTTGATCATGCCCGCGCCAAAGACCGGGCCCAGCAAGGTGCCCGCACCGCCGAGGATGGTCATCAGGACAACCTCACCACTGGCGGTCCATTGCATCCGCTCAGCACCGGCAAGTGGGTCCATCGCCACCATCAGGCCGCCTGCCAGCCCGGCATACATGCCAGAGATGATGAAGGCCGCCAGGGTGTATGGCTTTGGGTTAATGCCCGTGTAGCGAAGTCGCTGTTGGTTGGTCTTCACCGCCTTCAGCATGATGCCAAAGGGGGAGCGGAAGATGCGGATTGAGATGTAGAAGGCGACCAACATCACAACGGCGCAGAGGTAGTAGCCGAAGTTAAAGTTGAACACCCATGGTCCCATCATGAGTTCAAACCCGGCCCGCATATCAATGCCGAACAGATTGGTTGGTGGGATCGAGCCATTCACCTGGCTGACGCCCAGGATACGTGGGTCATCCAGTGCTAGCTGCAGACCCGTCTCACCATTCGTGATTGGCGTCAGGACCGAGTAGGCGAGGGCAAACGACATCTGCGCAAAGGCAAGCGTCAGGATCGAGAAGTAGATCCCCGACCGGCGTAGTGAGACGAAGCCCACAATTGCGGCGAACGCACCAGCGAACAGGATCGAGACGAAGATCGCCGGGATCACATTCATGGTCAGCAGCTTAAGCGTCCAAACACCGGCATAGGAGCCGACACCCAGGAACGCTGCGTGACCAAAGCTGAGATAGCCGGTCAGGCCAAACAGGATGTTAAAGCCAATCGCAAAGATCCCGAAGATCATGAAGCGCTGCATCAAATCCGGATAACCGGCATTGAACTGCGCAAGTTCGGAATTCTCGGGGAACGGGTTCAACAGGAAGGGGGCGAACACCACCAACCCAATGACAAAGAGAAACAGGATCGTGTCCTGCCGGTTAAGGCCCAACATGGTCTTATTCCTCCATCACGCCCTTACGACCCATAAGGCCGCGGGGCAGCGTCAGTAGAATGATGATGGCTACGAGGTAGATGATGATCTGATTGATACCGGGAAGCAGGGCAATCACCTCCGGCATCGAAGCGAAGGACTCCAGAATACCGAGAAGGAACCCGGCGGCGACGGCACCGCTAAGCGACCCCATGCCGCCCACAACCACCACGACGAAGGACAGGACCAGGAAGTCCATCCCCATATGATAGTTTGGTGGGTTAATCGGCGTGTACATCACGCCCGCCAGGCCAGCCACGCAGGCGGCCAGCGCAAACATGATGGTAAAGCGCTTATCGATATTGATGCCTAACAGGCCTACCGTCTCACGGTCTGCCATACCGGCGCGCACCACCATGCCGAAGGTTGTGTATTGCAGGAAGGCAAAGACGCTGCCCAGGATCACAGCCGCGAAGGCAAAGTATATCAATCGCCAATAAGGATAGATGATACTGCCCGGGTCGAAGCCAAGGAACGCACCCACATCCAAGCTGCCCTGCATGTTGCCAGGGGCGGGGGTTGGGATCGGGTTGGCGCCATAGAAATACTTAATGATCTCTTGCAGCACGATGGCCAGGCCAAAGGTGACAAGGATCTGATCCGCATGGGGGCGGTGATAGAAGTGCTTGATCAGCCCGCGCTCCATCGCGAGGCCGATAAACGCCATAACCGGTATGGCGAATAGGATCGAGATCGGTACCGACCATTCAATGATCCCGGCGCCCATTTCAGGGCCAAACCAGTCATAGATATAGGGGGTGTCGACTTTGAGCGGGTTGCCGAGGAAGTCGGTGCGGGTCTCATCGATCGTCTGGTACGACGTCTTAAGCATCACATTCAGCGTAACCGCGCAGAACGCGCCAAGCATGAACAGCGCACCATGGGCGAAGTTAACAACGCCTAACGTGCCGAATACCAGTGTAAGTCCGAGGGCGATTAGCGCGTAGGCGCTACCCCTATCCAGGCCGTTTAATACCTGAAGTACTATCGCGTCCATGCCGCGGCGCTCTCCCTTTGATCCAGGTGACCGGTTTGCCGGCTCTACCCTTCTTTTCCGGCCATTATCGTTGGCCTTAACTAGCTTTTTGGGGGCGGTATCGGCCGCGATTCTAGAACCGCGGCCGATAGCCAAATCCCAATGGAAGCCCGGTTTTTAGGGCTTCCAGTTTCAGTGTTTATGCACCTGGGTTACAGGTACCCAGCTGACCACCAGCGAATTGTGGGTGGTTCGGGTCATAGGTGACTTGCGACACCGGGGTGACCTCGACGATCTCCAGAAGGTCAAACTCGGAGGAGGGGTTCTCCTTACCGCGCACGACCAGGACATCCTTGAAGCACTGGTGATCTTCAGCCCGGTATAGGGTTGGGCCGTTACCCATGCCGTCAAACTCAAAGCCTTCAAGGGCTTCAACAACGCCGCATGGGTTGAAGGTGCCAGCACGCTCAACCGCGTCAGCATACAGCATCGCCTGCACGTAGCAGGTGTGTGCCGCCTGGCTCGGTGGGAAGCCATATTTGGTACCGAAGGACTTGGTGAAGGCCTTGGAGCCCTCATCCTGCAGTGACCAGTGCCAGTTGGTAGAACCGAAGATGCCCTTCACGTTCGCGCCAGCACCCTTCGCCATCAGGCGGGAGTAGAGCGGAACGATGATCTCAAAGTTCTTACCATTCACCACACGGTCACGAAGACCGAACTGTACGGCGTTGGTGAGTGAGTTCACCATGTTGCCGCCATAGTGGTTGAGGACCAGAACGTCAGCATCGGACTGCAGAACAGGCGCGATGTAGGATGAAAAGTCGGTCTGTGCCAGTGGCGTCTTAACCGTTTCAACCGTGTTCCAACCCATGGCTTCGGTCGAGGTGCGAACCGCTTCCTCAGTCGTGTAGCCCCAGTTGTAATCAGCGGTCAGGTGATAGGCGTTACGGCCTTTGCCGTAGTTGGCTTCCAACACAGGAGCCAGTGCCGCACCGGACATGTAGCTGTTGAAGAAGTGACGGAAACCGTTCGCCTTCTTGTCTTTACCGGTCGTGTCATTCGAGTGGGTCAGGCCCGCCATGAAGATCACGCCGGCTTCCTGACAGAGAGCCTGCACAGCAACCGCAACACCGGAGGATGAACCACCGGTAATCATGATCGCGCCGTCTTTCTCAATCATGGAACGAGCGGACGCACGAGCGGCATCAGACTTGGTCTGCGTGTCACCGGTGACGTACTCGACCTTCTTACCCAGGATGCCGTTACCCTTCAGCGCCTTAGACGAGAAGGTGTTCATCATGCCGCCATCGCCTTCACCATTCAGGTGCTCAACGGCAAGCTCGTAAGCGCGAAGCTCATCCGCACCCTCATCAGCGTAAGGGCCGGATTGTGGAACGTTAAAGCCAAGGGTCACGGTGCTGCCCGTTGGCGCGTTGCGGTAACCGCTCTGCGCATGGGCCGTGCTTGGAATGATGTAGGGGGCGCCGACTGCGGCGACAGCCGCCGCACCTGCTCCAGTCTGGAGCGCACGACGTCTGGTAAAATCTCTCGTGTTACTCATTAATTCCTCCCGGTAAAAACCGCCTCTTGTTGCGCTGCACAATAAGTGCAGCAATTGGGCGACGGAAGGCAGAGTATATGACTTATCGATTGTATACAAACCGCTTGACGCAATTGCCTGTGATTAGCATTGGTTGTCGGGGTTACTTGTATAGTGATTACAAGTACTTCGGTTTGTATATTGGCGGCGATGGCCTGCTGCGGATAGATCAGGTTTCCTAGCTGAAAACAGCCGTTACGCCGATTTGGATTCTACCGCTTTGGGCTTCTTGCCAATCGGCAATTCATCGCGCAGTCGAATGGTATAATCGAGCAGCAGTGCCTGCCACAGATCGACCCACAGCCCATCGGTAATATGGTGATGGAAGGCAAGCAGCGGCATCGGGTTCTGTTCGAAAGAAAGGGCCTTCGGAATCTTCACGCTCGGATTATCGGGATCGATTGATTGATCGATTGGTGCCGATGGCTCTTCTTCGCCTTCTTCATCTGGATCGCTGATATCAACATGAAGCTGGGCGGCCGCCATCCATGAGTGTTCAGCACCAACTGCAACGGCCGCGCCTAGGTCACGCCAGGCCAGCTTTGCTTTCGCTGCTTCCAAGTCGCTCTCTTGTCGTTCGCCCGCCTTAAAATGCTGCAGCCAAGAGGCGGCGATCTTGTGGCCCCTGCCCGGCTTCTCCGACACGCGGATCCAGGCCCGCAGCAATGGGATTGAAAAACCAGATAGAACGATCGCCAGCGCGCCAATAACGCCAACGGCGATGGATAAGACGACGACGCTGGAAAGCATCATGATGCAAATGCCGAGCGATAATGTGGCCATCAGGTAGAAGCGGTCTTGATAGCGGCTAACCCCGGTCGCCTTGCTGGCACGCTTTGATTTCATGGCAAGGCCCGCCGTCCAGAGCAGCAGCAGGGGCCAGATCATCGTCATGAAGCTGACGATATAACCACTGGAGCCTGCCTCCGTCCTGCCGATCACAAATATGATCATCAGGGCTATCGCACCCAGCAGTCCGCCCATTAGCGGGTGTGGAACAGAAATGCGGGTATTGCCCAGGCGCTTCTTGTTGGCGCGCTCAATCAGTCGGCGCGCCTCGCCCAGCAGGTCAGAGTTCCGCCATTCAATCGTCAGCTCTGTCGCCTCATTCGGGAACAGTTTTGACATTAGGGCGCGGTCAAGTTTGCTGAGCTTGCTAGCATCCTCAATCGGCTGGCGTTGAAGGATGAAGTCTTCGCTGCGCGGGTTCCAGGTGATCTTCAGCAGGCCGCGCATGGACATATCGATCAACATGCTGAGCAGTGGTCGCGCCAACCGGTCACGGTTCACGAGCAGGGCTAAAAGATGACTTGGTGCTTGCCGTGCCTCTGGGGCCAGCTCGCTCGGCTTACGCACGGGGTCGGCCCAAACTTTTTCAGCCTGTGGCGGCAGGTCAATCATCTGACCCCAAGGCAGATACAGGTAGTCGCGGAATGGCGACCCACCGAGCTTTGTGCGGGCGAGGCCAATAAGGCCGACGAAGATAACAATGGTGAGTAGGAGGGCGAGCATGGCGCTAGATGGTTCTTTGGAGCATTGGTTATTCGATGGCGTAGCGTTTTGCCAAGGCCTTGAAGTCAGGCTCAAACCGTTGGCCGGATCGGATCACCGCCACATGCGGCGTCTCTGTCGCAATTCTCTCCTCTTCCTCATCAGAGGAGGTGAGGAGCGCAACCGGCAAGCGGCAGGTGGCCGACATGGCATGTAGGCCCTTAAGCAGATCACGGCCCGATAGTGGTTCCATTACCGCCGATGCGATCAGCAGATCGGGCTTACTGCGCAGAACGATGCCAATCGCCTCAACCGGGTCATGGCAGAAGGTTGGGCTGACACCAAAATCCGCTAAGTGGCTGCTGACCAATCGGCTCATAATCCGTGAGGGCGTCACGACGATGATCGACTTCTTTCGCTGGCCACTCTCATCAACCTCGCGGCTGCCTGGTGCGGGAAGGATCTGCAGCAAGGCGTTGATCTGCTCCGCGGTGGCGTGGCTGCCATCGGTAATCTGGCCCATCACGTTCATGTATTGGCTAAACGCGTGCAGCGTTTCTTCGCCAACGCTGCCATCTAACGCGTCGATAAAGTTCTCAAACCGGTGGGCCAGCATGCTGACCGCTGGGAAGCCAAATGACGACGCGATGCCTTTTAGGCAATGCACCTCACGCCGGATCGCCCAGAGGGTTTGGGGATCATCCATGCGTCCCGTATCGGCGGAACGTTGTTCGGTGGCTAGTTGATCAATAAGGCGGCCAAGAAGCTCCAAACGGTCATCTGACTCATCACGGAAATCCGCAATCAGATGGGCGTGGAGGGCATCTTCAAGGGCGTCCTTCATCGTCTCAGTACCCGCTATGCAGCTGGGTCTGCTCAATCAGAAGGCTCATCGCCTCACCGAAATCGGCGAGCGGAATACCAATCCGCCGTTTCATGAAGGATTTGCTGAGAGGCGCGTCGCGGAAGGTTAGAACGCCGGCGGGGCGTTCGGCGGACAGCATCTGCTCAACCAAATGCTCAGCAGCGCCGCGGCGAAGCAGGCATGGGCCGATAACGCAGACATCGGACACGCGCAATTCAAACTCCCCAATGCGCAGTACGGCATCGGACCAGCTTGGCGTCGGCGTGGAGTCTAGCAACAGGTTAAAATCGTAGATCTCGCTGACCAAGTTCTGGCCGCGACCCGGATTGGGGGCGGCTGGCACAGCCTCAATCACCAAATCAAAGATGAAGGTTGGTTTGGTATGGCCAGTTGCCTGCTCGCGTTCATGCAGTCGAAGTTCGCAAGCGTCGCGGACCGGCTGCACAAAGGTGCGGCGGTAGCAGGTGACTTGCCAGTCACCGACCCGCTTTAGTGAAACCACATTGTCCTGCATGCCCATGGTTGGTGGTGGGCGCCAGGTCGGGCGGTCACCGGATGCATTGGCCTGTTGTAACTGCAGGACGAAGGCCAGCAGCATAGCGGCAAAGCCAATGGCGAATTTTGTCCACGATCTCATGGGCTTACATAACTGCTTGTGGATGGCTTGTCGGATTTGGCCGGTCAAGGCCTTGTCGCAACCCTCTCATTTCGCAATTATGCAGGTGTTGAGGGCAGGGCGCCAAGCGTGTTCGGCAAACTGCCTGTGCAAATCCGGCGTCTGGCGGTCTTGAAGCCACAATCGTGGCCATCCGTTCGACTAGCCTAATCAAGAATAAAGCACCAACAAGCGGGATTAGAAATGGCGAGACACATGATGGGTAAGGCTAACCCTGATCAGCAATCCACCGGGAATTTTGAGATTAAGACCGTCCGGGTCTCGATCTATGGCCGTGTGCAAGGTGTGGGCTACCGCGCCTGGACGGAGCAGCGGGCGCGTCAGCTGGGCATTGATGGATGGGTCCGTAATCGCCTCGATGGGTCAGTCGAGGCGGTGTTTTCCGCCGAACCCAGCAAGGTCCAGCGGATGATGGATGACTGCGCCAATGGCCCACGCGTGGCCCAGGTTGATCGCTTGATTGAGCAGGCGGAACCAGAGCAGGTTACCGGCTTCCGCATCCTGCCGACCTGTTAAACTCAGGCGGCTACAACAACAGTTTCAGCACGGCCAAATCTGAGAGCGGTGCTGTCCACCGTTGGCAGAAGGCTGGGCATCAACAGCACACAATGATCATAGGGTGTGCGGATTTCCCGCTCGCCGTCATGGGCGATTAGGGTGCCGGCCTCGGCCACTTCCATCAGGCCTTCGAACTCAGCCGCAAATCGGAAAGCCTCACTCTCCGGTCGCACGGTATGGGTCACCTCAATCTCAACCGGGGCCGCAGTTGCATCCGGCCTTGGCGCATCCAGCATATGAAGCGCTGATAGAAACCGCAGACAGGCCTGCTCTGCATTGTTCGCGCTGTCTGGCGATTGGTGCCCTCCACATTCTACCAGAACAGCGCTGGCATAGTGATCGCCGCCACTGAAATGCCTGTAGTCGGTGAGCCGTGGTCCGCCCTCATGCCCTGGGTCTTTCAGCAGCCAGTGCGGCCAGCCCATGGCGCGCGCCAAGTCGCGGTGTCGTGGTTCCGCACCGATCAGGGCTAGGGGCGGCGCCTGTCGCGGCATGGTGTGTAGGTCGAGCAGGAAGTCGCAGTCCTCGATCACGGGCAATAGGGCCTGTGCCCGCGATGTTTCCCAACTGTTGGCGGGGCGCTGGGCCAGGTCATCGGTCCAAAGCCGATTCATATCTTCTTGTAAGAACCGACCCGCCAATGGCTGCGCCGGGTCGTACAATTCATAGGCGCGGTGATTGGCAAAGCAGGCCGTCAGCTTGCCGGCCACTGGCGTACTAATAGTGCTGAGTACGCGGTCTAGGCCAATGGCGCCCGCCACCTCGTTCCCATGGATCAGGGCCATAATCACCGCATGGGGACCGGCGCGCCCGCTATCCAGAGTGACCGCGTAATCAACGCCATGAGTTGCGGCGGCGTAGCGGGTAAGGTCAGGCAGCATCATGTCGGTTTGCTAGCCCTTCGGGCAGGGTGTCACGCAGCGCCACATCCATATCTGCCAGGGTAACCGGCAGCCCCAGATCAACAAGGGAGGTCACACCGTGCTCGCGAATACCGCAGGGGACAATGCCGTCAAAGTGGGACAGGTCGGGATCCACATTGATTGAGATGCCATGCATGGTGACCCAACGGCGGACCCTTACGCCAATCGCAGCGATCTTGTCTTCCTGGCCCTGGCGCCCGCCATATCGGCTGCGATCAACCCAGATACCCACCCGGCCTTCACGCCGCTCGCCGACAACTTGGAAGGTGGCGAGGGCGTCGATGATCCACTGCTCTAGCTCATGGATGTACCAACGGATGTCCTGGCGGCGCAGTTTTAGGTCCAGCATTAGATAGGCAACACGTTGCCCTGGGCCGTGATAGGTGAATTGACCACCTCGACCGGCTTTATGAACCGGAAACTGGGCGGTCAGCATGTCCTCTTCTTTTGCGCTGGTGCCAGCGGTGTAGAGCGGCGGGTGCTCAAGCAGCCAGATCAGATCATTGGCCTCGCCATTGGCAATTTGGGCCGCGCGCTCCTCCATTTGTTGGAGCGCGTCGGCGTAATCGACCGGTTCTTTGGAAATTTTCCAATCGATTGTCGTATCAGCTGCGGCCAGCATATCAGGGGTCGCCATGGCGTTAATCCTTGTCCTACGCCTGACATAAGCTTGTTACCTGGTCCTGCCAAGGTTGTTTGGTGTGCAAGGCAGGTAGGCGTTTGCTTGACCCCTCTAACGGCATTTGTTAGCTACTCGGCTCCTACCAACGAGCCGATGCCCGCATCGCCTCGTCAAGCGTAGCGATTGTGCGGTCGTGGCGGAATTGGTAGACGCGCAGCGTTGAGGTCGCTGTGGGCATTGCGCCCGTGGAAGTTCAAGTCTTCTCGACCGCACCATCTCTCTTCTTTCCTTGCTGGTTTAAGCCTTTCTGCACGGCAGTTTTGCCGGAATAGCGGTAGTCCAGGCCTTTCTTTTTGCTTGGAAAACAGGCACAAGCTCCCCATCAGGCCGCCTTTATCGGACATCCCATCTCGGCCGGCTTAGCAGAATTGCATGAATGATGGTTTTGGCCCGGAACATGGGTCATGCCGGGGAGGAAATATGGGCGATAAGCTCAAAGATAGGGCGCTCGAATATCACCGTGCCCAGCCAGCCGGTAAGCTGGCACTGCAGCCCACAAAGCCACTTGGCAACCAAAGTGATCTTGCGCTCGCCTACTCCCCCGGCGTTGCCTTTGCTTGTGAAGCCATCGTTGAAGACCCCAGTGCGGCCAGCACCTATACCAGCCGCGGCAATCTGGTGGCGGTCGTCACCAACGGCACGGCCGTGCTCGGCCTGGGCAATATTGGGCCGCTTGCCTCCAAACCCGTGATGGAAGGTAAGGCCGTACTGTTCAAAAAGTTTGCCGGCATCGATGCGATTGATATCGAGGTGGACGCCGCCGAGCCGGATAAGTTCTGCGATATCGTTGCGGCGCTGGAACCCAGCTTTGGCGCGATCAACCTGGAAGACATTAAGGCACCAGAGTGCTTTGTCGTGGAAGAGCACTTGCGCAAGCGCATGGGCATTCCGGTGTTCCACGATGATCAGCATGGGACCGCAATCATTGTTGGTGCCGCCGTTCTCAACTGGTCTCGACTGACCAAGCGTAAGCTTGAAGAGGTTAAGGTTGTGACCTCTGGCGCTGGTGCTGCCGCCATTGCCTGTCTCAACCTGCTGGTCGATATGGGCGTGAAGCTTGAGAACATCACGGCGACCGATATCGATGGTGTGCTGCATGCCGAGCGCCGCGACAGCCTGCATGAAAAGCAAGCCCGTTTTGCCCGCGAAACCGATCATCGAACCCTATCCGATGCGATTGGTGATGCCGATGTCTTCCTCGGCGTTTCTGCGCCAAAGGTGCTGAAGCAAGAGCATGTGAAGGCGATGGCAAAAGAGCCGCTGATCATGGCGCTCGCCAACCCAACACCGGAGATTATGCCGGAAGAGGTAAAAGAGGTGCGCGATGACGCTTACATCGCAACCGGCCGCACCGACTTCCCCAACCAGGTGAATAACGTCCTCTGCTTCCCGTTCATCTTCCGAGGCGCCCTCGATGTTGGCGCGACTGAGATCAATGAGGCGATGAAGCTGGCCTGTGTGGAGGCGATTGCCGATCTCGCGATGGTTGAGGCCAGCGAGGCTGTTGCTGCGGCTTACGGTGATGAGGCCATGGGCTTCGGTCCGCAATACCTGATCCCGAAGCCGTTTGACCCGCGCCTTGTCGGGCGGATTGCCATGGCGGTTGCCAAGGCGGCGATGGATAGCGGCGTTGCCACGCGTCCGATTGAAGATTTCGACCAATACGCCAATGAGCTGAACCGCTTCATGTTCAAATCTGGCTTGGTCATGACGCCTGTGTTCAGTAAGGCCAAGCAAGCCCCGCAACGTGTCGCCTATGCCGAGGGCGAGGATATGCGCGTCCTAAGGGCGGTGCAGCTGGCCGTTGATGATGGTCTTGCCGAGCCGATCCTCATTGGGCGGCGCAGTGTCGTGACCGACCGGATTGAGCGGCTTAACCTGAGAATTCGTGAAGGCGAGCATTTCGAGCTGGTCGATCCAGAGAGTGATCCACGGTTTCCGGAATATTGGGCCTCCTATCACAAGATTCTGGAGCGGCAGGGCATTACGCCAGCCCGTGCCCGGGAAGCGGTGCGTACCAACACGACGATCATTGGCTCCCTCATGCTGCGCAAGGGCGAAACGGACGCCATGATCTGTGGTGCCAAGGGGGGCTATCGTAAGCAACTCCATGATGTGCAGAGCGTCATCGGCCTGCGTAAGGGGCAGACGATCCCGGCGGCGCTTAGTGTTCTTGTCACCGGCTCCGGCACCTTCTTTATCTGTGATACGCAGATTAACGAGGACCCAAATGCCGCCCAGGTCGCCGAGATGACGATTGAGGCAGCGGAAGCGGTCCGGCAGTTCGGCATCACGCCAAAGGTTGCCTTGCTGTCGTTCTCAAACTTCGGCTCCCGATCCGGGCCGTCGGTTGAGAAGATGCAAGAGGCGCGGCGCCTGCTGCATGAAATTGCGCCGGATCTTGAGGTTGAGGGCGAGATGCATGCCGATCTGGCGCTGCAGGAAGACTTACGGGCACAGATCTTCCCGAACTCTCACCTAACCGGTGCGGCAAACCTGCTGGTGATGCCAAATCTGGATGCCGCTAATATTGGCTATAACCTGGTAAAATGCCTCGGAGATGCGCAACCGATCGGTCCGCTCTTGCTTGGCGTCGATAAACCAGCGCATATCCTCACCAGCTCAGCCACGGCGCGGACAATCTTAAATGTTACCGCGTTGGCCACCGTCGATGCCCAACAGCATTCAGGTGGGCCGGCCAAGCAGACACAACTATTCGGGGTTTGATCGCCATGATCGGGGCGGCGTCGTCGCTGCCCAAACACCAAGCTTAAGACTGAAATTAAGTCTACCAAGTCAGGGGGCGCCTGCGCCCAAACTCTAGGAACCCGGCATATGGCCGAACTCGACCTGCAGAAAGAACCGCGCATCAAGGAACCCGACATGCGCGAGGAGATCGAGGAAGCAGGCGAGGCCGATGAGTATGGCTTGGATGCGGAGGCGGTCCGCAAGGTCATCAAATGGCTTGATAAGGGTAAGCTCGACAAGGTTCGTGGGTTTATTGATGACCTGCATGAAGCCGATGAGGCTGACCTTATTGAGCAGATCGACCCGGAACACCGTCGTCAGCTGATTGATTGCCTGCGCCCTGGTATCGACCCGGAGGTTTTCGTCCATCTTCGCGGCTCAATCCGTGAAGAGCTGCTGAACTATCTTGAGCCTGATGAGATCGCCAAGACCATCGCTGAGCTTGATAGCGATGACGCGATTGAGCTGGTTGAGGACCTGGAAGAAGAGCGGCAGAAGGAAATTCTGGCCAAACTTTCAGACCAGATGCGGGCGCTGGTTGAGCAGGGCCTGACCTTCCCCGATGATAGTGCCGGCCGTTTGATCCAGCGGGAAGTCGTGGCGCTGCCCCAGTTTTGGACCGTTGGTAAGACCATCGACTACATGCGTGCGGCCCCGGACAGCCTGCCGGAAGACTTCTACAGCATCTATGTGGTTGACCCGTTGCACCGGGTTGTTGGATCGGTGCCGTTGAACAGCCTGGTCCGCACCCGCCGTTCGGTGAAGCTCGAACAGATTCAAGATTCTGAGATCCAGCCGATACCAGCAGAGATGGATCAGGAGGAAGTCGCCGACGTTTTCCGTCGTTATTCCCTCGTCTCCGCACCGGTGGTGGATGAGACGGGGCGCTTGTTGGGTGTGATTACCGTTGATGACATCGTCGACGTCATCGATGAAGAGGCCGAGGAAGATCTGTTGAAGCTCGGTGGTGTTGCCGAGAGCGATATCTACTCCGCCACCTGGCAGACGTTGAAGAGCCGCTTTGCCTGGTTGTCAGTTAACTTGCTAACCGCCGTCTTGGCCTCGGTTGTAATCGGTGTGTTTGAGGCAACCATTGATCAGGTTGTGGCCCTGGCCGTCCTAATGCCGATTGTGGCCAGCATGGGCGGCAATGCGGGGACCCAAACCCTAACCGTCGCGGTCCGTGCGCTTGCGATGAAGGAATTGTCGGCCAATACAGCCTGGCGGGTCATCGGTAAGGAAACCCTCGTCGCCAGTATCAACGGCTTTATCTTTGCCGTGGTTAGTGGGCTTGTCGCCTCGTTCTGGTTTGGTGATCCGGTGTTAGGCGGGGTAATTGCGCTCGCCATGATTGCCACCTTGGCCATTGCGGGCCTCTCTGGTGTTTTGATCCCGTTGACCCTCGATCGCCTTGGCGCTGACCCAGCGGTAGCGTCATCGGTCTTCCTCACCACCATCACCGATATCGTCGGCTTCTTTACCTTTTTGGGTCTCGCCGCCTGGATTCTGCTATAAGCCTTGCCGCAAGGTTTCTTTGGCTGTCGGCCCCAATATGGGTGGGCAGGCCGTTGTTTGCAGTTGAGTGCGAAGCATGAGTGATTGGGGTGAGGGCTACGTTACCGCCACCGATTATACGACGAACTTCTATTCCCCCCTGGCGCCGGAATCGATTGATCAGGTGGCCCTGTTTATGGGTAAGCGCCCGGCCAGGAAGGGTAAGGCATTCCGTTACTTTGAGTTGGGCTGCGGCACCGGCCTAACCTGCATCTTGCTGGCAGCAACCCACCCTGAGGCTGAGTTTGTCGCCAACGACTTCAACCCCGGCCACGTCGCGATCGCGCATGAGATTATTGAGGCGTTGGGCCTGACCAATATCACCATCACGGATCGCAGCTTTGCTGAGGTGCTGGCCGATACCCATGAGCCCTACGACTATATCATCGCCCACGGCATATATACTTGGGTGTCCCATGAGAACCGGGAATACGTCACCCAGTTCATCGGCAAGAACCTCAAGGTCGGCGGCTACTCACTCGTCTCTTACAACTGCGCGGGTGGCTGGTCGCAGCATGACATCCTCAACGTCATGTTCAAATCGATGCTGAAGGGCAAAGACCTCAGCGAGCCAAATCTGCCCAACCAAATCTTCGGCGAGATAAGCCAGCTATTCAGCCTGGATGAGGGGCTTCTCCAATCGAACAGCCCAACGGTGCAGTTCATGAACCGCCTCGGCGGCGGTGAGCATGACCCGCGCTACGTGATGCATGAGTTCGGCAATGACACGTGGGAGCCGGTCTATTCCCACACGCCGATTGAGCATATGGCGGGTAAGAAGCTCGATTACATCGGCCAGTCCAATGTGCTGGACAACATCCCGGTTACCGGCGTGCCCGCCAAGCTGCATCCGGTTCTAGAGGGGCGGCCGAAGCTTCAGCGCGAGATGCTGGTCGACTTTGCTATGGCCCGCATCTTCCGAAGCGATGTTTACGTGAAGGGGGCGATCAACCAAACGCCGGGCGCCCATCGGGCGGAGCTTGATAAGGCCAAGTTCTTCGCCGCCTATCCAGCTGAGCGCTATGACATGGCGGTTAAGGTGCCAACCGGTCAGATCGGTCTGGATGAGAAGGCATGCCGCAGCATTCTGGGCTTTGCCGGTGTCGATGGCTGTACGGGCGCTGAGCTGCGCCAGCATTGCGAGACGCTCGGCCTGGTCGATGATGGCTTTAGGGAGATTGTCGGCATCCTGGTGGGCGTCGGTTACCTGCGCCATGCCGCTGATGAGCCCGCGCCCGCTGATCATATGACCAACATTAATAAGCGGCTTTGCGCCATGGCATTGGATGGCCAGCGCTCGATCAACTATCTGCTCTCGCCGCGAACCCGGTCGACCTTGAAGGTCACCATGTTCGATCAGCTGTTCTTCCATACCGGTGAAACTGCCGATCTGGGCAAGCTAGTGGAGGCGGCCTTGGGTGAGATGACGGCCCGGAACATCCAGATCAGCGATGCCAAGGGCAATCCATTGGCTAGCGATCAGCTGCACAAAATGATTGAGGGCAATGCCGAGGCCTATATGCGTGACACCTTGCCAGTGCTGCACGCTCTTCATATCGTCGCTGCCAACACCTAACTGATAAACCGGCCATCGCTTGAATGGTCGATCCGCAATCGCGTCTGCTGGGGAGGAGACCAATGTCGAAAACCAATCATGATCCCGTTGTCATTGTTGGCGGCGCCCGCACGCCCATGGGTAGCTTCCAGGGCGATCTCGCCGATGTGAAGGCACCGGCGCTTGGTACCGATGCGATGCGGGAAGCGCTCGCCCGTGCCGGGGTAAAGGGTGATGAGGTTGATGAGGTGGTGATGGGCTGCGTCCTGCCCGCTGGCCTCGGCCAGGCGCCCGCGCGTCAGGCCTCACTGGGGGCCGGTATCCCAGAGGCTGTGGGTTGCACCACGATCAATAAGATGTGCGGCTCTGGCATGAAGGCGACCATGCTGGCCCATGACGGCATTCTGGCTGGCAGCAATGATATCGCAGTTGCCGGTGGGTTTGAGAGCATGACCAATGCCCCTTACCTGCTTGAGAAGGCACGCGGCGGCTATCGCATGGGGCATGGCAAGGTTTATGACCACATGTTCCTGGACGGGCTTGAGGATGCGTATGAGCCGGGCCGCCTCATGGGTACCTATGCCGAGGCGACAGCCCAGCATTATCAATTCACCCGTGAAGCGCAGGATGAGTTTGCGATCACCTCCCTCAACCGTGCCAAGCAGGCGGGTGAGGATGGCACCGCGGATAAGGAAATCATCCCGGTCACGCTAAAGACCCGAAAGGGTGAGGTGACCATCAGCCGTGATGAGCAGCCGTTTAAGGCCAATCTGGAGAAGATCCCACAGCTCCGCCCCGCCTTTGATAAGGACGGCACGGTGACGGCGGCCAACTCCAGCTCAATCTCCGATGGTGCTGCAGCACTGGTCCTGATGCGTCAGTCAGTGGCTGAGAAGCGGGGTGCTAAAATCCTCGCCAAGATCCATGGCCACGCAACCCATGCCCAGGCGCCAGCCTGGTTCACCACCGCGCCCATCGGTGCCATGGAGACGCTATTTGAGAAGGTGGGTTGGTCCGCTGGTGAGGTTGACCTTTATGAGGTCAACGAAGCCTTTGCCGTCGTTACCATGGCGGCGATGCGCGACCTGGATCTGCCCCATGACAAGGTGAATGTGCATGGCGGTGCCTGTGCCCTTGGCCACCCGGTTGGTGCCTCCGGCGCCCGGATCATCGTCACCCTGATGAACGCACTTGAGAAATACGACCTGACCAAGGGGGTCGCCTCCCTCTGCATCGGCGGGGGCGAAGCCACGGCCATCGCCATCGAACGGGTGAACTAGACCGATGCCGACAGTACTGATCACCGGTGCCAAGCGTGGTATCGGGCGTGGCTTGGTTGATCGTTTTCTTGAGCAGGGATGGGATGTCCTGGCCGCTGGTCGTGATGCCAGCTCAAGCCCACTAGCTGAATTAGACCGGGTTCGAACGGTCGATTTTGATGTAACCGATGAGGCTTCGATCAAGACCGCTGCCGCTTCACTAATCGGGGTGCCGATTGATCTGCTGATTAATAATGCCGGTGTCTTTGATGCCGATTACAGCAACCTTGCCGATGTCTCGGTTGAGCAATGGCAGCGTGACTTTGCCGTTAACACCATGGGGCCAGTTCTGGTCGCCCGTGCGTTTCTGCCCAACCTTCGAGCCGGTGGCCGGAAGCAGCTTGCGGTGATCTCTAGCACCATGGCCTCCATGGGCAAGAATGCCATGGGCTTCCATTACAGCTATCGCAGTACCAAGGCCGGGGTGAATGCCGCTTGGGTCAGCCTATCCCTTGATTTGGCTGATGATGATTTCACCTGCGTTGTCCTGTGCCCTGGTTGGGTTCGCACGGATATGGGCGGACCATCGGCAGCGCTTAGCGTTGAGGAGAGCACCGGCGGTCTGTTCAAAGTGCTGAACGGGTTAACGGCGGCGGATAATGGCCGATTCATCAATTATGCCGGTGAGGAAGTCGCCTGGTAGCGACTGCAAGGGAGTGGGGCTGCGCCCATGATACTGACTGAAGACCAGGAACTTATCCGGGAGACGGCCCGGCAGTTTGCCACGGACCGCCTAGCGCCCTTCGCCGCCGAATGGGACCGGGAGCATAGCTATCCCCGTGAAGCGCTGGCTGAGATGGCCGAGTTGGGTTTCCTGGGCATGGTGGTGCCAGAGGAATGGGATGGCGTTGGCGCTGATGCGGTTTCCTATGCGCTGGCTTTGGAAGAAGTAGCCGCTGGTGACGGTGCCACCTCAACCGTGATGAGTGTCCACAACTCCCCATGCTGTGCCGCGCTGGTCAAAAGTGGGACGACCGAGCAGAAGGAGCACTTCCTGAAGCCCATGGCGCGGGGTGAGATGGTTGGCTGCTTCTGTCTGACTGAGCCGCAGGCGGGTTCAGACGCCGCCGCGCTTAAAACTAAGGCTCAGCGTGACGGCAATCATTGGGTCCTGAACGGCGCGAAGCAATTCATCTCAACCGGTAAAAACGGCGATATCGCTCTCGTCTTCGCTGTGACCGATCCGGAAGCCGGGAAGAAGGGCATTAGTGCCTTCCTCGTCCCAACCGATACCGAGGGTTACAACGTGGCGCGGGTTGAGCGGAAGCTGGGCCAACATGCCTCTGACACCGCACAGATCGTCTTTGAGGATTGTCGGATTACGCCCGACATGATGCTGGGTGAGGAAGGTGAGGGTTATAAGATCGCGCTCGCCAATCTTGAAAGTGGCCGGATCGGTATTGCCGCCCAGTCAGTGGGAATGGCGCGGGCCGCACTGGACCTAGCGATCGCTTATGCCAAGGACCGGGAAAGCTTCGGCAAACCGATCTTTGATCATCAGGCAGTGAATTTCCGCCTTGCCGATATGGCGACGCAAGTGGAAGCCGCGCGCCAGCTTACCCTGCATGCCGCCGCGATGAAGGATGCAGGTCGTCCCTGCCTGAAAGAGGCCGCGATGGCCAAGCTGTTCGCCTCAGAGATTGCGGAGAAGGTCTGCTCAGATGCCATCCAGGTTCATGGTGGCTATGGCTATCTCGAGGACTTCCCGGTTGAGCGGATCTATCGCGATGTGCGTGTTTGCCAGATCTATGAAGGCACAAGTGATATCCAAAAGCTGATCATCGGTCGTCAATTGGCAGGCTGACCGGCAGCGGTTGCTGGTTTCAGCAGCTCGTCTAGATCAAACCGCCAGATCTCGGCCTCACGTTCGCGGCGAGTGATTGGGTTGCGCGCCTGAATGGCGGCGATCAGAACCCGACGATCATTGGTCCAATCCAGATCAATGATCTGATAGGCGTCACCTGTACGCCTAGACAGTTCGCCATGGTTGGTAAGTTGGTAAAGCGGGCCATCGGCAACCCTGATGAACAAATCCGTTGGCGTTTGCCATTCTTCCGCACCCAGCTGTCGCGCTGGGATTGATCGAGACGAGCTATAGACCATCACCTTACGTCCGCGATCCCGCAGCGCCGGGCCGACCCGATCAGGCGGTGAAAACTCAGACCGCCGTGGTCGCTCAATCAGCCCGTGGTCGATAACCCGTAGGCGGAATGTGCTGGTGCTGTCATAGAGCCGTTGGAACTTGTCGCCATTCGCAATCCGTGTGACCAAGCTTGTAATGCCTGAGGTGACAAGCCGTGGCTGTCCCTCCAGATCCTGACTGCCACCGGTTCTTGGTTGTGTCGACTTGATATTTGTTCTTGAGATCTTCCAGTTGAACCAGGGGTCCTGGCGTTGTCGCCCGCGGGCAAAGGCGCCAACTTGCGCCACTGCTTGGTCGTCCGCGGCGGGTAGAGCCCGTTCTGCAAATCGAATTTGTAGAGCGTTCAAGAACTGAGGGGAGACGGCGCCATGTCCCGGCGGGCTGATCCAGACTGGCTTGAACTCTCGCGTTTCAATGTTGAGGGCCCAAAGATCGTGATTCACTCCCCAATCTAAGCGTTCGCTCAATCGGCCGTCGGCAGCCGCATTCTCATTCAATCGCTGAACCACCACCGTCGTATTGGTCGGGTCAACGGTGGGGTTGCCCATAACTGCCCGAATACGCGGCTCGATGAAGCAGGTAAGGCAAAGCGGCAAGCGACCATCGATATACATGCGGTAGATATCGCGGTGACCAGTAATGCCGTTGAAGACCCGGTCATACACGATGGTTTCAGTTCCAGGCAGTCGTGGGTCGACAGGCGTGCTTATGTCAAAACGGCCACCACGATCGGTCAGTCTTTGTCTGGGGATTAGCCCCGCATCTGCCATTATCGGCTTGGCTGCTGCATCTGCAATGGCAGCGGGCATCAGTTTATCGACCCAGATGGGAACCCTTCTGCCCTGTCGGGATTCCCATCCGATAATGACGTTGTCGCCATCCTTTAATCGGCCAATCAGATTGATCGTTCGTTGATCCGATACGGGTTCAAGCCGGGTTGAGTTTGGGGCCGGTGGCGCCTCAAATCGAACCAGGGAACTTGAGCCCTCAACCTCGATGGCGAAGGTGTCCATTGCCTTGTTTAAGACGGCTCCTTCTGTCTCGCCACGTGCCGTAACTGTCTGATCTTGGGCAGAAATCGATGCTGCGCTGCCGAAATAGAAAAGCGCGAAAGCTAGTCCAAACGCGAATTTGCCTGCAACAGATATACGACACGCAGAGCTTTCATATTTTTTAGTCGAAAGAGCAGTTTTCTTCATTCTGTGTGCTTTGACGCTTTCGTAAGCTGCAACCAGCATTTAATCAGGCCAGTTGATGATCTCTCCTCCGATCGGCCCGATATTTCCGGTTCCAGACCCTAGGACATGCGCCGACGGTTTGTGATCCGAGCCCCCGCAAATGCTGGTGCTACTGGATTGGGAAAATCCGGGCGCGCCGCCCCTAAGGAGAGCACATGACATTCATACCCCGTCTTGATCGCAAGATGCAGCCCCTTGCGCCGGAAACCGGTAAGGCTGTGCTGCAACAGATCAACCGGCATTTCACTGCCCGCCCGATGGCGGTGAAGTCGACAGAACTGTCCTGGATGTCCCTGCCTTTCTATGACGACATGCTGCTTTATGCGGCCACCGATTATTCGGTGATCCCGGCACTCACCAAATATGTGTTGCGCCGTGGGACGGAAGTTTTCCCAATCGATTACACACCGACGCCAATCATGGCCGCCAACCAGAGTGCGCCACTGACGCTGACGAGTGATAATGCGGTTGAGTATCTGCGTTTCTTCACCCGCTTTGTTTGGCGGATGGGTGAGCCACAATGGCTGATTGAGAGCCCGGCCGACCTGCCGGCATTAAGCACCATGGCCGCCAGCGACCAGCGCCGCATTCAGGCGGCACTGCACCCGATCCGCATTCGCTCGGCAGGCGATGCCTTCCCGGATGGGTTTGTGATCGATGCCTGCTTTGTTAGCGGCACTACCTTGGTTTCTCGCCGCCTGCTGGTGCCAGCAGATGGCAATGTCCGGTCCGCGCCAGATCGCGTTCTGTTCGATGGTAAGCCGGTGACCATGGAGATGCAGATGCGGTAACGCGCCATCTCAAAACAAGTTCCAGCGTCTCCCCCGCTGTTGTCTTCGTCGCCAACGAATTTTGTAAATCCACGGTCAGGCACCACGCCGACCAAGCTTATGATTAGGGGATAACATGGCTGATTTTCGTCCACTTCTGGACCTCGCGGCAGAGGCTCCAAGCGATCCATACGCTGGATCGAACAGTGCAGGCGCCATCGCGGCGGCTGACGAGGACATGCATGCACAGTTGATGAACTTCTTGCATCCACGACGCCACCAACCAGAGATTGATTACGGGTCACCAGAGGCTTGGGGTGCCTTTGCCGATGATCAACCAATTCCAACCGCGTCAACCGCCAGCGTTGAGGGCACCGGTAATGGTGCAGCGGCCAAGGACAGCCAGAAGCTGATCGTTTGGGATGAGTTCGGTGCCAATAAGCGCCTGCCAACCAACAACCGCGACGGCAGCTTCCCTGGCAGCGGCCCATCAGACAGCAAGGATGAGGGCCCAGATGCTCCGGGTGATGAGGGCGAAGAGATGCCCAAGATGACCCAGGAAGGTGCTGTGGCAACGATCAATCGCTACATGGAAATCCTCAATAAGAGTGAGTCAGGTCGCGCCCTGGTTGAGATGGCGAAAGAGATGAACATCAAGTTCGCCATCGATATGCAGGCTGGTGTCTATGGCTACTACTCACCAGGCGAGAATCTGGTTGGCATCAACCCAACCGTTGATGAGGGACGTGCGGTTGCCACTTTGGCGCACGAGCTTCGCCACGCTTGGCAGTTCAAGAATGGCTTCAATACCAAGCTTGAGTTCAAGCCACGCGACAACATTTGGATGATGCGTGCGATGGAAGCTGATGCCGAAGCCAACGCCATTAAGTTGGCGGCAGAACTGGCCGAAGCGGGCTATCCAGCTGCACTGCAGTCCCACCTGAACAGTGAGTATGGTGACGAGGCCATGGCCTTCATCCACCAGGTTCAAGAAGACCCAACCTCACTTACCGATGGTCGTGCACAGCGTGCGGTGTTTGATCAGTGGTTCTCTAAGACCTGGCGCCGGGATGCTTACGATAAGCACTCCGTTGACTATCTTGAGCACTTCTCCTTCGCGCTTGAGCACAACAAGAAGACCAAAGGCTTCGATGAAGTTACGGTTGAGTGGCTGCGCGGCATGGGTGCCCAACCGGATGGCAGCAACTATCTGGACCCGAAAGACGGCTCCATGGATCTGGATGATGACTTCTACCGTGAAGGTATCGCCAGCCCGGTTGAAGATCGTCTTGAGCACATTGAGCGTCGTCTGGACGGTGTTAAGCGTGGACCGAACCGCCGCAATGGCGATGAGGCACCGCTTAAGATGCCACCACGTGGTGCGGCCAACGACGATCGTCTGCCTGGCGATGGCGGCCTGCCAATCGCGGCTGAACTTGGCAAGGATGGTGAGCCAAAGCCACCACGCCTTCTGCGGGCTGGCGGCATGGGCATGTAAGCCCAGTCAGAATAAACAGATAGTAGGGAAGGCGGCGCCAATGGTGGCCGCCTTCTTTCCTTTTCAGCTATCTGCCTTTACCTCTCACCTTATGAGATTAACCGGATCTAGAGTGCAGAGATGACGGACCGCGTTACCCTGGTTGAGGTGGGCCCGCGCGACGGCCTACAGAACGAACCAAAGCCGATTGATGCGGCGACTAAGATCACCTTGGTTGATCGACTGGCTGCCGCTGGGCTGCCCAGTGTTGAGGCTGGCGCCTTCGTGTCGCCGAAATGGGTGCCGCAGATGGCCGCCAGTGATGAGGTGATGCGCGGTATTCAACGGCATGAGGCTACAGATTACCCGGTGCTGGTCCCCAATCTCAAAGGCTTGGAGGCGGCTAAGACCGCAGACGCTGAGACCATCGCGATCTTCCTCGCGGCCTCTGAGAGCTTCTCCCAAAAGAATATCAACTGCTCAATCGATGAAAGTTTTGGCCGCGCCGCCGAGGTTATTGCCGGGGCGAGGGAGAGCGGGTTGCAGGTTCGGGCCTATATCTCTTGTGTGGTCGGCTGCCCTTATGAGGGGGCTATTGAACCCATCGCCGTTGCCAAAGTGGCCGCCCGGCTGGCCCGCTTGGAGGTGGCAGAGATTTCGTTGGGCGACACGATTGGGGTCGGTACCCCTGGTAGCGTTGGCACGATGCTGAAGGCGGTTCAGGATGCGGTGCCCAGCAGCACCAAACTGGCCGGGCATTTCCACGATACCTATGGTCAGTCTCTGGCCAATATCTTGACCGCGATGAATCTGGGCATTCGTACCTTCGATACCTCGGTGGCTGGCCTCGGCGGTTGCCCCTACGCGCCTGGTGCTAGCGGCAATGTGGCGACAGAGGATGTCATCTACATGCTGGAGGGCATGGGGATGGAGACGGGCGCTGACCTCGATCAGATTGTGGATATCGGCGACTGGATTTGCGGTGTAATCGGCCGATCTAATGGGTCTAAGGTTGCGGCGGCAAAGCTCGCCGCCCGTTGATATCGCTAGACCGAACATCACCCTATGCCCGTCAATCTCCTGCGCACCGCTGTTGGCTCCCGTTCTGTGGAGCATTTGAAGCAGATCCAAAAGCATCGCGGCTTTAGCTATGACGGTGAACCGGCCACCTGGGCCATGACCCGTCGGCGTCCAACCCGGGCGGATGAGATTATTGATCGCCAAGGTTCAATCTATTGGATCGTGCAGCGTTCACTCTGCATCCGGCAACCGGTTATCGACCTGCCGGTGGAGGAGGATGTTGAGGGCAAGACCTATTGCCGGATTGTCCTAGATCCCAACCTGGTGCTGGTGGAGCCGGTAACCCGCAAGCACATCCAGGGATGGCGCTATCTGGAAACCAAAGACACCCCGAAAGACCTGGCCCAGATCGATACCGGTAAAGGTGATGATCTGCCGGATCAGATGGTCGTGGAATTGCGTGAGCTGGGGCTGATGTAGCCCCAAATCAGCGCCTTAACGCCCGATAAACCCATATCCTGCTGGGAATATTCGCTGCTGCTACTGGTTGATTTCACCGGCGGCGCCATATCTGTCATCAGTTATAGACCTCAGACCATCGGTAATTTGCCGAGGAACGAACCGTAAGACCATGACCGATAGCGCCAATCCAAATCGCCCATTTAAGATCCCATCCGATCACCCGGCCGTGCCCGGCCCGAAAACCGGCGTGTTGCTGATTAATCTCGGAACCCCGGATGCGACCAGCTACTGGCCGATGCGCCGGTACCTGAAAGAGTTTTTGAGCGACCCACGGGTTATTGAGCTTAGCCCCTGGCTTTGGCAGCCGATCCTCAATCTCATCATTCTAACCACCCGCCCGGGCAAGAGCGGTGAGGCCTATGCCAGCATCTGGGATAAGGAAACCAATGAGAGCCCGCTGCGTCGGATTACGCGCGAGCAAACCGAGGCGCTAGCCGCGCGTTTGGCGCCGCTGGGTGACAATATCGAGGTCGAATGGGGCATGCGCTATGGCAACCCATCGATTAAGAGCCGGTTAGAGGCACTCAAAGAGAAGGGCTGTGACCGCATCGTGATGATGGCGCTCTATCCCCAGTACTCCGCCTCCACCATGGCGACGGCTTATGACAAGGCCTTCGATGCGCTAAAGAAGATGCGTTGGCAGCCAGCTGTGCGCACCATGGCGCCCTATCATGATGACCCGGTCTATGTTGAGGCGATTGCCAAATCATTGAACGATCATCTGGCAACCCTGGATTGGGAGCCGGAGGTAATCCTGTCCTCCTTCCACGGTGTGCCGAAGAGCTATCTGATGAAGGGCGATCCCTATCACTGCCAATGCGCGAAGTCGGCCCGGCTGATCCGCGAGCATCTGGGCATGGATAGTGAGAAGTTCAAACTGACCTTCCAGTCTCGCTTTGGCCCGCAGGAATGGCTGCAGCCCTATACCGATAAGACGATCGAGAAGCTGGCCCAGGAAGGTGTGAAGAAGATGGCGGTGATTACGCCGGGCTTCTCATCCGATTGTGTTGAGACCCTGGAAGAGATTGCCATCGAGGGGCATGAGATTTTTGAGGAGCATGGCGGCACCCATTACACGGTGGTGCCTTGCCTCAATCAGAGTGAGCCATCGATTGATCTAATGGTTCATCTCGCTAAGCAGGAATTGGCGGGCTGGGTGCCAGCTGACCAATTGGCCCTGGTGTCCGATAAGGCCAGTGATGTGGTCTCAATTGACGGTAGCGAACCGCAAGAGCCGCAAGCTAAGGCTGGCTGATCGGCCGCATGAGGCGCGGCAGCTGGCCTAGCGGCTTCATCCCCTGCGACATGAGCTGGCGGCGTAATGGGCCAACGGCCCCAATGCCGCGCAGCCCTAAGCGGCGAAGCTGATCCACGACCGGATTACGCCGGTGCACCATATCCGATAGTAGACTGATTGCGCCGCTGCGGCCGATGACGTCGAAGCGCCGGGCCCGGCGATAGCCGTCGGTGACATCCGGTCGGCCGGGATCGGCTCGGCCCGATGGCCCCAATAGATCAATCAAGACGGCAATATCGGCCAAGGTCGTGTTCAGACCCTGGGCCCCAATGGGTGCCAGCGCATGGGCCGCTTCCCCGACCAGCACGGCCCTCGAGGCTGATAGCCGTTGGGCGCGGAAGGGGCGAACCGGAAACCCCGATGGCTTACCCGCCTGCATAATCTTACCCAACCGCCCGCGTGTCGCATCCTCAACCAAGGTGCGAAGCGCTGGCTCCTCCATGGCACCGATCCAATTCATGCTGGCCTCATCACCGACCAGATTGATCGCGGATCGGTTGCCGGGCAGCGGGATGGTTGTTACCTGCCCGAAACCATCGGCCAGGGGGCCGTGAAACTCGTAAGAGATGCCGTCATGGCTAACCGCATGTTCGGTGTTGAAGACGAGGGCCATTTCCGTGGCGGCTCCCTTCACAACCCCGATGCGCAACATGTCCCGGCAAGCGGATCGTCGGCCGTCGGCTGCGACCAGTAGCTTTGGCTCAATCGTGTCCTGTGGTCCCTCGTCTGGGCCAATGCGAACCTGAAGATGCTGGTCCCGATGGCTGATGCCATGCACCGTGGTGCCGGGTAAGAGGGTGATGCCGTTCTGCTTTTTCAGCACGGCCATCAGCGTTGATTTCAACGCCTCATTCGGCACGTTTTGCGCAAACCATTCTTGGTCAATTTCGGCGGCATCAAAACGCTGATCCAGCGTGTTGCCGGTGCTGTCATCAATCAGCTGGAGGTAGCGAAGTGGCGCGCTTATCGGCTCAAGCTCCTGCCAGACGCCCAGTTGCTCAAGCATCCGGATGCCGCTCGCCATGATGGCCGTGGTGCGGGCATCACTCTTCACATTTGTGCGCTTGGCGGTCAGCGGGCCCGGGTCAACCAAGGTTACAGACCAACCGGCCTGGCAGGCCGCGAGGGCGGTCACAAGGCCAGCAGCACCGCCGCCAGCGACAAGGAGATCTGGTTGAGTGTCAGGCATGATGATGGGCTATCCGTCCAGGTTTCCGTCATCAATATAGAGACGGGACCCGGACGTATACCCATGGGTGTCTTGTCGCAGTTAACCGTTTAGAACCGGTAGGTAATGCCCACCGCCGCCAGGAACTGGCTGCTTGAGCCTTCATCATCGACAATTGGGCTGTCCGCAGCATCGCCGAGTAACTCGGTATAGCCAATGCGGGCCAGCGCGCCCCAGCTATCGTTGAAGTCATAGGTGAGGGTGGTACCGATACCGATATCCTTGAACCCGCTATCCGCCTCAAACACTGGCAGGCCGCTAAGCGCGGAGTTACCGGTATCGACGGTGAAGTAGGTATCCATATAATCGCTGCTGGCGAAGCTGGTGCTAACATCCAGGATCACGCCGAGCTTGGCAGTTGGTCGCCAGCTATAGGCCGCGCCAAAGCCGCCGACCAAACCCTCATGGGCGTCACTGACGTCTTGAAGGATGTCGACCTCAAACGACAGGCGGTCGCCGTCCAAGAGGTCGGGGGAGAGGTTGTAGCGGAAGAAGCCACCAACCTCGATTGCATCATCAATCTCCCGCAAGCGGGCAACCACATCATTATCGACATCATCATCGCGCCCGCCCCGGAAGTTGATCACCGGACCGGCATCAAAGCGACGGGAGGGTAACACATCGATGGCCGCACCCAGGCCGCGCAGCTCTAAGCCAAAGCCACGCCAATTGGCCTGACCAACCACAAGCGGGATCACGTCATAATCTTCGGACCCCTCATATTCCGGTGCGATGCCAACACCGGCACCGACAAAGCCAGAGGCATCTTCGGTGACAAAGCCGAACAAGGCATCACCGCGGGTGCTCTCATCATCGTTAGCGAGGGCAAGGGCAGGGGAAAGGGCGACCGTCGCGCTGATCGCAGCGGCGAGGAAAAGGGGGCGATTGGACATGGATTGGGTGGGGAAGCAACGTTGATCTGTACATACTAAGTTATACAGGCCTCTGCTGGCTGACCCTACTCGCGCGGGCGTGGAAAAAAGGTGTTTTATCATAGGGGTTTACCGGTTGGGTTGGATGGCTTGCTCGGCAATTCTCGAGGGTTTGCGATTGCCGAGTGGGGGATCACTGAACGGTGGCGTTGGCCGGTCCTTGCGATGACAGGTAGGCGGTGACCACCTGCATGATGTGATCTTCAATCTGCTGAGACGGGATCTCACGGTCGCTATAGACAACAAAGGCATGGACTAGGGCTTCGATGATGAAGGCGCTGGTGTTGATCTGATTGATCGCCTCGTCCTCAGTGTCCGCGTCACGCTGGGCTGGATCGCTTAAGCTATCCACCGCCTCGTGCAACGCCTGATAGAGGCGCGTCATGTCGTTTTCCGGATCGTTCTCGGTTCGCTGCTCAAGCGGGCCCACATGGGGGATCTCTTGCGATAGCACGCGATGCAACGCCGGATCCTTGCGGTGGGTCTTAATATCAGCCCGAACCAGCTGGCGGATTAGCTCCAGCGGTGGCAGATCCTTGGCCTCATCCAGCACGCTGACCAGCGCCACCCGCACATCACGTTGGTGCAGGCGCCGAAGCGCCATGACAATCGCTTCCTTATTGTCGAAGTAGTGGTAGAGCGTGCCGATTGAGACGCCGGCTCGCCGGGCCAACTCATTGGTATTAAAGCGGTTATAGCCTTGCTCGACCAAGATTTGGCCAGCAGCGCCCAAAATCGCATCGACGATCGCTTGCGATCGTTGGTTCTGCGGTTTCCGACGAAGTTCCTTCATTGAGAGCCCTACAAGATTATGTGGTGATCTTGCGTTGCTCTACGTGTGTAGGTTGATTTTGGTTCTGTAGAATTGCTCGAAATGGGCTCTAGTCGGTCGCCCAGCGCCGCTTTGCCTCATCATCACTGGCGCGTGCCTCAACCCAGCGGGTCTCACCTTCCGCGGTGGTTTCAGCCTTCCAAAACGGCGCCTCTGTCTTCAGGTAATCCATGATGAAGTCGCAAGCTTCAAAGGCGGCAGCGCGGTGGGCTGAGGTGGTGCCAACAAAGACAATTTGATCGCCGGGCGATAGGCGCCCAACCCGGTGAATGATTGTAACGTCGATGAGTGGCCAGCGCTCCCGCGCTTGCTGTTCAATGGCGTTGAGCGCCTTCTCTGTCATCCCGGGATAATGCTCGAGGGTAAGGTCGCTGACGCCGGTTCCTTCATTACGGTCACGGACTAGACCGATGAAGGTGGCGACCCCGCCTACATCCCGTCGCCCGTCGGTCAGGACCTTAATCTCAACGCCCGCGTCAAAATCAGCTTCGCCAACACGCACGGACATGGTGCTAGCCCCCGGTCACTGGTGGGAAGAAGGCCACCTCATCACCCGGTTTGACCGGGGTGGTTGCTTCGGCGAATTCTTGGTTCACGGCAGCCTTCAAGCCCTCGGGCTTGTTGAAGACCGCAGCATGGCTTTCTGAGCGTCCAGCCAATTGCGTCATCAAATCTGCGATGGTGGTGGCGCTATTGCTTAGCTCGACCGTTTCACCAGCCAGGTCTAGACGACTGCGCACCCAGGCAAAGTACTTGATGGTAATGGCAGTCTGGGCACTCACGATGCGGCCTCATCCCCGCTTAAGCTGGGCCAAGCCTGGCGCAGATAGTCGATGCCAGTCACGACGGTCATCAGTGCGGCAACCCAAAGCAACCCAATTGCGGACAGGGTAGCTGGCGTCCAGGCGGCTGACAGCAGGATCGCACCCGTTGCAACCAGTTGCATGGTCGTCTTCCACTTGGCGAGCGTTGTCACATGGATGACGAGGCTTCCAGCCAGGAACTCTCGCAGGCCGGAGATCACAAACTCCCGGGTCAGGATCAGATAGACGGCGAGGGTGTGCCAGCCCTCGATCAATCCCATGCCGATGAGTAGTGGCAGCATGACCCCAACCACGACCTTATCCGCAATCGGGTCCATAACCCGGCCAAAGGCGGATGCCATGTTGAACCGGCGGGCGATCCAGCCATCGAGAAAATCACTGACACTCATTAGGCAGAACAGGGCAAAGGCAATCCAGGCGCCATTCTCACCGCCATAGGCAAGCGCGAGGCCCAGCGGGATCATCGCCACCATCCGGCCAATGGTCAGTATGTTCGGTAAGGTCCACATAAGCCGGTGCCATAGCATGGGCACGGCGGGGCTGTAAGCCCTGGCGTTATCGCAGGGTCAGAGTCTTGCGCCGCGTGGTGCCTTCCGCGTGTTGTTGCGGCCTGACCGGCTCGGCGGCGGCAGCCTTGGGCTGGGCAGTTTCAACCGCTGGCTTTTTGGTTGGTGGGCCGCTGTGAATCATCTTGTGGCGGAAGTTTTTGATCATGTTGACCAAGGTCTCACGAAGCTCGGTCTGAACCGCCTTTGGTGCCACGCCAACGATGCCATTGCGGTCGTTGCGGTTGTTGATCTCAGGGAAAAAGCTGGCTGTCAGTGGTAGGCGCGCCACCCGATTAGCCTGGATCATAAAGGCACGATCCTGACCCATCTTGCGCGCCTCTTATTCCGTAAACTGCTTGAAGCCGAGCGTGCCCTCATTCTGGCGCATCCAGTTTTCAGAACTGGTGGTGTAGAGCACGAGGGCGGTTGGATTGTCGGGATCGGTGGTGCGGTCAATACCAGCCACATACCCAATCCGGCGTTCGCCCGGACGGGTCGGTGCTTCCTTGTAAGGGAAGTTGGTGCGTACGAATTGCCCTTCGGCGTACGGCACTCTCATAAAGCGGTGTCCTCACCCTGCGGTCCATTGAGCAGCTCGTTAAACAACGCTTTCCGCTCTTCATAATCCTCAAGGCTTTCACCGCGATCGCGGTCGGGGACAAATGGTTGCCCGGCCACGGCATCGATGACGACAATCTCTGGTGCCTCTTCAGCCGGTAGTTTTCCGTCTGCTTGAAGCTCTGCCAAATCCTTGCCGATCAGAACTTGAAGGTAAGCGGTAAGCGACTGACCATGGGCCCTTGCCGCTGTTTTTGCTCTCTCAACAGTTTCCGCTGGCAGTAAGATCGAAACAGATTTTGTCATAACCCTGAACCGCTTGGTTAAGCCCAAACGACATCATGAGTTACTCATATGCGCAAGAAAGAACTAAATTTTTTTGGGTAAACCGGCTTAAAGTTACGCGGCATTTTCAGGGGGCTTTTCACATCTTCTCAGACCCTGATAATGCTTGCCCAGCGGCGGTGACGGGTGTTACCGCGGCTCTACCGCTTCGTAGATGATTGATTGCAATTATGGTCGCATTCCTGCGCGACAAACTTTTCGGCAAATCTAAGCCCCCAGCCACTAAAACCTCGGCCCTCCAGAATGATGGTTTTGTCATTCGCCAGGATCAGGATTTCGACCGGTTCGTGGTTGGCATTGTTGGCATTCCCCGATCTGGCACCTCCATGACCGCTGGTTGTCTTGCCACGCTTGGCATTCCCATGGGGGATAAGCTCGACCGCGCGGTTTATGAGGATTTCGCGGTCTCCGCCCTGATTGAGAAGGGCGATATGGCGGCAATCACCGAGTTCGCCAACGCGCAGAGTGAGACGCATCTAGTCTGGGGCTGGAAACTACCCATGGGCTATCAGCGCCTCGATTTACTGGCTGAGGCGATCCCGCAGATGAAGCTGATTGCCATGTATCGCGACCCTCTCGCGATCACGGAACGCAATCGCATCTCCATGGATATGGAGACTGAGAAGACCCTGCGCTGGGCGGCAGAGGAAACCGTAGCCTTTACCGATGCGGTTTTGAAGTATCCGGGCCCGACAGCGCTTGTGTCCTACGAGAAAGCCTTACTGGACCCAGAGGGGTTCATTGATCGCTTGCTCGGTTACCTGCGATGTCCGGTTGATCATGAAACACGGCAGGCGGCGGCCGCCACGATTGAGAATGGCAACGCCGAATATGTCATGTCATCGCGCCCACGACAGATTGACGGCTATCTTGATGCGATTAAGGGCAATCGCATCAACGGGTGGGCGTTCGACCCTGAGCGGAAGCTTGAGGTGGATGTGTTCGTCAACGGTCGCACGATCACGCGTTTGACAGCGGATAGTTACCGGGCCGATCTGGCGCGCAACGGCAAGGGCGATGGCCATTGTGCCTTCGAATACAGCTTCGAATTCCCGATTTCCGTGAAGGATGACGTCCGGGTGGCTGTCGATGGTGAGGTGCTGCCCCTGCTTCGGGATGAGCGGCGTTAGGTACCCCAACACAGTCTGATCACGAAAACCTCACGCGTTCATCACCACTTGCTAACAAACCCGTCAGACCATGTGTTTGGCCATCTTTAGCTGGGTCGTCCATATCAGCGTCATCCCGCAGCCGATGCTGCGCGCTTTTATGAAGAGGAACCCGAGAGATGAATACGACTACTGTTGATCAGATTGATAACGCCGTTGATGCGGCCCCCGCCGCTGACGGCTTTAAGTTCGCGGGCTTTGATCTGCCTGCACTAACCTTACGCACTTTTATTGTCACGATTATCGCCGGCTCTGTGGCCACGATCTTCTTTGACCTGTTTGGTCAGGCGCTCTCGCCCATGGCCGGGTTTGCCAAGCTGGCGCCGGTGCCGCTGGCGACCCAGACTTGGGGTGTTGTGTTTGGTGAAACCTATCGCCCAGGCGGTCACCTGCTGCACTACATTGCTGGTCTGATTGCCTACCCAGTTGGCTGGCTGTTTATCTGGGAGCCGATTGTGAAGCGTGTGGCACCGTTCGTTCCATGGCTGCTGTCATCGATCGTCTATGGCGTCGCCCTTTGGGTCTTTGCCCTGTACTTCATGGCGCATCTGGTTGCCGGTAACCCACCATTCCTGAACTTCACCGGGATCACCTATGTGGCGCTGGTCGGGCACATCTTGTTCGCTGTCGTTGCCGCCGCTGTCTATCGCTACGAGTTCGCGATTAAGCGCTAAGCCAAAGCATATAATCAGGTTGAAGGGCCGGTGCCGTTGCGCTGGCCCTTTTGCTATTCCGGATGACCGTGGAAGTGGTCGTAGATCTTCTTCGCCACCGTCTTGCTGATCCCCTCAACACTCTCAAGATCGCTCAAACCCGCACGTTTGACTGAGCGGGCAGAGCCGAAATGGAGCAGTAGGGCGCGTTTGCGCGATGGCCCAATGCCGGGGATGTCATCCAGGGGCGACTGGCTAATCTTGTTCTGCCGCCGGGCGCGGTGGCTGCCGATGGCGAAGCGGTGGGCTTCATCCCGCAGGCGCTGAACGAAGAACAGCACCGGATCATTAATCGGTAGTTGGAATGGGGCCTTATTCGGCAGGAAGAACTTCTCTCGCCCCGCATTGCGATCAGGGCCTTTAGCAACGCTGACTAAGGGTAGGTCAGTGATGCCCAACTCCTCCAACACGCCCATCACAGCGTTCAGCTGGCCGAGACCCCCATCGATGATGACCAGATTTGGCCACTGGCCTTGAGTACGGTCAGGGTCTTCCTTTTGTGCGCGGCTGAAGCGGCGCTGCATGACCTCACGCATCATGCCGTAATCATCGCCCGGCTCTAGCTCTTGGTCTTTTATGTTGAACTTGCGGTAGCTGTTCTTGGTAAAGCCCTCGGGCCCAGCCACGATCATACCGCCCACCGCATCGGTCCCGCTGATGTGGGAGTTATCGTAAACCTCGATCCGCTCTGGCGGCTGTTCCAGGTCCAGCAACTCGGCCAAGCCTTCAAGCAGGCGGCGTTGGGAGGCGCTTTCTGCCAATCGGCGGGCGAGGGCATCCTTGGCATTGGTCAGCGCCCGGTCGACCAGCTTACGCTTGTCGCCCCGTTGGGGGGCCGTGACCTCAACCTTATACCCGGCACGCATGGATAGGGCCTCGGTCAGCAGTTCTGTCTCGCTTGGCTCCTCCGACAGCAGCAGGCGCTTTGGCGCCGGTTTGTTGTCGTAGAACTGGGCGATAAAGGCCGCCAGGACGTCGGCTGTGCTCTCATCCTTATCATGCGCTGGGAAGTAGGCCCGGTTGCCGTAGTTCTGGCCTGAGCGGAAGAAGAAGACCTGGATGCAGGTCTCACCACCCTGCTGGGCAAGGGCGTGGATGTCTGCATCGCCCAGGCCAGGCACATTGACCTCCTGATGCGATTGGATGGCTGTCAGCGCGCGAATACGGTCGCGGAAGCGGGCGGCCACCTCGAACTCTAGGTTCTCCGATGCCTTCTGCATTTCAGCGGCAAAGAATTCTTGGGCAGCGCGGCTCTCACCACTCAAGAACGATTTCGCCAGCTTTACCTGCTCCGCATACTCATCCTTGGTCACGTAATCAACGCAGGGGCCGGAGCAGCGTTTGATGTGGTACTGCAGGCAAGGCCGGGTGCGGGTTGAGAAGACATGGTCCGTGCAGTTGCGCAGCAGGAACGCCCGCTGCATGGCGGCGATGGTCCGGTCCACCGTGCCAGCAGAGGCAAAGGGGCCGTAATAGTCGCCTTCCTTAGCGCGGCTGCCCCGATGCTTACGGATCTGTGGGAAGTCGTGGTCACCGGTCAGTAGGATGAACGGGAAGCTCTTATCGTCGCGCAGCAGGATGTTGAAGCGTGGGCGGAACCGCTTGATCAGGTTGCTCTCAAGCAGCAGCGCCTCAACCTCGGTATGGGTGGTGACGATCTCCATCCGGTGGGTCTCAGCCACCATGCGTCGCAACCGGTTCGGCAGCTTGTTTACATGGGTGTAGGTGATGACCCGTTTTTTCAGGCTGCGCGCCTTACCGACATAGAGCACCTCCTCATGGGCATCGATCATCCGATAGACGCCGGGGCTGTCGGGTAACCGCTTGGCCGTGTCACGAATAACCTCCTGACCATGGGTAAGACTCACCACCGGGCGTGTCGCTTTGTCAGCCCTGGTTTCGGTCTCTTGATCGTTGGGGGTTGAGGTCATCTGATCGGCAGCCTCGCGGCTGGCTCCTTCATGTATGTGTTCGGCAGTGCTCTTGACCTATTGGGAAGCTATTTTCGGCCTGGATCACGGAAATTAACGGTTTAGTTACTAATCCACGGATTTTGTGGATAAGTCTGTTGAATACGCTGGGGGAGAGGCCCCGAACCCGCGCAAACCCTGACAATTGCCATTATTGCCCATTTTTTAGTCACTTTAGCTAAGTTATTGATATTTCGAAATAAAGATATGTCAGAATTGTCATATTTCGGCATGGTCATGAAAGACAGACCCCCAAACCAAAGCATTTCTTCCGAAAATCGCCCGTGTGCACAACTTGACGGTTCAGACGCGATATTGCAGGCGCGTTTCGCAGGCGCGAGGTGAAATCTGCCAAGTGTCTGGCTTGTAAGGGGAAACCAAATTTGGTGGGCGGTATTGATCATTCAAATGCCTTAGCTGGGCAGTTTCATCGCGCGGCCATGGGGCACCCAACCAAGATGCGCACCCCCGTCCAATGACAGCATCTGACCGGTGAATGAACGAGCCTCAAGCATGAAGCCAATGGCCGAGTCGAACTCGGCCTCAGATGGTGCCCGGGCCAGCGGCAAGGTCTCAACCGACCGCTCAAACGCCTCTTGGGTATGACCGGGTGCCACCAGGGTAGGGCCAGGGCCAATGGCATTGACCCGAATGCTCGGCGCGAGGTCGAGGGCCATGGCTTGGGTTAAATACCAAAGGCTGGCTTTGGATGCGGAGTAGCTGATGAAGTGCTGATTGGGCCGATGCATCTTTGAATCGATGATGTTGACGATCAGATTGTTGGCCTGCTCATTCGCTTGGTTGCTGACCTGGGCGGCGAAGGCTTGGCTTAGCTTGGTCGGGGCAAACAGGTTAATGGCCTGATGGCGATCCCAGCTCTCATCGGTGAGGCTTTCGGTGCGATCACGCTCAAAGATAGCGGCTGAATTCACCAGGGATTGCCAGCTCGCCACCCCCTCCATGGCTTCGATCAGTGATTGGACGCCATACCGCTCTTCCAAATCCGCTTGAATGGGGGTGGCGCTGCCGCCAGCCTGCTCGATCTCCTGGGCGGTTTTCCCAACCTCATCGCCATCGGTCCGGTAATGCATGGCCACATGCCATCCACGCCTGGCATAGGCGAGGGCGATAAAGCGCCCGATGCGACGTGCGGCGCCGGTCACCAGGACGGTGGGCTGCTCTGCCATGGTGGTTGTCCTTAGGGTTAGTGGTTAAGAGCGACGGCGTCGCTTGCCTTTGCGTGAGGATCGGGTGGGCGCTGAAGAGCGCTTGGACCAGCCGGGTGCCAGACGGGGCGCCGTCATATCGCTATCGGCAAAGCCGAGATCGGCAGCCTCCAGGCGGCGAATTTCATCGCGGATGCGGGCCGCTTCCTCAAACTCCAGATCGGCGGCGGCCGCCTTCATGCGCTCTTCCAGGGCAGCAATTTGTGACTTCACATCCTGCGGCTCAAAGGCGGTCTGGCCATCGCCATCGGCGGCCTCTGCCGTAACCGTTACACCGTCCTTGGCATAGACGCTGGCCATAACGTCAGAGATTTGCTTGCGCACACTTTCCGGTGTGATGCCCATCTCTTCATTGTAGGCGAGCTGCTTTTGCCGGCGACGCTCGGTTTCATCGATTGCGTACTGCATGCTGTCGGTCACATTGTCAGCATAGAGTAGGGCGCGGCCATCAACATTCCGCGCCGCCCGGCCGATTGTCTGAACCAGCGAGGTTTTGGAACGCAGATAGCCTTCCTTATCCGCATCGAGGATGGCGACCATTCCGCATTCCGGAATATCCAAGCCCTCGCGTAGCAGGTTGATCCCGACCAATACGTCAAAGGCACCAAGGCGCAGATCGCGGATAATCTCAATCCGCTCCAGCGTATCAACGTCGGAGTGGATGTAGCGGACCTTAACCCCGGCCTCGGTCATGTATTCGGTCAGTGCCTCGGCCATCTTTTTGGTCAGGGTGGTGACCAGGACGCGCTGTTCCTTCTCAACGCAAGCGCGGCATTCGGCGAGCAGGTCATCAACCTGGTTCTCGGTCGGGCGGACGATAACCGGCGGGTCGACCAGGCCAGTTGGGCGGACAACTTGCTCGGTGAACACACCGCCGGTCCGCTCTAGCTCCCAAGGGCCAGGGGTTGCCGAAACGAAAACCGTCTGCGGGCGCATGGTCTCCCATTCCTCAAACTTCAGCGGGCGGTTGTCCTTACAGGCCGGTAGGCGGAAGCCGAAATCAGAAAGCGTACTCTTACGCGCAAAGTCGCCCTTATACATGCCACCGATTTGCGGCACGGTCACATGGCTCTCATCAACGATGAGCAGGGAGTTGTTGGGTAGATACTCAAACAGCGTCGGCGGTGGTTCGCCAGGCGCCCGACCGCTTAGATAGCGTGAGTAGTTCTCAATGCCTTGGCAGGAGCCGGTGGCTTGCAGCATCTCAATATCGAACTGGGTGCGCTGCTCGATCCGTTGTGCCTCAAGCAGCTTGCCCTCGGCCGTGAACTCTTCAATCCGCGTCTTCAGATCGGTTTTGATCTGCTCAAGCGCTTGGTTCACCGTTGGCTTCGGCGTCACATAGTGGCTGTTGGCGTAGACCTTAACGCCGCTCAACTCACTGGTCTTCTGACCGGTCAGCGGGTCAAACTCGGTGATCTTCTCAATCTCATCGCCGAACATTGAGATGCGCCAGGCACGGTCATCCAAGTGGGCGGGGAAGATCTCCACCGTATCGCCCTGGGCACGGAAGGTGCCACGGCCAAAGGCGATATTGTTCCGCGTGTATTGCAGGTCGACCAGACGGTTCAGCAGATCATTCCGTTCCAACCGCTGCCCGGGTGAGAGGGCCAGGACCATGTTGGAATAGGTCTCAACCGAGCCGATACCATAGATGCAGGAGACCGAGGCGACGATGATCACATCATTCCGCTCCAGCAGCGCCCGGGTGGCGGAGTGGCGGAGGCGATCAATCTGCTCGTTAATCGAGCTCTCTTTCTCAATGTAAGTGTCTGAGCGGGGGACGTAGGCTTCCGGCTGGTAGTAGTCGTAATAGCTCACGAAATACTCGACCGCGTTGTCGGGGAAGAAGCTCTTCATCTCCCCATAGAGTTGTGCGGCGAGGGTTTTGTTCGGCGCCAGGATCAGCGTCGGCCGTTGGGCGCGCTCAATCACATGGGCCATGGTGAAGGTCTTGCCCGAGCCGGTAACACCCAGCAGAACCTGGTCCCGCTCTCCATCGAAGACACCGCCGGTCAGCTCTTCAATCGCGGTGGGCTGATCACCCGCCGGCTCAAACTCTGAGGCGACCTTAAACGGCACGCCGCCATCACCGCTTGGCGCACCGGCGAGTGCACCCTCGGTCGCATCAGCGGCCATATCGGCGGGCAGGTTATCGTTTTCAGCGGGTCGAATGTCGTCAGGCATGGCTGAAACATAGGCCTCCAAACCCGTCACGGCTAGGGGCCACAGCATTGATCAGGCATGCATCACGCGCCTTCACGCGCCGGGGATTGGGTTTGACTGGCAAATCAGTGGTTACTGATTAAAGTGCGCGCCCTAATCCATCTGCATGACAGTCGTTAATGGGACAGCAGTTTCATGGGTGTGTTCGCAGCCGCCTTGCGCGGTGAAACCAAACCAGCAGTGCTACGCCGGGGCAGCATTATTGCCCTGATCAGTTTTTTGACCCTGATCGACCTGTTTGGCTCGCAGGCGCTGTTGCCGAGATTGGTTGATGCCTATGGCGTTGATCCGGGTACGATGGGGTTCGCGGTGAACGCCTCCACCTTTGGGATGGCGATTGCGGGCTTGTTCGTTGCTTGGTTTGCTGACCGGATTGATCGACGGCGCGGGATTTGGGTCAGCCTGGCGCTGCTCTCAATCCCCACCTTCCTGCTGGGCATTACCCAGGATGTGACCATGTTCGGCATTTTGCGCGTGCTGCAGGGGATGTGCATGGCGACGGCGTTTACCCTGACGCTCACTTACCTGTCTGAGCAGTGCGATATCACCGCCGCCAGCATGGCCATGGCCGCCTATATCACCGGTAATGTGGGCAGCAACTTATTCGGGCGTTTGATGGCGGTCAGCTTCGCCGATGGATTTGGCATCGCTGGCAGCTTCTTTGCCTTTGCCGCTCTGAACCTTTTGGGCGCGATCATCGCCATGCTGGTCATCGGCGTTAAGTCAAAGGAGCCGCCAAGCCGGGGCGGCTCACCACTAGATGCTTGGAAAGGGCATATGGCCGTGCCTAGCCTGCGGGCAAGCTTTGGCCTCGGCTTTATCATCCTGTTCGCCTTTGTCGGCGTGTTTACTTATGTGAATTTTGAGTTGGTTGGCCCGACGCTGGACTTACACCCCGACTATCTGGGCGTGGTCTATTTCGTCTTCCTGCCTGCCTTGTTCACGACACCGCTTGCCTCACCCATCGCCAAGGCCTTTGGGCCGCGCAAGGTCTTCTGGCTGTCCTGCCTTGTCTCAATAATCGGCCTGGCCCTGACACTGGTGCCGAACTTGGCAGCCGTGCTAGCCGGGCTGGCACTGATCGGCATGGGCTTATTCTTTGCCCAGGCCGCCGCAACAGCCTTCGTCGGGCGTGCGGCCACCAGCAACCACGCCGCCGCTAACGGCCTCTATCTCACCAGCTACTATATCGGTGGGTTGGTTGGCGCGTTTGCCCTGGGCCAGATTTATGACGGCCTTGCCTGGGAAGGTGTGGTCGCCGTGATCCTGGCTAGCCTAGTGGTGGCGATGTTGCTCGCGGTTAAGATGAAGCAGGCGGAAACTTAAGCAGCCTCAATGCGCTTTAGCTCTTCGGTCAACACGCGGATGCGGGTTTCGTCCGAGGGGTGGGTCGAGAGGAACTCTGGTGGCTTCTGACGTTTCTCGCCTTGCTCCATCATCTTCTCCCAGAACTTTAGATTCTCACGCGGATCGTATCCGGCGGCCGCCATGTAGCGCATGCCGAGGCGGTCGGCCTCAATCTCATGACGGCGGCTATAGGGCAGCAGGACACCAAACTGCAGGCCGACACCCAGGACGGCACCGATCTGTCCGGCATACTGAACATCGGCCTGGCTTAGGGCGATTGAGGTTGCGGTGAGGGCAACACCGGCGGCTAGTTGTTGGGAGTAGCGCTCGGCGGCGTGGCGGCCCGCGACGTGCCCAACCTCATGCCCCATAACGGCGGCGACCTGGCTGTCATTATCCATGATGTCCAGAATGCCGTCATAGAACCCAACCTTACCGCCAGGCATCACGAAGGCATTGATCTGCTCGTCATCAAAGACGCGGTAGTCCCAATCCGAGCGCGGCACATTCGGGCCGGCAGCGGCTACGATACGGTCACCAATTTCCCGCAGCTCAGTCGTTTGCTTCGCATCCACATCCTGCACGGTTGAGTCAGCGAGGAGTGCCTGCCAAGTTTGGCGGCCCAGCTGCGCCAACTGTTGATCACTGACCAGGATAAACTGATCACGGCCGGTCACTGGATTGGTTGAGCAGCCCGTAATGGTGAAGGCAACCACGGTCCCGGCCGCGAGGCCCGACAGTAATTGCCGACGGTTCATCGACACCTGGTTCGTGGTGTCCAATTTGATCTCGCCAGGCGTTGTCAGTTTGGTCATGTGATTACCGTCGGAAAAGCGTGGTCGGGGTCAGCCATATTGGGCGGTAGTATAGTGGCCATCACCCACGAAAAAACCCCCGCTAGAGCAACGGGGGTTTGCGTCGATTTTACGGCAGCTATTTGCCGAAAACCGTTCTTTAAAAATTTTTAAGCTTCGCGCCAGGCTTAGCGGCGGCGATAGGTGGCGCGCAGTGCGTCGATGCGGCCATCAAGCTGAACCACCAGAGTATCATTGCCGGCATCCGCAGCTTCTTTACGCTTCACAAGCAGTGAAGGAAGCATGGTGAGCGAGTGATCGCCCAAACGGTTGCGTGCCTTAGACGCAGTTTTGTCGCGGCTGATGATGACTTCTTCTAGATGATCGGTGGCAAAATCCATGACGCCGTACCCTTATTCGTTATGGCCGGTGCAACTTCATGCGCGTGCCTCATCGCACGACCGCCTGCCGGCAGATTTGGTTCTATTTGGGTTTCCTCCGGACCGTCTTTTGCGGTCCTATTAGGATAGTCCGATATTCGTGTGAAAGCGTCAAACTACACTTATTACATTGACGACTTTCACCCCTTCCCGGCACTGGCAAGCTCAACTGGTTTTCTCACCTGTTGGGCCCAAACCAAAAACCGTTCGGGTGTTCCCGGATCTATCCCGGCGAATGGATAGCAGGTGACGAGCAGCAGCCAACCGTCACCGGGCGGCGGCACCACCTGATCATGCCGGATATCGACCACCTGTGTCTTGGTGGTCGCAAAATGCTGCGTATTACCATCTGCATTCGTCAGCAGCACCGTCTCGCCCGCTGCAATGTCCGACAAAAACGCCAGATGCGTATCGCGATGGCCAGTGATGATAGTGTGGCCAGCTGGCGCAAACTCGCCATTGCCAGGTGGTGTGGACCACAGCCCAGGCCCCCAGGTAAGGGCCTCCCCACTGCTGTTGTTCAGTACGATCAGGTCAATGCCTTGGCTTGGAATCTCAAGATGGGCAGCGGGGTGAATGTCCGCCCATGACCAAGGCTTTTCTGGCAATCCATGCTGCAGGGTTTTGGCCCAAGCATCGCGCAGCAAAATTGGACCTAACCAAGCCTTGGTTTGGATCAAGGCGGCCTCTGCCATGAACACGAAGCCGATCGCGACACACAAAAGGGCGAGGGTCGGGCGACCCCATTTCAGTCGGTTCATGCTGCACCTTTTGGGTGCAGCATTTTTGTGAGCCGACGCCACCACAAACTGACCATTCCGCCGATGCTCAGCAGTAATCCAAAGAGCCAGAGTAGGGCCGCCGGTGTTGCGGTCTGTGGAAGTGCGTTGGCGGCAAATGGATTTGTCGGCGCAGCAATTGGCGTCACAGTTGTGGAGGTGGAAGCCGAAGCCGCGGCCGCTTGTGCCGGTGGTTGCATGGTGGCGCCGTGGGGCATGTTGGTGGCGACACTGCCGCTGGCCAGCTGGGCCTCCGCCGGGCGACGGGCGACACTGTCGATTGCAACCAAGCTGGTTTGCTGGCTGAGTAGGTCATAGCTCAACGCCACCTGAACAATGTCATCGCGGATGCTCTCACTGGCACCGCCTGATTGGCGTCTGCCAACCCGCTCAATCTCGCGGATTTTGTGTCGGGCCCAGAGGGCCGCAACGCCATCGCGTCCTTCATCCGTTTCTAGTCCCGCTATCTGGATGCTCTCAGCAAAGGCCGTGCCCTGATGCATGGCGCTAACGCCAACCTGGCCATTGGTGCCTTCGGGTAGTCTTAGGACAAAGCTTACCGGCTCACCGGCATAGAGGTCGGGGATTAGCGGTGGGTAGATCTCGGCGCCCCGTGGTAGATCCAGATCGATATCGGTTAGCACTGGTTCGGCCAGCTGTCGGAACAGCTCAGTCATCTTGGCTGTGACCTCATCGCTCTGCCCGATAAAGGTAAAGGTGCCACGCCCGGCGGTAGCGGCTTCCCGCATGAAGAAGCCATTGGGCGCTGAACCAATGCCAACGGTGAATAGGCGGCGATCACCAAGCTTGCGATTGATCATGCCGAACAACGCATTCTCATTACCGACGGCGCCATCCGTGATGAACACAATCTGGCGCAGGCGGCCTTGGCTCTCCTCATCACCGGTAAGGGCATGCCGTAGGGCGGCGGCCATCTCTGTCCCGCCACCCGCTTCGATCCGGCCTAGCCAATCCATCGCATCATCGATGTTGCCGCCCATCGCCGGGCGGGGTTCGCCGAACAGCGTAGTGTAGCCGGAGCTGAAGGCGATGATGTCAAATCGGTCGCGGTTGGATAGGCGCTTCAGCGCATTCTCGAGTGCGGCCTTAGCTTGCCGGATTGGCTGGCCAGACATGGAGCCGGAGCGGTCGAGGATGAAGGTGATATCGCGGGGTTGGGGTTCTACAATCTCAACCGCGCTGCCATCGGGTTTGGGTGGTGAGATCATCACCAGGTGGTGGTCAAACCCGTCATGGTTCTCTGAGAACAGACCCGTGGCCGGTGCGGCGCCGGGCAGGGGACGCCAGACCAGTTCAAAGTCACGATCCGCTGGCACGACCCCCTCGGCAAGTTCCAGCTTGTAATGATCCTCCGCGGCCTTGGTCGTGATTGAATGGTAGGAGCTGTCGATCACATCCAGCGGAAACCCCGCGGCGAGATCGACGGTTAGGCTAAGCGGATTAACCTTCACCTCATCATGGGCATTCACTGGTGGCGAGATGCGGCTGGCATCCGCTACCTGATCCGTATCAAAGGCCCAGCCATTGCCGGTATCTGTGTAATTGACCTGCAGGGCAGCGAGGGGTTGGCCCGGCATATAGCGGGGCATGATCGCCATTGGAAAACGGATTGAGAAGCGTGGACCCGCCTGCTCGTCATAGTGATAGTCGACGGGCTGCTCGAACCCGATTTGCACCGTGACCGTTTCGCCCGGCGCTATGTTGGTCACGGCATTGGTGAAGATGTTGGGCCGTTCCTGACTTAACAGGCTGGCTGTCTTGCCAGCATCTCGCGCTTCCTCAAACTGCCGCTGCGCTTCCTCACGTTCGGCGATAGCGCCTTCGATCACGCGGTCACCGATGGTAAGGCGGAGGCGATCAACCGCCGCTGTTTCGGGCAGGGGAAAGACATAGAGCGCCTCAACCCAATCCTCCCGAGGGTTGGCGAAATGCTGGGTCACCATGGTGCGAGCAACCATGCCGCTGACGCTGATCTCAACCTCTGCCGCCACCTGTTGGCCAGGCAGGACCGTATCGGCGGTTGCACCGGGGAAGAACAGGCCACCCTTACCCATCGTTTCAATATTGGCGGGCACCTCCTGCAACGCGGTTTTGGCGGGCTGTCCGCGCCCCTCAACCGGTAGGAGGGCGAGGCAGAGGATGAGGCCGAAACGGGGTAGGCGGTGACGGCTTAGTTTGTTGTTTACGATGTGCGTCGGCATGGCGGCGGTTCCCTGGGCTTACAGTCAATGGGCTGGCATTCAATGCCGCCCTTGGTAGCCAGCCGATCTGTCTGCAATGGTTCACGCTTAAGGTCATTGCCGTACCGCATCTGGGCAAATGTGGTTGGGGTGGGGCCAAAATCCATCCGGTTCCACTTGCAAGGAGGGGGTGAGCGGGCATAGTTTGCGCCCTCGATCTTAACCTTTGTCACCCATGCCTGAGAGGGGCGCCACCATGACCCAGATCGCCGACCGTTTGAGCGCTATCAAGCCATCACCAACCATTGCCATCACCACCAAGGCCCGCGAGCTTCGCGCCGCTGGTCGTGATGTGATTGGCCTCGGTGCTGGTGAGCCAGATTTCGATACGCCAGACCATATTAAAGAGGCGGCGATCGAGGCGATCCGAAATGGCGAGACCAAATACACCGCGGTCGATGGCACACCAGCACTGAAGCAAGCGGTGGTCGATAAGTTCCAGCGTGAGAACGGCCTGACCTACACCACCGACCAAGTCTCTGTTGGCACTGGCGGTAAGCAGATCCTCTATAACGCGTTCATGGTCACCCTGAACCCAGGTGATGAGGTGCTGATCCCAGCTCCGTACTGGGTGTCATATCCAGACATGGCCCTGCTCGCCGGTGGTACGCCAAAGTTTGTTGAATGCGGCGCCAATCATCGTTTCAAGCTGACGCCTGAGGCGCTGGATGCTGCGATCACGCCAAAGACCAAGTGGCTGGTCCTGAACTCACCCAGCAACCCAACCGGTGCGGCTTATACTAAGGACGAGCTGCGCGGCCTGGCTGACGTGCTGTTGAAGCACCCACAGGTCATGATCATGACCGACGATATGTACGAGCATATTGGCTATGGGGATTATGAGGCGACCACCATCGCCGCCGTCGAACCACAGCTGTTTGATCGCACCCTAACCTGTAACGGTGTGTCCAAAGCCTTCGCCATGACTGGCTGGCGTATTGGTTATGCCGGTGGCCCTAAAGACCTGATCAAGGCGATGGCCAAGATCCAAAGCCAAAGCACGGCGAACCCAACCTCTATCAGCCAGGCGGCAGCCCTTGCGGCACTCAACGGTCCGCTCGATTTCTTGGGCGAGCGCAATGCCGCGTTCCAAGAGCGTCGGGACATGGTTGTCGCCATGCTAAACGAGGCCGATGGCATCACCTGCCAGGTGCCAGATGGTGCCTTCTACGTCTTCCCAAGCTGTGATGGCGTGCTTGGCCGCACCACGCCAGAGGGCAAGGTGATCGAGAGTGATGGCGACTTCGCCACCTATCTCTTGGAGAGTGCCGAGGTTGCCGTGGTGCCTGGCGTTGCCTTTGGCCTGTCACCTTACTTCCGCATCTCTTATGCGACCTCAACCGAGGCGCTTAAAACCGCATGCGAACGCATTCAAGCGGCCTGCGCTAGGCTAACGAAAGCTGCTGCTTAAGCATTGGAAATGAAATGGGGGGGCGGGCTGTGGGGCGACCTACGGCCCGCGTCCTGGGGGCGACCTACGGCCCGCGTCCTGGGCCTGATGTGCCGCGACCTTCCGGTGGTAAGGGCTGTCGCCATGAAACGGGCCGCTCCTCATCTGGCGTGTCTTCGCCGTCACCTTCCACCAGGGCATCGATAACCCCCTGGTCGACGATTTCTCCGTTTTCATTCGCCGGCGGTGGGGCGTCCAGATCATCAGAGTGAACAACTCGGGTTATCTCTGGTGGGCCGCCATCGCTACGGTTGCCCTCAATTTCGGCAAGCGCTTCGGCGCTCTCAGCCGCTGCCTGACGATCACGTTCGGCGGCTGTCCGGGCAGCTTCCAACGCCTCATCAATCTCGGTGTCGATGTCTTTGCCCTTCTTGCCCGCCATTTGGCCGAACCGATGGGCAAGAGCTCTTAGCGCCTCCAGTTCGGACTCTTCTGCTGGCATTGTCCGTCTTCGACGTCCAGTGGTCGGCTCTTGCTTATCTGAATCTTTATCGTGGCGTCTGCGGGTGTCCAACTCGTTGGAGTCCCAGCCAAGATCCTTTGGCGTTTGTTGCTCCTCGGGCCAAAGGCCAGCGCCACGCAACCATCCCTTCATGCGGGAGCGGATATCATCGGGTTCATTGTCCCGGACAGCAGCGGCCAACTCGGCATCTGGACGAGGTCTTGGGCCACGACCCAAATCCTTTTGATGCATGCGGCTTTTTAATACATCAACGATCACATCGATCTTATCGGTGTTCTGCTTGATCATCCGGTCGGCAAAGCGTTGAAGCTTGGCCATGTTTTCCGGTGACGCATCATCAAACGCATCATTGGGCGATAGTTTTGGATCCTCGTCGTCTCTCAGCGGCTCCTCAAGGCGGATAAACTGATCGCCGAGCATAAATTCCATGTGCTGATTGGCGGCAGAGGACTGGGCATCAAAGGAAGCGTTTAGAACGGGCACATCATTATTTGGATTAATCCAACCGAGGCCGCCCCATCGCTTGGCGTCTTCATACTTGAACGCCCGGGTCAGGCTGCCGGTGCCAAGCGAGATAACAAACATCTCGGCGTCCCTTTGCTCGGCCTCTTTACTGCCGGCAAAATACGCCGCGGCCGCTGGGTTCTGGACGAAAATGCCGCCATCAACCAGCGTATGTTCCATGATGGCAGGCTCATCATTAGAGCCAGCGCCCTTCGGCGCGTATGAACGCACCCGGGCAGGCTTGAAATAAGTGGGGGCGGAAGATGTGGCCAGGGTTGCATCCCGAACCTTCCAGCGGCGTTCCGCATTTCCATCAGGATGGTCTTTGAAGTGGCGCATGAACACGCTTTCGCGGGTCTCGATGTCATACGCGGTCAGCATGATGCTGGTCAGGGAATCCTCAAGCCGTGTATCACCAAAGAAGCGGCGTAGTGAGGCTTCAAGCGGTGCACTGCTATACTTTGGACGGAACAGAGAGCGCAGGCGGCTAAACACGCCCTTCTCAAAAATCTCAGGGCCATCGTTCAAGTAGAAGCCAACAAGGTCCATCGCTTTGAACCGTGGCTGGTCTTGTCTGACTGGGTGGGGGGCCGTGAGGCCAGCCGCAATAATCCCGCCGGTCGACGTGCCAGCAGCCAGATCAATTGCATCAGAAATCGGCCGTCCTAGCCGCTTTTCGATCTCGGCAAGGACCAGCAGGGGGAGTATTCCCCGGATGCCGCCGCCATCAATTGAGAGAACAGTGTAGAGCTCTTTATCTTCCATAGATCTCTAGTAATACGGTCAACCGGCGAAAGTCCGTAACTATCTGACAATAAACTCTATTGTTGCGCTGCAATATGACCCGGTATGCATCAATCGGGTTACATTGTTTGTGTAAGAAGTATTTAATCACCGTCAAATAATTGTGCGGTGCAATATTATTTGTATGCATCAAAATTTCTGTGAAAGCGATTTGCCCTCGCCAATGACAGATACGTGATCCAAAGTTGGTGTTGGGCAACGGCTGTCGCCCGTATTCTCAGGCCATCGCTGATCAGCGCCATCGCTAAGGAACCTCGTCAATGTTTGTGCATCGCCGCCGTGGTTGGGAAATCCCGGAATCCCAAGTAACGCCAGAGAGCACCTTTATGAACCGTCGGGCCTTGCTGGGTGCCGGTGCGGGGCTTGGCTTGGCCGCCATGATGCCCAAGGCGCAGGCGCGGGCTTCGGCTGATTTGTATCCAGTTCCGACCAACCCGAAATTTGCCAAGGTTGATCGCCCGATTACCGATGCCCGGCAGGTGATGACCTACAACAACTTCTATGAGTTCGGGACGCATAAGCAGATTGCAGCGGCCGCCCAGCAGCTGCGCACCGAGCCCTGGGCCGTCACCTTTGATGGGATGGTTGAGCAGGAGCGCACCATCGACTTCAGTGATCTGATCAAGCAGATGCCCTTGGAGGAGCGTGTGTACCGCCTCCGCTGTGTTGAGGCATGGGCGGCTGTGGTTCCCTATAGCGGTTTTCCACTGAAGGCCCTGGTTGATTTCGCCCGCCCACTCTCAAGTGCCAAGTATCTGCGGATGGAGACGTTTAACGATGCGTCAATGGCGCCGTCACAGCGGCAGTTCTGGTACCCCTGGCCCTATACTGAGGGCCTGACCATGGCCGAGGCGACCAACGAACTCGCCTTCATTGCCACCGGCATGTACGGCAAGGTGATCCCAAAACAGAATGGCGCGCCACTCCGGCTTTCGGTGCCATGGAAGTATGGCTTCAAATGGTTGAAGTCGATTGTCCGCTTTACCTTTACCGACGAGCGGCCCACCACGTTCTGGTCTGAAGTAGGGCCAAACGAGTATGGCTTCTGGGCCAATGTGAACCCGGAAGTGAGGCACCCGAGGTGGAGCCAGGCATCGGAGCGTATGTTGGGCACGGATGAGCGTTTGCCGACCCAACTCTTCAATGGCTATGGCGAGTATGTCGCCGATATCTATGCCAATATTCAGGGCGAGCGGCTGTTTATGTAAGCCGGGCTAGCGCCATCGATCTATTTGCCATTTTGCATCATATGTATGCCGACAAAATGTGGCCTTTGCGTCACGCTTTGTTGGTGGCGGAAAGACACTGTATCAGCGGGTTTCAGCGATATCCCACCGATGCTTGACGCCTTCCACTGGTGCCTTTAACCAACACCTTCAATAAGCCGGTGTGAGTGGCCAATCACTCAATTGAGCAACGCCGGTTGGCACCATGGGGAGGAATTCATGAAGCGTGATCTCTTACGCGGCACCGCGCTCGCGTCAGCTCTTGTTGTTGGTCTTGGTTTTGGCGCGGCTGCGAAGGCGCAATCGACCACCGTTAATGGCGCCATCGACACGATGGTTTTCGTCGGCGATAGCTTGAGCGATCCGGGTAATCAGCCCGCGCTTCTCGGTGGTGCAAACCAACCACCATCCCCACCATATTCTGAGAACCGCTTCTCAAACGGTGATGTCTTCTCACAAGTTGTCCCTGGCACCTTTGGTGTTGATGACAGTGCGGTTGTGAACACGGCCGTTGGTGGTGCGTTCACGGGCCAGATTGAGGTCGCCCCCGGCATTACCGCTGGTAACATTGTTGGCGATCCAACCAACCCACTTAGCAGCCGTGACATCCTCGCCCAGGCGCAGGAAGTTGCCGCCAGCGGTGTGCTGACCCAGGGTAATTCCGTTGCGACCGTTTGGGGTGGTGCCAACAACTACTTCCTCGAGTTGAACTCCCTCGACCCGACCGCTTCTAGCCTCGATATCTTTAACTCCTTCTCGGCCAGTGTGAACGAAGCCGTCACCGATATTGCCGAGGCTGCTCAAACCCTCGCTGCTGGTGGTGCTGATACAGTTGTTCTGTTCAACCTCCCATCCTTCTCTGGCTTGCCACAGTTCACGGCCTTGGGCCCAGAGGTTGCCGCAGCCGCTGGTCAGCTAACGGCTATTCACAACGGTGCAATTGCTGGCTTGGCTGCCGATCTTCAGGCCGCTGGCATCAATGCCCAGGTCGTTGATGTTGATGGCCTCTTCACCGAGGTTCAGGCCAACCCAGCCGCCTTTGGTTTCTCAAACATCACCGATGCCTGCATCAACGATGCGGCTTGCGTGACCGCCTCTGTTGAAGCGCAGAATGAGTTCTTGTTCTTCGACACTGTGCACCCAACCAGTTCCGCCCACGGTTTTATCGCCCAGGCATTTGAAGAGACCTTCACTGGTCCTCTCGCTTTGGCTGCGACCGGTGATGCCGGTCAGGCCGCGGTGCTTGATTACGGTAATGGCCTGCTGTCCCGCTTGGGTCTGCTCGACCTTAACGATGATGAGACCACCGTCTTTGGCGATGTGAACTATCTCGACGTCTCTTACGATGATGATGGCGGCGTTCTGGGTAGTGACTTTGACCTGGTACGTGCCGATTTCGGTATCGCGTTCGGCGTGACCGACAGCACCTTGATTGGTGTTGGTATCGCGTATGAGCAGGGCTCAAGCGACATCAACAACAATGCCGGTGATTTCGACTTTGAATCACTGCGCGCCTCGGCCTTTGCTGATTATGACAACGGCACCTGGGGCATCGGCGCTGTCGCTGCCTTCGGTAGCGATGACTACCAAGACATCAACCGCAACACGGCCGTCACTGGCCTGTCCGCCGGTGCTGATGCTGATGGTCGCTCGGTCTATGTCGCTGCTGAGGGTCGCTACCACGTCAATGTGGACATGGTCAGCATTACCCCGGCTATTCGCCTCGGCTACGCCAACGCAACCGTTGATGAGTATAATGAGAGCGGCGCAACCGGCCTAAACCGGGCGGTTGGCGAACAGGACGTCGATAATTTCTTTGGTGAGATCGGTGCCACCGTCTCTGCTGATTTTGAAGTTGGCGATGATGGCGGCTTCTTCCGCCCACATCTGTCCCTCTTCCTGCATCAGGACTTTGACGATAGCGAGCGCTCGGTCACCTCATCACTGGTCAGTGCACCAGGGGCGATCACCACGACCGACATTGATGGCCGTGACACCACCACCGGCCACATTGCCCTCGGTGTGGATTTCCTAAGTGGTCCATGGACTGTCGGTATCCTCGGCGATTACCAGACCAGTAACCCAGACGGCTTCGGCATCACTGGTCGGATGACCTACAAGTTCTGATCCCAATTGGATCAACAGCAAAAAGCCGGGGCAACCCGGCTTTTTTCTTGTCTGGATTTTGCTGCTCCAAGCTTTCTTAAATCACGCCGTTTTTATGGGGCGTGATCAATAAATATACTGTGAGAAGTTGTGAGTAAAAAAGCTCTCCTCACTCTGTCAAAACATCCTTGGGAACCGTTTTGATTAGAGTAAGTGAGGGTTCATGCTCCGACGTTTATTTATTGCGGCCGCAATGGTTTTTGCCGCCGCCACCATGGCACCAGGTCAAGCCGATGCCAGTAATCAGCTAGCGGTCGCCATCGGTGGTCACGATGCGGTTGCCTATTTCGACCGGGGTGAGCCGACCCAAGGTGCGGCCAAGTTCCACCATTTCTGGAATGGTGCTGTCTGGTACTTCGCCTCGGCTGAAAACCGGGACAAGTTCGCGGCCAACCCAACCGCCTTTGCGCCACAATATGATGGCTACTGCGCATGGGCCGCGTCACAGAACTACAAGCGTCCAGGCGATCCAAATGTCTGGCAGATCCGTGACGGTAAGCTCTACCTGATGGTTCATGAGGGTGCCCGCAAGAAATGGCAGGCTGACATCCCAACCCATATCGCCCAGGGCGATGACAACTGGGTTCAGATCGCACCGTACTAAGCGGATTGGTTAAAACAAAAAAAGCCGGGCTCGATTGCCCGGCTTTTTCTTGTTCAATGCTGATCGATCAGGTGCCGAAGGTGGTGCCCTGCAGCTCTGAGATCAGGAAGTCTCGGAAGACTGAAATGCGCTTAGAGTTCCGAAGCTCTTCCGGATAACAGAAATAAGCCTGAACCGTTGGGCCGGAGATGTCCGGCAGAACCCGGGCGATATTGTCGTCACCTTCAGCCATATAGTCGGGCAGGGCGGCGATGCCGAGATTGCTGCGCACGCCCGTCAGCATGCCGTAGACGCTGTTCACATCGAAGCGGCGGGTGAGTCGGCGCTCCATATCGCCCATCTGCTCATACAGCCAGTTGATGTGCGGAATTGGCGCCGGTGCATCGGAGGCAAAGCCAATCATCCGGTGATTGATCAGATCGCCAATATCCTTTGGTACGCCGTTCTCTTTCAGATAGTCGACGCTCGCATAGATGTGGAAATCCATGGTGAACAGGTTGCGGGCAATCAGATCGGGTTGCCGTGGTGCGTTCAGACGGATGGCGACATCGGCCTCACGCATACCGAGGTCTAGTTCCCGGTCCTCAACCACCAGGCTGACCTTAATCTCTGGATACTGCTCCATGAACTTGCCAATGCGTGGCACCAGCCAGGTACAGCCAAACGCGACCGTGGTCGTAACGGTCAGCGGGCCTTGCGGCGTATCCTTGGTCTCGGAGAGGCGGCTCTCAGCGAGTGAAAGCTTGTGGAATACATCACGCGCGGTCTCAAGCAGCAGCTCACCCTGTTCAGTCAGGATGAGGCCACGAGCGTGACGGTGAAACAGGGTGACGTTGAGGCTTTCCTCAAGCGCACTAATTTGTCGGCTTACGGCCGACTGGCTCAGCTTCAGCCGGTCGCCGGCATGGGTAAAACTCCCGGCATCGGCTACCGCGTGAAAGATCCGCAGCTTATCCCAATCCACTTGATTCAGCCGATGCTTAACGCCTCATCAGCGCTGATCGGTCCCAGGCAGAACACTTGTTAGCCAAGCATTGCTGTCATGCGCGCGTATCGGATGTCAACAAACTGTCGACTCGAAACGGGATTCGATGTGGTTGGAGTGCCGTTTACGCCGCTTCGGTTGCGGCGGCCTCATCCTCACGCTCGGCGAGGAAACGCTCAGCTTCCAGGGCGGCCATGCAGCCCATGCCAGCCGCCGTGACAGCCTGGCGATAAACCTTATCCCGCACATCACCAGCGGCGTAGACACCGGGCACGCTGGTCAGGGTGCTGTCAGCATCGGTGATGATATAGCCCTCATCATCCATCTTCAGCTTACCCTTAAACAGCTTGGTCGCTGGGTCATGACCGATGGCGACGAACATGCCGTCGGTCTCAATCTCCTGGGTCGTGCCGTCCTTAGTGCTCTTGAGGCGGAGGCCGGTCACACTCTTCGCACCGGTCTCGGTATTCTCATCGCCCAGAACCTCATCAACCACGTGATCCCAGATCACATTGACCTTCGGGTTCTTGAACAGACGGTCCTGCATGATCTTCTCGGCGCGCAGCTCATCGCGGCGGTGGATCAGGGTCACGCTCTCGGCGAAGTTGGTTAGGAACAGTGCTTCCTCAACCGCGGTGTTACCGCCCCCAACAACAGAGACCTTCTTGCCCCGATAGAAGAAACCATCGCAGGTGGCACAGGCTGAGACGCCAAAGCTCTGGAACTTCTTCTCAGATGGGAGGCCGAGCCAGCGGGCGGAGGCACCAGTGCAGATAACCACAGTGTCGGCGGTGACGGTCTTGCCCTGGTCAGTTTTGGCGGTGAAGGGCCGTTGCTCAAGATCGATATCGATGACGATATCATTCACAATCTCAGTTCCGACATGGGCCGCTTGCGCCTGCATCTGCTCCATCAGCCAAGGGCCCTGAACCACATCGGCGAAACCTGGGTAGTTCTCAACATCCGTGGTGATGGTCAGCTGTCCACCGGGCTGCAGGCCAGCAATCAGCATCGGTTCAAGATTGGCACGGGCAGCGTAGATTGCGGCGGTGTAGCCGGCCGGGCCGGAACCGATGATCAGAACTTTGGTGTGTTCGCGCATGTCATGCCTCTTACAGGTCGCCAAGCTGGCGGTTGTGGTCGGATCGAACGTGTTTGTTCGCTTACCCATTTAGATAGGGAAATCGAACGGCGAGCGCCAGCATGCCTGACCTGCATCTGGACAGTTCATCCAGAAACTATCCCCAGTTAAACCGTTTCATCACCAGGTCGGCCAATCGGTCTGCCTCAAGGAGTGGTGAATAGCTGCTGGCTTCGAGCGATCCGGTGAAAGTTTGGGGCAGTTGGTGGCTCGCGCCATAGGCCGAAAGGCTATCGTGGAACCGCTTAAACTTCTGCGAATCACCAGGCAGGTTGTAGAGGAAGAGCGGTTTGCCGGTTGCCGCCGCCTCAGATGCCATCGAAACGCTGTCATTGGTTAGGATGACCGCATCAGCGGCGCCTAAAAACGCAAAGTATGGGTTGTCACCCTGGCCATCCCAGAACCAATGCGGTGACTGATCCAAACCCGCTCGTAAGATACCTTCAGCCTCCGCACCCGTCCGGCGGGAGGTGGTGATCATGAAGCTGCAGTCACTTGCCGATGCCAGCGCGGTGAGGCGGTTGCATAGGTCGCTTGCGGCAGCCGTTGTCATCTGGTGGGTCTTGCTGGTTCCGCCAATCAATACGGCGTAGCGGGGCGTGGTAAGCGGCTTGAGCTGCTTACCGAACTGGTCAACGGCTGCTCTCAGGGTTTCCGGTGTAATTCGATTGAGGGCGCCAAGGCTTTCGACAACCTTGGGGCCAGGGGCCACCTGGTCATGGTTGGGCGGGATTACTAGGTCGTAATCGCTTTGCCCCAATCCAAATGGCATGGCCCAGCCGGTGGGGCGTTGTAGCTGGATGAGGGTAGTTGCGGGGTTTGCCCGCTTGATGGCCTGGGCTGGTACAATGCTTTGCCGACCGATCCCAATGACCAGATCGGACCAGGGCGCCTCTAGCGCATCAGTACCGCCTGCAAGGACGGACAGGCTGCGCGGTGATAGCCAGGGGGCCAATGTCCGCCAGGGCTGCTTTAAACCGACGCTCTTAGCCTCTACCGCGAAACCCGGTAGTCGGCGCCCTAAGGCTTCTGCCAGGCCAAGGCCCTGATTGCGCATTCCAGCGGCATCAGCGCTAAGCACCCAGCAGGTTTTTGGCGTGGATTTGGCGGCGGAGGCGATCATGGGTTTCGGCTAGGTGATTGGGGCCATGGCTGGCAAGGAAATTTTATTTCTCTGAAACAAAAAGATCGGTAGCGCCGTCGGAATAAGCTCGTTATATCCTTATCGCGCAATAAAGCTCCAATCCTCCCCGAAAAAGAGAGCGAAAGTTACATGAAACAGGTCAAGTTGGATCGCATAGACCGGCATATTCTGAACGATCTCCAAACCGATGGCCGGATGACCAATGTGGATCTGGCCAAACGGGCTGGCATCTCTGCGCCGCCCTGTCTTCGCCGTGTGCGGGCCTTGGAAGATAATGGCTTTATCAGCGGTTACCACGCCCATGTGAATGGTAAGGCGCTTGGCTATGACCTCACCATCTTTGCCCAGGTTGGCCTAACCAGCCAGGCAGAGGCGGATTTGAGCCGGTTTGAAGAGCAGGTGCGCGATTGGCCAATGGTTCGCGAGTGCTACATGCTGGCCGGTGAAACCGACTTCCTACTGAAGATTGTCGCCAAGGATTGGGATGACTATCAGCGGTTCCTGACCACCGAGCTGACAGCTGCTGAAAACGTCAGCCATGTGAAGTCAGCCATGGCCATTCGGGCCACCAAGAACGAGCCTGGCGTGCCAATCGCTGATGAGGATGATGACGACTAAGCGCGTCAGCGGATTTAGATAAGTTTTGGGAAGGCGGCGATCAGCCGCCTTTCGCTTTTTCAGGCGGCCGCTCTTTGTAGAAATCAGGCCAGCGTTTCTGAACGATGGGGCTGTGGGCTGCAAAAGCATGGCAGGTGTTGAGCAGCGGCGGCGGTTTTGCCGGGTCGCTGACCTCCCCCTCAACGGGCTTCTTATTTTTCCGCGCTAGGTAGGGATAGACCGTTTGGAACGCCGTGGTGGCCACGGGGCCCAGCAATTCAGTGATGTGGGTACAGCCCTGAATGCCGCCAAAGCGGGATTTGGTCTGTTTGGTCCAGCCGGGACCAATGCGCAGGCCGATCAGCTCTTTATAGACCGGTGTGATGTTGCCGCAGATGCCAAACGGGCTGCCATCGGTGGAGGCCTCAGCATCGACCACGGTCAGGCCATCATCTACGGTAATGCGCAGCCACATATCGTGGATGGGATCACCAGGGGTGATGTCGCCCCGCTCATGATTGTGGAAGGCATAGGCTTTGGTATCGCGCAGATGCCCCTCAATATCCCAGAGACCATCTTCGCGCAGATAACCACGGCAGTGGATTTCCCGATGATGGATTGGCTCACGTTTAACCGTCGGCGTTAAAGGCACGGCGTTATGCTCCCATCAATCGGTTGCGCTTAAGAGCTGAGGTGATGTCCCATCTCTAAGAAGCGCTCACGGCGGCGCAGCTTGATCGCCTCGCCATCCATATCGTCAAACTGGCCGAGCACTTCGGTAATTTGATTGCCGACGCGCTTAATCATGGTGTCACGGGCACGGTGGGCACCGCCCAGTGGCTCCTCAATGATCCGGTCGATGACGTTTAGCTGCAGCAGATCCTGCGCGGTCAGGCGCAGGGCGGCGGCGGCATCGCCAGCGGCGGTTGCGCTGCGCCACAGGATCGACGCGCAACCCTCCGGTGAGATCACCGAGTAGATTGAGTGTTCGAGCATCATGACGCTGTCGCCGGTCGCGATTGCAATCGCACCACCGGAACCACCCTCACCAATCACGACGGAGATGATCGGCACGCGGATGTCCAAGCAAACATCGATAGAAGAGGCAATCGCCTCAGCCTGGCCGCGTTCCTCAGCCTCAATGCCGGGATAAGCACCCGCCGTATCAACAAAGGTGATGACGGGCAGTTGGAAACGGTCAGCGAGGCGCATCAGGCGCTGGGCCTTCCGATAGCCCTCAGGCTTCGGCATACCGAAATTATGCTTCACCCGGCTTTCAGTGTCTGAGCCCTTCTCCTGACCAATCACCACGCAGCTTTGGCCTTGGAAACGGGCGAGGCCGCCAATGATTGCCTGATCCTCGGCAAATAGGCGGTCACCGGCCAGCTCAGTGAACTCGGTGAAGAGCTCATCCAGATAGTCTTTGAAGTGGGGCCGGGTGGGGTGGCGTGCGACCTGAACCTTCTGTGCTGGTGTCAGCTTAGTATAGGTCTGGCGCAGCATGCGCTCGATCTTGCCTTGAAGACGCTCAATCTCCTCATCGATATCGAAGCCTTCTTCCTCGGTACCGATCGAGCGGAGCTCGACAATCTTGCTTTCCAATTCGGCGATTGGTTTTTCGAAATCCAGATAGCTCATAGCGCAATGCGTGGTTGAACGAATGGGCCGGGTTACACCCGGGCTGGGCGCGCATCATAGGAATTTACGCCAGCGTGAAAAGCCGAAAACGTCGATCCGGTGAAGCTACTTGGCTGACTTGCCCAGGCTGGGGGCGCTGCCAAGGGTATTGGATAGGGGGGCGAGGGGCCCTTCAAGCGGCGCTTCCAGCTCATTGGCAAGCTCCTTTACCGCCGCAATTCGCTTGTCGATTGAGGGGTGGGTGCGCAGCATCTCAAAGTCATTTAGCAGCCCGCCACCGGCCTCAATATTGGCTGCATCGAGGGTTTCAAACAGATCGACGGCACCATTTGCATGCCCATACTCGCGTACCAGGGCGCGGAGGGCATCGGCATCGGCTTGGCGCTCTGCCTCTCGGCTAAAACCGAGCCGTAGCAAGCCACCAGCGCCCTGGAAGATGTCTGTGCTGACACCCTCGCCACCGAAAAAGGCGGTGTAGAACAGGGCCATAATTGCAGCGCCAAAGAGATTGGCCGCCACATCTCGGTTTTTGATGTGGGCAATCTCATGGGCCATCACCATGGCCAGTTCGTTCTCGCTCTTTACGTTTGAGAGCAGGCCACCAAGGATGATTACCTGGCCACCAACGGTGGCAAAGGCGTTCACCTGCGGGTCATTATCGTAATGAACGGTGATCCGCATATCCTCGGGCAGGCGCATATGTCGGGCTAACCGATCTGCTAATTCCTGGAGCTCTAATGCTCTGCCCGAGTCTGGCCGGGTGACGGCCTGGGGTGCAAAATGCTCAACCACCGCGAGCTCATAGGAGAATGGGATCATCCGACCAACGGCGCCACCCAGCAGCATCAGGCCGAACATCACAGCGACAAGCAGGCCAAGGCCACCAATGCCCAAAAGCATAAGGTCGCGAAGCCCGCTATCCTTACCTCGGTTCATATGGTCCGGGGGAATGGGGTTGCTGTACTCGACCATAACGCTGGGTTCAGCTGCGTCGGCTGGTTGGAATGACGGCGGTACCGTAGGCCAGCACCTCGATGGAGCCAACATTCCGTCGGCCACCTTTGAACACCGATGATGTTTCCAGGCGGACGTTGAATATTGATGTGGCGCCCATTGATTTGGCCTCAGCCTTCATGCGCAGGATTGCCTCACGGCGACTACGGTCAATTAGGCTTTCATAAGTGCCCAATCGGCCACCGAAGATTTGCCGAAGGCCAGCGATAAAGCGCTTAAAATAGTCGACTGAGATCACCGCCGAGCCGCGTACCAATGTAACCTTCGGCACGGTCTCACTCTCAGGCAGGTATTTGGATGAGATCACGAGGACGGGCTGCAGCTCAGCTTCCCGTTTTCGGATACTGGCGTAATGCCGCTTCTCGGTGATCGTGCCGACGCCATATCCCAGGATCATCAGCAAGATAAATAGACCGAATTCCATGGCTGGTTACTCGGCCCGTTGGCTGGTCGGGACGCTGCTGCCGCCTTCACCGGCGGCGGCACGCTTGAGGACAACGGCAGTGCCATAGGCCATCAATTCGGACGCACCCTGGGTCACCGATGACGTAGCGAAACGGATGTTGAGAACAGCGTTGGCGCCAATAGCCTCGGCCTGTTCTTCCATGCGTTTCACAGCTTCCTCACGGCTATCGCGAAGCAGCTCGGTGTAGCCCTTAAGCTCACCACCGACGAGGTTCTTCAAGCCGGCCATAAAATCACGGCCTACATGCTTAGCCCGGACGGTGGAGCCCTGCACCACGCCCATATGCTTCACGACCCGGGCGCCGGGGACGTATTCGAGTGTTGTAAGGATCATTGTGGTTCCATTCTTTGCGCTGGTGGCATCAGCACCATCGACCAATTCATCATAAAGCAAAGCAGCTTATACTGCCCATTGCTTATATAGACGTCTCAGAATTCGATTTTGCTAGTGGATGGTGGTTCAAAACTGCCTCGCGCAGCCTTTTGCTCGAGACATGGGTGTAAATCTGGGTGGTCGTGATATCGGCATGACCAAGCAGTTGCTGCACCACGCGTAGGTCGGCGCCATGATCCAGTAGGTGGGTGGCAAAAGCATGACGCAAGACGTGTGGGCTGACCCTTGCAGGGTCGATCCCAGCCTCAATGGCTAATGCCTTCACCAACTGGCCGAAACGTTGGCGGGTGAGGTGCCCAGCGGCCGCCCGTGACGACGGGAAAAGCCAGCGATTATCCTCTGCCTTCTGGCCGTTCGGACAGAAAACCCCACGCATGGGGAGATAGGCATTTAGCGCAGCGCGGGCCGCATCGCCCAGCGGCACCAGCCGCTCTTTCCCGCCCTTGCCCTTAATCGTGGCAAAGCGCTGCTCCCGGTCGATGGAGTTGATCGGTAGGCCAACCAATTCCGATACCCGCAGCCCGGTGGCATAGAGTAGCTCAACCAGGCACAGCAAACGGGCCGCATCATGCTCGTCCCAGTTATTGGCAGCATCGAGCAGGTCGAGAACCTCTTGCTCGCTCAATGTCTTAGGCAGGCGTCGTCCGGATTTTGGCGGATCGATATGGCGTGTTGGGTCGTCGACCCGCTGCCCCTCAGAGACCAGAAACTTAAAGAATTGGCGAAAGGCGGATAGGCGCCGTGCGGCTGTACGCGGGTTTACATCATCGGCGGCCAAGTGGCTGAAATAGTCGCGCAGGTGGTTTTCGGCCGCGTCCGCTGGTCCGACGCCCTTGCCATCAAGGAAGCCAGCCAAATCGGCCAGGTCACGCCGGTAAGCATCCCGGGTGTTTGCACTGGCACCGCGCTCGGCGGTCAGCATGTCCAGAAACGGCTCGAGTTGGCGGATGTTATCCGCCTTGGCTTGTTTGCCCGCCTTACTCGTCGTTCTGCCCTGTGCCATCGAGATTTGCCGCCATTGCTGCGTTCAGCACGGCTTGCCTCGCCATGTCACGCGCTTCTTCCACTAGCCCGCCACGATGGAGGGCATCGGTCAACAGGGCGAGGGTTAGCGGCGATAACTCGGTTGAGCTGCGGTTACCAGCCAGCAACAGCGCCGCCATGCTGCGTTGGCCAAGGCTGGCATCACCTTCTGGCGCCGAAAGCAAGGCCGTGAGGGCGGCAAGGTCACCGTCATTGGCATCACCTGCTGGTGTTGCGAGGGCAGCAGCTAGGGCCTGAGTGGTTGGCGCCTGACCTGTACCGGCTAGGGCCGCCGCTGCCACCGCTTGAACCGGGGCGAATTCGTCGCTTTGTGGCAGGCTGGGCGGTGTGCCGGCGGGTTGCGCTAGACGTTGGGCAAAGCTCGCGATCACCGCTGATGGATCCTGTCCGGCCTGACGCAGCCAAAGTGCGGCACGATCAGCCTCACCATGGGCGGCGAGCAGGAAGAACGCCGCCGGTGCAATAACCTCGGTCCCCGGTCCTGGTTGGATTGTAGCTAGGCCACCAATAAAGGCCGGAACCAGTGCACCATCGATTGGTTTGGCACGCTCCCACGCAGCGGCTAGCAGCTGGGCCTTCGCGGCATCGAGGGTTTCACTAGCCAGCGCACTAAGTAATAGAGCTGCTTCCCCAGGGGTTCCCTGATCAGCGGTACCCAGCGGGTCCTCAAAGTCGGCCGTGCGGAACCCAGCGGAGGCGAGGCCACCCTGGAACTCATCAGCCTCAAGCCAGCCATGGCGGGCCAACAGGACCAGGCTGTCTAGTGCACCCGGTACATCCTTTAGCTCGCCATCTTGTTGGTTCAAATGTGCGAGGCGGGTTAGCAGTGTCGGGCTATCCGGCAAGCTGGCACCGGCCTTAATCAAGATGGTCAGTGCAACGGCTTGGTTAATGGGATCAACGGCGTCCAGCGGGTTCTCGATCCGGCTATCGGCGGCGAGGGCACTAGCGGCGGCCAAGACCGCGTCGTCGGTATCCCCGGCTTCCCGAAGCAGGTTGATCAGGAAGTTAGCGGCGCCGGTATTATTGTCGGCGAGCTGGCAGAGCAGATCGAGACGGTCCCAAAACCCGTCAGCGTTAATCCCATCAGGGTCATTGTCGCGGTCGGTTTCCCGCAAAACTACACAGGCGCCATCTTCATCCCCCTCAAGCAGGAGAGCCGTCGCTCGCAGACGGTCAGCCCGGGCCGCACCATTATTACGGGCGGATCGTGCAAGGCTTGCGGCCTCATCCAGATAGCCGAGCTTTAGCAGCGCTTCAGCCCGGTCGAGGGCAAAACTGGCATCACTGCCCCGCGGTGCGATGGCCGTGCTGGCCAGGGCGCGACGGGCCAGGCTTCTTAACGCTGGAACATGGATATCTGCCGGCGTGCTTTGAACCAGTGCTGATGCCAGCGCAGCGTCCGTGCTTTGCCAAAGGTTCAGCGACATGCCACCATCACGGCCTGGGTCTAGGATACCCAGGCCGGCACCGGGTTGGTTGCGGGTTAGCGGCACCTGTTGGACGCCGTCGCCACGCTGGGCCCAGGCGGCACCGGGCATCACCATGGTCAGGGTCAGGGTCAGGGTCAGGGTCAGGACAGCAGCCCCGATAAGGCGGCTAAATCGGTTATCGCTGCTGAAGGGCATCATCGGGAACCGGAATTGAGACCTGGGCGCTTGGGGCTGGAAGTTGGGCACTGCCAAGATAGGCAACGCCACCGGCAACCAGGGCGGCAGCTAGGATCAGGATCGCAAGGGCGAATTTGACGAGGAAGCTCCCGGCCTGTTTGGACCGTAAGCGGGCGGAATCGGATGCCATGGTTGGGGGCCTAGGCTGTGAATTAAGCGTTTTGCCGAATGAATTCGGCGTCGGGGGCAGAGATAGCGCCAAATTCCGACGATTTTAAGGGGTAGATATTGGTTTCCATGGGGTTTCTTTCGGCCTGTAATGTGGAATTTCCCCACAATCGGCACAAAACGGCGCTTTTTCACGTTTTGCTCCCTTGCCGAGAGGGCATGAACCCCTTAGAAGGGCGATCCGTGCCGGGTCGGAACTGGGCACGGCTTTGATTTATGAGGATAATGACGGCATGACGCTGGATAAACTGGATCGTTCTATCGTGATGGTTGGCCTGATGGGTGCTGGCAAAAGCAGCATTGGCCGCCGCCTGGCAAATCGCTTGGGCCTGCCCTTTGTCGATGCCGATAATGAGATCGAGAAAGCCGCTGGCTGCACCATTACCGAGATCTTTGACCGGTTCGGTGAAGATGCGTTCCGCGATGGTGAGCGTAAGGTCATCAAGCGCCTGATGGATGGCGATGTGAAGGTTCTCTCCACCGGCGGCGGCGCCTTTATGGATGATGAGACCCGCGCGCTGATCGGCGATAATGGCGTTTCGATCTGGTTGCGCGCTGATTTGGACCTGCTGGTTCAGCGCTGCTCTCGCCGCAACACCCGCCCTCTGCTTGAGAAGGGTGACCCGCGCGAGATCCTCAGCAACCTGATTGAAGAGCGCTATCCAGTCTATGGTGAGGCTGACATCACCATTGATGCTGGGGACCGCGATCATGAAGACACCGTCGATCGTGTGATCGACTATCTCGAGTTATATCTCGAAAAAAACCCGCGCCGGGTTCGTGAACCCGAGCACGCCGGTAGCTAACCTGCCAAGCGATAAGATGATGAGCGACGCACCGCTACGCACAGTCCATGTGGATTTGGCGGGCCGTTCCTATGACATCGATATAGGCCAGGGCCTTTTGGCCCAGGCTGGTGCCAAGCTGACAGAGATGTTTGGCAACCGGATCTTGATACCGGTGGTCGATGCCGCCCTTACTGACACGCACCTTGCAACATTGATCACCAGCCTTGATGAGGCCGGTGCCAATTATGCTGAACCGGTGGTCGTGCCCTCTGGTGAGGCCAGCAAGGGCTGGGATGGCTTCTCCAAAACCGTTGAGGCGTTACTGGATCGCGGTGTTGATCGGCAATCGGTGGTTTTGGCCCTTGGTGGCGGTGTCATCGGTGACTTGGCTGGCTATGCGGCCGCGAGCACCATGCGCGGCCTCGATTTCGTACAGATACCGACCACACTCTTGGCCCAGGTGGATAGTGCGGTTGGTGGCAAGACCGGGATCAATACTCGCCATGGCAAGAACCTAGTTGGCGCGTTCCACCAGCCCCGCCACGTTTTGATCGACACCGACACCCTTGCAACCCTGCCGCATCGTGAGATGCGCGCCGGTTATGCCGAGGTGCTGAAATACGGTCTGTTGGGCGATGCCGAGTTCTTTGATTGGCTAGAAGCCAACGGCCAGGCGGTTCTGGATCGTGATGCCGAACCCTTAACGGAAGCCATCGCGCGAAGCTGTGCTGCTAAGGCTGCGATTGTCGCCGCCGATGAGCGTGAGGCCGGGCAGCGCGCGCTGCTGAACCTTGGGCATACCTTTGCCCATGCCCTGGAGGCTGAGGCCGGTTATGACGGCAGCCTGCTGCATGGCGAGGCGGTATCGATCGGCATGGCGCTCGCCTACCGCCTATCAACCGCGCTTGGATACTCCGAGGCCGCGCATATTGATCGAGTTGAGGCCCATCTATCTGGCCACGACATGCCGGTTTTGCCGTTTACCGGGAATTGGCGTCGTGCCTTATCTGCTGATCGCCTGCTGAACCATATGCGCCTTGATAAGAAGGCTGAGGGTGGTCGCCTGACCTTTATCCTCGCCCGTGGGATTGGTGATGCCTTTGTCAGCCGCGACGTTGATGAGGCAGCCGTGACGCCAATCCTCGACGAATTTCTGGCCCGGATTGCCGCCGCTGCCTGAACCCACCTACATTAAGATCCAACCACGTCACCCGCGAACGGCTTCGCGGGCGCAACCTTATGGGATTGAGACATCATGGATATCTGGTTGACCGCAGGTGCTGTCACCGTACTGCTGATCCTTTCTGGCTTCTTCTCCGGCTCTGAGACTGCATTGACCGCGGCCTCCCGGGCGAAGATCCACCAGCTTGCCGAAGCCGGTAACAAGCGCGCGGATATTGTGAACCGCCTGCGTGAGAATAAGGAACGGCTGATCGGTGCCATTCTCTTGGGCAATAACCTGGTCAACATCCTGGCCACGGCCTTGGCGTCTAGTCTGCTGATCCAACTGTTTGGTGAGGCGGGGGTTGCCTATGCCACCCTTGGGATGACCGTGCTGGTCCTGATCTTTGCTGAGGTGCTGCCTAAGACTTATGCCATCCGGCATGCAGACAATGCGGCCTTGTTGGTTTCTCCAATCATCCGTGCGGTGGTTTTTATCCTGGCCCCAATCACCGGCGCCATCACCGGCGTTGTGCGGGTCATTCTAAAGGCGCTGGGCGATACCGGCGATCAGGTTGGCTTGGCTGGCAACCTTGAGGAGCTGAAGGGCGCCATTGAGCTTCACCGGGCTGAGGATGAGGTGGAAAAGGAAGAGATCCGGCATGAGCGGGCGATGCTGCGTTCCGTGCTGGAGCTACAGGAGATTGAGGTGGGTGAGATCATGACCCACCGACGCGAGATGGTGACCATCGATATTGGCCTTCCGAATGCTGAGATTGTCGATCAGGTCCTCTCAGGCCGTCACACGCGTATCCCGGTTTATGAGAATGAGCCGGATAACGTCATTGGCGTCTTGCACGCCAAGGACCTGCTTCGGGCCGTACGGGCCGTTGGCGATGATATGGATGCCCTGGATATTCGGGAGACGGCGGCCAAGCCTTGGTTCATCCCAGACACGACTAGCCTGTTTGACCAACTCCATGAATTCCGTGAGCGGCGTGAGCACTTCTCCCTCGTTATTGACGAGTATGGTGCCTTGCAGGGGGTTGTGACGCTTGAGGATATCTTGGAAGAGATCGTCGGCGAGATTGATGACGAGCATGATGCGCCCGTCTCAGGCGTCCGCCGTCAGGGGGATGGCAGCTACCTGGTCCAGGGATCGGTCACTATCCGCGATCTGAACCGGGAGTTTGAGTGGAAGCTGCCGACCGAGGATTACTCAACCGCTGCTGGCCTTGTCCTGCATGAGGCCCGGCGTATCCCTGAGGTGGGGCAGCAATATGCCTTCTACGGGTTGAGCTTTGAGATCCTGCGCCGGCAGCGCAATCAGATCACCCTGCTACGAATTCGCCCTCTAGAGGTGGATACGGTGCCAGAGGGTGGTGAGGCCGCTGATAACTAGGGCCGCCGCCCGCGAGGGTGCATAAGGCACAAAGAAAAACAGCGCCTGGCGATGCCGAGGCGCTGTTTTCGTAACTCTTGAACGTCGTTCGTTTAGAACGGTCGCATGTCACGCTGACGCTGCAGGGTAGGCGTGTCTGCCTGCACAGTGGCCAGTGCTGGTTGCATTGCTGGCTGACGCGCTTCCATGATTTGCTCAACCAGGTTGCGAACGGTGTCACGGCCAGATTCCAGGACGTTACCGACGGTTTGGCCCATGGACTTCAAAATCTCACCAGCACTCATGTTGCTACGGCTTTGAAGCAGCGAAGCACCGGGCGTGCCGCCCATGCTTTCATAAGTAAAGCCACTATCCATCATATCGGAACCAGCAGGCGTATTTTTCATCGGTCTATCCTGGTTGCGGTCGAAACGGTCTCTTCAACTCCGACCTTAGTCTTTCTGATAAGGATGAAAGCGCATATTTTTCACACTGTGCAAGCCCTAAATTCGCAACAAAATTATAATGTCATGAAAGCTGGTGTATCAGATATTTCAACCACACTTTCCATATGTTTTGCGGCGCAATAAAGTGTTTCTTGTAGTTGTTGGCCCATTGAATCATGCTTTCGCCATGGGCAAGGGCTACTCAGTACACGCAAATTTTTCGGAATCTTGAGCTCGTGAACGGTAGCTTGAAACAAATGTTCACATCCGGCTGCTAGTCGATCTCTTCCTGGCCTTCATGTGCCTGGGCAAACATCTCACGGTCGACCGGCTCCTCATGTTGTGGCTCCCATGAGCCGCCCTCTGGTCGGTGCCAGGCGGTCCGATGCAATGATCCATCTGCCTGGCGTGCCCACCACCAGGTCTTGCAGCGAAGGTCGCCATGCCAGCTATAGGCGAGCAGGGCGGGCTGCTCCCGCGTGGTCAGCCCGTGCAGGCGATGCGCCGGGGTGTAGGAGTGATGCCCAGGTGTTAGCGTGACGGGCGCCCCGTCATAGCCATGCTGGATATCGACCTCGCCTGAGATGCAGTAATAGACCTCCTCCGCCTCATGGGTGTGAAGCGGGTAGCGCAGATGTGGGGCCAGCAGGAACAACCCAGCTGAGATGTGGTCACTGTTGAAGCCACCATAGTTACCGGCCGCCTGCGCGGTGAAAAGCCCATCCGCCAGCCGCTGGTCGACCCCGCCACCGCCATAGACAGGGCTCCAATCCAGATTATGGATTGCTGAGTTCACGGCATCGGCCAGCGTGGTGCCGGTATGGGGGAGGGAGCCAGCAATCTGTTCGAGATGCTGATGCGCCTTATCTGCAATGGCGTTAAAGGGGCCGCGGATCGGGGCGCCGGCATCAATGGATGTTAGCTGCTTGGTGAAGCTAGCCAACCAAGGGTGTTCGGCAACCAGGTCATTCAGCGTATGGCTTAAGGACGCGATGTAGGTCGCTGCCGTTGATCGAAGTTCGACCTCAGTCGTGTCGAGTTTCATCGATCGAACCCTTTAAGCGAGCCCTTCGTCAGGGCTGATTAATCCAGCTTCCCGTGGCAGTGCTTGTACTTTTTGCCTGAACCACATGGGCATGGTGCGTTACGTGGCACCTTACCCCAAGTCGACGGATCATTGGGATCAATCGTTTTGGTTTCAGGATCCGCTTCCATCACCTCTGGTCCGGCAATACCGGGGCCTTGCGGGGCTGTGTAGTTTAACGCCTCATCAGCCGGGGCCAGATCTTCTGGATTGGCTGCAGGGTCAATCACTCCCGCCATCGGGTTGCCACGGTTGAGTGTGGCAACAGCCTGGGTCAGGCCGTTCTCACCCGGCTCACCAATTTGAATGGTGATGATGGCAAGAGAGTTGGTCACCTGTTCCCGTAGGCGGGCTAGCAGCCCCTCAAACAACTGGAACGCCTCGGCCTTATACTCATTCAGCGGATCACGCTGGGCATAGGCGCGGAGGTTGATGCCGTCCCGGATGTGATCAAGGGTCAGCAGGTGTTCTTTCCAGAGCTGGTCGAGATGCTGCAGCAGGATGCTTTTCTCAACCGTGCGCATCACTGGTGCTGTGTAGGTAACGGCCTTACGGGCGATCTGTTCGTCCGCCATCTGGGTCAGGCGCTCGATGATCTCTTGATCGGCGATGCCTTCCTCATCCGCCCAGTCTTTAACCGGGACCGGCATGCCGAAGATACGCTGCACTTCACTTTGAAGGCGGTCCACATCCCATTGCTCAGCATAAGCATTTGGCGGAATGCATTCAGCGACCAGGTCTTCGATCACCTCATGGCGCATATCGCGGATGGTCTCGGATAGATCATCAGCAGCCATGATCTCGCGACGTTGTTCATAGATGACCTTACGTTGGTCATTCATGACGTTGTCGTATTTCAGGATGTTCTTCCGGGCCTCAAAATAGTGACCCTCAACCCGCTTCTGGGCCTTCTCAATCGCCTTGTTGATCCAAGGGTGGAAGATGGCTTCCCCATCCTTCACGCCCAACTTGCCGAGCAGGCCATCAATCTTGTCACCGCCAAACACCTTCATCAGGTGATCTTCAAGCGACAGGAAGAAGATTGAGGCGCCAGGATCACCCTGACGGCCGGAACGGCCACGCAGCTGGTTGTCAATGCGGCGGCTCTCGTGGCGCTCGGTACCAACGATAAGCAGGCCGCCAGCCTCTTTAACCTCACCACGGGCATCCATGATCTGTTTCTCGATCTCAGCCTGTTTGGCGTCGGTCAGCTTGCCTTCCTCGATCTCGGAGAGCTGCATTTCTAGATTGCCGCCAAGCTGAATATCGGTACCCCGACCGGCCATGTTGGTGGCGATGGTCACGGCACCCGGGCGTCCGGCTTGCGAGATGATCTGGGCCTCTTGCTCGTGATACCGGGCGTTGAGGACGTTGTGCTTGATCTTCTTTTTCTTCAGCAGCGCTGAGAGTTCTTCCGACTTCTCAATAGAGATGGTGCCGACCAGGACAGGCTGGCCCTTCTCTTGTGCCTCGGTGACGACTTCGATCACCGCGTCGGTCTTCTCTTTCTCTGTGCGATAGATGACATCGTGTTCATCGGCACGGGCAACCGGCTTATTGGTCGGGATATCGACCACAGGCAGGTTGTATATCTCTTCAAACTCGGCCGCCTCAGTCATGGCGGTACCGGTCATACCGGCCAGCTTCGGATACAGGCGGAAATAGTTCTGTAGGGTGATCGAGGCGAGGGTTTGGTTCTCCCGCTGGATCGTCACGCCTTCCTTGGCTTCAATCGCCTGGTGCTGGCCCTCGCCATAGCGGCGGCCTTCCATCATCCGGCCGGTATGCTCATCAATGATGATGACGCGGTCGGATTTAACGATGTAATCGACATCACGCCGATACACATGCTGTGCCCGCAAGGCCCGGGTCACATAGTGCAGCAGGTTCAAATTCTCGATGTCATACATGCTGCCAGAGGGCATCAGGCCCATCTCACGGCAGATTTCATCGATATGCTCGGCGCCCTTATCGGTCAGGGCTGCTGAGCGGGTTTTCTGCTCAATCTCGTAATCGCCTTCATTGAGCTTCTTCACCGCTTCGTTGAAGCTCATATACAGCTCAGAGCTATCAACTGATGGGCCGGAGATGATCAGCGGGGTCCGCGCCTCATCGATCAGGATGGAGTCCACCTCATCAACGATGGCCAAGGCAAATTCGCGCTGGACCATATCTTCCAGGCTGAACTGCATGTTGTCGCGCAGATAGTCGAAGCCGAACTGGGCGTTCGTGCCATAGGTAATATCGGCATTGTACGCAGCCTGTCGCTGGTCCTTGCCGAACTCATTCTCCGTAATGCAGCCAACGGTCAGGCCGAGGGCGTTATACACCTGACCCATCCATTCAGCGTCACGGGCGGCGAGGTAATCATTAACCGTCACCACATGCACACCTTTGGCCGGGATGGCATTTAGATAGGCCGCCAGGGTCGCGACGAGGGTCTTACCCTCACCGGTTCGCATCTCTGCGATCCGGCCCTGGTGCAGGACCATGCCGCCCATCAGCTGAACGTCAAAGTGGCGTTGGCCCAGCGTGCGCTTTGCGGCCTCACGCACGGCGGCGAAGGCTTCCGGCAGCAATTTGTCGAGGGTTTCGCCACCCTCGTGCCGCTCACGGAACTTGGCGGTTAGGCCTTTCAGATCCTCATCGCTCAACGCCTCAAACTGCGGCTCAAGCTCATTGATCTGAGCCACCGTTGATTTCATTGAATTGAGCACGCGGTCATTGGGCGTGCCGAACATCTTGCGGGCGAGCGCACCGATCATGGTGATATCCTAAGGGTCGTCTCTAAATCGCCACCAAACCGGTGGTCTGCGGTCGGGTTTGGTTACCCTGGGCGCTAATGTAGTGTGTGACTTACCGAGGTGCCATTACTCGTGTCAAATAACCACGTGGTGTTGGCACCCAGGATTACGACTTTTGAATCCTTGCTTGCCACCCTACACCCGTGCTTCTAATGCGCCGCAGCGTATCGCGCCGCCGCCCAATGGGCGCGCCGATAACCCCGAATGCCCTGGAAATCCAGGACTTTAGAACCGAAAGGTTGCCATCCGATGGCCGAAAATCAAACGACCGAACAAGCCGAAGGCAATAATGAGAAAGAAGCGGCGACCGCATCCGGTCAATCCCGCCTCGTAAGCTTTATTTTGATGGGAGTCGTTGCCGTGATGGCCGTGTCCACCATCGGCTATATGGCGATCAATGCCACCCAGGCCCAAGAACAGGCCGTTACTGAGGCTGGCCCGGACGAAGATCTGGTGATTGCCCGCATTGGCGACCGTGAATACACCACCGCTGATCTGGAAGTGTTCGTTCAGACCCTGCCACCACAGCTTCAACAGCTTCCACTGTCGGTGATTTACCCATCGCTGATCGAGCAGTTCGTCAGCCTCGAGCTGGTGGTCAATGAAGCCTATAAGCAGGGGCTTGAGAGCGACCCAGAGGTGGTCGAGGCGCTGAAGGTTGAGCAGGACCGCATTGTCCGCGAAATCTTCCTCGATCGTTATGTGGAAACGCAGGTGACTGAGGAGTCGATTGACGACGCCTATAATGAGTTCCTGTTCGCCAACCCGACTGAAACTGAAGTGCGGGCCCGTCACATCCTGGTTGATACCGCCGAAGAGGCCACTGCACTGATCGCCCGTCTTGATGGCGGCGCGGACTTTGCCGAGTTGGCCCGTGAGGCCTCAACCGGTCCAAGCAGTGAAGCCGGTGGCGACCTTGGTTTCTTTTCTCGCGACCGGATGGTGAAGCCATTCTCAGATGCCGCGTTTGAGTTGGCGGTTGGCGATTACACCAAAACCCCGGTTGAGACCCAGTTTGGTTTCCACGTGATCCTGGTTGAGGAGCGCCGCGACAGCGACCCGCCAACCAAAGAGCAAGTGCGCGACCAGCTGTTTGATCGTCTGGCCTCCAACGCTGTCCAAGCGTACTTCCGTGAGCTGCAGGCGGCCTCAGACGTTGAGATGTTTGACTTGTCTGGTGAGCCGGTTGCTCTGTCTTCAGAAGAAGAAGGCGCTAGCCAGTAAGCTAGCGTCAGCCCCCCCGGCTGGAGCTTCCCGCTCATGTCACTTGCTGTCTCTCCACTTGCCCCGACTGGGTTCCCAGAAATGCTGGGCGTGCCCGGGGTTAAGATTGCCACCGGCAATTCCGGCGGTCGCTATCGCGGCCGTGATGATGTGCTGTTCATTCAGATGGATGAACCAAGCGCCGTTGCGGGTGTCTTTACCCAATCGCAGACGGCCGCGGCGCCAGTGCTGTGGTGTCGCCGTGCTTTGGAGAAGGGGTTGGCCCGCTCCATCGTCGTGAACGCCGGCAATGCAAATGCCTTTACAGGCAGTGCGGGCGATCGGCTGGTTGAGGCAACGGTGTTCGCCGCCACACAGATGGCACCGGATCCCACGCCGCCGGAGCAGGTGTTTATCGCCTCCACCGGTGTGATTGGTGAGCCGCTACCCGCTGATATGATTGCCAACGCGCTTGAACATATCGCACCAAAACTCGCCGATAGTGATCAGCCCGGTGGTTGGGAAGCCGCCGCCAAGGCGATCATGACCACGGATACCTTCGCCAAGGGCGCTAGCACGACCTGCACAATTGGCGGCAAGACCGTAACGGTTAGCGGCATCGCCAAGGGATCTGGCATGATCGCGCCGAATATGGCGACGATGCTTGGCTTCTTATTCACCGATGCTGACATTGATCAGGCCGTGCTGCAGCGCCTGCTGACCACCGCGAATGACCGCAGCTTTAACTGCATCACGGTGGATGGTGATACCTCAACCAGTGACACGGTTCTGCTGACCGCCACAGGTAGGGCCGGCAATCAGAAGCTCACCAAGCTTAATGATCGAGGTGTCAGCACCCTCCGCGCCGCCCTGTACCGGGTCATGGAGGACTTGGCCCAGCAAATCGTCCGCGATGGCGAAGGGGCATCCAAGTTTATTGAGGTCACTGTCACTGGTGCGCGCTCAACCAAATCGGCCCGCCAGGTGGCGATGAGCATTGCGAACTCACCGCTCGTGAAGACCGCGATTGCAGGTGAGGATGCGAATTGGGGGCGGATCGTGATGGCGGCCGGTAAGGCCGGCGTGCCGTTTGATCAGAACAGCCTGACCGTCGCTGTCGGTGGCATTGCCATTGCCGCCAACGGTGAACGTGTCGCGGATTATGATGAGGCACCGGTTGCCGCCCATATGGCTGGTGATCGCATCGAGATAGAGGTTAGCCTCGGCGGTGGCCGCGGTAAGGGACGGGTTTGGACCTGTGATCTGACCCACCAATACATCACGATTAACGCCGATTACCGGAGCTGATGTCCGGCCTGACCCCATCCGGATTTGCGTTGCCCGAAGAGGGACTATCGACAGCCCGCTTAAGCTTCCGCCCACCAATTGACAGCGATGCCGACCAGCTGAAGGCCATCATGTCTGAGGGCGAGGTCACCCGCTGGCTGACAGATATTCCCTGGCCGTTTGAGGCGTATCATGCCCGGGATTGGGTTCAGCGATGCCAGCGTAGTTGGGGCCTCGATGCTGCCTATCCCCTGTTCGCCTTTATGGGCGATGACCTCGCAGGCTCGGTGACACTGACCAAGGTTAATGGTGATGAAGCGATTTTGGGCTTCTGGCTTAACCGTGCCTTCTGGGGGCAGGGGCTGGGCCTTGAGATGGTCTCCGCACTAACTGATTGGAACTTTGAGCAAAGGTATTTCAAGCGCTTCGTGGCTGGTGTCCATCCGGATAATGCAAGGTCGATTAAGCTGCTAGAGGCCCTAGGCTATGTGCCAATTGGTGAGCGGATGTATATATTGCCGCCCCATGATCACCGTGCCATCGGTCCGCACTACATGCTAACCGACGATAACTGGCAGGCCATTCAAGTCGCCAAGGCTAGAGCTGAGAGAAAAGCCACAAAATGACCGAGACACAGACCGAAACCGTCGCCCTCGCCGGTAGCCGTGAGAAGCCGATCCTGCTGGTCTCCGCCGCCGTTTTGGTTGATGGCGATAACCGGGTGCTATTGGCCCGACGCCCGCAGGGCAAGCACCTCGGTGGGTTATGGGAGTTTCCCGGTGGTAAGCTGCAGGCGGGTGAAACGCCAGAAGATGCGGTGATCCGGGAGCTTCAGGAAGAGCTGGGCGTTCATACCCAGGCAAAATGCCTGCACCCCCTGACCTTTGCCTCGCATCCTTATGAAGAGTTCCATCTGATGATGCCGCTTTTCATCTGCCGTAAATGGGGTGGTCCTGCGGTGCCTAAAGAGGGGCAAGAGCTCGCCTGGGTGAAGCCTGGCCAGTTGCGCGATTATCCAATGCCACCAGCGGACGCCCCGCTGATTAGTGCCATCCAAGATCAGTTGATGTGATCGTGGCGGGATTCACGGCGGGGCTAGAGCGCGTTCTGGCAATCGCCGTTCCGTGTTAACCTTTCGCCCATGTATCGCGACGTCATCGACCTCAACAATTTCTACCAGGATCGGCTTGGCCAGGTCGTGCAACGGCTGTTGCGTCGCCGGTTGCGGCAGATGTGGCCGGACTTGTCGGGGATGAACCTGCTGGGCTTCGGCTATGCCGGACCGCTTTTGCAGGCCTTTGAGGAAGACGCCGCAGCCAAGTTTTTGGCCATGCCGGCACCGCAAGGCGTTATGGCCTGGCCTGGTGAGGGAACCCCGGGTGGTGTCGCCCTGGTTCATGAGGGCGAGCTGCCGTTTGAGGACGCCTCAATTGACCGGATTGTCCTGTGCCACGCGGTGGAGTGTTCCACCAAGCCGGATGCCCTTATGCGCGAGGTTTGGCGGGTGCTGGCCGGGCAGGGACGTTTGATGGTAATCGCGCCAAACCGGGCTGGCGTCTGGGCGCGGTCTGAGACAACGCCCTTTGGATATGGGGTGCCGTTTTCAACCGGCCAGCTGGTGCATTTGCTGCGTGACCATAACTTTGCCCCGGAAAGGACGGCCAAGGCGGTCTTTATCCCGCCGGTGCGGCGTCGGTTCCTGCTCTCTGCCGCCCCAGCTTGGGAGGAATTTGGTGAGCGATGGTTTGAGCCGCTGGCCGGTGTGAACTTCGTTGAATGCTCTAAGCAGGTATTTGCCGGGCTTAAGCCACAGCGCGAGGCCCAGCGGATCAAACGACCGGTGCTTGTGCCTGTACCTGCGAATGGACGGCCGCAGCCGGGCTACGCATTACGTCGGGATCGCTCGGTCTAGCCCTGGCTAACCTTAAAGACCGCTTGCTCACCAAGCAGGTTGTGCCAGCGGGATAGGCGCTTGTAATCCACGACCCGGCTGCCCGCCAGATGCCGGTCCATAATCACCTTCGCCGCATCGATTTTCAGACCCATATCATCGGCCAAATCGATGAAGTCATTGATGGTGAAGAAGTGGATGTTTGGCGTGTTGTACCAACTATGGGGTAGGGCGCTTGTCACGGGCATGCGGCCACTGAGGCCCAATGATGCGCGGACCCGCCAATGGCCGAAATTCTGGAATGAGATGATGGCGTAATGGGCGACCCGCAGCATCTCCTCCAGCATGACGCGTGGTTGGCTCATCGCCTGGAGGGTTTGGCCCAAGACGGCGTAATCCACGCTGTCGGCGGGGTAGTGCTCCAGATCCTGCTCGGCATCGCCTTGGATGACAGTCAGGCCATGACCAACGGCGGTTTGAACCAGGCCTTGGTCAATCTCAATGCCACGGCCTGAAACTTCGCACTTATCCCGCAGATGGACGAGCAGCGCACCATCACCACAACCAATATCGAGCACAGTACTGCGTGGTTTGATCAGGCTGCCGATCAGGCCGATATCCGCCCGCACGGTTGGGTCTTGAACGGTCTTGGCCGGTTCTGCTGGTGTTGTTTCTGCTAGCGCCGGTAACAGGCCACGTGCCCGCGCGGCACCGTCAACAAAGCCTTGTATGACGGCTTCAAATTGCGGCTCATCAAGCAGGAAGGCGTCGTGGCCTTTATCGGTCTCAATCTCCGAGAACGTTACATTGGCACCGGCACCATTCAGCGCGTGAACTAGGCGTAGGCTCTCAGAGGTTGGGAATAGCCAGTCACTCGTAAACGACACGACACAGAACCGAACCGGCGTGCCTTGGAACAGCTTGGATAGTTGGCCACCATGGCTGCGGCACAGATCGAAGTAGTCCATGGCCCTGGTGATGTAGAGATAGCTGTTGGCGTCAAACCGCTCAACGAATGTGGAACCTTGGTGGCGCAGATAGCTCTCAACCTGGAAATCAGCCTCAAAGCCAAAGGTGAGATCGGGGCGGTCCTGAAGGTTGCGACCAAACTTCCGCTGCAATGCCGCCTCAGACAGATAGGTGATGTGGGCCGCCATCCGCGCCACGGCGAGGCCGTTGCGTGGGCGCTTGCCATGGGCGAGGTAATTGCCGCCCAGCCAATCCGGATCAGCCATCACGGCCTGCCGTCCCACCTCATCGAAGGCGATGTTTTGGGCGGTGTGATAGACGGCCGTGGCAATCGGGATCGCGGCAAACACCCGTTCCGGGTAGCGGACAGCCCATTCCAGTACCTGCATGCCGCCCATGGACCCGCCAATCACGGCGAACAGGCTATCAATGCCCAGATGGTCGATCAGCAGCGCCTGGGCCCGAACCATATCGCCAATGGTGATTACCGGGAATTTGGTGCCAAAGGCTTCACCGGTTTCCGGATTGATATCCAGCGGACCGAATGAGCCCATGCAACCGCCTAACACATTGCTGCAAATAACAAAGAAGCGGTCAGTATCGATGGGCTTGCCGGGCCCAATCAGGCTCTCCCACCAACCCGGCTTGCCCGTGACAGGGTGCGTCTCGCCGAAGTATTGGTCACCGGTTAGGGCATGGCAGATCAGGATGGCATTGGTGCGATCCTGGTTCAGCGCACCGGCGGTCGTATATGAAATCCGAAGCGGGCTCAGGCTGCCGCCATTATCCAATGGCATGGGCTCATCACCCGCCAGCTCCACATGGTGGCCAGGCAGGTTGGCAAGCTCTTCCGGCTTGGTTGGGGCGGCGATCGGGTTAGGTGACTGAGCGACCACGGTTTCTAGCGACAAAATCTGGTTAAAACGGCATCTGCTGATACATGTTGCTGGCAGTGCGCCGCTGTCAACAAAACTTCCACAAATTGCCGCGCAGGGCAGACAGTCTTTGCGTTCTTGGCTGGCTACTCCTAAACAACGCAGCCACCCTGGGAATGGATGCCGATTTTAGGTGTGTTGCCAGCGGTTTCCGCTAGACTGCCCAGCCATTCCAAATTGTCGAACCCCCCTGATCCACGCCCGCCATGCCAGACCTAGACGCGCTCCGCCAACAGATCGATGAGATTGACGATCAGCTGCATGATTTGATCCGGTCCCGTACCCGGATCGTTGAGCAGGTGCGCGAGGCTAAACTCGAGGTGGATGCCGATGCCCGCTATATGCGTCCGGCGCGTGAGGCCGACATCATTCGCCGCCTGGCAGAGCGCCATGACGGTCGCTTCCCCCTAAACGCCCTGACCCGTATCTGGCGGGAGATGATTTCTGCCCTGACCCTGATGCAAGGACCGCTTTCCGTGGCTGTCTATGCACCCGGCAACCAAACCGGTCTTTGGGACGTTGCGCGCGACCATTACGGGGTTGAGGTGCCACTCCAACCGGTCGATAGCGCGATGGCGGTTCTGCGGGCCCTAACCGATGGGTCGGTTCAAGTTGGCGTCCTGCCCTGGCCAGAGTTGGAAGAACCAAAGCCATGGTGGCCAAGCCTGATGGCCGAGGATAACCAAACATTCAATGTGGTCGGGGTGCTGCCCTTCCACGGCGCGGGGAACGCCCGTAGTGCAAGCCGCAGCGGCATGGTGATCGCCGATATGGCGCCAGAAGCCACCGGCGATGACCGAACCCTATTGGCTTTGCGGTTCAATGGCGGTGTCAGCCGGGACCGGTTGACCAGCGTACTTGCCGAGGTTGGCCTCGAGGCAACGTCATTCCTGGGCAATAAGCTGGTCGTCAAAGATCAGGATATTCGATGGCAACTCGTTGAAGTTGCTGGATTCCTTACCGATGGCGATGAACGGTTGAGCAGCCTTGTTGGCAAATTTGATGACCTTTGCGACGGCGTTGATATCATTGGGGCTTACGCCACGCCCATGGTGATGCCAGAGCATGGTGAAAATCCCGTCGCTGCGACGGGTTGAGCTGACCGCCTCAAAGGTGCGGTCTCGAGTTAAGAAGTTACAAGCGAGAGCTTTGAGGGAAACCGCGCCATGTCGCCCGACACCATCATGCCGAGCAAGACCCAAACAACGGGGCCAGAGCCGAAGCTTAGCGTGATGCGCATTGCCCCCTATGTGGCGGGTGAGAGTAAGGCTGCAGGCGCTGAGCGGTTGATCCGCCTTGCTGCCAATGAGGGGGCCTTTGGGGCCAGCCCATCTGCCCAGGCAGCGTTTGAGGCAAAATCATCAGACCTGCATCGCTACCCGGATGGTGGCGCCACGCTGTTGCGCGACACCATTGCCGAGGTAAAGGGGCTAGAGGCCAACCGTATTGTCTGCGGTGCTGGGTCAGATGAGTTAATAGCCCTTTTGCTGATGGCCTATGCCGGGCCAGGTGATGAGGTTCTGCACACCGAGCATGGGTTCCTGATGTACTCCATCTCAGCCCTTTCAGTAGGGGCTGAGCCGGTATCCGTGCCAGAGACCAACCGGACAACAGATGTTGATGCCCTTTTGGCGGCAGTGACACCAAAGACCAAGATGGTGTTCATCGCGAACCCGAACAATCCGACCGGTACCTATCTGCCGGCTGCCGAGGTTCATCGCCTACAGGCAGGCCTGCCGAGCAATGTGATCCTGGTTCTTGATGGCGCCTATGCCGAATACATGACCGCTAAGGATTATGAGGCGGGCGTTGAGCTGGTGAACGCATCTGAGAATGTGGTCATGCTGCGCACCTTCTCGAAGATCCATGGCCTTGGTGGCCTGCGTTTGGGTTGGTGCTATGCGTCTGATGCGATTGCCGATGTGCTGAACCGGGTTCGTGGTCCGTTCAATACCAGCCACGCCGCACAGGCTGCCGGTGCCGCGGCCATGCGTGATGCCGAGTTCTTAGAGCGGTCAGTAGCCCACAACACGGCTTGCCGTGCTTGGGTCACTGAGGCGCTTCGTGGCCTAGGCATTCAGGTGGCGGATAGCTACGGCAACTTTATCCTCGCGGATTATGGCGACCGTGACCCGGAACCGTTACGCCTCGCCTTGAAGGCTGAAGGTATTCTGGTTCGGCAAATGGGCGGCTATGGCCTGCCAAACTGCCAACGGATCACCATCGGCACCGATGAGGAAATGCGCGAGGTCGTGGCAACTATCGAACGCTTGCTGCCAACGCTCGACGCGGCCGAGGCAGCGGAATAGTCTGCGCGCCAGCGCTGACCAACCCTTATTCAAGTTTCTGATCATGACTATCGAACCTTTTCGCCGGGTGGCCATCATTGGCCTTGGCCTGATCGGCTCATCTCTCGCCCGTGCGCTTACTGAGCAAAAGCTGGCCGACAGCATTGTTGGTGGCGATGCCGATCAGGCTGTTTGCGATGAGGCTGTGTCCCTTGGTGTAGTAGGTGAGGCATCGACCGATCTTGCCAAGGCTGTTGCCGACGCTGATCTAGTCGTCCTCAGTGTGCCCGTTGGCGCCAATGGCGATGTGGCCAAGATCATTGGTCCAGCCCTGTCACAAGGTGCAATCGTCACCGATGTCGGGTCTGTAAAACAGGCGGTGATTGAAGCGGTGAAACCGCATCTGCCAGAGGGCGTGCACTTCATTCCCGGCCACCCAGTCGCGGGTACCGAGCATTCCGGTCCCGCCGCTGGTTTTGCCGGTCTGTTTGATGGTCGCTATTGGATCCTAACACCGGAGAGGGATGCCGATCCCGCAGCGGTTGAGCGGCTGAACGCAGCGCTTACCCAATGTGGTGCGCTGGTTGAAACCATGGCACCAGCCCATCACGACCGGGTATTGGCGATCACCTCACACCTGCCTCATTTGATTGCCTACACCATCGTTGGCACGGCCACGGACTTAGAGGACGAAACCAAGGATGAGGTGATCCGTTACTCAGCCAGTGGTTTCCGGGATTTCACGCGTATCGCCGCCTCTGACCCCGTCATGTGGCGCGATGTCTTCCTGAATAATCGTGAGGCGGTGCTTGAGATCCTTCAGCGCTTTTCAGAAGATCTCACGGCCCTGCAACGCGCCATTCGTTGGGGAGAGGGCGACACGCTTGAGCGTCGGTTCGAACAAACCCGCGAAATCCGCCGCGGCGTGATCGACGCCAATCAGGCTTAACGCGCACCGGCCCAGGTGATGGGCGGCAGGCGGACCAACTGAACCGGGCCCAGCATCAGCCAGCGATCCGACACGCCCAATTGGGTGCGTAAGATCCGCTCGCCATCTTCGGTGGTCTGAACGAAGGGCTGGATCAGCAGTTGGGTCATCTGGGCGAAGTTCTGCGGCAGCTGATTGCTGGCGATCATCTCGTCCACCACGATGTCATAGCCGCGCAGTGAGACGTCTATCCGTCCCTCGGGTTGTAAGGCCCGGTCTAGCGTCGCAGCGCCATTGGCTTCTAAGTGAAGTTCGCCGACCAGAACGGACAGCTTTTCAAGATCTAGTGCCCCACCGCCATCACGCCATTGGCCAAGTGCATAGCCATAGACACCAACAGGTAATGGCCCGGTGAAGGTGAGGCGGAGGCCAAATTCATCAACCTGTTGGCCTAGGCGCGCGTTCGGCACGATGGGTTGATCCGCACGTTCTGTGATCAGCGGCCTAAGCCCCAGCATGGCAGTATCAATGGTCAGTGCCGGGTCACCGGCCTGTGCCGGTGGCCAAACGGGCTGGATGAAATCCAGGGTTAAGCGGTCCAGCGCCACCCCTTCGATCTGGTTGAACAGCGGGTGCCTCGGAGCGGCTGGACGTTGTGTGGGTTCCTGCCCGGGTGGTGCATCAAGGGTGATGCTGCCATTGGGCTCAACGTCAACACTACCGGTCGGTTCTTCAACCTCGCGGTCACCAGGGGTAATCAGGATTTGGCGAACATCGAAATGCGGGTTGCGGGCGCCCGTATCGCTTAGCTCAAAATGCCCTGTGGCTTGGTCAGCCGTTGCCGTGATGTGCGACACGGCGATACCAGGTCGGTTTGATGGTACTGGCAGGCGCGCACTGATGCCGCCGATCGCCTGCCATTCAAACTGTCGAAAATTGGCAAGGTTGAAGCCAATAACGGCGTGATCGGCACTGATCCTGGTGCCACTTTGAACATCCTCCACTTCTGGGGCGGATAGGTGGATGTGCCAGCCAAACGGATAACCACCCATTGAGATGGCGGCATACCGGAACTGTCGTTGCGGCGTTGCTGTCGGGGCCAGCGGGTCACCAAGACCTTGACCAGCGGCGGCCTGCTGACCACCAGAGATGATCTGGATCGCCTGTTGCTCGATAAACTTCGCGTAGCCAAACCAAATGGCGGACCAGACGCCAATCACCGCGATCAGTGAAATACCACCACGGCGAAGCCACCGTTTTACTCGGCTTGGCTTGGGCTTAATGGCGGTATCGGGGGCAGTTTCTGGAAGTGATTGGTCAGTCAAGCGAAGGTCCTGGCATTGCCGGTTGGCGAATGGCTATTGAGGTGGGCCGCAGCATGGCCTGTGGCAAGTGACCCAGTTATTCCAAACCGCACCGTAACCGGCTCGAAACTCATTGGCTATAGGGTGGTTTCAGACCATATTTCAGCCATGGCAAAGTATCGCTGCGCAGATGATCCCTATGACAGCCAGTTTCAGCCTGGCATGGCCACCAGCTGGTTAACGGACCGGGGCTGGCTTGACCGGCAGTCTGATGGCTCGGTTGAGGCAAACCGGCCCCTTTGGGTCTTTGGTTATGGGTCGCTTATGTGGAACCCCGGCTTCACCTTTGATGCCAGCGAACCGGTGCTGCTGCGCGGCTATCATCGCCGGTTTTGTGTCTGGTCTTACCGTTATCGCGGCACACCAGAGCAGCCGGGCCTGGTCTTAGGCTTGGACCATGGTGGCGCCTGCTGGGGTGTCGCCTTCCGCATCCCGAAAACCCAAGTGGTCGAATGCGCTGAGTACCTTTGGTATCGGGAGATGATTAGCGCGATTTATCAGCCCAAGCTGGTGCCATTGCCACTTAAAGATGGGGCGGTTGATGCCGTTACCTTCTGTGTTCAGCGAGACCACAGCCAGTATCGCGAAAACCGAGAGCTAGAAGAGGCGGCGCGGGTTATAGGTAGCGCGGTGGGGCCAAGGGGGCCAAACCTCGAATACCTGACCCAAACACTCGACCACCTTCACGCGATCAACATTCGCGATCCACGGATGGAGCGGCTTTGGAAGCTGGTACAGCAATCAAGCTGATGCTTTTTCCGGCGCCGGTGCGGCGGGGGCGGTTGGGATGAACCCTTCGGCGGCGAGTAGTTTGTCGCCCTCGGTCTCAATGACATCGGTCAGGATGGACATCAGCTCATCCTGACTTTTACCCGGTTCGATGGGCGGTAGAATTTTTACTGAAACCGAACCGCTCCGCTTCACCAACCCCATCTTGGTGGCGAACAGACCGCTGTTCAGGGCGACCGGCACCACGGGCACCTGAAGGTGTTCATAAAGCTTGGCGATGCCGGTGCGGTAATCTCGCTTAACGCCCGGCGGGACCCGTGTGCCTTGCGGGAAGATGACGATGTCACGCCCATCGGCGATCTTCTTCTCAGAGTCAGCCAGCATGGTTGGAATAGCGTCTTTGCCCAGGCTGCGGTCGATCGGGATCATATCTGCCCGGCTCGCATACCAACCCCAGAGCGGCATGCGGAACAGCTCAATCTTCATGATGATGGCGGGATCGCGGAACAAATGGATCAACCGCATCGTTTCCCAACCTGATTGGTGCTGAAGTGCGACCAGGCAGGGGCCGTCAGGCAGGTTCTCTCGCCCCTCAACGGTGTAGGTCAGGCCAAAGGGTGGTTCGATATAGTCGTGGACCTTGAAGTAAGCCTCAGTTAGCCAACCGCGCAGCTTCTTGCCCGGCAATAGAAGCAGTGGCAGGTAGGCAAGACAGCAGAATGCGGTCCAGCCGATGTAAACGATGCCATGGAGTAGGATGCGCAGATACGTGAGCACGGCGTGTCAGGTCGTCTGTAGTGTCAGGTTTAGCCAGGCTGATACAGCGCAAACCTGGCCCGTGTCAGTAGATATTTTGTGTACTCAGTCGCGTAGAGGCCAAAGCTGCGTGGCTGTCGCCACCATCCATCTTGGCTGACCGTCGCTGGTGCAATGGCATGGGGCATGATGGTTAGGTTTGGGTCGGCCATCCGAAACTCAAGTAAGCTGCGCGGCATATGATAGTTGGAGGTGACTAGGCGGAGGGAGGTAAAGCCCTGTTCCTGCATCCAGCGTGCAGTCTCTGCGGCGTTCTCCACCGTATCATCCGCTTCATAGTCAAGCTCGATACAGCATTCCAGATCGCTGGGGGCATTGCGGGCAAGGCGGAGTAATTCCTGCACCTCCACACCCCGATAGACGCCGGTGACAAACAGCTTCTGGCCATAGGCCTGGTTCAGCAGGTCCATGCCGGTCTGTAAGCGGTTTGATCCGCCAGTTAGAACCACGATGGCATCGGTTCGGGTGGCTGGCAGTGGAACGGCGGGCACCGCATCGGCGGTGGGTAGGTCGCGGACAAAGATCACGAGCCCAATCGACCAGCCCGCCAATAGCAGGACCGTCAGCAGCGCAATGATAGAGACACGCAGTCGATTGGTAAGCCTGAAGCCGCTCCCCTGCCGTATCTCCGTCCCGGGTCGGT